>CALXOE010000033.1 GCA_944389935.1 uncultured Victivallis sp.
GTGCGCCGAAACGGTTTTGACGCACGAAAAAACAAGTGATTAACACGAGAGAGCCAATACTTTTGAAATTGGCTCATTTGAATTATTTTTTTATTGAAAAGTCATCCGTTTACGGTAATATCAATCAGAAAGAGGGAGCGAATGGGAGTGGTCACACTGGGACTCGATCTGGGTGTCGCCTCGATCGGCTGGGCGCTGGTGAACGAGGAGAACGGAACACATAAACTGATTCACTGGGGCAGCCGGATCTTCCAGGCGGGAGTGGATGACCTCACCTCCGGGAAAGGAACCTCACGCTGTGCCGACCGCAGGCGGCAGCGGGCGCTGCGGCTGCAGTATTTCCGCCGCCGGGAGCGGAAACGGGAGCTCGTCGAAACTCTGATTGCGGGCGGGCTGCTGAAATCAGCGCCCGATCAGGCGTTTTTTCAGGAGATCGATCGGCGGCTGCTGCGGCTGTTTCCGTCGGAGGAGTTTCGGCGGAAAGCCCATCTCATCCCCTATTTCTACCGGAAACTTGCGCTTGATCAGCCGCTGAAGCCGGACGAGCTGGCCCGGGCGCTTTTTCATCTCGCCCAGCGGCGCGGATATTTGAGCAACCGCAAACAGGAGGCGAAAGATGAAAAGGAGGCGGGCGCAGTCAAATCCGGCATTCACCGGCTTAAGGAGGCGATCCGGAATTCCGGCGCCCGGACGCTCGGGGAATATTTCTGCGGGGTCGATCCGGAGGCGGAGCGGGTTCGCTGCCGCTACACCGAACGGGCGATGTATCAGGATGAGTTCCGCCGGATCTGCCGGGCGCAGCGGCATCTGATTCCGGAAGAGCTTGAGAATGCGCTCTACCGGGCGATTTTTTACCAGCGTCCGCTGAAATCGTGCCGACATCTGATCGGCCGCTGCCGGTTGTATCCGGATCTGCCGCGCTGTTCATTCGCCCGGGAGGAGGCGCAGCTGTTCCGGATTTACACGACCGTCCGGAATCTCCGGGTCGAATCCGGCGGTGTGATCCGTTCCCTGACGGAGGAGAAGTCGCGGGCGGCGGTGAAGCTTCTGAACAGTTTTTCGCCGCAGTTCAGGAAAAACGGCAGAATCACGCTCGCAAAGCTCCAGAAAGCGGTCGGTCTGACGCGCGGAGAGAAGTTCACTCTGGCCGATGAGGAGAAGGAAGTCTGCGGAAATGAATTGAAGAACATTCTGTTCCGGGCGTTCGGAGAAAAAGCCGCAACGCTCCCGCCGGAGGAACGGGAACGCTTTTTCAACGATCTGGCCTCGATCCGGAAAGAGGAGGTGTTGCGCAAACGTCTGCGAGACCACTGGAAACTGCCGGAGGAGCGGATCGACGAGGTCGCAGGTCTGGCGATGCCGGAGGGGTATTGCGCATTCTCCCTGAAAGCGCTGCGGGAACTGCTGCCGGAACTCGAAGCCGGCATCGATCTGAGCACCGTGTTGAAGTGCACGCACCCGACGGAATGCGGCGAGGAGAAAGCGGAGCTTGATCTGGTTGACCGCAGCGGCATCGATCTGCGCAATCCGGTCGTGCACCGGGTGTTGACGGAGCTGCGGCGGACGGTCAATGCGCTGATCGGCCGTTACGGCAAACCGGACCGGATCCGGATCGAACTCTCGCGCGATCTCAAATCCACGGGCCGCGAGAGGGAGCTGGCCTTGAAACGAAACCGCGACCGCGAGAAACTCCGGGCGGCGGCTGCGGCCCGGATCGCGGAAGAGGCCGGAATTCAGAATCCGTCCCGCAATGACATTCTGAAACTTCTGCTCGCGGAAGAGTGCAATTTCGAGTGTCCCTATTCCGGAGAGCATTTTGAGATCGGGGATCTCTTCAGCGGTCGTCTGGAGGTCGAACACATCATCCCCTATTCGCGCTCGTTCGATGATTCATTTTTGAACAAGACGCTCTGTCTGCGGGAGTACAATGCGCGGAAAGGAAACCGGACGCCTTACGAAGCGTTCGGCGGCAGCGATGAATACGAGGCGATGCTCGAACGGGTTGCCCGTTTCAAAGGGAGTGCGGCGGAGCGGAAACTCGAACTCTTCGAGATGACGGAAGTGCAGCCCGAAGAGTTTCTCGCCCGCAATTTGAACGACACCCGTTACGCGAGCAAACTTGCGGTGCAGTATCTCGGGCAGCTGTACGGCGGCGTTGTCGACCGGACGGGGAAGCAGCGGATTTTTGCGACTTCCGGCACCTGCACCGCGCTGATCCGCCGGGCGTGGGGCGGCAATCATCTGCTGGGCGAGGGGGAGAAAGTCCGGGACGATCACCGGCACCATGCGATCGACGCGCTGACGATCGCGCTGACGACGCCGGAGATGGTCCGGTGGGCGGCGGGGCTTTCGCCGGAGGAGCGCCGCAGGATGCTCGAATCGAAAGAGTTTGCGGACAACGAACTCTTCCGACAGGCGAAGAGCCGGCTCGATCAGATCGCCGTTTCACACCACGTGGTCAACAAACTGCGGGGCGCGCTGCATCAGGAGACGTTCTACAGCCGGGATTTCCGCCCCGGAACCGGAGAGCGGCATATCCGGATCGCCCTGGATGCGCTCCCGGTGAAAGAGCTCGGGAATATCGTCGACGCCGCAGTGAAGAGGGCGGTTCTGAGCAAGCTCGGCGTGACGGACCCCGGCGCCGCGACGGAAGCGATGTTGAAGCAGTTCAAGGATCCGGCGAATCTCCCGGTGATGCGGGATCGCGCCGGCAATGTCGTCAACACGATCCGGAAAGTCCGGGTGCGCCGGTCACAGCAGACCCGGACGATCGGCCGGGGTGACGGCCGCCGCGAGGTTGCCAACGGCGAGAATTATGTTCTGGCGATTTTCGCCCGGCTGGACGACCGGGGCAACGAAGTCGCCTGGGAGGGAGAGATCGTTTCGCTTCTGGACGCCGTTTTGCGGCACCAGCGCGGGCTGCCTCCGTTCGAGCGCGAACGCCCCGGGATGAAATTCAAATTTTCGCTGCAGAAAGGCGACATCGTCTCCTGGAAACGCGACGGCCGGGAGCTGCTCTGTGTCATCCGCGGGGTTTCGCTGCCGCAGTTTTCCTGCGTGGCCGTCAACGATGCGAGAATGCAGAAAGAGATTAAGGCTGCAAAAGCGTGGTATACGCCGACGGTGACGGCGGCATTCAACGGCGGCATGAAGAAGTACAACATGAATCTCTTCGGGGAGCTGCAGCGGGCCAATGACTGACCGGATCGTGGAGATTGCGGATACGGCGGCACACCTTTCGCTGGAGAATCACCTGCTGAAAATCCAGCTGCCGGACGGGAGGTCGTCCACGCTTCCGGTTGCGGAACTGCAGTGTTTGATTCTCGCCAATCCGGCGGCGACGGTCACCGGGGCGCTGCTGGCCGAGCTTGCCGCGGCGGGCGGTGTGGCGGTGATCTGCGGCCGGGACCGCCTGCCGGCGGCCATGCAGCTGCCGCTGAACGGCAACTATGTTCAGAGTGAACGGTTCCGGGCGCAGGCGGACGCCTCTTTGCCGTTGCGCAAACGCCTGTGGCAGTGCGTGGTGAAAGAGAAGATCCGTCGGCAGGGGGCGCTGTTGCGGGAACTGCATGGAGACGATTTCGGTCTGGCGAAACTCAGTGCGGCGGTCAACTCAGGCGATCCGGAGAATCTGGAGGGGAGAGCCGCTGTGATCTACTGGAAAAATCTGTTTTGCACACCGTTTCTGCGTGACCGGGAGAGCGCGGACAACAATCTGCTGCTGAACTACGGTTATGCGATTTTGCGGGCGATGGCGGCCCGGGCCTGTTGTGCGGCGGGATTGCATCCGACGCTGGGGATTCACCATCACAATCGTTACGACTCCTGCTGTCTGGCGGATGACCTGATGGAACCGTTCCGCTGCGTGATTGACCGGAAAGTTGCGGAACTGAATCCGGAGAATGCCGCAGTCGGGGAGCTGACCCGGCCTTTGCGGGCGGAACTGCTCCGGGCTTTGCTTGAGAGACGGGAGACCCGCGCTGGGGAGGAGTGGAGGATTTCCGATCTGTTGCGGAGTTCCGCTCAGCAGTTGGCGGAGTCGTTTTTGAGCGGAGAAATGAAACTGAACTATCGTTGACGGAAGATGATTTCGAGGATCAAATCCATGTGGTTGATGGTCATGTTCGATCTGCCGGTTGTGACGAACGCGGAGAAACGGGAGTATGTGCGTTTCCGGAAGTATCTGCAGAAAGAGGGATTCATGCAGCTGCAATATTCCGTTTACGCCCGGTTCTGCGCCTCACGGGAGAACACCCGGAAATACTACCGTTATATCGGCGGGGCGGTTCCTCCCGGGGGATATGTCCGTCTGGTGGCGATTACGGACAAGCAGTTTGGCGAGATGGTCTCTTTCTACGGCAAGCGGCGAAAGAAAAACGAAGAAAAGCCGGAACAACTGTTGTTGTTTTAGTCCGGTTTTCAGTCGGAAAAGCGGGGATTTTCGCGTTCCGTCCACCGGATTTCAATCGTTTTTTTGAGGATATGCCATATTGAAATCGTTGCCAATCAAAATATTATGGCAGATGCAATATAGCCTCACTCTAAAACTCTACAAGCCCCAACAAGGAAGAAAGAAATGAGCAACAACAGCAAAATATAGCCTCACTCTAAAACTCTACAAGCCCCAACATCTTCTCTTCGATCTCATTCAGACTGTAAATATAGCCTCACTCTAAAACTCTACAAGCCCCAACTGATTTATAATGATGTAATATAATTGATATAAATATAGCCTCACTCTAAAACTCTACAAGCCCCAACGACAAACGAGTTCGGAAGCACGGGCATCAGAATATAGCCTCACTCTAAAACTCTACAAGCCCCAACCTCGGCGAGGATTCGCCTCTGCCGAATGGAATATAGCCTCACTCTAAAACTCTACAAGCCCCAACATCGCAAAGCAAAGCAAGAAACAGGTTGAAAATATAGCCTCACTCTAAAACTCTACAAGCCCCAACTCAAGTTTTGTTCTTGAAATGTTATTATTAATATAGCCTCACTCTAAAACTCTACAAGCCCCAACAGAGGGTGTAACATGAACATCGCCGAACCGAATATAGCCTCACTCTAAAACTCTACAAGCCCCAACTTTTTTCGGAGTTGCTCCATCGTCGTTGAAAATATAGCCTCACTCTAAAACTCTACAAGCCCCAACGGGTCGATAATGCCAAGCTGCCCCCAGGGAAATATAGCCTCACTCTAAAACTCTACAAGCCCCAACCGCGTGCGGTAGTACGTGTTATGCAGGACGAATATAGCCTCACTCTAAAACTCTACAAGCCCCAACGGAATTGTGATTCCAGCTACTGTTTCCGTCAATATAGCCTCACTCTAAAACTCTACAAGCCCCAACCGTCTGAATCCAGCCTCCCGCACGAGCTCGAATATAGCCTCACTCTAAAACTCTACAAGCCCCAACAACACCTCATCCGGAAGAACCGACTGGATCAATATAGCCTCACTCTAAAACTCTACAAGCCCCAACTTCAACGGGTGGGATAGTGATTCCCTCGTTAATATAGCCTCACTCTAAAACTCTACAAGCCCCAACCGTCTGAATCCAGCCTCCCGCACGAGCTCGAATATAGCCTCACTCTAAAACTCTACAAGCCCCAACCCGCTGTTAAGACCGCTCTCGGGTTTATGCTCTTTTTTCAGAAATTTTCCGTTTTGCTCTTGACAAAATCAAACCGGTTTGCTATAATATAATCAAACCGGTTTGATTTTTGATTGATAAGGCAGGAGTGACGATGAACGGGCATGTGACGATCGCCGATGTGGCGAACCATCTGGGAGTCTCCAAAAGTACGGTCTCCCATGCGCTGAGCGGCAAACGCCGGATCAGCGCCGAAGTCCGCAGCCAGGTTATGCGGGCGGTCAAGGAACTCGGTTATCGCCCGAATTTCGCCGCCCGCGTCATGAACACCCGGAGAACCGGTCTGGTCGGCGTCCTCGTCGACAGTTTGAACACCCCTCACAATACCGCCCTCCTCGAAGAGTTCGGACGCGCGTTCTCTTCCCATTCGATCCAGATGGTGCTCGGCACCACCGACCGAATCGAGGACGGACGCTCCCTGCTCGCAAAGTTCCGCAGCGGTATGGTCGACGGCATCCTGAATACCCTGCCGGAACTCGACGCCGATGACGCTCAGGAGCTCGCCGGCGGCATCCCGGTCGTCACTTATCGCCGTCATCGGGAATCTCCGCTCGTAATCGATTTTGCCGCCGGGGCACGGACCGCTCTGGCCCACTTGTTCAAACTCGGTCATCGCCATATCGCGATCATTCCCTCGGAGAGTCGCGCGCAGAACGGGCTGCCCGATCCGTGCCTTACCGCCTACTGCGAACAGATGGCGCTTATGGGGATTCCCACGCGGATCTTTCAGGCGCCGGGCGGGACGCTGCAGGCCGGATATGAGGTTGCCGATCAGCTGTTTGCGAGTGAAGCAACCGCCGTTTTCGCCGGAAACGACGGGGTGGCCGCCGGGCTGATCCGCCGCGCCATCGAACGCGGAATCCGTCTGCCCGAACGCATGTCGATCATCGGTCACGACGATTCTCCGATCGCTGTGGTCACGTTCCCGGCGCTGACTACGCTGCGGCTGCCGCTCCGCCCCATCGCAGCCCATACGGTTCAGGTGCTGATGCATGCGATCGATCCGGCAGAACCCATGCCGGAGCCGCTCACGATTATTCCGGAACTGATCGTCAGAGGCTCGAGTACGAATTTCAATAACCCGCAATAAGGAGAACCGGGAGATGATGAGAAATTTTTTCAAACTGATCGAATTTCAGGTCGTTACCAGTTGTCGGAAACCCAGTGCCCGCCTGATTTCCGCCGCGCACCCCATTCCCGCGCCCGGCAGTAGAAGAGAGGGGTTCGGGGGAGAGAAAGCGGCTCGTAAGAGCGCGTCTCTCCCCGTACCAACCAACCATCAAACATCCCATCGGCCGATCATCGCCCCGCAACAAATTCTCCGCTCGGCAAGCGGCGAAGTGGAGCAAAAACGCGAAGAAATCTTTCCGCAGAAAAGCGGGAAGAGCCGTTCGCGTTTTTGCGGCTCTTTCTCCCCGCGCCGGCCGACCGCAGCCGAGTCCGACTCCGACCCGTACGCGGCACCGGCACCTTGCCGGACGCCGGGGGTGCGGGGGGCGGCGGACACGCCCCCAGCCGCCCACGGCCAAGCAACGCTCCCCAACGAGGCATCTTGCCGGCCGCAGGGGGTGCGGGAGGCGGCGGACACGCCCCCAGCCGCCCACGGCTCTGTGACGGGAAAGGCGGCATTTACGCTTATCGAGCTCCTTGTGGTGATCGCGATCATTGCGATTCTGGCGGCGATGCTGTTGCCGGCGTTGAATCGGGCGCGCGAATCTGCGCGGTCAAGCCGCTGCACCAACAATCTGAAACAGCTCGGGCTGGCGGGAGCGATGTACGGAAACGACAACAAAGTGCTTCCCGGTCCCTATTACCAGAAAAACGCCGCCACGGCGATCACCCACTGGAAGTTGATGCAGGAGCAGAATTATCTGCAGCCGTCGGATGTGTTCAACTGCCCCGGCTGGGAGCCGACGAGTTATGACATCAATGATGAGTTTGCGGATTACGCCACGTATGGTGTGATCTCCTATGAATGGTGGGCGAATCCATTCTGGAGTGTCCGCATGGATAACCCGATGATTCCGGAAAATCAGCGTCGTTCGCCGGCCGTTTACATGATTTACGCCGACAGTGTATCGCTGGTCGATTTCAGACAGAACGTTCTGGTCTACGCTTATCCCAACGGGGGCATGACCAACAATCTGACCCGGCACAGTCATTCGGGTCGGGCGAACGGGGCCTTTCTCGACGGGCACGTTGACGGGAAGACCGTAGCGGAACTTCTCAATGAGTACGGATTTGAACAGGTGTTCGGCGGGCAGTGAAGATGAAACCCGCATTGATCGATGACCGTATCAGCCGGGCTCTGGCGCAGCGCGCCCGGCGGGAACTCCGGGAGACGTTCGGAATCGCCTGCGAGATTGATTTCGGGGACACTTTTCTGAATGCGCTTTTCTGGGGCTCTCTGAAATCTCTCGCCGACCGGGTCGATCCGACCGGCTTCTGCCAGACCAGTTACGGCGAAGAGAACAATATCAAATGTTACGGCACAAGTCATTATCCGCGCGATGCGGCCGAGGCGGCGGGAGTGCTCGCCTCGGTCGGGCTGGCGGAGCTCGGGACGCGCATTCTGCGTTTCAGCCTGGAGCATGTTCCGGAGGGGCAGTATTATCTGCCGCACGTCTATCGCCGGGACGGTTCCATCCGCGCCAATACGATTCAGGTGGATACGCCGGGCCACCTGGCGCGGGCATTGGAACGCTGTGTCCGGCAGACCGGGCCGGAGGCCGGAAATGAGGTGCTCTACCGGCAGCTGTGCGGAATCTGCCGCGGCACCTGGGCGCGCCATTATCATCCGGAGTTTCAGCTGCTCGATGCGGGCAACTACAATGAACAGGGGTTCGACGGGAGCAGGGAACGATTGCTGGATCTTTTCACCAACACCGCCATGCACAGCGGGCTGGCCGCGCTGGGCCGGGTCGCCGCGGAGTTCGGAGATGATCGTGCCGCAGAGGAATTTGCGGAATGCTCCGAGCTGCTTGCTTCCGGTATCGAGGCCCGGCTCTTCGATCCGGAATGTGGATTTTACCGCAGCGCGTACTCTCTTCATCGCGGCGGTTTCATGCCGGAGGAGAACTGGATCATTCTCTACTGCCGCCGCTGGTATGCCGGACGGCCCGAGGCGTGGGAAAACGCCTATGAGCGGCTGCGGACCGAGAGCGCGATCCGCTGGGACACTCATACGCTGGTGACCGGGGAGACTCCCGGACGGCGTTTCATGCTGCTCGGCAAATTTTTTGCCCGGCAACTTGGATATTTTGCGGAAACCGGGCGCGCGAGCGAGTTGCGGGACGGGTTTGCGTTTCTCCGGGAAACGGTTCGGAGACCCTCCAATCTCTACCCGGAATGGTGGTTTCATCACCGTCCCCGCGAACTCTCCGGATACATCCGGGATTTTCTCGCCGATCACCGGGATCTCTGGTGTGCGTATACCGAAGATCCGGAGGGGGATTACACCGTCGACAGCGGAAATTGCGAACAGACAGCGGTCTTTCTGCAGGAGATGTTCGACCGGATTCTGGGCGTCTCGTTTCCGGGGGGAGAGCTCCGGCTTCAGCCGGTTCTGCCGGATGGGGGCGGTTGCGGAGAACTTCCGGTCGGACATGGGGAGACCATTTCGTTCCGATTCGATGGAACGCGGCTCGAACTTCAGTCCGGAGTGACGCGGGAGGTGGAAATCGCACTCCCGGTTTGGACGCGGAAACCGGCGGCAGTCATCGTCAACGGGCGACCGGTGGAAAGTCGGCGGATTGCCGGGCGGGAGTTTGATACGCTCCGGTTCATCTGTCCGCCGGGAGAGGAGGCCGTTTCAATTATGGTGAAATCTGGAGAATAGAAGATGAATCGTTTGTTTCGATGGGTGCAGCGGCTGTTTCTGGCGGTGACGCTGCCGGGGATATTTTCTCTTGCCGCGGGCGGATTGCTCGACTTCCGCCCTGCCGGGACGGGGAATTTTCCGCCTGGTCGGACGGTGTTCCCGGTGTCGACGTTCCATCATGAGGGAGGCCCGCTGACCATTGCGCTGGAATTTCAGCCCGCGTTGCCGCACACCTGGCTGCTGCTGGACGGGAATCTGCTGCTGATTCGTGACGCTTCGGGTGACGAAGTGCTGAAACTCGATCTCGTCCGCCGCGGCCGCTTCCGGCTGCAATCCGGCGGCATGACGCGGATCTCCTGGCCGCTGCTCGATGAGATCGGACATTTTCCGCTGCGGTTGATCTGGGGGAATGACGGAATCAGGCTGGAGATGGAGGGGCGGACCTGGGTTCAGCTCGACAGCGGCGACCTCCCGCCCGGCGAGTATTCCATCGCGCTGGCGCAAACCGTGAGCGGAATTCCCGGGGCGTTCGGTCACTATCGGCAGCTGACGGTGTCCGCCGGAGAGCCGGCCACGCCGGTGCGTCTGCCGGATTTCCCCGAGCGCGGCCCTGAGTTCGCCCGGCTCGCCGAAGTCGATCGGCGGCTGCTGGCGGATCCGGCCTTTGACTTCCCGCTGACGGTGCCCCCTGCGGAATTCAACCGTGACGAGGCCGGCCGGGCCGCGATCCGGATCGCGCTGGACTCCTTGTGGAAGCGGATTCACATCGGACGGCGGGAAAACTTCGGAGTTTATCTTGACGCTCTGGAGGAGGAGGCCGCCCGGCTTGCGGCACCGCATGAGCCGGAGCCGTCGATTCCGCTTGAAAGTGCCGGATTTGAGCGGTTCTTCTCGCCGGATGATCGCGGGTTTCACTTCGGATTCATCGGCTGGGAGCTCGGGAACTATGCGCCGGAACTCGCCCGGCTCGGGTGCGATCTGGTGTCCGATTCGGTCTGGCCGGCACAGTTGATGTTTCCGGACGGAACATTCAATGCGGCGCATTACCGCAGTCGCACCCTGCCGTCGCTGCGGCGGCTCGGATTTTACGGGATCGGGGTCGATATGCTGGTCGCCCCTTATTCGCCGCCCTTTCTGCTGCACAAACATCCGGAGTGGACCGGTTCGTATGAGGAGGGCAGAGTGGCGGGACACGGGTTTCTGAGTGCTTCCATCATTCATCCGGATTACCGGGCAATGTGCAGAACCTATCTGGATCATCTGATTCCGCGTCTCGGCGGAGAGTCGAATGTGGTCTCCATCTGTCTGGACAACGAACCCGGTTATGAGGATTACTCGCCGGCGATGCAGGCGCGATTCCGGGATTTTCTGCGGAGACGGTACGGCACCGTGGAGGAAGTGAACCGTTCCTGGGGGAGTTCATACGCCGATTTTCCGGAGATTACGATCTCCCGCAGGGAGGCGATGGACAGGACGCGGAAAAACCGGTTTTACGACTGGAGTCTGTTCTGTGCGGAGGTCGGAACCGCACATCTGCGCGAACTTCACGAAACCGTGCGGAAATCCGTCGCCCTTCCCACCCATGTGAAAGTGCTGCCGTGGGAGTTCGGCCATACCTGGATCGACAGCGACTCGAAAGAACGCGATGAGGCGGAAGTCCCGGACGGCATCGACCGGCTCGCGATCTCCGGTTTCAGCGATCTGATCGGCACGGACGCCTACGCCGACCGGTATTCCCGGGAGGGAACATTCGCAGCCAACACCATGTATCAGTCGCTCTATTACGATCTCGTCTCCGGCAGCGACCGCGGGAAAGCGCTCTTTGACAGCGAATGGCATATCGCGGCCATCGACGCCCGGACGCCGCCGGAATATCTCGAAATGGTGATGCAGCAGAATGTGATGCACGGTTTGCGGGCGGGATCGATCTGGGTGATGAGCCCGAGTGTCGACCGCTTCGACATCGCCAGCGACGTGCCGCTGATGATCCGTTATGCCCGGACGGCGGCGCTGATTCGGCATTTTTCCGGAATTTATCGGGCACTGGCGGACCGGCCCCGACCGATCGCATTGCTTTACAGCCGGAAAAGCCGTCTGCTTTGCGGCGATCAGTCGATGCATTCTCTTCAACGCCTTTACGAGGCGTCCCTCTTTTCGGGTCTGGGGATCCGGGTGGTGGATGAGAGGCAGCTGGAATCGGGCGGGCTGGACGGCGTGCGCGCGCTGGTCGCCGTTGATGTCCCGGCCGTGGAGGAGGGAACCTCGCAGGCGCTGCGCGATTTCTGCCGCGGCGGCGGTCTCTTTGTCCGGATCGGGGCATGGGGCGGAGACGACATCCCCGGTGAGATCCGGCACAACCGGACCGATGATCCGGGCAGACTCCGGGAAATCCTCTCGGAAGCCGCTTCCCGCATCGGGGCGCTGCCGGAGATCCGGGTCTGCGGACCCGACGGACTTCCGGTCACAGGTGTGGAGTTCCACACGGTCCGGCAGGCCCCTTACGGGCAGCTGCTGTTCGTCGCGAACAATTCGACCGCTCCGCAGAATCTGGTGATTCACGGCGCCCGGAGGATCCGCAATCTGCATACCGGTGAGAGCAGCGGCAGCCGCATCACGTTGCCGGTTCTCGGAACACTTCTCGCCGTCGTCGAAGAGGAGATGGACGCGCAAGGCGGGCGTTGACTGAGGCGGATCTCTGCTTTTACCAGTTGAAAAACGGCATCCAGCGCAGCAGCCCGGTTTCGGAGTAGTTCACGAGTCCGATCTGAAAGCCGGGCGCGCTCTTGCTGTTGTAGAGCCCGAGCTGGAACACCCTGCGGTCCACGCTGTAGTTTTCCAGCCCCGTCTGCACGACGAATCCGGGGCGCACCCCGCTCGGTTCACGGTCGGGATCTTCGAGCGGTGCTCCGGTCACATTGAAAAGCGCAAGCTGCAGGCCGCTGCCGTATTCCGCCTGATTCAGCAGTCCCGCGAACTGGACTCCGTTCGCCGTCGTTGTGAGATTTCCGAATCCCGCCGCCTGAAAACCGGCGAGATCGGTCGCGCTGTTGACGAGTCCTGCGAGCTGAACCCCGTTGCAGGTTTCCGCGGTATTCGCTCCGGCGGCCGCCTGTGCGGTGGCAAGCTGCCACGCCGCATTCACGAATCCGAGTTGGAGTCCGGTTTGACTCTGCACTTCGCCATACCATCCGGCCCAGAGTCCGTGCACACTCTGTCTGGAGAAATCTTCCCCGAAAAAGCCGAACCCGATTCCGCCGAAATACTCCCCCTCCGATACACCGGTCAGGCTGATTCCGACCGTGCCGGGACGGCTTGCCGCCGAAGTGTCGGAGATGTAGATTCCGATGCGCGGCGGCCACTCGAACGAGGGGCAGCTGCTGCCGCATGACTCCGTCGATGTCGGCTCCGCGGCCGATGTGGAGGCCGGTGCGGGCTGCTCCGCTGCAAATACAGTCAATCCGGCCATCGCGGCCGCGAACATGAGGACGTTCCATTTTTTCATGGTATTTTCTCTCCCGGAAAGGGTTGCCGGCTATTATCTTCCATATCATAATCCGTTTTTTCCGGAATGCAAGGCGCAAAGCGCGCGCGGATGGAAAAAGTTCGGAGTTCGTGAATGTTCCAACTTGCAGATCGAGTCCCGCGGCTGTATATTATAATGAGCGACTTTTAGCAATGCAGGGGAGACTGAAATGTCCTATCAGAAGATCAAAGTTCCGGCGGGAGAGAAAATTACCGCCGATGCCGCGGGCCGACTCCAGGTGCCGGATCAGCCCATCATCGGGTTTATCGAGGGCGACGGCATCGGGCCGGACATCACGGCCGCGTCGATGCGGATCTGGAATCGCGCCGTGGAGAAAGCGTACGGAAATCGGCGCAAAATCGCCTGGATGGAGCTCTTCGCGGGCGAGAAAGCCAACAAGGTCTACGGCGAGGAGCTGTGGCTGCCGGGTGAGACTGTCGATGCGATCCGCGAGTACCTCATTGCAATCAAGGGGCCGCTTACGACACCGGTCGGCGGCGGCATCCGTTCCCTGAACGTCGCACTGCGTCAGGAGCTCGATCTCTACGTCTGCCTGCGGCCGGTCCGCTACTTCAACGGTGTGCCCTCTCCCGTGAAACATCCTGAAAAGACCGATATGGTCGTCTTCCGGGAGAACACCGAGGACATCTACGCCGGAATCGAATGGAATGCCGGGACTCCGGAGGCGAAGAAAGTCATCGATTTCCTGCAAAACGAGATGGGGGTTCGGAAAATCCGCTTCCCGGAGAGCTCCAGCATCGGCGTGAAACCGGTCTCGATCGAGGGCAGCGAACGGCTGATCCGTGCGGCGCTCGACTATGCGATCGCGAACAAGCGCCGCAGCGTCACGCTGGTCCACAAGGGGAACATCATGAAGTTCACCGAGGGCGGCTTCAAGAACTGGGGATACGACCTCGTGCGGCGCGAGTATGCCGACCGCGCCGTCGTTGCGGCGGACTGCGACTGGAAGGCTCCGGAGGGGAAGATCCTTGTGAAGGATTGCATCTGTGACGCATTCCTGCAGCAGATCCTGACCCGCCCGGACGAGTATGACGTGATTGCGACGCTGAATCTGAACGGCGACTACGTTTCGGACGCGCTCGCGGCCTGCGTCGGCGGGATCGGCATTGCGCCGGGGGCGAACATCAACTATACGACCGGCCATTCGCTCTTCGAGGCGACCCACGGAACCGCGCCGAAATACGCCGGGCTCGACAAGGTCAACCCGAGTTCGCTGGCGCTCTCCGGCGAGATGTTGCTGCGCCACATCGGCTGGGTTGAGGCGGCGGAACTGGTGAGTCGCGGCATCGAGCGGGCGATTTCCGACCGGGTGGTGACTTACGACTTCGCGCGGCTGATGGAGGGGGCGACCGAGGTGAGCTGCTCGGGGTTTGCCGAGGCGGTGGTCAACCGCATGTGAGATGGAGTCCGGGGGGCATAGAGCTCCCCGTTTAACCTTAAGCAACAACGGAAAGTGAGTATAAGATGAAGCTGGTATCGATTCTGAATGAAGAGCTGATCTTTACGAACGTCAACGGCGTGAGCCGTTCCGGTATTTATGCGGATATGCTCAAGAAAGCCCAGGCGGTTCTCGGCAGCCAGATGGACATCGACCGGATCGTCTCCGGCATGCTCGAGCGGGAAGATACGCTGCAGATTCCTTATGAGGGATGTGCGATGCCGCATCTGCGTGCGCCGGAGTTCGATGATCTCTACATCATTATCGGGGTGCTGCCGAAGCCGGTGCATTTCAAGGAGTGCGATGTTTCACCGTGCAATCTGGTGGTGATGTCGCTGATCTCGCAGGACACGAGCGACCTTTATTTGAAGTCGCTCTCGGCGATGGTGCGTTATCTGTCGCAACCGGGAAACCTCGAGAAGCTTTCCGGCGTGAAGAGCGCGGCGGAATTTCTCGAAGTGCTGCGTGAGGCGAATGTGACGGTCCGGAGCAACCTTGTGGCCGAAGATGTGATGGTCACGGGCAAGTGCGTTCTGCATGAGGGCGATACGCTTTCGACGGCTCTCGACTGTTTCAGCCGTGGCGACAGCAGCACGATTCCGGTGCTCGATGCGAACGACCGTCTGGTCGGGGAGCTCGAGGCAATGGATATCTTGAAGAATTTTATTCCGGAGTACATTTTCCGGATGGAGAATCTCGATTTTCTCACGAGTTTCGAGCCGTTCAACCGGATTTTCCAGGAGGAGAATCAGCACGTGGTGCGCGACTACATGCGAGCACCCTCGCTTACGGTTCATCCGGAAACCCCGTTGATTCAGTTTACCGTGAAGATGGTGAAGAATGAAGTGCGCACCTGCTTCGTCATCGACGCCGACAACAAATATATCGGTGAAATCATGGTCAAGTATATTGTCAAAAAAGTTCTGCGCGGATAAGAGTTGTCACCTATGGAACATTCGACCCTGATTTTCTGGATAGGTACGATCATTTTTATCGGGACCTATGTTTTGATTGCATCGGAGAAGGTGCATAAAACGGTTGCGGCATTGCTCGGTGCGATGCTTATGCTGATTGTGATTCTGCCGGGGCCCGGCCACAGTGGAGGTTCCCACGAGGAGGCCGCGGAACCGGTTGCGGTGGAGGCTCCCGCCGCTGTTGCGGAGCAGGTCCCCGCCGCCGTTGCGGAGCAGGCCGCCGGAGCGCAGGCGAAAGCCGCGGAAGCGCTCGCCGAGACTGAACAGGCGCTGGCGGACGCGACCGGTCCGAGTGAAATCGAACGAAAGGCCGGGCTTTACGACAAGCTCGACACGTTCGCCCGCTATTCGAACTTCGACGTGGTGTTTACGCTTGCGGGCATGATGCTGCTTGTGAATCTGCTCTCTGGAACGGGACTTTTCCAGTACGTGGCGATCCGCTGCGCGAAACTGGCGAGGGGACTGCCGATCCGGACGATGATTCTGCTTGTATTTGCGACGGCGTTTCTCTCGGCGTTTCTCGACAATGTGACGACGATTCTGCTGGTTGCGCCTGTGACTCTGCTCGTCTGCAACGAGCTCGACGTGCCGCCGGTGCCGTTTCTGATGGCAGAGACGATGGCGTCGAACATCGGCGGAACCGCGACGCTGATCGGCGACCCGCCGAACCTGATCATCGGTTCGATTGCGGATCTGAACTTCATGGATTTCCTTATGAATCTCACTCCGTTCATCCTCGTGCTGATGGTGATCTACTGCATCTGTCTCTGGGTTTACTACTCGAAGCGGATGCGCGTGACGGTCGAGAAGCGCGCGCTCATCATGGAGCTCGACGAGCGCGCGGCGATCTCCGATCGCAGCAATCTGATTCGCGGCGGAATTGTGATGATTCTGACGATCCTCGGCTTCCTCGTGCACGGCGCGGTCGGGCTGCAGCCCTGCGTGGTGGCGATGTCGGGTGCCGCGCTTGCGCTGTGTATCTGCAAGGTCGATGTGGACCATGCGTTGGAGAAGATCGAGTGGAGCACGCTTTTCTTCTTCATGGCGCTGTTCATCGTCGTCTGCGGAGCGTCTGCCTGCGGACTCATGGACAAGATCGGCAGTTTCCTGTCGTTGATGGAGGGATGGCCGGTTCCGGTGGTGGTGCTCGTCATCATGTGGATCAGCGCGATTGCCGCGGCGGTCATGAACAACGTTTCGTTCACTGCGGCGATGGTGACGGTTGTGGCGACGTTCATCAGCGCCTCGCCGGCGTTCCGCGGCAGCGAAGCGTGCAGCGATCTGCTCTGGTGGGGGCTGGCGCTGGCGGTCTGCCTCGGCGGCAATGCGTCTCTGGTCGGTGCGGCGGCGAACCTCGTGACGGTCGGCATCGCCGAAAAGAACGGTCACAGCGTGAGTTTCACGGGCTTCCTGAAATACGGCGTGCCGGTGGCTGTCGGCAGCATGGTGCTTGCCTCGGTCTATATCATGGCACGTTACTTCCTCTTCTGCGCGTAACGTGGGAGAGTCCGGCTCACGCCGGATTCTGCGGCGCTGCTCCCTGCGGGGCGGCGTCGTTTGTTTTTTTCAGGAGTCGTTTCAGGAGCCGCCCGAGTGCGGGCAGCTGCATGGCGGCCATGATCGCGAGGAACGGCAGCGCCGGAATCTGGTAACGCGGCGCGACGATCGGACCCGGCAGAAAGAAGTAATACTCGACGAATGCGAGGAAGAGGAAGATCCAGTACCAGTTCCGCCGGAGATGAACAACCCAGTCGATGAGTTTCCAGGCTGCCAGCAGATAAGTCGCCAGCGTGATCCCGAGCAGCGGAACGACGGGCAGCAGCACCCAGAGTTTGCCGCCGAAATAGTGGTTGACCGCCGCAAAAAGCCCCTCTTTCTGCATGACGTCCATGGTGCCGCGCCCGGCGCTGGTGACGCCGAGGATCTCGAAGAAAGTCGGCGCGTCTGGCAGCAGGATGTGCGGTCGGAAGTGCTGTGGCAGCCATGCGAGCGGATGGGCGAAGATGAGTTCCCGGAATTTCTTCAGCCGGTAATCGCTGCGGCTTTTGAGGTCGGGATACTTCGCCGTGTCGGCGAATTCGACTTCGAGTTCGGCGAGGATCTTCGCCTTTTCGGCCTCGAAGCTCGTGTCGTTGACTTTGGCCAGGAGCATGGCTCCGTTCTGATGATACATGGCGCCGGTGTTCGTATCGATCGACCAGCCCGCGCCGAGGGAGGCGTTTCGTCCCATCCACGGCAGCAGCGGGAGCAGGAAGAGCGCGGTTCCGGCAAGGGCACCTGCGAGTTTTCGTCTCCAGTCGAGCTCCGGCGTGACGGCGAGCAGAAAGAGCGCCGGGAGAATCCAGACCGAATTGATCGGGCGGATCAGCGCACCGACTCCGGCGAGAAAGAGCGCGAGCGCGAAAAAACGGATGTCGTGTTTTCGGTAAAACATTCCGTAGCAGACAAGTACGATGGCGGCGAGAAGTCCGAACAGCGTATCCGAGAGCAGCATCGGCGACTGGGCGATCATCGTCAGGTTCAATCCGGTGAGCGCGCATGCCCACAGCCCGGTGCGGCGGTCGGCCCAGACCGTCCCTGCCAGGTAGACCGCCAGCGGAATCAGCGCCCCCGTGATGATGAGTGCGAGAACGAGAGCAACGGTGTTCTCCGCCCCCGCGATCCGGAAGACGAGAGAGGCGAAGAACGGGAATCCCGGTGCCCGTCCGCAGTTCGGAGCGCCGCCGGGTTCGTCGAGATAGCGGCCGTCGACGGCGAGGACGCGCGCGGGCCCGAGATATCCCGGGGTGTCGGGGCGCGAAAAGCATGTTTCCGGATCGCTGCAGAGTCCCGGCAGGGCGACCGCGAGTCGCAGCAGAAAACCCGCGGCGAGAAGCACGAGCAGCGCGCGGTTGTCGCGCAGAACGCGCCGGATCAGGGCGGAATCGAATTTCATCGGCATGATCTCCGTTGGATTTGTTTCTGCCGCCGGGTCTGGCGTCAGCCTGGTGCCGGCGGAAATTTCCGTGTTTACTATAGCACGAAAAAAGGTCCGTGCCATGCGGAAATCCGTCAAAGAGGGGGAAACTGCCGCAAAAGAGGGGAATTAAGTTGTTGAAGCGTTTGACATTTCAGAAAAGCGGGTTATATTTCAGATACATCGATATTTTTATACTTGACCCCTAACATCAACTAAAGGAACGTCAAAATGATCAAAGTTGGTATCAACGGTTTCGGTCGTATCGGTCGGATGGTTTTCCGCGCCGCAGTCCAGAATTTCAGCAATGACATCGAAATTGTCGGGATCAACGACCTGCTCGATCCGGACTACCTCGCCTACATGCTGAAGTATGACTCGGTTCACGGCAAATTCGACGCGGAGATCGCGGTCGAGGGCAATATGCTGATCGTCAACGGCAAGAAGATCCGCCTGACCGCCGAGAAGAGCCCGGCTGATCTGAAGTGGAACGAAGTCGGCGCGGAAGTCGTCGTCGAGTCCACCGGCCTCTTCCTGACCGAAGAGCTTGCGAAGCAGCACATCGCCGCCGGCGCGAAGAAAGTCATCATGTCCGCTCCGTCGAAGGACGCGACCCCGATGTTCGTCTACGGTGTGAACCACAAGACCTACGCCGGCCAGGCGATCATCTCCAACGCCAGCTGCACCACGAACTGCCTGGCGCCGATCTCCAAGGTTCTCGATGACAAGTTCGGCATCGTCCGCGGCCTGATGACGACCGTCCATGCCGCCACCGCGACGCAGAAGACCGTCGACGGCCCGTCCAAGAAGGATTGGCGCGGCGGCCGCGGCATCCTCGAGAACATCATCCCGTCCTCGACCGGTGCTGCCAAGGCGGTGGGCAAGGTTCTGCCGCAGCTGAACGGCAAGCTGACCGGTATGTCGATGCGCGTTCCGACCTCCGACGTCTCGGTCGTTGACCTGACCGTCGAGCTCAAGACGCCGGCCTCCTATGAAGAGATCTGCAAGGCGATGAAGGAAGCCAGCGAGGGCGAACTCAAGGGCGTTCTCGGCTACACCGACGAGTGCGTGGTTTCCACCGATTTCCGCGGCGAAGCGAAGACCTCCGTCTTCGATGCCAAGGCGGGCATCGCGCTGGATCCGACCTTTGTGAAGGTCGTTTCCTGGTATGACAACGAGTGGGGCTACTCCAACAAGGTTCTGGAGATGGTCCGCGTCATCGCCAAGTAATTACATCTGAATGTAATTCCCTGAAAGGGCGGGTGGTAATAGGCCGCCCGCCCTTTTTGCAGCAACATGTCACCAACCTATGAAGGGGAAATATCATGAATAAGAAAACTCTTCGCGACGTCGATCTCAAAGGCAAGCGCGTCGTTATGCGCGTGGATTTCAACGTTCCGATCAAAGACGGGGTCATCAAGGATGATACCCGGATCAAGGGTGCGCTCCCGTCGATCAAATACGTGCTCGACAACGGCGGCAGCCTCGTGCTGATGAGCCACCTCGGCCGTCCGGCGGAAAAGGGATACGAGGCTGATTTCAGCCTGAAGCCGGTCGCGGAATATCTGTCGAAGCTGCTCGGCAAGCCGGTCGTGTTTGCGCCTGACTGCGCGAATGCCGACAAGGAAGTCGCCGCGATGAAGCCCGGCGACGTGGTCATGCTCGAAAACACCCGCTTCTACGCCGAGGAGCAGGGCAAGGTCAAGAAAAAGGACGACATGACCGACGAGGAGTACAAGGCGAAGAAAGCCGCGATGAAAGAAAAGCAGCTTAAACTCGCGGAGAAACTCGCTTCTTACGGTGACATCTACTGCAACGACGCATTCGGCACGGCGCACCGCGCCCACGCCTCGACCGCGGTCATCACGAAATTCCTGACCCCGGCGGTGGCTGGTTTCCTGATGGAGAAAGAGATCGCCTACCTCGGCAGCGCGGTGGAGAATCCGGTTCGTCCGTTCGTGGCGATTCTCGGCGGTGCGAAAGTTTCCGACAAACTCGCCGTGGTCAAGAATCTGCTCTCCAAAGTTGATACGCTCATCATCGGCGGCGGCATGGCCTACACGTTTCTGAAAGCGCAGGGGCACAACGTCGGCAACTCGCTCTGCGAGCTCGACCAGCTTGACTATGCCAAAGAGATGATTGAGAAAGCGAAAGAGCTCAAGGTCAACTTCCTGCTGCCGATCGACAACGTCGCGGCGGACAAGTTCGACGCGGAAGCGAATACGCAGATCGTCGGTGACGACATTCCGGACGGCTGGATGGGTCTGGACATCGGCCCGAAGACCGTTGAGCTCTATTCCGAGGCGATTAAGAATGCGAAGACCGTGGTCTGGAACGGACCGATGGGCTGCTTTGAAATGCCGAAATTCGCGAACGGCACGTTCGGAATCTGCAAGGCCGTGGCGGAAGTCAAGGCCAACGGCGGAGTTTCGATCATCGGCGGTGGCGACAGTGTTTCGGCGGTGAACAAGTCTGGTCTGGCTGAGAAGATGAGCCATATTTCGACCGGCGGCGGTGCTTCGCTCGAGTATCTCGAGGGCAAGGAGCTCCCCGGCGTGGTGGCGCTCTCCGACAAGTAAGGTGGGGGGAGCGGGCACTGCCCGAATCCACGGAAAGCGGTTTTTGCGGAATGCGAAAGCCGCTTTTTTTATGCCGATCCGGTTGATTATTTTCACAGGACGTGATATGATAGGCGGCATGGAAAAGAAAACAGAACTGATCTCCCTGCGGGAGGTGGCGATTCGTCTCGGCGTCTGCCGGGCGACGGTGCACAACTGGGTGCGCCTCGGGCTGCTGACTCCGGCGCAGGTGACGCCTTATCGGTTTGCGCCGGAGGCGGTCGCGGCATTTCGCCGTGACGGCGGAGGAGAAAAATTGACCCGCAGGGCGAATAAGAGCCGTTCTGCGGCGCGGCTGGCGCGGGGACGGTATCGAAAGAGCGTCAAGTGCTTCCGGTCGCTTCATCTCGCTCTGGAGAACGCCATGTATGCGGCCGCGTTGAAGCGATTGGCGGCTGCGGGAGAGGCGGAATACCGGGAGGAAGATGGAACGTTTCGCTTTGGGCGCAGATCGGTGTCAGAGGTGATGGAGACCTGGCGGCTGCGGTTGAAAAGCGCTCCGGACGGACGGCTGTTCCGGTTCCTGCAGTCGCTGCCCGGGATGCAGGACGACGAATCGCTCGGAGAACTTTATCAGGCGCTCTCTTCGATCGGTCGCCGCGCGCAGGGCGGAACCTATTATACTCCGACCGCGCTTGTGGACGAATCGCTGTCATCCGGGCGCGGGGCGGAGCGTTATCTCGATCCCTGCTGCGGCAGCGGGCACTATCTGGTGCGGGCCGCGGTCGTACTCGGGCTGAGGCCGGAACAGATTTGCGGCATCGACTGCGATCCGATCGCGGTGGAGCTTGCGAAGATCAATCTGCTGCTTGCCTTTCCCGGGGAGGAGTTCGCGCCGCGGGTTTTCCGCGGGAATGCGCTGTCCGGCCGGATGCTGCGGGCGGAGTATGGGAGATTCGACCTGGTTGCGACGAATCCGCCGTGGGGCGGGGCGGCGGCGGAGGGGGAGGAGAGTTTTGCGCTCTTCATCCGCCAGGCGCTGCGTTTTCTCAAGGAGGGCGGCAGGATGTCATTTCTACTGCCGGAGGCGGTGCTGAACATCGCCGCGCATGCTTCTTTGCGGCGCAGGTTGCTGGAGTCGTGCCGGATCGACACGATTGAGCTGCTGGGTCGTTGTTTCCCGGGGGTTTTTACGCCGGTGGTGCGGATCGATGCGGTCCGGGCTCCGGCGCCCGCGGGGCACAGCATCGTGATTCTGCGTGAGTCCGGGCGGGAGGAGCGTGCGCAGCATCGCGTGGCGGAACGGGCGGACTGCGCCATCGAAACCGGAGTGACTGCCGGGGAACGGGAGATCGTGGACAAGATTTTCCGGCGGGGCGGAATTACGCTCTCCGGGAATGCGGACTGGGCGCTCGGAATCGTAACCGGGGACAACGCCCGGCTCCTGACGCATGAGCCGGAACCGGGTGCGCAGCCGATTCTGCGCGGCTGTGACATTCAGCCGAATCATCTTCGGGAGCCGCATTGCTATCTGCGGCCGGGAAAACTGCAGCAGAGCGCGCCGTTTTGCTGTTATCGTGCCGTTCCGAAACTGGTCTACCGTTTTATTGCGACGCGGCCGGTTTGTGCGGTCGATCGCGGGGGGACTCTCACGCTGAACAGTGCGAATGTGCTGATTCCCCGGCTGCCGTTCTGGCAGGCTGAACTTGTGGCGCGCTACCTGAACTCCCGGCTGATCGGATTTCTGTACGTCAAGAGGTTCGGCACCTGCAAGATTCTACGGAAAGATCTCGGCGAACTGCCTTTCCCGCAGCTCTCCGGAGCGGAGGCGGCCGCATGGCTGGCGGCTCCTGACCCGGAATTTGAGACTCTGATCGCACGCTGGTTCGGTCTGACCGGGGCGGAAATGCGAATCGTTTCTCAAGGGTTGCCGTAGATGCAGAGGATTGTGAAGTAATCTGCGCAGACGGTGTCGGGCAGCATGGCCAGCGGAGCGTCGGCGGGGTTTTGAAACTCCGGCCGGAGGATCGGGAAACGGGCGGCGAGTGCTGCCGGATCGCTTCCCGGCAAAGCCACCCTGAGCCGGAGTTCCGCGCCGCCGCGCCGCCGCAGCGGCGAGAGCGAATCGAGTTCCACTTCGACCGGTTTGCGCAATCTGCGTTGAAGATACTCTCCGGCAGAGCGTTCGAGTTCGAGCAGCGGCAGTCGTTTCTCTTCGACCAGGAGGTCGCCGATGGCGGGGGCATCGTCAGCATGAAAACAGGACTCGAGCAGATCCAGTTCCGCCGAGAGGAACATGATTCCGTTCAGGACGGGGATTCCGAGCAGCCGTTCGGGTTCAAACAGCGTGCCGAGCGGCGCACTCAATTCGGCAAGTGCGATGCGCGATCCTCCGGGCAGGTCGATTCTGCACCCGTTTTTCGGGAGTTTGCCCGGGAACTTCCGGAACCAGCTTCTGAACTCGTCGGCGCGGCAACTGCGTCCCCACAACGTGAATTCGAGCCGGAGCTTCCCCGGGGTGCTCATTCGGCGGCAGGTCTGGAGGGCGAGAGCGAGGCCGACCTCATCCGGCTCGAGGACGCCATAGTGGATGCGTTCATATTCCGGAACGATCCGCTGATGGGAAAATCGATCGATCAATGCCCGTTCCACCGTCAGGACATTGACGGCCCTTTCCGCATGGCTGCAGAGAGCGGCGGGAATTGATTCAAGAGGATTCGTTTCGTTTTGCATGACAGGCTTTCTCCGTTATTTCCGGCCTTGCCGGCCGTTGATTGCGTTCCCGGTCCGGTTCGTTCCCGGTATCCGGATGATTCCCGTTTTTCCGGCGCGCCGTCGGAAACGGGAGTTGACAAAGCTTCTACTGAATCGGGAAATTTGTCAACTTTTCCCCTCAGGATACCCATTCCCGGCTCGATCCTGTACCGGCTTGGACCAAACTGCAAGATAATCGTTTCCCGGCGCATTTCAACTGGAAGCGGAGTTTTGAAAAAAAGAAAGTGTCTTTTCCTGTTCCGGAAATATGACGGGGAAGTGACGGAAAAGTGACGGACTATCCGATTTTGAGGGGAATCAGCGGATTTTTTCCGGGAAACACAATATTCCGGCTCGCCGCGGCGTTATCTGTGCAAAGGCCCGGTGGAGGGGCCCGAAACAGCAGAAGAGAGGTGGTAATTATGACTGGAAAATGGACATTGCCGTTGGCCGCACTGGCTTTCTCGCTGACCGTGACACCGTTCTCCGCGTTTGCCGCGGAGGGGGATGCGCCGCCGCCGCCCGGCGAACAGCAGCGGCCGGAAGAACTCCCGCCGCCGCCCGGAGACCGCCCCCGCCCGGGAAAACCGCTGCCGCGTCCGGGACGGGAGAGGCGTGGACCCGGATTGAGCGAGGAGCAGCGCATGAAGCTCGAAGAACTCAATCGCAGGATTGCGGAAGCGCTCGCCGCCTACCGCGCGGAGCCGAACGATTCGACGAAAGCCGCCCTGAAAGAGCGGATCACCGAGCGGTTTGAATTGCAGCAGATGTTCGCGATCGAACGGGTCGAAAAGATGCTCGCCCGCGAGAGAGAGCGACTCGAGAACAAGGATCAGGAGATCGATCGCCAGCTTGAGCGTCTGCTTCGTCCCAGCTGGGAAAAACCGCAGGGGCCGCCGCGTGCCGAACATATGCGTCCGGAAGAACGCCGTCGCCCGGACGGAAAACGTCCGGAGCCGGGGCGCCGGGAAGCCCGCGGACCGTTCGGAAAAGTCTTGACTCCGGAAGAGGGACGCGAGGCCCGCGAGATCACGCTCGCACTCCTGAAAGCCGAAGCCGTCACCCCTGAAGTGACCGCGCAGATTGAGTCGCTCCGGGCAATTTATGAGAGAGCGCTCGAGCGGCAGCGGGAGGAACTCAAGGCGGCGCAGACTGCCGGGGAGAAGGAAAGCGAAAAACGTGTGGAAGCTCTGGAGCGTTCCGTCCGGTTCCTGACCCGGGGTGTGGAATCCATGAAGCAGCCGGAGAAGTTCCTGGAACAGCTCAAGCAGCGGGCCGAACGCCGCAGGGAACCCGACGGCGCGAAACGCCCCGAAGAGAAGGAGTGATTCTCTGCGGAGAAGAACGTACGGCGGAATCGAAAACTCCGGTTCCGCCGTTTTTCGTCCGAATCGGAGCGGATTCAGCGGTCGAGACCGTGCTGGCGGTAGAAATGGAGATTTTTCTCCCCGGCGTCGGCGGTCGCGATATCGATCTTTTTGAGTTGTTCTGCGGTCTCAACCGGCATGGCGCTGTCGGGGAGGAGGTATTCGCATTCCGCGACCAGAACCATCTGCGATTTGCGGGTCGACTCCGATTCGACCTGGAAGAGGTAGCCGAGCAGCGGGAGGTCTTTGAGAAACGGAACGCCGGTCGATCCGCGGACGATCTCCCGTTTCTCCAGCCCGCCGACGACGAAGCGATTGCGTTGTGTGGACACCATCACATCGGTGGTGACGGTGTTCCCCTCCTGAATGCGCGGAGCGCCGGTCGACTGGTAGCCGATGAGGGAAGAGTTTTTCAGCGTGAGTTTCAGAATGGCCGCCTCCGGCGCGATCGAGAGCGCCTTGACCGTCATGAAAAATCCGTAGGAGTTCGGATCTCGGGTGACGGTCTGCTGGTTGGCCTTGTCGACCGCGATTCCGGTCTCCTGCGACTCCCTGCCGAATGCCGGGAGAATCTCGTCGAAAATCTGAGCGTGGCTGCCGTCGGGCTGTTCTTCCGTCTTCGGGGCCGGAACGGTGGTGTCGATGGAAAAGAGCTGGGTTGTGCGTTCCAGCGTGCTGGTTGAATTCTGACGGACCGTCACCTCGCCGGAGTGGGCGATTCCGGCTTTGCCGCGGCTTGCGAGGAAGTCGAGGTAGCGGGTGTTCCACTTCGGATTGAAATGGTAGAAACTCGTGCGTTCCGAGCCCTGCGGGCGGGCCATCGTGCCGCCGTAAGTCGCAGCCCAGTTGTCGCGGTAGCGTCCCCCCGCGCTGAAGAGTTCCATGCCGGCGTTGTTTTTCCATGACTGAAAATCGATTCCGAGCTTTTCGTCGTTTTCGGCATAAAGTTCATAGACACGGAAACGAATCCGGATTTCCGGAAGAGGAACGTCATAGCGACGGAGCATCTCTTCGATGTTTTTGCGCGAATATCCGGCCGTGTTGAAGAAGAGGCAGTTCAAATCGGGGTCGAGCATCACCTTGTCTTTGCCGCCGATGAGTTCAGCCGTGTCGCCCGAGACATTCATGCCGACATGTTTGACCATCTCCTCGAGGACGGCGGCCGGGACGTTTGCGGGGAAGTAGACGTATTTCGGCTGCCCGGAGCTGTTCAGGAGTCCCGGCTGGTCAAGCCGTTCCACGATTGCGTCGATTCCCATTCCGTTTTCGGAATCCCGGAAGCGGTACTCTTCGGCGGAAACGAACAGAACGCCGGTTCCGTCCTCGAATTTCAGACATTCGACAGCCGTGTCGCTGCCGGAAACCCGCCGCGTCTGGACCATTTCGCGCAGGTAGGAGCGCAGCGCGTAAGGTTCGGCGTGCCGGAGCAGATAGGTTTTCGTCACGACTTTCGGATCGTTGTTGTCGCGGATGAAATGGACGGTGTCGAGCTTTTCATCGAGATCGATCCGGAGCTGCGCCTGGACCTGGGTGTCCATGTAACTGGCGGTATCGGCGTTGTTTTCGTTGCGCGGGATTCCCGGGGACGGCAGGGAGCGCGTAGCGGCCTCGACACTTCCCGAGAGAACGCTGTCCGTGTAGAGAGGCGTCGAGGCCGAATCTCCCGGTGCGGCGGCCAGGGGGATCACGGCGAAAGCGAGCAGGACGGCAAATCCGTATTTCTGTGACATTTTCATTCTCCTGAGTTATCGGGTGGGGTCGAACGGGATCAGTTCACTGAGCGACTTGAGCTGGCCGCCGTATTCGGTCGGCAACGTGTCCGGATGCACGAGTGTCCCGCGCGCGGTGATGAAGAAGCAGGTTTTTTCCCGGTTGACCGTTGTGGTGCTGAACAGATATTTCAGGAGTGGAATCTCCATGAGAAACGGGATGCCGATCGTCTGTTCGACTTCGCTCTCCCGGCTCCAGCTTGCGAGCAGTTTTTCGCTTCCGGTGAGCAGATTGCAGTCTCCGGTCACCGTGCTGACTTCGGCGAGTTCCGCGCCGTAATTGTTGCGTTCGACCACGTCGGCGGTCCGGATGAGGTAGTGAAACGTTACAACCGCCTGGCGGGAAGAATCCTCTCCGGATGGGAGCCCGGTTCCGGCATCGGACGGTCCGCGCAGATTGATCCGGGGGGCGGAGATGGTCAGTGAGAGCGGCGGCGGTGGCTCGTCGGAATTCAACAGCGGGTTGGACGCTTCCGCTGCCGACTCCTGCGGTCGAAGCCCTCCTTTCATGCCGACGCCGGAGATCCCGACCTGCAGCTGATCGTTGTCCCGTTTGAAAATCGCCTGAGATTGAGGGGAAAATCCGGTGGAATAACTTTCGTTTTCGCTGTTGGCGACGGTCAAGGTCGCGCTGTTTGCGATGCTGGCCCTGCCGTTCTGTTCAAGCATGCGGATGAAACTCGCATCGAACTGCGGCGCGATGAGGAATCCTCCGAAGCCGCCCGAGGCCGCTGACAGCGCCGCAGTACCTGCCGAATCGAGGCTCATTGCATCATAACCGATTTGCAGCAGATCGAGTCCGGGGCCGTTGCGCCAGCTCAGATAGTCGATTCCGAGGTCGCGCAGCGTGCTTTCGCGCACCTCGTAGATCGTGAACACGAAATTGACCATCGGGACCGGCCGGTCGAGCCAGGCGAGGTATTTCATGAGATCGTTGCTTTTGTTGAAGTCATCTTTCCAGTAGATCAGGTTTGTGGTGGCATCGTAGCCGACGAACGAGTCGACGCCGCCGTTGACACCGGTTCCGGTCATCACGTCGACCATGGTTTTCGCGGATCGGAATCGGGCCGGATAGACGCGCCGGGTGATTCCGGTGCCGCGGATCGGATCGCCCTGTCCCCGGCCGGTGATTCGGGAGGGACGGTCGAGTTTGGAGAGCATATCGTCG
Organism: uncultured Victivallis sp.; assembly: GCA_944389935.1. Classification (GTDB taxonomy): domain Bacteria; phylum Verrucomicrobiota; class Lentisphaeria; order Victivallales; family Victivallaceae; genus Victivallis. The sequence goes on from CALXOE010000033.1 coordinate 28,005, forward strand.
ACATAGGGTATCAATCGGGCGGGACAGCTTACCGTAAGAAGTTGTTCATTTCCCGCCTTGTAGTTGATGCGGTTGACGGTCGACTGGGTATTGCTGCGTTTGAGAACTCCGAGAAGAAAGGGTGTGATATCGTCTGCTTTCAGGTAATTCAAGCGATAAACCCTGGAGGCCATGTACTCCTGTGCGTCGTCCTGGACCAGCCGGATGGTCCGGGAGCTCTCCGGAGATGGAGGAGCGGCAGAGAGGAGGGTGGGCAGAGTGCCGGCGGCAATGGCGGCTGCCGTGAGAATCCATTTCATGTGATGTTCCTTTCCTGTATGTCCGGGAGTGGTTCGGAATATAAGATATCCGCGTATTGTGAGCATATTGTAACACGGATGTTTGTTTTTTATTGCGGAATCGATTCCGGCAGATTGCATTTTCTGCGGCGGCTGCGGACTTGCAAATTCATGGTTGACCGTCTAAATTAAAGGATTACGGTCAAAGACAACCAGAGGGAGACTCCCATGAAGAAATTTTTCGTGACGTCCATGCTCGCGGCAGCGATACTTGCCGGGGGGATGGGGTGCAACACGTCGGTTGTGAAATCATTTCCGGCGGTCGAGGGGCAGACCAGTTCGACCGGAGCCCGCGTTCTTGCGAATCTCGAGGGAAGCAACTGGGGACTTTTTCTCTTCTATTATATTCCGCTCTGGAGCGGCAACCCGAACCGGCCGAACCGGCGTGATTACACCACATTCCGGAATCGGATTGAGAACAAATATACGGCCGGCATGCTTCGGGGGTGGGCCAGGCAGATGAAAGCGGATGTCGAGGACATTCAGATCACGGATTCGTCGACCGGTTTCTTTTCTCTGTGGATTCTGTGGCGGCGCAGTCAATCTGCGACGGCTGTTGCGGTCAAAAAGAAGTAACGCTTCGGATTTCCCAAGTAAAAAAACGATGAATCGCAGATGTTCAACGCCTTAAGGGTTGCAAAATGTTCGTGGGCGTGATATTTTTCTTATTGACACTTCTTTGTCATGGCACATACTTTATAAACGTAGAGAGGGAAGAATATGAGCCGTAAAGTCATTATCGCCGGAAACTGGAAGATGAACAAGACCGCTGCCGAGGGGAAAGCGCTCGTGGAGGCGTTGAAAGGGCTGGTTGCCGATGTTCCCGCCGACAAGGCGGATATCGTTGTCTGCCCGCCGTTCACGACGATCGCCGCGGTTGGCGAAGCGATCAAAGGCAGCAACATCAAGCTCGGAGCGCAGAATATCCACTGGGCGGCGAACGGTGCTTTCACCGGTGAAATTTCCGCTGATATGCTCAAGGAGCTCGGCGTGGAATATGTGATCATCGGGCACAGCGAGCGCCGGCAGTATTTCGGTGAGACCGATGAGACGGTCAACAAGCGTGTGAAAGCTGCGCTGGCGGCCGGTTTCACGCCGATTGTCTGCGTCGGTGAGATGCTCGAAGACCGTGAGTCCGGGAAAACGGAGAAAGTTCTGTTCACGCAGCTCGAAGGCGGACTCGCCGGTCTCAGCAAGGAGGAGATGGCGAAAGTCGTGATCGCCTACGAGCCGGTCTGGGCGATCGGCACCGGCAAGACCGCGACGCCGGAGGTCGCGGAGGAGACCCACAATTTCATCCGCATGACGCTCAATGATATGTTCGGCCGTGAGATCGGCGAGGGTGTCCGCATTCAGTACGGCGGGAGCATGAAAGCGGAGAATGCGAAAGAACTCGTTGCGCAGCGGAATATCGACGGCGGCCTGATCGGAGGAGCCGCTCTGGTTGCGGAGAGCTTCTCGAAGCTGATTCACAATGCCCTTCTCGGCTGATTTTTCCGGTTTTTTGGAAAAATAATTGATAATATTAGTGCTGTTTCTGAAAAAAGGGGTTGACTTTTTCTTTGATGAGCGCTAATGTTAGACCGGACCCGGAATGGGGAACACGGGGAGTCCTGTGTTCCCGCATTCCGAAAGCAACGAAGAAAAATAAGGCGCGATTGACATGATCGTATTTCTGTACGTGCTGGTGGCGATTATTTCGCTGCTGGTGATCGGGATCATTCTGATCCAGCCGTCGAAGTCCGGCGGGATGGGTGCCGCGTTCGGCGGAATCGGCGAGTCGGTGTTCGGCGCGCAGGTAGGCAGCCATCTGACCAAGGCGACGGTCATTATGACGGGGATATTTTTCCTGCTCGCTCTGGTGCTGGCGGCGCTGATCGGGCATGGGTACCGCGGCGGGAGCTCGATATCCGGAGTGACAAGTCAGTTGGAAAGCCCCGTGGTGCTGGAAGATGCTGGAGTCGCTGAGACGACGGTAACGGCGGCGCCGGTTGCCGAGGAAAAACCCGCGGCGGAAGCGCCGACGACGAGTGAACAACAGAAGTAGTGGAGTTTGCGGGGAAGTTTTCGTATGAAAAAGTGGCTGTTACTGGTCGGTCTGGTCGCGCTGTTTCTCTCTGAGGCGGCGATGGCTGCGGATGATTTCTTTACGAAAATCAAGATCAACTTGAGTTCGAGCCATGCTCCGAACATCCGGAACTCCAGCAATGCTACTGTGTCTGCCAGTGCCTCCTGGCGGAATAAATGGTTGATTATCGCCGTGGATTATACGCCGGTGGCACCGAAGAGTATGCGGAACGCCTGGATCAATGATGTGGAAATGAGAGTGCGAGCCGTCTTCAACGGGCAGAGTGACGGCAAAACCCAGGCGTTTTACTTTTCCGGGAGCAGTTTGTTCTGGACGATTCCGCTGGACAATCGCAAACACATTGCGACGATGATGATTCCCCCGCAGCTTCTGGATCGTTATCTCCCGAGCGGGGGGAGTGCCAGTACGGTTAATCTCGGCAACACTTTTACGATTGAAGTGCTGTTTTTGAATCGGGCCGGCGTGGTGATCGGCCGCGGTTATTACGGTCGGCGCGGTTTGTCTGATGAAGAGTATGCGAATTATTTCTCGAAGCTCAGTGGAGCCGCCACCGAGATTTCCGGGGCGATTCTGCCCCGCAATGAAACGCCCTGGGCCTTCATGGACATTGACGACTACGATCTGCTCAAGTCGGGAGGCGCGGCGCAGCAGAGTGTAGGAAACAATCAATAAGTTTTATTATAACAACGGTGCCGGGATGCCATCCGGTGCGGAACATGTGGAACAATCATTAAAATGCCAAAAGAGAACACGGTTTTGACGATTGACGTCGGCGGCGACAGCTTGAAGATGGCCGAATTCGTCTTTCCGCCGGGCGGGGCGATCGTGCTTCGCAAGTTCGCGTTTCGCAAGCTGGAAGAACGGGAGGGGGAGGAATCCTCGTTTGCCCAGACTTATCTTGAGATGCTTGCGGAGAATAACTTTACTGCGAAACAGGTTCGGCTTTCGTTATCCGGTCAGTCCTCTTTCTCGCGATTGAGCAAACTTCCGCTGCTTCTCGGCAACAAGAGTGCGATTTCCCGGATTGTGGAGTATGAGGCTCGGCAGACGGTTCCGTATGCGATGAGCGAAGTGGTCTGGGATTATCAGTTGATCCGGCACGCCTGGTCAGATCTCCGCAGTGAGATGCAGGAGGATGGCAGCACGATTGAGATTTCCGAGGACCACGAGGAGTACGAGGCGCTGTTTGTCGCAGTCAAGACGGATCAGATTGTTCGCTATACCGATGTGATCGAGGATTCCGGGAAGAAGATTCTCTCGGTGGAAATCGCTCCGGTCGCGTTGTTCAACGCAGCGAAGGGAACGCAGTTGCGCGATGACGAGTGCGCATTGATTCTGAATATCGGCGGTCGCGGTTCCAACTTGATGATCTCCGACCAGAACCGGGTGTTCATCCGGCCGATTCCGATTGGCGGAGACACCATTACGCAGCAGGTTGCCAAAGAGTTCGGCATCGGTTTTACCGAGGCGGAGGATCTGAAGCACCGGCACGGTTTTGTCGCGCTCGGAGGAGCCTACGAGGAGCCGGAGTCCGAGGTTGCGGCAACGATTTCAAAGATTGCCCGAAACGTCATGACACGTCTCCATGGGGAAGTGAGCCGCTCGATCAACGTGTGGCGTTCTCAGCACGGCGGGCATCAGCCGAGTCGGATTCTGCTTGCGGGCGGAGGCTCCACCATGTTGTATATCACAGATTTTTTCAATGAGAAACTGCGACTGCCGGTGGAGTATCTGAACACGTTCGGGGCGATTACGATTGATGAGAGCGTGGATAAGGAGGCACTTCAGGCGATTGCACCGATGTTCCAGGAGATGATCGGCATGAGTCTGCGCAGCGTGACGCAGTGCCCGATCAACATTTCCCTGATTCCGGCCTCGATCCGGAACCAGGTGGAACTGAACCGCAAGAAACCCTACTTTTATATTTCGGCATTTTCTCTGATCGCCTGTCTGGTGATTTTCTCTTACGGTGTTCACAAGCGTTTGAACTTCGACCGGCAGCGGGTGGAACGGGTGCAGGTCGAGGTGGATAAGACCAATCAGAAAGTCAAGCAGGTGGATGGTCTGTACGGGCAGTTGAATTCAGCCAAAAGTTCTTTTGAAGAGCCGCTGCAGTTCCTGCAGGATCGCGGAAAATGGACCAATATGCTGACGGAACTCGAACAGAAAATGCCCGATACGATGTGGGTTGCAAGTCTTGAGGGGATCGGAGACGAGGTCCCCGCGGATGACAGTTCGAGCAGCAGTGGGTCCGGCGGACTCGGTGGTTTCGGCGGAGGGATGCCGTTTGGTCCCATGGGAGAGATGGGCGGACCTGATTCCAATCTTCCGCCCTCTCCGGCAGATCTCACGGAAGTCAAGCAGCTCCGTCTGATTGGTTATACCCTGATCATGGGGACAAATCTTCTGGAAGAGCAGTTTTTGAAGCAGCTGAAAGATTCCAAGTTTTTTGAAGATGTGGAGGGTGGTTCTTCCCTGGTGAAGTTCACTCCGGAGAAAGAGTACAATCTGAGCTCTTTCGAGATTCTGGTGAAACTTAAGGAACCGATCAGGAAATAGGACGGAGAACGACAGTGAATAGATTTGTAAAAAACAATTTGGTGCTGATAATCGTCCTCGGAATTTCCCTTGTTGTGACGATCGGGCTTCTGGTCTGGACGACAATGCAGTATCTGCAGATGTGGCAGTACATTACCCAGACGGAAAATCTGCGGGAAGAGATTGCGAATCTGATCAAGAAGACCCCGGCTCCGGTTGAGGGGAATATTCCTCTCATTGAGACGGACAAGAAATTGTATGAGCGGGTAGCGGAACAGATTCGCAAACCGTTCGGACACCCGTTGCAGCCGGCGTTGGATCAGTTTATATCCGTATTGCGTCGCACGAACGGTGAGGAAGTTTCTCTTGAGAAGTTCAAGGAGGAGTTCATTGCGGAATGGACAAAGAGCGATGTGTTCGCCCAGCAGGAGATGAATTACAAACTTTTTCAGCGCAATAACTTCCGCAACTGGGATGAGGCGATGCAGGCGTTTCGTTCTGTGGCGGAAAAAGCGACGGCTGAGCCGATCAACGAGGGGAATATTGATGAAATTTTCCGCAGTTCGCTCGGTGTTCAGCGCAAGCTCGGCGGGAAACCGGAAAATCTCCTGCTGATGATGACGAATTTCCGGGATGGCATGCTGGCGCTTACGAAAGACAAAATTCAGTTCGATTCGGAAGAGGCGACCTATTTCTCGTTTTCGTTCACGGATATCGGGACCGGGGTTGCTCCGACGTCGGATGGTGCTCCGGGAGGCAGTTCGAGCGGCTATCTGCTCGAGGATTATCCGATGATCGCGCAGCACTGGGAGATTCTCAGTGATATCGTAAAGCGTTCGACGGAATCCGGCATTCAGAGTTTTGTTTCATTCCGCAAGCGTGGCATTCAGCCGGAGAAAACCGGAAGTTTCGACGTGTTCCATTATTCGATCGAGGTGACCGGGACAATGGAGAGCATTCGCAAGTTTGTGGGAATTCTCGATCAGGCCTATCATGATAACCGCGTTTATGTGGTACGAAGCGTGTTTCTCTATCAGCTTGAGGACGATGCGCTGCCGTTGGTGAATCCGGAGGTCGCTGCGGCGAAAGAGGCGACTGAGGAGCAGCAGAGGTCTTCGCGCGAAATGTATCAGCCTCGCCGCGGCGGTCGTCGAGGAGGTTTCCGGACTCAGGAGAGCGATGAGGAGCGTCTGGCGCGGGAGAATGCGGAGCGCCAGGCTCGTGAAATTGCTGAACGGGAAAAGAGTTTGCCGTACTATCACCGGAGTGGATACGGAGTGCCGGTTGTAGGCCGGAACGGGCTTTGCCGTGCGATTATCGATGTGGAATATATCATGGAATCCGGCAGCGGAATTTAGTGAAAGCGGAGGTTTATTTTGGATATTCTGAAGAAACACTACGAAAAGCTGATTCTGCTTTTGCTTCTGTTGATTTTCATCGGCCTCATGTTTCACGTGTTGAGCATCGTGCAGCAGACAAGCGAGATTCAGGATCATCATCTCCAGATTCCGACGCGGCAGCCGGATTACCAGACGCATGATCCGAATGCGTCCACGTTCGATGTGCCGAGAATTTTCAAGGAGACGAGCTTGAGCTGGGTGAATCCCGGGTCGCGCTCCGGATCTGATAACGGTATTTACACGGATCTGGCCTATGTATTCAAGATTGTGAAGTGTCCGTTCTGCGGAAAATTGATTCCCCGCAAATATATGGATGATATGCTGGTCTGTCCGTTTTGCAACAATGCTGCGGAAAATGGCGATAAATTCGTCAAGCCGCCTGCTGACATCATCGTTCCGGCGATTCCGGATGAGATTCGTCGTGAATATGGACTTGATTCCAATGATCCGGACAGCGATTTCTACGATATTGACGGCGATGGTTTTTCAAACGTCTATGAATATATGATGCACACGGACATGGGCAATGTGCGCAATCACCCGCCGCTCTGGCATCGGCTGCGTGTGATCGAGGTCGGCCGTATTGCCCTGCCGATTAAACTGGTCAGCGTGAATACGATGGACAGCGATGATCCGAAGCAGTGGGAGCTGAGAATCGACGCGAACGGCATGAGCAGCTTTTACATGATTGGAACGGAGCTTGAAGTTGACGGACGGTTTTTCATGATCGAAAGCGTCGACCGCCAGGCGGGCGCCGGGCCGGATAAGAAAGATCTGTTTGCCATCAATCTCAAGGAGATGAACGGCGATCTGAAGCTGAAACTCGCAATGGGCGGAGTGCTCCGGTCGTTTTCCGACAAGGCCGTTCTGCAGGATATCTCGAACAAGCGGCAGTATACGGTTATGGTCGGGGATTCGCTCAGCGTCGGAGACCGTCGGACCGGGAGCGAGAGCTACCGGGTCAAGGAGTTCGATGCGAAAGAGGGTACGGTGCTTCTTGAGATTCCGTCGAAATCGGAGAATTCGACGGAGGATGAAAATGGTACAAAGATGCTTGTTACCGGTTCCGGTCGCATTCCGCCGGCCCTGATGGTCAAGGTTCCGCCGGCCCGGGATGAGATGCAGGAAGGCTATCCTCCCTATGGGAATCCCGGTTACGGGAATCCCGGTTACAGGAATCCCGGTTACAGGAATCCCGGTTACAGGAATCCCGGAATGAGAAGATAAGTGTAAAATTTCAAAAGTTGGAATTCAGAGATAGATCGATCGATTAACAAATTAAGGTAGACAACGAGCATGGAAATCTCAAACCGAAAGCTGTTTTCGCGGGGTATGGTCGCGATTGGTTTCGCGGTTGCTTTTTCCGGAGTTCCCGGTGATATATTCGCCGCGGATCAGCCGGAGACAGCGGCGGCAGTTGCGACGGCCGGAACGGGAGACAACGAGTTGAGTGCGCAGGAGAAGGCGTTGCGCCGCAAGAAATTTGAGGAGCAGGACGCCCGCATTGAAGCTGCCCGGAAAATGGACTTCGAGAATGGGAAGAAAGAGTTCCAGGCGGTTATTGCTGAACTTGCGGATCCCTCTCAGAATTTCGGAACTCTCGGCCGGGAGAGGCATCAGCTCTTTTTGAAAGAACTGGAAAGCCGGAAAGTCGCGCGCGGCAAAGACCTGCTCAGTCAGGCCCGCGTCGCGGCTGCGGATGAGCGCTATCCGAACGCGATTCAGCTCGCAACGGAAGCGATGGATGTATCCAAGCCGGAGAAGCAGCAGGATGGCTCTCAGGGGGATTCCCCGCTGCTTGTCGAGGTAGAGACTTTCATTGAGTTCTGCCGGACAAGACAGCATGCGCTGGAGACTCGCCAGGCGGTCAACGTTACGACGTCCTATCCTCAATACGAGGCGAATGAAGCGACGATCAAGCGTCTGCTGGCGGAGGCTCAGGTTTTCTACAAGGCTCAGCGCTATGAGGAGGCCATCTCCCGAATCGAAGAGGTGTATCTGATCGATCCGTTCCAGCGTGATGCGATTCAGATGATGAATAACATCTACAAGAAGATTTATACGGCGGGTCTGCACCGTCGTGAGGCCGACATTGCCGGAATTCTCGCTTCGGACATGTGGCAGTGGGTTGAGCCGGTGTTTCCGGTCAGTGTCCAGCCCAATTTGAAAGAGGGAATTCGCAAGGAGCCGGCCGGTCAGGGGACACTTGCGAAGATGGAGCGGATCGTGTTCCCCCGTATCGAGTTTGAGAATATGGACGTGAAGTCTGTGCTCAGCTATCTGAATGATCGCAGCAAAATCTACGATCCGGATAAGGAGGGGGTAAATATTTCCTACGGTTTCGGAAATCAGACTCCTGACAGCTTCCAGCGGATTACGATGAGCTTGTCTCATATTCCTCTGAGTGAGGTGATCCGGTATGTCTGCCAGAATACGGGTTTGAAGTACCGTGTCGACCCGACCGGTGTTTTCATCGGACCGAATGTGGATGAGATGCAGATCCAGTACTTCCAGGTGCGTGGTGATTTGATCTCCAGCATTACTGGTGATGACAGTGCTGATGCGACCGAGGCGGGAATGGCTGCCGGTGGTATGCCCATGCCTCAGGAGCAGCCGCCGGCCAATGCCGGTGTCAGCGGCGAAGGCGGTGAGGCGTCCAAGACGTTCCTCGATCGCACTTCCACGCGCAAGCCGTCGGTTACGGCGATGGCGTTGATGCGTTATTTCCAGGCGCGCGGTGTTCCGTTCGGGCAGGGCAGCTCGATCACCTATGACAAGCGTGCGAGCAAACTGATCGTTCGCAATACGCTTGAGAATCTGCGTCGTCTGGACGAACTGATCCGCCAGCTTGATGCGATTCAGACGCCGCTGGTCATGGTTGAGATCAAAGGTATTGAAATCAGTGAAACCGACATGCAGGAACTCGGGTTCGACTGGTCGATGGATGTGGTTTCCCGGAATATGTCGTTTGACTCGGACGGTAACGTCTCTCTGGCGGCGGGTGCCGACAAGGGTTGGGCGTTCGGGCAGGGTGCGAACCGGTTGCAGAACACGCGCGGCATGACCTCGAATGACGCTCTCTGGGGAATCAATACGGCGGTGATCAACAAGCTCAATATCTTCCCGGCGATTTTCGGGCGGCAGAGCATTTTCGGATCGGACGTTCCGTTCAACCTCTACTTGACGATCAACGCGCTGAGTCAGAATTCCAAGACGGAGACTCTGTCGGCGCCGAAAGTCATGACGACCAGCGGCAACAAGGCTTCGGTCCAGATGGTCAAGAGCTATTGGTTCCCGACCGATTGGGAAGAGTATGAAATCGATGATGACGACAACGGGGTATCGATCACGATTCCGACTCCTGACTTTGAGGAGTTCGACGATATCGGCATCTCGTTTGACGTGACTCCGGTTGTGAATCCGGACAACTACACGATCACGCTGGATGTGAATCCGGTGTTCCGCAACTTCATCGGAAAAGACGAATATCCGATCGTCGTGACCGGCGAAATTACCCGTTATGTGAATTCGACGGACGAGAACGGACTTCCGATCCCGGGTATGCTGACCCTCGAACGTGTTGAAGAGTCGATGACGTTCAATGTCTGGATGCCGATGATTTCCTCGCGTAAACTTCGTGTCAATGTCACGGTGTACGATGGTGAGACGATTGTTCTTGGCGGCATGATTGACAGTGCTGTCAACAAACGTACGGATAAGTGGCCGATTCTCGGGGATCTGCCTTTTATCGGCCGGTTCTTCACAACGCAGGCGGAAGATACCGTCCGCAACAATCTGCTGCTGTTTGTCACCACCCGTCTGGTGAATAACGACGGCATTCCGATTCGCCGTGGTCAGCAGAACGGCGCGCCGGACTTCAATCGGTAAAAATTAACGCCGGAGGCATAAGGATATGTTGAATAGAGAGTCGAAATTACTTGGGCTGGCAGTTGCACTCGGCATCGGGTGTTTGCCGGGCGCGCAGGCGGATTCGCCGGCTCCGGTCGTCACGCCTGAAATGCAGGTCATGAACAACCAGTATGACGTCGGCAGGCAGTTGGTGGAGACGGAAGCGAACGCTCTTGTGATCCGCGCGAACAAACTGTTGACGGAGAAAAAATTTGAGCAGGCCCGGGATTGTTACATCCAGGCTCAGAAGAAGTTTGAACAGTTCAGCACGACGGAGTTCCGTGAACGTGTAGCTTACTGTCAGCGAATGATCAAGCAAAGTTACATCGAAAAAGCGAAAGAGGCGATGCGGATTGCGGATGAGCGCGCCGTCTCGCAGGATTTCGAGGAAGCGATCAAGCTTTGTGAGGAAGCGATCAAATATTGTCCGGAAGAGCGGGAAGCATTGCAGGCCAAGATCGAGTTCTACCGGAAACGTCAGACTGCTGCCCAGCAGCGCGAAGATCTTGCCACGAGCAAATTGATGCCGAACTACTCCCGGGAGGAGTATGATATCCAGGTTCTGCTGCAGCAGGGACGGGAGCTTGCCAATGCCGGAGAGTACAGCCGGGCGCTGCGCAAATTCCAGGAGGTATTGCTGATCGATCCGTTCAATGCCGATGCGTTGCAGAATGTTCTTGCAACCAATACGTTGATCGGCAGGATCGGCAAGGTGCGTTTCGCAAATACTCTCCGGAAGATGACCGGTGAGGTCAACTGGAAATTTGCGATTCCGATCACCCCTGATTCCGATGGCGAAGTCGGAACCGATTTGCTGTTCGACGGTCCTGTTTCCCAGGTGGAAAAAGAGGAGAGTGCTCTGCAGAAGAAACTCAACTCCATCATCATTCCGAGGATTGATTTTGACAATGTGTCCATCGCCTCTGCGATCAAGAATCTGAGCGACCAGAGCCGTCGCCTTGATCCGGAGCGTCTCGGTGTGAACATCGTTCTGCGCACCTACAGCGATTCTTCGCTCAATTCTCAGGACGGCACGATGGGGCAGGACGGGATGCCTCTCGACCCCGCTTTCAACAATCCCAACAATCCGGCGCGTTATCAGCAGGCGCCGATGCAGAATCAGCCTCAGAACTGGCAGCAGGATCCGAATGCCGACCCGAATGCCGACCCGAATGCGATTCCGTTTGAGGAACGTCCGGTCAGCCTTGTGACCAACAACCTCACGCTGATGCAGGTGATCGCCAGCCTTTGCAAGAACGCGAACATGCGTTATCGGGTGGAGAAATATGCGGTGGTTCTCGCCCCGCAGAATGTGGCTCTCGATGAGATGGAGACGCGGATTTTCCCGGTTGATCAGTCGGCGCTTTCCTCGATTGACGGCGGCGGCGAAGACAGCAATGCGCTGCGGGAATACTTTGAGCGAGACAATGCCATCCCGTTTCCGTATGGGTCCTCGATCGTTTATGACAGCCGGATCAGCCGTCTGATTGTGACCAATACGGTCGAAAATCTCCGTGCGGTGGAGACGGTGATCAACGAAGTTCTCGACCAGCAGGAGCCCATGGTTCAGATTATGATCAAGTTCATCGAGATTTCGCAGACGAATCTCAAGGAACTGGCATTCAATTATCAGCTTGCGATCAACAATCGCGATACCCTGAGTCCTGACGGTCATACGGTCAAGATGGGGAACAGCTCCAACGAGCTTATGCGGTATTATCGCGATGACAGCGGCGATGCCACGACCGCAGCCCGGGATCCTCTGGCGGACAGTACGTTCTCCTATGTCTGGGAAAATTCGGATGGTACGCGCGTCACCGGGTCGATGTTCGCGCTGAACTGGGCGGACAGCGGTGATGTTCTCGCTTCTCCGCGCGTTACGACGCTGCCCGGGCAGACCGCCCACATCGAGATGGTCACCGAACGTTATTTCCCGGAAGAGTGGGAGACGGTCGATCTTGACACGAGCAATACAGACGGCGATACGAACGAGACCTCTTCGAGCTGGCGTACGATTCGTGCCGATCCTCAGCCGCAGTTTGAATCCGAACCGCGCAAACTCGGTATCGTTTTCGACATCACTCCGGAGATTGACCGTGACCGCCGGACCATCACCGCTCCGATCGTGTTCCCGATTCAGACGTTCTCCGGGTGGATGATCTTTGATGCCCGGGCTCAGAATGCCGATGAGGAGGATGGCGGCGAAGACAGCGGTGATGATGATGAATACTTCAAGATGCCGATTTTCGACCGTCGTGAAATCAACACTGTGATCACGGTCTACGATGGTGACACGGTGGTGCTCGGCGGTGTGGCTTCCGATGTGACGGAAGTGGTCTACGACAAGATCCCGGTGCTGGGTGATCTGCCTTTCATCGGTCGGTTGTTCCAGTCCCGTTACACGAATGCGGAAAAACGCAATCTGCTTGTCTTCCTGACCTGCAAGCTGGTCAAGCCGGATGGGACTCCGTTCTATCCGCAGGAAGAGCGGAATCGTGGAGTTCCGAATTTCGGACAGAATTACTTCTGAGTCAGCACCACGAAAAAATGAACCGGAGCAGGAGAGCCTGCCCCGGTTTTTTTTCTGCCCTGACGAATGGAAATATTTTTCCCGGGGCACGGGGATGGGGATCGTAAGCGCCCAGCCAGCCCCATCTGGATTTGAGTCAGACAGTGTGGTATGTTCTTCCACAAACCGGAATAATGGGAG
>CALXOE010000034.1 GCA_944389935.1 uncultured Victivallis sp.
GTTGTTTGATGGTTGGTTGGTACGGGGAGAGACGCGCTCTTACGAGCCGCTTTCTCTCCCCCGAACCCCTCTCTTGTAATGCCGGGCGCGGAACTCTGTTGCGGGGCGGGAACGGGGAGGGGCGTTTGGGCGTGAGCCGCTTTCTCTCCCCCGAACCCCTCTCTTGACTGTCCGGCGCATGCAAGCGGAGAATGGGGGATTGGGCGAATTTTCACTCTTTGTAGTTCGATCAGCGTGAAGTGTCTCGATTGCATGACAGTCCCTCCTTGATTTCGGTGGTTGCAGTGATTGTTATGAATGAGTTTCGACTTCGGTCGATCATGGTGAATCCTTGATTGTTCAGCGGAAAACAGCTTTGTTGGCGAAGAGAGCGGCGAATTCTCCTGCCGTGTCCGCGGCGGCGGCAGGCGGGCGCAGTTTCAGGAATGTCCGGGTCATGGCGGCAAGTTCGGCGGTTCCGTCGTCGACGCCGACTTCTCCGGCCAGGACTCGGTTGATGCCCGTGATGACGAGCTTGTAAAGCGTGCTGTCGGAAAGATGATAGTTCGTGGTCATTTTCGGAACCTCGGAGAGGAACAGGCAGTCGCCGGGATCGTGCGGATCGAGCGAACGCTGCATGGCCGAGATCCGCACCGGAATGCCGTAGCGCGATTCCGCGATGAAATTCTGGAAACTTTTCCCGAGCAGCAGACGCACGAGCCCGGCCGCAGTGTGCATATCCGCGCACTCCTTGCGGACGCAGAAGATCTCGGTCGCCTGCATGGTCGTGTCGATTCCGCCCGGAAATGCGGGCAGGGGAGCCAGCCGCCAGTTTCTGCAGTTGCAGCTGTTGAGCAGCAGCAGAAATTGCCTCGGCTGTTCGATGAACGGGAGCTCGCCATCGATGAAGCGCTCCCAGTAGTTCGGATGGCGCGGAACGAATGGAATCCCGTTCTCATGCAGGATCTGGTAAATGGCGGAGAGCCCGCGGCGGGTTTCGGGCGTATCGATGCGGACGGGATCTCCCGCCGCCGGATCGATCAGCGTTCCGCCCGCGCGGCGCAGATAGTTCATCCAGAGGAACGGTTCGGCTTTCCAGTAATACCGTTTTTCCGGAGGCAGGATCGGGCGGAACGCCGCCAGCGATTTCCGGAAGTCGTTCCAGGTCCATCCCGCCCCCGGCTCGGCGACGCCCGCCTTTCCCAGAAGTTCGGTGTTGTAGAACATGACGCGCGGCGAGAAGAGCAGCGGCAGCCCGACCAGCCTGCCGTTCAGCCGGCACGCATCGAACGGCGCACCCGTGAAATCCGCATCGTCCGGAAACACCGCCCGGAAAATCTCCGAGAGATCGGCGTATTCCGCGTGATGCGACTGCAGATAACCCGTCGCCCGGAGCTCGAACATCCCGTGCCGGAACTCCCGGACCACGCGCAGATGCGGAAACTCCCGCCCGAGCCGGTCGATCAGCTCCTCCCGGTAAGGCAGCTTGTACAGCGGATCGAAGAAGAATACGTTGCGCTGCAGAATCCGCCCCCGCCAGTCGGGGTGGACGTAAACTCCGTGACGCGGCACCTTGTAGAGCACTCCCTCGTTCGAGAGCGACTCCACGGCGCTCTGCACGATCAGCAGTGAGATTCCGGTCGCCGCCGCGATGTCGCGGGTGACGGGGAGCTTCTCCCCGGCGGGCACTTCCCCGGATTCGATCCGGTCGAGAATCCAGTTCCGAACGATCGTCAGTTTGTCCTGCTTCATGTTCTTTTATCCTCAGTGGTGTATTAGTCACTGATTTGTTCACAGATAATTTTACCCGAAAAAGCGGGAAAAGTCAAGAGCGGGTCGGAAAAAAAACGAAAAAAAACGGCGACGGACGCCGCCGGAGACTCTCCGGGTCGGCAATGAAGCCAATTTCCGGGGCGCGCGGGAGCTGAAGTTCGATTTGCAAAAACGACACTCCGAACGTATATTATCAGAATTGCAATCAGGGGGAATTTCCGGTGCTCAAGGTTGAAAATCTGACGAAATGCTACGATGCCGAAACGGCGCTCGACCATGTGTCGCTCACGCTCGAAGCGGGGCGCATCCTCGGCCTCATCGGCGAAAACGGCGCCGGAAAATCGACTTTCACGAAATGCCTCACCGGGGTGGTGCGCCCGACCTCGGGAACGATTTCGATCGATCCGGGCGTCTCGATCGGCTGGATTCCGCAGGAGTTCAATCTCGTTCCGGATCTGACCGTCACGGAGAACATCTTTCTCGGGCGCGAGAAGAGCCGGTTCGGGCTGCTCGACCGCGCGGCGATGCGCCGGGAGGCCGAGCGCAGATTCCGGAAACTGAACGTCGAGATCGACCCCGATGCGCTGGTCAGCGAACTGCCCCCCTCCGGAAAACAGATGGTGGAATTCGCCAAAGCGCTCGACGAGAGCCACCGGCTGCTGCTCATGGACGAACCGACCACGATTCTGAATGCGGAGGAGACGCGGCGGCTCTTCGCGATCATGCGCGAATTCAAAGCCGCGGGCGGATCGATCATCTACATCTCGCACAAACTCGCCGAAGTCCGCGAGATCTGCGACGAAATCGCGGTGCTGCGCGACGGGGTGCTCGTGAGCGTCTCGCCCGCCTCGGAACTCGATCCGGCGGAGATGGCGCGCCGCATGGTCGGCCGCGAACTCTCGCGCATGTTTCCGGAACCCCTCACGAATCCTCCGGGCGAACCGGCACTCGAGGTCGAACATCTCAAAAGCGGCCGGGCCGTGCGCGATGTGAGTTTCACGCTGCGCCGCGGCGAGATCCTCGGCGTGGCGGGGCTGGCCGGCGCGGGGCGCACGGAGATGGCCGAGGCGATCATGGCGCTGCGCCGGGTCGACGGCGGCACGATCCGCGTGGACGGCAGACCCGTGAAATTCCGCCGTCCGTCGGAGGCGGTCGCGGCGGGGCTCTCGTATCTGCCGGAGGATCGGCAGGGGAGCGGGATTCTGCCGGGATTCTCGATCGGGGAGAACATCACGCTCGTGTCGCTCGCGCGTTACTGCCGGTTCGGGCTGCTGCGTCCGGCTCTGATCCGGGAGGCGGCGGAGCGTTACGGACGCGAGTTCCGGATCAAACCGAACCGGCCGGAGGCGCTTCTGAGCGAACTTTCCGGCGGCAACCAGCAGAAAGTCGCGATGGCGCGCGGGCTGGACACGCGGCCGCGGATTTTTATTTTCGACGAGCCGACGCGCGGCGTGGACATCGCGGCGCGACGCGATATTTATGAATTCATCCGGAAGTGCGCCGACGGGGGCGTGGCGTGTCTGCTGATCTCTTCGGACATGGAGGAGATTCTCGGCATGTGCCGCACGGTCATGGTCATGCGCGAGGGGCGGGTCGCGGGCTTCCGGTCCGGGGAGAAACTGACCCAGGAGGAACTGATGTATCTGGCAATCGGAGTGGATCGATGAAAGTCAAGATGAATTGGAAAAGCGTCCGGGATTCCGGCGGCGTGTGGATCGCGCTGGTCGTGTTTCTCGTGGCGGCGGCGATTTCAAACGAGAATTTCCGTTCGCCGCAGAATCTGGTGAACATCACGCGGCAGGTGTCGTACAGCGGGATCATCGCGCTCGGAATGACGTTCGTGATTGCGGCGGGGGGGATCGATCTGGCGGTCGGTTCGCTGTTCGCGCTGGCGGGGGTGGTTTCGCTTTTCGCGATGAACGCGGCGGGCGGTCCGGAGAGCGTGCAGCTCGTCGCGGGGCTCGGTGCCGCGCTCGGGGTCGGCGTCATCGGCGGGGCGTTGAACGGGGTGCTGGTCGGGGCGGCGCGGGTGCAGCCGTTCATCGTGACGCTGGGAACGATGTCGATCTTCCGGTCGCTCGCGCTCTACTTCTCGAACGCGGGGCTGGTCCGCACCGACAATACGCTCTACCAGAAGTGCGGGATGGCGGAGTTCGGCGGGATTCCGCTGCCGACGATTCTGCTCTTCGTGCTGACCGCCTGCCTCACGGTGGTGTTGAAGCTCACGCGGTTCGGGCGGCACGTCTGCGCGGTCGGGTCGAACGAGCGGGTCGCATACTACTCGGCGATCCGGACCGGACTGGTCAAATTCTGGACCTATGTGCTGGTCGGCGGGCTGGCGGGGCTGAGTGCGTTTCTGCTCGGCGGGCGGCTCAATTCGGTCAGCAGTTCGGGGGCGGGGCTCTCGTATGAGCTCGACGCGATCGCGGCGGTCATCATCGGCGGAACGGCGATGACCGGCGGAAAGGCGACGATTCCGGGGACGCTCGCGGGCGTGCTGCTGCTCGGGATCGTCTCGAACGTGCTCGACATGTGGGGAATTTCGGTCAATTTGCAGGGGACGGTCAAGGGACTGGTCATCATCATAGCCGTACTGATCCAATACAGAAGGAAGGATTGATTGTATGAAGAAGTGGTTCACTTTGTTCGGCGCGGCGCTGCTGGCGTTCGCGGTCGTGTCGTGCGGTGAGGCGAAAGCGAAAAAGACGAAGATCGGCGTGTCGATTCCGGCGGCCGACCACGGCTGGACCGGCGGCGTGATCTACAGCGCCGAGAGCGCGAAGAAGAAGCTCGAGGCCGCGAATCCCGATTTCGAGATCATCATCTCGACCGCCCGTGACGCCTCCGAGCAGGTCAACAAGATCGAGAATCTGCTCGTGCAGGGGGTGAAAGCGGTCGTGGTGCTGCCGCAGGAGCCGGGGCCGCTGACGAACGTCTGCGACATGGCGAAACAGCAGGGGGTCTTTCTGGTCACGGTCGACCGCGGACTTGAGAAGCCGGTTCAGGACGTTTATGTGGCCGGCGACAACGCCGGATTCGGCCGGACGGCGGCGCAGGCGCTCGTGCAGGCGCTCGGGGGCAGGGGAGACATCCTCGTGATGGAGGGGATTCCGTGTGTGGTGAACACCGACCGCGTCGAGGCGTTCAAGGCCGAGATCGCGAAGCACCCGGGCATCCGGCTGCTCGAGTCGCAGTCCGCCTACTGGGACACCGAAAAGGGGCTGAAACTCATGGAGAACTTCCTGCAGAAATATCCGAAGATCGACGCGGTCTGGGTCGGAGACGATGACGTTCTCATCGGCGCATTGAAAGCGCTCGAGGAGTCGAAGCGGCAGGATGTGAAGCTCATGCTCGGCGGCGGAGGGGCGAAAGCGATCGTCAAGCGCGTGCTCGACCGCGATCCGGTGGTCCGCATGACGGTCACCTATCCGCCGAAGATGATCGAGATCGGCATCGAGTCGGCGATCGCGGGGCTGAAGAACGGCGGGAAAGCGAAAGAGGCGAAGATTGTGATTCCCTCGGAGGTGGTTACGCCGGAGAACGCCTCGGAATACTATTTCCCCGATTCGATCTACTGAGGGGCGATGGTTCCGGCACTGGTCGCATATGCGCTGGGGCGCCGCTGTTTCGAGCGTTTTCCGGGGAGGGAGGATCTTCCGCCGGTGGTGCTTGTGCACGGGCTGCTGCACCGGGGCATTGTCATGAGGAGTCTCGCGAAGTTTCTGAACGGGCGCGGGTATCCGGTTTACGTCTACGACTACAAGACCACCCGCGGCGGGATCGTCGCGCACGGGCGGATGTTCGCGGAGTTTCTGCGGGAGCTGCCGGAAAAGCGGGTCGACCTGGTGACGCACAGCATGGGCGGGCTGCTGACCCGTGTGGCGCTCTCCGGATTCGAGGGGACGCCGATGGCGGCGAAGATCGGGCGCGTGGTCATGGTTGCGCCGCCGAACCACGGGTCGCAGATGGCGGAGGATGTGGCGCGGAATTTCCCGCCGTCGAAACTGCTGGTGCGGCCGCTCGACGAGCTGTCGAACCGGGAGGGGGCGGTCTGCCGGGAACTGCCGGTCCCGCGCGGATACGAGATCGGGATCATCGCGGGGGACGCCGACGGGAAAGTTTCGCTGGAGTCGACGCGCCTCGAGGGGATGCGTGACCATGTGATCGTGCATGCGCGGCACGTGAATATTCTGTTTCAGCCGGAAGCGCGCGGAGAGATTCTGGCATTTCTCGAGACCGGCCGGTTTCGCCACTGAAACTGTTCGGAAAAATGTTCTGGAAAGGATTGTGTTATGCCGATTTTCAATTACAAATGCCGCAGTTGCGGAACGGAATGCGAGCTGTTGGTGGCGCACTTCGACTCTGAGGCGGAGTGTCCGAAGTGCGGTTCGTCCGACATGGAAAAACTTCCGAGCCGGTTCGGAGCGGTGCTGAGCGGCGGGGCGACTTCGTGCGCGAGCCGGGATCTCTGCCCGTCCGGTCACAAGTGCTGCGGGAACTGCGGCTGCGGCGGTCACTGATGAACAAACAGCAGCTGCTTACGGCGCTTGAGTCGATCGGGATGCGCCCCGGGCGCGGGCTCGGGCAGAATTTTCTGCTGGACGGGAATCTGCTCGACTTCATCGTGCGGCTGAGCGCCCCGAAGAGGGGGGAGAAGATTCTCGAAGTCGGTCCCGGGTTCGGCGCGCTGACGTCGCGGTTGTTGAAGAGCGGGGCGGAGGTGTATGCGGTCGAATTCGATCACCGGATTGCGGAGTATCTCCGGGCGCATGTTGAGAAGGAGAATTTTCATCTGACCGAGGCGGATGCGTGCCGGGTCGATTACGTTGAGCTGCTGAAAGGGGAGCCGTTCCGTGCGATTGCGAATCTGCCCTATTCGATCAGCACGATTTTCATTGCGCGGATGCTCGATCTGCCGCGGCCGCCGGAGTCGATGTTCTTCATGCTGCAGCGCGAGATGGGGGAGCGGCTGAGCGCGGTGCCGGGGACGAAGAATTACGGAGCGTTGTCGGTGCGGACGCAGCTCAGATACGAGGTGAAACTTGAGAAAATCGTGCCTCCGGAGGTGTTTTTTCCGCCGCCGGAGGTTGATTCGGCGATTGTTTCGTTCCGGCTGCGGCGCGGTGGGGCGGGGGATGATCCGGAGCTCTGCCGTCTGCTGCCCGGGGTGGTCAAGACGGTGTTCGCGCAGCGGAGAAAGCAGATGGGCAAGGTGCTCGGGCAGAACTACGGGAAAGAGAAAGCGGCGGCGGCGCTGGCGGCGGTGAATCTGCCGCCGGAGGTTCGCCCGGACAAACTCACGGTGGAACAGTTTGCGGCTCTGACCCGCCGCCTCTTCGATCTGCCCGGCGCGGACTCGTGACCGGGGCGCGTTCTCCGCGGGAATCGGCGTTTCTTTTGTAAAACGGGTTGCATCCGGGCGCGGTTCATGGTATATTAAAGGATTTACCAGAGGAACATTGAAACTATGGATCAACCCCGGAATACGGTTGTCGCAATCATCGGACTCGGACTGCTCGGCGCTTCGCTCGGCATGGCTCTGCGCGGCGGAGCGTTCCGCCGGACCGGCTGGACGCGGCGGGAAAGCATCCGCCGGTGGGCCGTCGACTGCGACGTTCTCGACGAATGTGAAGACTCTCTCGAAGAGGTTCTCGGCAAGGCGGATCTGACGATTCTCGCGCTGCCGCTCCCCGAGATCGAACGGTATCTCAAAGAGTATGCGCACTGCTTCCGCCCCGGCTCCGTCGTGAGCGATATCGGCAGCTGCAAGTCCGGCATCATGAAAGCAGCCGAGGCTCTCAAGCCGTTCGGCGTCCATTTCGTCGGCGGCCACCCGATGGCGGGAACCGAAAAGTCCGGCCCCGAGTCGGCGTTCCCGACCCTCTACCGCAATGCCGACGTCTTTGTCTGCCCCGGCGAGGAGTCGCCGGAGGAGGCGGTTGAACTGGTCGAACAACTCTGGCGGTCGGTCGGCACAAAGACCTCCCGCATCTCCGCGGCGCGGCACGACGATCTCGTGGCGCATACGAGCCACGTGCTGCACATTCTCGCTTCGGCGCTGGCGCTCTCGATTCTCGACGCGCCGGATGAGACGCTGCGGCTCGAACGGTTCCGCGGCTGTGCGACCGGATTCCGCGACACCTCGCGCATCGCGTCGAGCTCTCCGCTCATGTGGCGCGAGATCATCGAGAACAACCGCGAGGCCGTGCTCGTCGCCATGCGGGATTTCGACCGCCGTTACGAAGCCTACCGCCGGATGATCGAAACCGGCGATTTCGACTCCTTTGAACGGGAATTCGCCCACGGCAAACTGCTGCGCGACAGCTGGCTGGAATACAAGAGCAGGAAACGGGAATGAACAAGGAATTAGCTATCAACATCGAGAACGCGAGTGTCCGCCTCGGCGGCCGCGAAATCATCCATGACATGCACTGGCAGGTCGAAAAGGGCGGCCGCTGCTTCATCCTCGGAGCGAACGGCGCCGGAAAAACCACGCTCGTGAAAACCCTCATGGGCTACGCCTGGCCGAAGTTCGGCGCGAAGGTCGAAGTCCTCGGCCACCGGTTCGGGCAGACCAACCTCGTCGAACTGCGCAAGCGGATCGCCTGGGTGAGCCCGTTCATGAACCAGTTCACGAACACCGAGAGCACGGGACTGGAGATGGTGCTCTCCGGATTCGACGGCACGCTCGGGCTCACGCGCAAGGCGACCCCCGAGGAGATCGACACGGCCAGGGCGTTGATGGAGCGTTTCCGCTGCGCGCATTTGACCGATCAGGAGATCTTCACGATGTCGAGCGGCGAGCAGGTCAAGATCATGATCGCGCGCGCGCTGCTCACGAAACCGGAACTGGTCATCCTCGATGAGCCGAGCGTCTATCTCGACATGGCCGGGCGCGAATTTCTGCTCGAGGAGATCCGCCAGATCGCGGAGAAACTCCCCGAGGTCACGATCATCTTCATCACGCAGCGGATCGAGGACATTCTGCCGGTCTTCAGCCGCGGGATGATCCTCGCGAAAGGGCGGATCGTCGAGAGCGGTGAGCGCGACGAGATTCTGCGCGAAGAGGTTCTGAGCGCCGCTTACGGGCTGCCGATCAAGCTCTGGAAGAACAAGGCGGGCCGCTACTGGGCGATGCTCGAGTAGCGCGGCAAACTCCCCGTCAGAAGAGCAGGTATTCGAGCATGCCGAGATATTCGTAGACGGCGCGCTCGCAGTCGCTCAGATTTTCCGCCGAGGGGACGAATTTGAGGATTCCGGCCCCGTTCCCGCCGATCTGCGTGGCGGGAGCGGGCAGGGCGTCGAGACCGTACCGCTTCGAGAGCATCATGAGCCGCGGCATGTGATACGCCTCCGAGACGAGGATCTTTCTGCCCGGTTCTTTCCGGAACGCCAGAACTTCCTGCCGGGAGTTCAGGGCGGTTTCGAGGAACGAGAGCTGTTCGGGCGGAATGCCGTAGTGGCGGAAAAACGCCTCCAGCGCTTCGCGTTTCCGCTCCGGAGCGTCGTGTCTGCCGGTGATGGATGCGACGATCCGGAACGGGATCTCCCGTTCCTTGAGCGTCCGGCCGATGCGGGCCGCCTCGTGCAGCCGCAGCTGCATCTCGTCGTCGAACCAGCGTTCGGGCGGAACTCCCGGTTCGGCATGGAATCCGTGTCCGGCCACGACGATGGAGTAATGTTCTTCCGGCAGCTCCTCCGGCCTCAGCACCGGATGGACTCCGGTCAGCGTGAGCAGCATGAGCCGGCCGCAGAGCGATCCGATGAGCAGCAGCGCGATTCCGGCGAGCAGCAGCGCTTTCCCCGCGGTCCGGCAGCGTTTTCCTCCTTTCGGCCAGAGCAGGAGCGCGAGAGCCGCGGCGAGCACCAGCAGCAGGAACGGCACGGGGAAGAGCAGCCGGGCGATCAGCTTTTTCGCCATCAGCAGAAACATCATGCACTCTCCCGGCGCGTCCGGCGGAGAATCCGGTCGGCGAGCGCCGCGTTCTGCGGGACGAGTCCGAATTCGAGCCCGAATGCGATCGCCTCGTCGGTGTTGCCCCAGACGTCGACGGGGCGGTGTGCGTCGGCGCCGACGACGGTCTGCACCCGGTGTTCCGCCATGATCTCCCAGAACTTTTTCCACGGATATTGCGGACGGCGTCCCTCCGGGGTGTCGATCCACGGTTTGCGCAGTCCGTAGGCGTTGATTTCAAAGGGTACGCCGAATGCGTTCGACGCCGCGGCCAGCTCCACGGCGAGCGCGCGCAGTTCGGGCGTCCAGCGGGGAAACCCCGCGAGGAACATGTCCGGATGTGCGACGTAGTCGAAGAGTCCGGTTTCCATCGCGCGGATCATGAGATCGGTATAGGCGCGCGCCCGCTCGGGCGAAGTCGGAGAGCCGCCGCCGATCCCCGGCGGATCCGTGAAGTGCGGTCCGAGAATCCGGTAGTCGAAGCCGTTTTCCCCGGAGTAGGTTTCGTCGTAGAATCCGCGCCCGAGCGAGGGGACGAAATCCACTTCCGCTCCGGTGAGGATGCGCAGCTCCGGGAAGAGTCGCCGCATGCGCGACAACTCCTCCCTGTAATCGGGCAGCTCCGAAAAATCCATGCGGGAACTCCCGAATCTGCCGTCCGGAAACGGCGCATGGTCCGAAAATCCGAGCACGGCGACTCCCTGTCTGACCGCCTCGCGGCAATATTCCTCGACACTGCCCTGCGCATGTCCGCAGCGGGCGGTATGGGTATGAAAGTTGATCCTCTCTCCGAATTTCATGGTGTTCTCTCTTCTGGAACGTTAAATCCGCAGCAGCTCCCGCCGGATGACGCCGTCGGTCACGGTGATCCGGTTGAAAGCGTACCATTCGTTTTCCTCCTGCGCGAGCCGGTAGATCGAACCGCAGTAAGCCGTCATCGGCCGGTCGGCGAGCAGTTCGTGCCGGTGCATGTGCCCGAGCGCCCAGTAGTCGACCGGCGAGGTTTTGAGTTCGTCGAGCGTGACGGGGGCGGCGTATTGCTGCGTCCCGACGTTCGCATGGACGAGCCCGATGCGGAACCCCGGTTCGCGGGCGAGTTCCCGCGCCGTGAGCGCCGCGAGATTTGCCACGACTCTGCGGCTGTCGTGGCTGGCTCCCGCCACGGAGACCGCCGCCGGGTTCCCGTCGACGGAGAACCGTTCGACTCCGGGTTCCGCTCCGAAAAGCCGGACGTTGCCGGGAAGCAGCGGCGCAATCTCCCACTCCGGGAGCGGATCGTGATTTCCGGCGACGATGAGGACGCGCACGCCGGCCGTTTCGAGCTTTCTCATCGCCTCGAGAAACCGCCTCCGGCTCTCCGTGCAGTGAAAATTCCGGTCGAACACGTCTCCCGCGAACAGCAGAAGATCCGCTCCGGACGCAATCGTCATATCGATCAGGCGGTCGAAAGCGGCGAAGAGTCCGGCCCGCAGACGCGCCGCCTCCGCCGGGACAACCCCGTCGAGGCGGTCGAACGGAAATCCGAGATGAAGATCTCCCGAGTGGATGAAACGGAATTTCAGTTGACGCCTCCCGCCGTCGGATCCTCCGGCATTGCAATTCCGCAGCGGCGCGCGAACTCCCCGCCCGCGCGGAACGTCTCCTCGCCGAACTGACCGAGCCCATGCGCGTCCGAGCCGGTGTGAAAGCGGCAGCCGCATTCGCGCGCGATGGTCATGACCCGCTCGTACTCCCGCAGCGCCCCCGGAGGCATTTTCCGGAAGATCGAGAGATTCAGTTCGATCGATTTTCTCTTCTCCGCGGCCGCCCGGAAACACTCCTCGAAGAGGCGGTCCGGGATTCCGGCGAGCAGCTCTTCCCCGCGGTCGAAGAAGCCGATCGGCACGAACGGGTGGGCGATGCCGAACGCGAAGTCGATTTCACACACCTCGAGAAAGCGGTCGAGAAAGAGTCTGCGCAGTTCGTCGGAGCCCTCCATCCCCGCGGGGCGCACGAACCCCTCCATGTGGAAGTGGTTGGCCGGAACCAGGACGAAGTCGAACAGCGCCGCGTGTTCCGGCGTGAGTCCGACCACGCCGTTGCCGATGTACTCCGTCTCGCAGCCGAAGAGCAGCCGGACGCCGGGAATCGTGACGTCCGCGAGCTCCCGCCGCAGCGAGAGCACGTGCGGAATGTCCTGCGGGCGATACCAGTCGCTCGCGCCCGGAACGTCGCTGTCCCAGAGATGGTCGGCGAAACCGGCGACCGTGAACGGGCGGCGGCGGATTTCCGCGAGGTAGCCGCCCGGGGCCGCGTCCTCCCGTGCGCAGCGGGACAACGTCGTATGAATGTGGAGATCGTGCATGATTCCGCGTCCGGTTGAAGAAACAACTGTCCGGGTAAAATAGCACATTTCCCGGTTTTTGTAAAGGCGCTCCGGGAAAAAATGATTTTTTTTTGTTTTCGCCGGAAATCCGGGTTGTATTTTCAAAACGATGATGCTAGTGTTAAAACAGCCCGGAGAATCCGGGCGGAGAAGTTCTTCCACAACTGTTTTTTCCGGAATTCAATCCAAACATAAGGGGGGAGTCTATGACCAAAGCCACCGAGTGCAGAAACTTCGTTGTCGCCGGACATTCCGGCTGCGGGAAAACCACGCTCTGCGAACTGATGCTCTTCAAGTGCGGGGCGATTCCGCGACCGGGCAGCGTCGAATCGAAGAACACCGTCTCCGATTTCATGGCCGATGAACAGGAAAAGGGCTCGAGCATCTACTCCTCCGTGATGAACTGCAAGTGGAAGGGCGACGAGTTCTTCTTCGTCGATACTCCGGGATACGCCGAATTCATCGGGGAATACGTCGCGGCCGTGCGCGAGGCCGACGCCGCGCTCGTGGTCGTCGACGCCGTGGACGGTCCCCAGATCGGAACGGCCCGGGCCTGGAAACTCTCGAAACAGCGCGGCATTCCGCGTTTCGGCATTGTGAACCGTCTCGACCGCGAGCGGGCCGACTTCAAGGCGACGCTCGAGCAGATGCGGCGCAACCACGGGAAGAACGTCATCATCCCGCTCTACTGGCCGGTGGGTTCCGAGGCGAATTTCAGCCGGGTCGTGAACGTGCTGTTCGACAAGGAGATTCCGGCGGAGATCGCCGACGACGTGGCCGAGTGCCGCGGTCTCTGGCTCGATGCGATCGCCGAGACCGACGACGACCTCATGATGCGCTATCTCGACGGCGAGGAGCTGACCGACGAGGAGATCCACACCGGACTGTTGAAGACGATCAAGAGCGGCCGCACGATTCCCGTGTTCGCCGGCAGTTCGGTCAAGGACATCGGGATTTCCGAACTCATGGATGCGATCGTCGCGCTCTTCCCGTCGCCGCTCAATTACGTGACGGTCGACGGCGCCAAGCGCAAGATCGGCGAGGAGTGTCCGCCGATCGGCATCGTGTTCAAGAGCCTGAACGATCCGTTCAGCGGCCAGTTGACATTCATCCGGACGGTTTCCGGCGTGTTCAAGGCCGACACGGACGTCTACAATCTGTCGCGTCCCGGGGTGAAAGAGCGGTTCGGGTCGCTGCTGTTCATGAACGGCAAGAATCAGACTCCGGTGAAAGAGGCCGGTCCGGGAGCGATTTTCGCGGTCGCGAAGCTCAAGGACACCCACATCGGCGATACGATTTCGGCGGTACCGACCGAGACGCCGCTGCCGGGCATCGACTATCCGGCCGCGGTCATGTCCTACGCCGTTTCGGCCGCGAAGTCCGGTGACGACGAGAAAATCTCGGCCGGTCTCGCGAAGATCCGCGAATGCGATCCGACCGTCCGGCTGCGCCGCGACGAGGTCACGCACGAGTTTCTGCTCTCCGGCATGGGCGACCAGCATCTCGCGATCGTCGCGAAGCGGCTGAAGGACCAGTTCAAGGTCGAAGCGATTCTCGACACGCCGAAAGTTCCGTACCGCGAGACGATTACGGCTCCCGGCGAGGGCCACTACCGCCACAAGAAGCAGACCGGCGGCGCGGGTCAGTTCGCGGAGGTGTTTCTGCGCATCGCCCCGAACGAGGCGGGGTATGAGTTTGTGAACGAGGTCGTCGGCGGGACGATCCCGAAGAACTTCATCCCCGCGGTCGAAAAGGGCGTCGCCGAGACCATGGAGAGCGGACCGCTGGTCGGCTGCACGGTCGAGAAAGTCCGCGTCGCCGTTTACGACGGCAAGTATCACCCGGTCGATTCAAACGAAATGGCGTTCAAGATCGCCGGGCGCATGGCGTTCAAGGAGGCGATGGCGCAGGCGAAACCCGTTCTGCTCGAACCGGTCATGCACGTCGATGTGCACATTCCGGATGCGTACATGGGCGACATCACCGGCGACTTGAACCACAAGCGCGGCCGCATCCTCGGCATGAGCGTCGAAGAGGGCATGGAGGTCGTCTCCGCCGAAGTCCCCTACGCCGAAATGCGCAAATATGCGACCGAACTGCGCAGCATGACGCAGGGACGCGGTTCGTTTGAAATGAGTTTCGTCCGCTACGAGCAGGTCCCCGCCAACGTCGCGAACGAGATCATCGCCAGACATCAGGCCGAGGTCGAGGCCGAATAGAAGAAAGGCTCTCTGCCGGAAAAGCGGGGGGCGGATTCCGTCTCCCGCTTTTCTCATGCCGGAGATGTAAAATCCCGGGGGAATTTTACATCGGACGAACGGGCGGGGGAGCGGAGAAAGAGCGCTATGACGATTGTGGAGATAGCCCGGATGGCGGGCGTGAGTGTGAGTTCGGTGTCGAACTACTTCAATCGGCCGGGGCGGGTCGGTGCGGCGACGGCGGCGCGGATTCGAGCGGTCGTTGCGAAAACGGGTTTTGTGCCGGATCTGCGCCGTCCCGGCCCCAAGACCGGGGAGCGGATCGGGGTGAGGACGGGGAACATCGCGTTTCTCCATCCCGGCGGGGAGCTGCTGCGCCGTTTTCTCGCGCGTCCGGGGGTGCCGCGTCTGCTCGACGGGGTCGAACAGGCGCTGGAGGCGCGTCATCTCCGGCTGGTGCTCTCCGGCGCGGCGGCGGCGGGGAATCTCGACGCGCGGAGCTGCGACGGCGTGATCGTGTACGGCGGCTGGCTGCCGGCGGCGGCGGAGAGTGCGCTGCACGGGGTTCCGTGGATTCGCTGCTGCGCTCCGGTCGGGGAGGGGAATCCGGAGCGCTGCGGCGTGACCTGGGACGGCACGCGGGCCGGGGAGATCGCGGCGGAATTCCTCATGCGGCAGGGACATCGGCGCGTGGCGGTGTTCAATCCGGACGGCTCCGATGCGGAGTTCCGGCGGCGGGTCGCCGGATTCCGGCGCGTGGCGAGCGCGGGCGGGATGGTTGTGACGGAGTTCACCGTTCCCGGGATCTCCGCCCACTCCCCGATCGTGGCGAACCGGATTCTGGCGGGACGTTTTCTGCACGGGCCTGCCGCTCCGACGGGGGCGTTCTTCTGCACGGACGGCGCGCTTGCGGGCGTGTGGCGCGAGCTGCGGGGGGAAACCCGCACGCTGCAGCTGCGCCATGTGATCGGGTGCGGCGCGGACGAGACGGCTCTGAGATACGTTTCTCCGCGCCCCGCCACGGTCGATCTGCGGTTTGAGGAGATCGGCCATCTGGCGGTCGAACTTCTCGCCGCATTGTTGCGCGGCGGGGAGCCGGTGCCGGCGGAGAGGGTTGTGTCTCCGGTCCTGATGGCGGGGCGGTTCGGGGAGTCTCAGAGCGTGTCGAAGAGCCAGGTCGAGAGATAGCGTTCCCCGGAATCCGGGAGCAGTACGACGATGGTTTTGCCGCGCCACTCGGGTTTGCGGCTCATCTCGAGCGCGACCGAGAGCGCCGCTCCGCCGGAGATGCCGATGAGGATTCCCTCGGTGCGGGCGCATTTCCGGGCGGTTTCGCCCGCGGCTTCGGCGCTGACGGGGACGACTTCGTCGATGACGGAGCGGTCGAGCACCGCGGGGACGAATCCCGCGCCGATTCCCTGAAGTTTATGAGCTCCGGCCGGTTTGCCCGAGAGCACGGCGGAGGTGTCCGGCTCGATCGCGATGATGCGGATTCCGGGGTTGTGTTCTTTCAGGAAGCGGCCGATGCCGGTGATGGTTCCGCCGGTGCCGACTCCGGCGACGAAAGCGTCGATCTTCCCGTCGGTATCGGTCCAGATCTCCGGTCCGGTGGCGGCGAGATGGGCCGCGGGGTTGGCGGGATTGGCGAACTGCTGCGGGATGAAGCTGCCGGGATTCGCGTTGTGGATCTCTTCGGCCTTGTCGATGGCTCCCTGCATGCCGCGGGCGCCGTCGGTCAGCACGACTTCCGCGCCGTAGGCGGCGAGCAGTTTGCGCCGTTCGATGCTCATGGTTTCGGGCATGGTCAGGATCAGCCGATACCCTTTGACGGCGGCGGCGAGCGCGAGTCCGATTCCGGTGTTTCCGCTGGTCGGTTCGATGATGAGTGCGCCGGGGCGCAGGGCGCCGGATTTTTCCGCCTCCTCGATCATCGCGAGCCCGACGCGGTCTTTCACGCTGCCGCCGGGGTTGGCCGATTCGAGTTTGACGATGATTTCCGCGTTTCCGTCATTGAGCCGGTTGATCCGGACGAGCGGCGTGCGGCCGATCAGTTCGGCGACGTTGTCGGCGATGTGTCCCATGAGTTCTCCTCCTCCCGCTGAAGAGCTGGATTCCGTCCGGGGTGCAGCGGGCAACGGCTCCGGAACCGGATTTTCGCATCATAATATAGCGCCTTGCGGCCGTTTTTGCAATTCGGGCGGCGGGGATGGTTTCGACGCGGAAAAATCGCGATTCCCGCTCTCCGGAGATTGCATTTCCCGTTTACGGATGTACATTACCAGAAATGCAATCGGTTGTATTATGATCTGCACCTGCGAGTTATAGAAAGGGAAAAAATGCGACAGGAAGAGATGAAACTGTACCTGGACCGCTGCCAGCGTTTTCTGAGGCGTTGTGAGCCGGATCTGCTGTCTGAGGCACGGGAGATTCAGGCGGAATTCGCGAACAGCCGGGAGCCGGTCCGCTGGGCCGACCGGCTGACACTGCAATATAAGCCGATCAGAACCGGAGACGACTGGGGCGAGGCGTGGGAGAGCGCCTGGTTTCATCTCACGGCGGAACTGCCGGAGTCGTGGCGGGGCAAACCGGTCGCGATGCAGCTGAATCTCTCCGGGGAGAGTCTGGTGTTCGACGCCGCCGGAGTTCCGGCGTTCGCGCTGACCGGAAACAGCGTCATCAACGCGCATTACACGAAAGAGTATTGCCAGTTCCCGCCGGAGTTTCTGAAAGACGGGCGGCTCGACCTCTACGTCGAAGCGGCCGCGAATTCGCTGTTCGGGGTGTTCATGGACGAGGAGCCGCACCGGCTCATCGAAAAGCCGGAGGGGTATTTCCCCGGCAAGGTCAAGGCGATGCGGGTCGGGCTCTTCAACACGGAGCTCTGGCACATGCGCATCGAGCTGGAACTTCTGCTGAATTACTATGAGACTCTTCCCGAGGCGGACTACCGCCGCCGCAAGCTGCTGGCGGCGATGAATGAGGCGGTCAACGTCTATGCCGACGATCCGGCCAATGCGGCTGCGGCGCGCCGGCCGCTTGCGAAGATGCTTTCGCTGCCGGCGCTCGGGTCGGCGCTGAAAGCGAGTCTGGTCGGGCATGCGCACATCGACACGGGCTGGCTCTGGCCGGTTCGCGAGACGATCCGCAAGTGCGCGCGCACGTTCGCCAATCAGCTCGACATGATGGATAAATACCCGGGGTACGTGTTCGGCGCCTCGCAGCCGCAGCACTACGCCTTTGTGAAAGAGCACTACCCGGAACTTTACGAGAAGATCCGCCGCCGCGTGGCGGAGGGACGCTGGGAGCTTCAGGGCGGCATGTGGGTCGAGGCGGACTGCAATCTGATCTCCGGGGAGTCGATGGTCCGCCAGTTCCTGCACGGCAAGAACTTCTACATGGATGAGTTCGGGTTCGACGTGAAGAACCTCTGGATTCCGGACGTGTTCGGATACTCGGCCGCGCTGCCGCAGATCATCCGGAAATGCGGCTGCGACTTCTTCCTGACGCAGAAGATTTCGTGGAATCAGTTCAACCGCTTCCCGCACAACACGTTCTTCTGGGAGGGGATCGACGGCTCCGAAGTGCTGACCCACTTCCCGCCGGAGGACACCTACAACGCATTTGTGTTCCCGACCGAACTCTGCGCGGCGCAGGACCGTTTCAAGGAGTCGGACATGCTCGACGAGTTCATCAGTCTCTTCGGCATCGGCGACGGCGGCGGCGGCCCGAAAGAGGAGCACATCGAGCGCGCGCTGCTGCTCGGGAACATGGAGGGCATGCCGAAAGTGAAGTTCGGCCGCGCTGACAAGTTCTTCGAGCGCCTCGCCGCGAGCGACGCGGTGAAGCAGCGCAGACTCTGCCGCTGGGTCGGCGAACTGTATCTGGAGATGCACCGCGGCACGCTGACCACGCAGGCCCGCACGAAACGCAACAACCGCAAACTCGAGCAGCTCCTGACCGCGACCGAGTTCCTCTGCTCGATGGCTCCGGTTTCGGAGTATCCGGCGGCGGAACTCGACAAGGCGTGGAAGACGCTTCTCATCAATCAGTTCCACGATATCATCCCGGGCTCGTCCATCCGGAAAGTCTACGAGGTGACCGAGAAGCAGCATGCGGAACTCTTCGAGGTGTGCGGCCGTCTCATCGCCCGGGCGGCGGAGTCGATCACGGTTCCGGAGGCGGATGCGCTCACGCTCGTCAACACGCTGTCGACGCCGTACACGAATCCGGTCGAACTGCCGGAGGATTGGGCCGACTGCGAGATCACCGATCTGGCCGGAAACGCCGTTGAAGTTCAGGGGCGTCGCGCGGCCGGGAGGATTCCGGCCTCCGGCGCGGCGGTCTGGAAACGCGGCGCGAAACGCGCCGCCGCCGTCGAGGAGAGTCACTCCCTGGTGCTGGAGAACCTGCTGGTCCGGTATGAGTTCGACGCCCGCGGCGAACTTGTGCGCGCCTTCGACAAGGAGGCCGACTGCGAGACGCTGCGTCCCGGCGAAAACGGCAACGTCTTCAATCTCTACGTCGACCGCCCGAACAACTTCGAGGCGTGGGACGTGGATTTCTTCTACGAGCAGGAGCAGCGGACCGGCGCGGAACCGATTTCGCATTCAAAGTGCGTTACCGGTTCGGTCGAGTCGACGCTCTCGTTCGAGTGGAAAGTCGGAAACGCCTCGTTTATCCGGCAGACGGTCCGTCTGGCCGCGAACTCGAAGCGGCTCGACTTCGAGACGGAGGTCGACTGGCACGAATCGCGCCGCATGCTCCGCGTGAATTTCCCGGTGGCGGTCTGCGCCGGAGAAGCCGCATTTGAAATTCAGTACGGTTACGTGAAGCGTCCGACCCACTCGAACACGAGCTGGGATATGGCGAAATTCGAGGTCGTGGGTCATCGTTACGTCGATTTCTCCGCCGGGAAATACGGTGTCGCGATGCTGACCGACTGCAAGTACGGTTACCGTACGAACGAAGGGAACCTCGACCTGTGTCTGCTGCGTTCGCCGAAATATCCGGACTGGAATGCGGATCAGGGACGCCAGGTGTTCACCTACGCCTATCTGCCGCACGTCGGAGCCCTCGCCGAATCGAATGTCTGGAGCGAGGCCGCGCAGTTGAACCGCGCGCCGCTGCAGTTTGCCGGCCGCCGGCTGACCGCGGAAGTGCCGTTCTCGGTGCTGGGCGGATCCGTTTCGCTCGAAGTCGTCAAAAAGGCGGAGAAGAGCGACGATCTCGTGATCCGGCTCGTCGAGACCGCGGGGTCGGCTTCGCGCACCCGGCTCTGCACCACGCTGAAAGAGGCCCGGCTCATCGAGACCAACCTCATCGAATGGGAAGAGCTCGACTCCTTTGAGTTCCGGAACGGCGAGGTCGAACTCGACTTCCGTCCGTTTGACATCCGCACGTTCAAAGTGCGCCGGAAACGCTGAACGTCGATACGATTCAGGCCGCCCGTGAACCGGAATCCGGTTGCGGACGGCCTGTTTTTTTACCGGTCGGCGAGTCCGATTCTCACGACTCTGCCGCTCATGGCCGCGGGGGAATCGAGCCGGAACTCCCCGCCGACGATCGAGGCGATGCCTGTCCCCGGCGCGGCGAACTCCTCGAGGATCCGCCATTCCCCGCCCGGCGGCAGGTGGAACGCGATCTGCGACGGAGGATCGTTGAATACGTGCAGAAAGAGCGCCGCTTCCGTGCCGTTCCTGCTCCGGCGGATCAGGAGCTGATTGCCGCGCAGCTGCCGCCATGCGGGGCCCATCATGGTCGCGAGCGTGCTCGAGCCGTGTTTCAGCAGCGGGACGAGGCGGCGGTAAAACTCCATCGCGCGGCAGGTCAGAGCCCACTGTTCGGGGGAGAGTCCGAGGACGTCGCCCGAGAGACAGAACCGCCCGAGCATCGCCGAGGAGAGGATGTACCCGAGTTTCGTCAGATCGTGTTCCGGCTTCACCACCGCCCAGATCTGGCACTGGCGCGGCAGCATGAGCCGGTGGAGCGAAGCCGCGATCACCGGGACCTCCGGCTCTTCGTGGGCGTCCGAGAACGAGGACATCGAACTCAGGGCGAACATCGACGGTTCGAGCCGGTGGCCGCCCGAGGCGCAGTTTTCGATCACGAGATCCGGGTTGACCTCGCGGAGCCGCCGGAACATCCGCCAGGTGCCGAGCACCTGGCGTCGCAGCCCTTCGCCCGGGGAATCCGGATGGTCGCAGCCGAAGCCGACGGTCTCATTGTAGTCGACTTTCACGTAGCCGAATTGGTTGTTCCGGAGCATCTGCACGACGCGCTCCTCGAGATAGGCGATCGCCTCCGGATCGTTCAGATTCCAGAAGTGCCGATCCGGAAAGACCGGGATGCCGTCGAGCGTAAGGTGATGTTCCCGCTGTTCGGTGAACGCCTTTGACCCGGGGCCGCACACCTCGAATTCAAACCAGATGCCCGGGATGAACCCGCGTTCGCGCAGCCGTTCGGCGGTGGCTTTGATGCCGTCCGGGAAAAGCTCCCGGCTCGGCACCCAGTCCCCCTGGGAGTTGTACCACTCCGTGCCGGGGGTCTTGAACCAGCCCGCGTCGATCACAAAGTAGCGCACGGGAGTTCCGCGGAGTTTATCGGCGATGGCGAGGATGTTTTTTTCGCTCGGGTTGCCCCAGGTCGTGCACCACTCGTTGAAGATGACCGGCAGATCCTCCTCGGATTCCGGCACGTCGAGCCGCGCCTCCTGTTCCGCGAGCAGCCGTTCGCACAGCGCGTCGAAACCGCGGGCGGAGCAGGCGAGAAACGCCTCCGGCCCGGAGAAGCTCTCCCCCGGGGCGATGCGTTTGCTCCAGTGGCCGAACTCCCGGTCCGCGAGCCCGCCGGAGAGGCTGAAACTGAAGTTCCGGCGGCGCGAAAATTCGATCTGCCAGGAGCCCGCCCACGCGAGCTGCACCCCGTAAAAGACTCCGGTTTGCGTCTCCTCCACCGCCGCGAACGGGTGGAATCCGCGCACGGGCATGGTGCCGATCTGGCCGAACCGTTCGCACTGGATCGAGTGCCTGTTCCAGGAGCGTTCCAGGTGGAGCGCCTCGGCCGTATCGCAGACGTGATACCCCTCCGCGCTCCAGTTCGAGCGGAAACGGTGCAGTTTGACCTGTCCGGACTGTTCGGCCGCGGTTCCGGGGCCGATTCCGCCGAGGGCGAAACTCTCGATCATGTCGAGCACGACCGGCTGCTCCGAGCGGTTCACGAATTCGATCCGGACAGAGAAAACCGGCGTCTCATCGCGCCAGCTCAGGTGATGGATCAGCTCATACCCGCGCGGGTCCGCGAGGGTCGTGACGACCGTCCGCCCCTCTCTCCTCTGATCGCGGAAACGGAAACGCTCCGTCGAGCCGTTTTCGCGCATCGTGCGCCCCGCGCCGAAGCCGCAGGTGTTGTGGTCGCCGCGGATTTTGACTTCCGCCAGCGGCACGAGCGTCTCCTCCGGGACGGTCTCCCGCTCCGGGGCGCCGGCCGGAGCCAGCGCGAGTTCGATCCGTCCATCCTCCGGATTGTGCCGGTAACGCAGTTCCGTATCGCCGATCCGGAACCGGGAGAGTTCCTGATTGTGCATGAAAGAGTCCTCCCCGGTCACAGATCTTTGCCGAGATCGACCAGCCCCGGAGCGGCGGGCGCTTTCGGGGGAGGCGCGGGATTGCCGGTCGCGGCCGCGTCGTCTTCCGAGAGGAGATCCGCGGCTTTGACCAGTCCGGCGTTGGGATCGGCGAAATCGACCCCCGCGCGGGCGGTCTCGCCGCCGACGAGCGTGACGATGCCGGTATCGGGATTGCGGAACAGCATCGGAATGGTCGCGGCGGTCTTGCGGTATTCGTTCGCGACCGGCTTGCCGTCAATCGAGAACGCCAGATACTGGAACACCTTGGGCGAGAGCGGCATGAGCAGATGAATCCGGCTGAGCATGTCGACCTGAACCGAGAAGCGTTCGTAGCCGACCGCCTTGCCGATCCGGATTACCGAATAGATCTTCTGATCGTCCTCGATCACGAGATAGTAGGCCTTGGTCGCCCCCTCCGTGATCGACCGGATGTTGTAGGTCCGCTCGGCGGAGACCCCGTTGCCGGCCTCTTTCGTATTGAGTTCCGGGACTCCGACGGTCTGTTTCCAGACCTGGATTCCGGGTTCGACGTTGAACTTCAGATCCCGGGTCTTGTATTCGCTCGGCAGCAGCGAGTGCGAAACGTAGGCGTGAACCCGGTAGACCCCGGTCCGGTCGAGCTGATAATAGCGGTTGATCGGCACGATCATGCGTTTGATCTGCCCCGGAGAGAGCACGAGCCCGCGCACGGAGAGTTCCATTCCCGGCCGTTTCGGCACGATGTTTCCGCGCTGGTCGGTCACCTCGAAAAGAATATATCCCTGCAGTTTCGGATGTTTCCCGAAAAGCAGCGGCCGGGCGGTGTCGTTGCGCAGCGTCACGCAGGCGTAGATCGGTTCATACTGCATATAGTTGGTCCGGTTCAGCGAGAGGTCCATGCCGATCTGGGCCGACGCGGTCACCGCCGCGCAGCAGATGAGTAGGGTCAGGGCGATTGATTTGAACATGATTTTATTCTCCTGTTGCCAGAGTTTGATTACAGTCGTCAGCAATCCGGGCGGCGTCGAGCCGGTGACAGGCCGGCGGCTCCTCCGGACAGTTTCGTTTCAGACAGCCGAGGCAGGGCGCTTCGCTCCGGTAGATCCGGTGAATCCTGCCGTAAGGCCCGGTTCTGGCCGGGTCCGTCGGCCCGAAGAATCCGAACACCGGCCGCTGCAGCGCGGCCGCGGCGTGCATCGGTCCGGAGTCGTTGCTGAGCACGAGACGCGAATTGCGCAGCAGCTCCATCATGACCCCGAGCGAGGTTTTCCCCGTCAGGTCGAAGAGCGGAACGCCGCCGCCGGCCAGCTGCCGGATCTCCGCCGCGGCGGGCGAGTCCCCCGCGGTCCCGACAATGGCGAACGCGCACTCCGGGGTCTCCCGGTGGATGCGCCGGATCACCTCCGCGAACAGCGCGGGAGGAAACGTCTTGGTCTTCCACCGGCTGCCGGGCAGCAGTGCGACCAGCTTCTCCGGAATCGGACCGGGCAGGAGCTGCCGCAGTTTCGCCGCATTTTCCGGATTCTCCGGCAGGAGCGGCTCCGGAACCGGGTCGGACGCGCCGAACAGCGCATTGACGAGATTCACGTTGCGCTCGACCGCATGACCGGGCGGAACGTCGAACTTCAGCGTGTATCCGAGTTTCGCCGCCGGTTCGCGCGGGCGCGCGAAGCCGACCACCGGACCCCCTTTCGCCGCCGCCGCGAAAATCGCGCTGCGCGTCAGCCCCTGAAAGTCGATGACCAGATCATAGCGCCGCCGTCTGAGTTCCCGCACGAGATGCGCGAATTCCGGCACCAGCGTGGTCAGCCGCCCGAGCCGTTTGCGGTTGAACAAAATCCGCTCGGAGATCGGGCAGGGGCTGTAGTCGAGAATCTCCGCGAACGCCGGGTGCACGAGGTAGTCGAGTTCAGCCTCCGGGCAGTGCCGCCGCAGCAGTTCAAGCGCCGGGAAAACGTGGAGGATGTCCCCCAGGCTGCTCGGCTTGACCGCCAGAATCCGTTTGACCGATGAGCTCTTCACTTTTTCTGAACAGCAGCCGGAGACTCAGCTTCCGAGTTCGAGCCGGGTGGCGAGACGCTCCGGCAGCCCCGCGTCGATGATCTTCTGCTGCTGGCTCGCGATGTCGTAGGGCAGCCGATACCGCGTGACACAGCGCGCGACCGTGTCGAGCACCGCGAAGCTCGCGCGCGGGTCGCGGTTGCGCGGCTGGCCGATGCTGCCGATGTTGAACAGATACTTGTAGCCGACCTTGATCTCGACCGGCAGTTCGTCGGCGAGGGTGTAGTCGAAGTTGTCATCCTCGAGTTCGGGGTTGTAGTTCCACTCTTCGATCTCCTCGATGTGGCTTGAAACCGGTTTCTTGCAGAACGCGACCGGCACATGCGAGTGCCCGCAGAAACACAGCGAGGTGAACTGATAGTTGAAATTGTCGGCCGCATGGTGCGCGTCGAAGATGTATCCCCAGTTTTCGGGCGAATCGAGCGTGGCGTGGACGAGCGTGGTGTTGCAGTTCTGCATTGTGGTCCGGAACGGCGCGCTGCCGATCCAGTTCCGTTCAGCTTCGTCGAGGTGCGCCCGGGTCCATTCCACGGCTTTCTTCGCGTGGGGATTGAAGCCGGAGATTTCGATGTCGCCGTTGGCCGTGTATTCGTCGTGATTGCCGCGGACGCGCGCAATGCAGTTGAGCTCGTAAATCGTGCGCACGCAGATCTGCGGGTCGGCATTGTAACCGACGATATCACCGAGGGAGACGTAATGATCCACCTCGAGTTCCCTGCACTTTTCGAGCACCACTTTCAACGCATCGTAGTTGGCGTGGATGTCACTCAGAATCGCATACTTAGCCATCTTCTCAACATCTCCGGACTGTTTCCGGCGCGGGGGGCAGAGGGCCAGACTCTCTCCTCCCGCACCGTCCCGCCGCCGGCTTCCGGCGCGGATACTTATATGAAATACGAAAAAACACTTCAAGAGCACGTCGACTGCTGTAAGCCGGATTCTGTCCTCCGCCGGTGGCGGATGGGCAATCATCTGTCTGTGCGACCAGAACCCGGGGTTCATAGCGCCGCGAGCAACGGCTCACCCCCTATTTGGTCTTGCTGCGGGAGGGGTTTACCATGCGGCGCCGCTCTCGCTGACGCGCCCGGTGGGCTCTTACCCCGCCTTTTCACCCTTACCCGGACGGATCCGGGCGGTTTGCTTTCTGTTGCACTGGCCTTCCTGCGGCGTATTGTCCGCAGTATCCTCCTTTTCAAGAGGACTCCCCGCTCTATGCAGTCCGGACTTTCCTCAGCCGGACGGTGTCGAAACATCTCCGGCCGCGATTGCCCGCAATCGACGTACCTCCGTTAATATAACCATCTCGCCGGAATATACAAGTGCCGTTCCGGTTTTTTTGCGGCCGTTGCCGCGGGAAAAGGCGGTTTTTTTCTTGCAATCGCGCCCGGACGGGAGTATATTCCCGCTGTATGGATGGAGAGATTAAATCGAAACGCTTTGCCCTGCCGGAGGCTCTGCGCCGGGAGCGGGGAGTCCTGTGCACCGTCGGGGCGCTGGCGCTGGCCGTGCGGCTGGTGCTTTTCTTCGGCTGGCTCGATTCGCCGCTGCGGTATTTCCACCGGGTGCCGGGGCTGGATATGCTCTCGCTGCTGCGGTACGGGCAGTGGGGGGATCCGGGAATCCACCCCGTGTTCACGCTGCACCGGACGCTGGTCGCGCTGATCTACCATTTGAACGGCGCTTCGCATTCGGTCGCGGCGCTGGCGGTGATCCAGCTGTTCTGCGGAACCGGGACGGCGGTGTTCACGGCCTGGTCGGCGCTCCGGCTCTGGGGGAGCCGCCGGGCGGCGCTCGCGGCGGGGGCGGTCGCGGCGTTCTACGCGCCGGCGGTGATGTATGAGTTGTCCATGCTGCAGGAGACGCTGCTTTTGTTCGCCTTTTCCGCGAGTTTCGCGGGGATTCTGCTGGCGGAGAAGCTCCATTTCCGCCGGGGGTCGGGGTGGATTGCCGGAGTGCTGCTCGGGCTGGCTTCGATCGGGAGGCCGACGGCGCTTCTGTGGGTGGCTGCCGCGGTCGGCTGGTCTTTTCTGGTGCAGTTCCGCCGGGGGCGGGGGAACTGGCGCCGGGTGCTGCCGGTCGTCGCCGCGGTGTTTGCGGTCTGGATCGCGGTCGGGGGGCTGAATCGCTGTTTCAACGGCGGGTGGAGTCCGTTCTTCAACGTCGTGGAGTACTCTGCGACGGTCAACCGGATCGGCGCGCCGGCCGGCGGCGGAGACGGGGGCGGCGGCGCAACGGCGGTTCCGGATTCGCTCGGATACCGCTTGTTCCGGATCGGTCTGAACGCCGCCGGGAGAATGCCGATGGTGTTTCTCGCCCATGAGATTCCGGACAATTTGAATTACTATTTCATCCGCGAATACTTCCCCGGGCTGAAGTTTCTGATCGGGCCCGGATTGCTGATTCCGTTCGCGCTTGCCGGTCTGGTGCTGGTGGTGGTGACGGGGCGGTTTCTGCGCCGGGAGAGCTTGATCGTGCTGGCGGTTCTGACGCTGGCGCTGCCGATTTCGGCGAACTGGCCGATGGGGCGGTACCGGCTGATTCTGCTGCTGCCGTTCGCGCTGCTCGCGGTGGAGACGGTGCGGATCGCGCTGCGGCGTCCGCGGCGCTGGTTTCTGCCGGTTTCGGCGGTGGTGCTGGCGGGAGCGTTCCTCGTGAATCCGGTGCGCGGGACGCCGTTCTGGCGTTCGTCGGATTTCGTCGCGTGGGCGCTGGCGCTCGAGCAGCGGGCGGGCGGCCGGGTGACGCCTGAGTCGGTGGGGGTTCTGCTGGAGGGGTACCGTCTGACCGGCGGGGAGGCTCCCGCCATGAATCTGCTGATCCGGCTGATCATGCTCCGGGAGTACGCCGCGGCGCAGCGGCTGATCGACGACGCGCTTGCGAACCGGGTCGGCAACGCCTCGCTGCTGCACTACTACGCGGCGCTGCTGCGGATGGAGCAGCGCGATCCGGCGGGGGCGGAGAAGGAGCTGGCGCAGTGCGATCCCGGGGCGATGGAGGATCTGACGA
Source organism: uncultured Victivallis sp. (assembly GCA_944389935.1). Lineage (GTDB taxonomy): Bacteria > Verrucomicrobiota > Lentisphaeria > Victivallales > Victivallaceae > Victivallis. The sequence goes on from CALXOE010000034.1 coordinate 26,940, forward strand.
TCAAATATCACTTTCTGCGCGGGGAGGCGGCGCGGCTGCAGGGACGGAACGCCGAGGCGCGCGAACATTTCCGGCGTTCGCTCGCGTCGCCCGATCCGTTCGGATTCCGGGCGGAGGTGGAGCGGGCGCTCGCGCTGCCGGGGATTGCCGGGAGCGGTGCCGATGCCGCGGGCGCGAATGCTGAAGAGTTGAGAAGACAGGAGTGAGTCATGAAAGTTTTTTCCGCGATCGCGATTGCCGCGATGGTGGCGGTGACCGCCGTTCAGGCGGCGATACTCGATTCGATCCGGTTCGGAGACCGGAGTTCCGAGCGCAGTCACGGTTTTGCCGGTCCGCAGACGCGCGTCGTCGAAACGGGTGATCCGGCGGAGACCGCGCGCGAACTGCTGCCGCTCGAGCCGGTTTCGTGGCAGGGGGGCAATATGCGGTTCAAAATGCGCGTGGACCCGCGCCGGCCGAACTACGTCACGGTGAAACTCCGGGGCGACGACGTGAACGAAAACATGCTGATTCTCTACGTCGACGGCAGACAGGTCGGATTCCGGCACTTCGGTGACGTCGACATTCTCGATCACGGCAGTGCATCCGCGGCGGTGCCGGGGCGTTTTTATTACGTGACGGTGCCGATTCCGATGTCGGTGACCTACCGGAAGTCGCGGGTGGAGTTTGAAATCGCCGCGACCGGCGGCATCGTCGCGGACGGGGCGGATTTTGAGCATTACCAGAAAGAGATGCGCACGCCGAGCCGGAGGATCTATGATTTTTACGTGCATGACGACGGCTTTTTCGAGCCGCCGGCGGGGGAGCGTCAGGGGCGTCCGCCCGAGCCGGTTCCGCCGGAGTCCGGGAGCGGAGATGAGCTCGAGGCGTTCAAGGCCGCGGTGAATCACCGGCTCGCTTTGCTGCTCGTTCCGGGGCGGGAGTTCCGCAATCAGGAGGAGCTGCGGACCGCCGCGCATGCGTACCGGACCGCGTGGACGCCGACGTTCGGGAATCCGGCGCTCGCGGAGAATCTTCTGGCGGGAGTCGACGCTCTGGCGCTGCGTTCGGCCATGGATCCCGCCTTTGTGCGCAACACGGTTCCGGGACCCGAGTCCGAATGGTGCGCTTTCGGTCCGGCGGGGGAGGCGGTCTGCCTGCTGTGGCAGGAGTTTGAACCGCGTCTCAATGAACGTCTCGAGCTGGAGGACGGGCGCACTCTCACCCGGCGGCAGGTGTGGACGGCGATGTTCGAGTCCGGGGTGAAACATCTTTCCACCCATCGCCGCCCCTGGGCGGACCAGTCGCGGATCATCGACTTGAATCTCCACTGGAACAACCGCGCGCTGCGGCTGCTCGCGCCCGGGAAAGGGCTGCCGCCCGCGCGGACGCTCCATTTTCTGTATGAGTCGGCCGGGATCGAGCCCTGGTCCGGTCCGGTCGACGCACAGGGCGTTTCGAGCTGGCCGTTCGGGCGGCAGCTCCGCTTTCTGACCGCGAAGTCGCTCGCGAAGGAGTTCGGCGACGTGCGGATTCGCGGCGACCGGCTCGACTGGCTCGCGGCCGCCTGCGAGGCGACCCGTCCCGCCCCGGACAAACCCGGCGACGGGCGGCTTCTGGAGACGCTGCGCAAGGCCATCCGGGCGGAGAGTTTCTTCCGGTATCCGGCGGTCGACGGGCAGGGGCGTCCCCTCATGCGGGCGGAGAGCGTCATCGACTGGCGCAGTTCGGATTTCCCGGGGGAGGCGGCCTATGTGCAGCGGCCGGCGCCGGGGCTCTCCGTGCTGCGGGCGGCGGCGGTCGCGGCCGATCCCGGCGCGATCGGGATCGTGCAGCAGATGTTTGCGCAGAACCGGTTTTTTCCGTGGCTGGCGCGGTTGACGGCCGACGGCGCCGGGGAGTTGACGCCCGGTCTGCTCCGGCTGCCGGAACAGTATGAGTTCCTGCGCCGGCAGCCGGCGGCGGGAGGCGGTCTGCCGATGAGCGGGGAGGAGACGGAACTGCTCTTCAGCGACGAGGAGAACGGCGTGATCGCCATGAAAGAGGGCGGAGAGATTCTTTACGTTTCGCTCTACTGGCGGGCGCTGCGGGGGGTCAATTTTCTCGCCCGGGTGCACCACATCACGCCGGAGTTCGAGCGCATTGCGACCGTGCGGGAGGAGGTCCGGTTTCAGCCGTCGGGCATCACCTGGCTGCGGCGGAACTGGACGAATTCCGCGGCGGCGGCGGGTGGAATCGCCTATCCCGACCGGCGCGATTCGGTGCACCTCGGCGAGACGCTGCCGGTCGCCTGGATCCAGGATCTCACCACATTCCGGCCGGGGCAGGAGTCGCCTCTGGCCGGGCGCGGCGACTTCTACCGGCTCGAATTCGGCCCCTGGCTGATCGGGATGAACACGACCCCGGACCGGGTGTTTCACCTGGAACTCCCGGAAAAGGGCCCCCGCCGGCGGCAGATCGTCACCGGCCGGGAATTTCCGGCCGGGGAGCGCGTCGAAGTCGGGCCGATGAGCACGGTCGTGCTCCGGCAGCTCCGGTGAGCCCTCCGGGGGGGAGCGTACACGCACGGATGATCGATAAAATCCGGTTTTGCGGGTTGCATTTTCGGGAGAGTGATGATACCGTATCGAATACGATGAACTGGAAGTCTCTGGTCAACGAAAACAGGTGAAGAATGAGCAAACTTCTGATCGGCATTGATTTCGGGTCGGACAGTGTTCGCGCGGTTCTGATCGGCGCTGAGAACGGCGAAACCCTCGCGACGCACGTGCACCATTACCGGCGCTGGGCGGACGGACTCTACTGCGACGCGGCGAACAGCCGTTTCCGGCAGCACCCGCTCGATTATCTCGAGGGGATCGAAATCGTCATCCGCGAAGTCGTCCGGGGGATCGATCCCGCCCGGATCGCCGGGATCGGGATCGACACGACCGGCTCGACCCCGTGCGCGGTCGACCGCGACGGGACGCCGCTGGCGCTCAATCCGGAGTTCGCCGACAATCCGAATGCGATGTTCATTCTCTGGAAAGATCACACCGCCATCGCCGAAGCCGCCCGGATCAACGAGTACGCGAAGAGCCACGGCGGAGTCGATTACACGATGTACGAGGGGGGGATTTATTCGAGCGAATGGTTCTGGAGCAAGATTCTGCATACGCTGCGGACCGATCCGGCCGTGCGCGAAGCGGCGTTCAGCTGGGTTGAGCATTGCGACTGGATCACCGGCGAACTCTGCGGCCGGAGCGATCCGCTCACGATGAGCCGCAGCCGGTGTGCGGCGGGCCACAAGGCGATGTGGCACGAGTCGTGGGGGGGGCTGCCGCCGGAGTCGTTTCTGGCGGGGGTCGATCCGCTGCTTGCGGGGCTGCGCGCGCGGCTTTACACGGAGACCCGCACGGCGGACGTTCCGGTCGGGACGCTTTCCCGAAAATGGGCGGAAAAGCTCGGGCTGCCGGAGACGGTGACGGTTTCGGGCAGTGCGTTCGACTGCCACTTCGGGGCGGTCGGGGCGCAGATCGCCCCTTATGAACTTGTGAAAGTGGTCGGGACATCGACCTGCGACATAGTTGTGGCGCCGGAAGTGCCGGTGTGTGTGCGGGGGATCTGCGGGCAGGTGAACGGGTCGGTGATTCCGGGGATGATCGGTCTTGAGGCGGGGCAGTCCGCGTTCGGCGACGTCTATGCGTGGTTCAGGCGGCTGCTCGGATACGCGGGGGAGATTTCGATTGCGCAGCTCGAGCGCGAGGCGGCGGAGATCCGTCCCGGGTCGACGGGGATTCTGGCGTTCGACTGGTTCAACGGGCGGCGCACGCCGGACGCGAATCCGCACCTGCGCGGCGGGATTCTCGGGCTGAACCTCGGATCGAGTGCGCCGATGGTCTACCGGGCGCTGGCGGAGTCGACGGTGTTCGGGGCGCGGCGGATCGTCGAGAGATTCCGGGAGGAGGGTGTGCCGGTGAAATCGGTTTCGGCGATCGGTGGAATTGCGCGCAAGTCCCCGTTCATCATGCAGATGTGCGCGGACGTGTTCGGGCTGCCGATCAAGACTCCGGCGGCGGAGCAGGCGTGCGCGCTCGGCGGGGCGATGTTCGCGGCGGTGGCGGCGCGGGTTCACCCGGATCTGAATACGGCGATGGCGAAAATGGGTGCGGGCGTGGACCGGGTTTACGAGCCGATTCCGGAAAATTCCGCACGGTATGAGAACGAGTACCGGCGTTATCTTGCGCTGGGGCAACTGCTGGAAGAGGAGGCGATGAAACATGTTTAAGAAGCTCAAGGAGAAGTGCTGCCGGGCGAATATCGAACTGCCGCGCCTCGGGCTGGTGATCTACACGTTCGGGAACGTCAGCGTGATCGACCGCAAGCTCGGGGTATTTGCGATCAAGCCGTCCGGCGTCGACTACGCGAAGATGAAGCCGGAGGATATGGTCATCGTGAATCTCGAGGGGAAGGTGGTCGACGGGAATCTGCGGCCGTCGACCGATGTGAATACGCATCTGGTTCTCTACCGGGAGTTTCCGCACATTGGAGGAATCGTGCACACGCATTCGACCTACGCGGTGGCGTGGGCGCAGGCGCAGCGGGCGGTTCCGATTTACGGGACGACGCACGCGGATCATCTGGCCTGCGACATTCCCTGTACGGAACCGGTTCCCGACGACCGGGTCGAAGCGGATTACGAGATTGAGACGGGGCGCTGCATCGTCGAATATTTCCGGGCGAACAAGCTCAATCCGAACGACGTGCAGATGGTGCTGGCCGCGGGGCACGGTCCGTTTGCCTGGGGTGTGAACGAGAAGAAGGCGCTCTACAACGCCCGCATTCTCGAGGAGCTCTGCCGGATTGCGCTCCTGACCGAGCGGATCAATCCGCAAGTCCAGCGGCTGAAAGAGTCCCTGATCGCCAAGCACTACAACCGGAAACACGGGAAGAATGCGTATTATGGACAGAAGAATTGATCGGAGAGAATACCGGATTCGTTTCATCACCGGCAGCCAGCATCTCTACGGGGAAGAGACCTTGAAGCAGGTTGCGGCCAACAGCCGCGCGGTGGTGGACGCGCTCAATGCGAGCGGGGAGATTCCGCAGCCGATCGTCTGGCAGCCGACTGTGACGACGCAGGCGGAGGTGACGGCGGCGATCGTCGCGGCCAACGGCGATCCGGAGTGTGCGGGGGTCATTTTCTGGATGCACACGTTCAGTCCGGCGAAGATGTGGATCAACGGGTTGAAGCTGCTGCAGAAACCGATGCTGCACTGGAACACGCAGGCGAATCGCGACATCCCGTGGAGCACGATCGACATGGATTTCATGAATCTGAATCAGGCGGCGCACGGCGACCGTGAATTCGGGTTCATCTGCACGCGGCTCGGGATCGCGCGCAAGGTGGTGAACGGCTTCTGCGGAGATCCGGAGGTGCGGGCGCGGATTGCGGCCTGGGTGCGGGCGGCGACGGCCTGGCACGACTCGCAGACGATGCGGATCGCCCGTTTCGGGGACAACATGCGCGAAGTCGCCGTCACCGAGGGGAACAAGGTTACGGCGCAGATTGCGTTCGGGTACGCGGTTGACGGGTACGGCGTCGGCGACCTGACCGCGGTCATCAGGGAGGTTTCCGATGCGGAGGTTGAGGAGCTTCTGCGGGAGTACCGGGATCTGTACGTGATTCCGGACTGTTCGGAGCCGGCGATGGCGTCGATCCGGGCTGCGGCGCGGCAGGAGATCGGGATTCGGCGTTTTCTTGAGGCGGGGAACTGCTCCGGTTTTACGGATACCTTTGAGGATCTGCATGGATTCGATCAGCTTCCGGGGCTTGCCGCGCAGCGGTTGATGGCTGACGGGTACGGTTTCGGAGCGGAGGGGGACTGGAAGACAGCGGCGCTGCTGCATTCGTTGAAAGTCATGGCTTCGGGACTTCCGGGGGGAGTGAGTTTCATGGAGGATTACACCTATCACTTTGAGCCGGGGCGCGGCCGGGTGCTGGGTTCGCACATGCTGGAGGTATGTCCGAGCATAGCGGCGGGGCGTCCGAGGCTTGAGGTGCATCCGCTCGGGATCGGCGGGAAATCCGATCCGGCGCGTCTGGTATTCGGCACGCGGCCTGGTGCGGCGCTGAATGCGAGCATGATCGAGCTTGACGGTCGTTTCCGCCTTGTGGTGAATGAGGTGGAAGTTGTTGAGCCGGATGAGGATCTGCCGAGACTTCCGGTGGCGCGGACGGTCTGGATTCCGAAGCCGGATCTCTGCGAGGGTGCGCGGCGCTGGATTGAGGCGGGCGGGGCGCACCACAGCGTGCATGCTCCGGCGCTGACGTTGGAACACCTGCGTGATTTTGCGCGCATTGCGGGTGTGGAGCTCGTTGAGATTCGCTGAAAGGGGGGAGTTGTTTGGCCGACTGCGGGCGGAGAGCGGGAGCGGGCGGCCGGATGATTTTGTCAAAACGGCTTGAAATTCAGCGGATGCGGGGTTATTTTATGGTGATGCCCGGGTAGCTCAGTGGATAGAGCAGAAGTTTCCTAAACTTTTGGCCGGAGGTTCGATTCCTCTCCCGGGTACCACTTTTACGCCCGAAAACGCCCTTTGAGGTACCACTGAGTACCACTCGAAAATTTCTCATCCCCCTGTTTTCGGCTTTCTCCGGCTTCGGACGATACTGGCAATTACCGGCGCATTTTCTGCTGTTATTCTTTGCCACAGAAACTTTTAACAAAGAGGTTCTTCTGTGGCTAAGAAATCGTTACGCTTGAGCGTCGGGTCGATTTTCACCAAAGGTCCCGGCAAAATCTACTTCTACCGTTATCAACTCGACGGGCACCGCAAGACCGTCAGTCTGCAAACCACCAATCGTGCCGAGGCGGTCAAAAAAGCCGAAACTCTGCTGCCGATCATCAAAGCGACTTCAACCGAAGTCATCGCCGCCCACGTACAACAGGCCAGAGGTTTGAGCTCTCCGATACGCAAGCTGTCGCTTGACGGCGTCTGGGATTACTATTCCACGCATCCGGAACGCGCCACACCCGCCACCGTCAACGAACAGATTCAGTATCGCACCACCCTTGATGAATTCATCCGCTTCATCGGCAATCCTCAGATGGAAGTCGGCAAGATCAGCAGCCAGCACACCGAAAAATTCGCTCAATATCTGAAAAGTACTGGCATTGCCGTCTGTACTCACAACCGCAAAATCAAACGACTCCGCAAAATCTTCTCCACCCTGGGCGAATTTCGGGACGCGGAAAACCCGTTCCGAACGATTCTTTTTCGCCGGGAGCGTGAAGAACAGGGTCTCGGGGTCCGCCGCCTTGCCTTCAACCGGGAGCAGGAGCGGCAGCTTCTCGAAGTCCTTGACGATCCGCAATACCGCGTGATGAACAAACCCGAAATTCGAGTGATCTACCATCTCGGCATGTACACCGGTCAGCGGCTCAAAGACTGTGTCCTGCTGCAATGGCGAAGCATCGACCTCGAACGGCGGCGGATCTGGGTCAAACAGTTCAAAACCGGCAAGGAAGTCACGATTCCGATTGCGGACAAGCTGCTTTCCGTGCTGCTGGAGGCCCGCCAATGGCAAAGCAACGATTATGTCTGTCCCCAAACGGCGGAACGCTACAACCACCTCGACAAAACCGGCAAAAACATCGGCAACAATCTGGTCAATCTCGACGTGCTGCGGGTGATCCGCTGGATCGGCGTAGAGCCTTCGGTTGCCGTTCCTGGACGCAAGCGCAAGGTGACACAGTACGGCTTCCACTCGCTCAGGCACACCTTCGCCAGCCATTGCGCCGAAGCCGGAGTTCCGAAAGCGGTGTTGCTCTCAATTCTCGGCACCGATTCCGAAATCGCCGACAAATACTACACGCACATCGGAGAAGAAGCCCAGTTGAAAGCCATCGAAGCCGTTACCGGAACCGAAGTTTCTTCCGCACAGGAACGAATTCGACAGGCCCTTGCCTTTCTTGCCGCCCTTCCTCCCTCTCCAGAACGTGAGAAATTGGAACAGATACTGAAACCAGCCTGAAAACTTTCATCACAAGGGGGGGCCCTGTATCATTATAGCCAATGGATTGACTGAAACTACTTTTTATTGACAAAATTTATATTTTTTGCCTTTTCAGGGGCTTGACGGAGGGGTGTTTTTTCTTTATCATACAATGAAAGTTCTCCTCCTACCTCATGTCTGTTTTTTTAATGCGGGCTTGTGCCCTGATTTTAACGACAACGAGGTAAGTAATGAAATTTCTTCAGTTTGCATCTTCTGAGCCATCAGTGTCTTCTTCCGCAAGGATGAACTTGATGATGTCGGAATTGCGGTATCGTACCGCAGTACCGATCTTCTTCCGTCGAGACGGAAAGGTCCTACTTTGCTTTCTTTTTTTGTACAACTCAAAACTTGTGGAGACGGTTGAGACGTTACTTCAGCACCTTTAAAACTCTAACGGAAACTTGGTTCGTTTTGTCCAAGCGTTTTCCAAAGATAATTTGCTGACGTCTCAACTGTCTCCGCCCCTGTTTAAAAGTTTTCTTAAAGGTAAATTTCAAATGTCTCAAGTGTCTCAGTTCACTTATATTTCAAATTCAGCCGTCCCACTGTCGGAAGACAAGTCTTCTTCCGCCAGGATGAACTTGATGATGTCGGAATTGCGGTATCGTACCGCTGTGCCGATCTTCTTTCGTCGAAACGGAAAGGCTCCGTTTCGTTCCAACTTTTTGAAGTTCGCCAGACTGATTCCGAGCATTTCAGCGGCTTCCGGCTGGTCGATCAGCTTCGGCAGCACAGCTGGAATCGTCTCGCCGTTTTTCGCCAGGTTTCGCAACTGCGCCACGATCTCCCTTTCCTCCGGGATGCTCAACACTCCGGCTTCGGCCAGCGGGTGCAGCAGCTTTGCGATCAGATTGACCGTCGTTTCCTTGATCCTGACATCCATTTTCAGACCTCCTTGATTCAGATACTTCCGTTGAAAAGGCTTTCCCCTCAAACTCAGGCGGAGAAAGCGGGGGTTTTAGAGTTTGTTTTTATTGTATCTATCAAAAAAAAATAAGCATCTCACGAGAGAGAACACCCTAAGCAAAGCAAAAAAGAGAGAACAATACTATCTAAGACAAAGCACAAGAAACCCCTCAAACACAAAACAACAAAGAGAGAACACCCTAACGAACCAACAAACAAACACCAAAAAGCAAAGCAGACCTCTCAAAGGAGAACCCCCTAAGCCGATACCAGAAACAAACCAGCAGGCACCTTTAAACAGACTTAAAGCGAAAGCAGAAGAAACCATAATCAAAACAAAAACTTCTCTGACTGTTGTTATTATTTTACTGAAAAGAAAACAAAACATTACAGGAGCAAGCAACTATGGGAAAACCCAGAATCCACCGGGAAGAAACTTACAACGAAACCCGAATCTATCAAAGTCCATCAGGGAGCCGGGCGGAAATCCTGTCGGCGATCCATCAGATTTTCGATTACATGTGGAGCATCAGCCACGGAAGACTTTACGTCAGCCATTTCACGGTCAACTTCCCCTCAACTTTCACACTTCAGGCCAATGACTTTCTGACCGGAACCCTCCAAAGCTGGCGGCGAACCATGCAGAACCGCCGAGTTCCAACCGAATATCTCTGGGGCCGCGAAAAAGGCGATTTTGCCAGCGGCGGGCACGTTCATTTCCACATCTTCGTCATCGTCCACGGCAAGTTCATCCAGTCCGCTTCCGGGATTGCCAGCCATTTGAATTGCTTGCTCTCCAAACGTTTGAAAGACGATGTCAGGCGGGTCCGGTGCAATCCTCCATTACGGGACCGTTTCTACTGGGGCAAGAAGGTTTCCGCGAAGCTCGACAATCTCGCTGACGCGATCGAGTGGGTCTCCTACATCGCCAAGGTCGATACCAAGGAGGCTCCTTTCGGCCAGAAGACTTTCGGCTTTTCCAAAGGCTTTCTTCAGCAGCATCAGATTTCAGCTTTGACTTTGGCGGAAGAGGCCGCTTTCGACGATGCCGACCTTTCGATTTCCGACGAAGATTGGGCGGCATGGGGTTACGAACCGCTTAATTGGGAAGAGATTTTGAATTTCAACCCGGCAACCGGTGGGCAGCTCCATGCGGAAGCCTGAACACAGAAAGGTACCGGAAAACCATCTCCGTTGCGCAGAAGCCTTCGCCGGGGTCGATGCCGGGATTGCGGTCTCAGTGGCCCTTCCCGTGGCTCCGAAATACCAAGACGGGCTAGCTGTTACAGCGGTTGCCGTCAACAGGAGTTCAAACCAGAGAGGAGGAAGCAAGATGGACGGTTGAGGTAGAATTGACAGAACTTTTATTCAACAACCAAAAAAAACTTAAACAATGGGGAATTTATCATGATCAGAAATCGAAAATCTGTTTGCTGCTTTCCGAAAGACGAAGAACCTGAAAAGCCGCAGTTTTATCGGAGAAGCAAGGAGGAAGCCGATCGGGACTTCCGGAAAGGCATCCTGGAACGCGGCCCCGGTATCGAGGTGAGAGTTCACCCGAACGATCACACCAAAGAGATTGTGATCAAGTGGGATACCGGAAAACGCAAGCGCTACGTTCGTAATCGCCGCAACCACCTGTGCGACGATCTGGTCGATGTTTTCGCCTGGGGAGAACCGAGAACCAGGAAGGAAGAACCTCTGCAGGACAAAGAGCCGCAGAATGAGGAACGGCAAGACGGAGAAGCGCAGGGCGACAACCCTCCGGGGAGCGAGCCGCAAACTGATGAGCCGCAAAACGATTGACCTTTTGCCGCCGGGAGAGCGGTGCTTAAAACCTTTCCCGGCGTTTTTTATTTATCGGCAGGTCCTTCCAGAGTATCCGAACCGTTTCAGGGGGGGCGGAAGTTGACACTCTGGAAGAAGAGAGTTTGCAGGTGCGAAAGCTGCCCAGAAAACCGGATTTCATGCCGACTTTTTCCAGATCAATCCCACAGCTTCGACATAGGCTTTGATGTGGCGACGGACAACTGCCGAAGGCTGCCGGTTGCAACTTTCCTTCACCTGGACGAGAATCCTGCCGGGCAGTTCGATTTCGAGGGTGGCGCAGAGTTTCCCATCCAGCGAACGCATCGAGACGATGGCGCAACAGCCGCGCCGACAGGCATCCAGATAGGAGCCGACACAGTGATGTAACTGGCGGCCTTCCCGGAAAAGCGCATCCGAGTCGAGAAGTTCGTCAAAGATGATGTCGGGATTTTCCCGCACCCGCGAGAACCCATGCGACGGCCGGGAGCGGAGGACTTCTGAACGGCGAATGCCGTACAGCCACTCGTCAGCCTCCTGACATACCGAACGGAAAGACCGGTCTTTTCAGGTAAAATGCTCGTTGAAAAGTCCCTGTGTCCGCCAGTGGTGCACCGGAATTTGAAGTTCCCTCAGCGTGAACTTCTGACAAGCCAGCCATTCGGAAACAGTGCGGACAACATGAAGAAAAACCGGCCATTCAAGATAACGGCAGGCCCCGTTGAGCACTTCAGCAATTTCCGTTGCCTCAGCGGTCGAATGGCGGTGACTTCGGAGAATACAGAGGCAACACCCTGTTCGCAAGGGAAGAAAAACGTTTTGGAAAGTGTCGGGAGCTGCGGGGCAGGCTGCTGGAACTTCTGAAAATTCAGAAGCGGCGAAAAGAGTGATTCGGCACCGGCAGGCCCCGCAACGACAACACAACTTCATGCACGATTGCCGTTTCCGGTTTGACTTTTCGCTTTAGGCGAACTATGTTAAAAGGAAAGTTCATTAACCCAAAAAAAGGAAGTGAAACCGTAGAGACGAACTGAATCTGAACTGAAAAATCGTATAATACCGGCCTTACAAGGAAACTAGCAATTTTCAAACGCAATGGCCGACTGCATGAAGTGTGTCCGGAATGTGGACGCATTCTCGTGGTTTGTCGTTGCGTGGGCTTGCTAGTGCCTCTTGTAAGACGGATTGCGGAATGCGCCCTTTTTTTGTGCGCAGTTCCGCAACCTGAAACACAGTCGTTTGAGCAGTATGCTCCTCAAGCAACCGAAGGGAGGTGGATAACGTCCGGAAAATTGCGCACATTTTGAGAGATGGCACTTAAAAAAGAGCCTGTTTTCTGATTGATTATAGTGACCAACCCATAATCAAAGGAAAGGAAAACAGGCTATGGAAAATGTAGCGTAGGAAAACGAAAAGGCAATCTCCGGAGCGATTAAAATTGATGAAAAAGAGATTCGGACGCATCTTGATGGATTGGTTCGACAGTCGGTCGAGGATACACTGAATACTCTTCTTAATGCGGAAGCTGACGCGATCTGCCAGGCTTCGAGGTATCAGCGCAGTCCGGCTCGTCAGGAGACGCGAGCCGGAAGCTATAAACGCAAACTTCTGACGAAAGCGGGCAAAGTGGAACTTCACGTTCCCCGTCTGAGAACGTTGCCATTTGAAACGCAAATCATTGAGCGTTATAAGACAAAGCAAAGCAAAGCAAAGCAAAGCAACGTCGAGGAAGCCCTGATCGAGATGTATCTGGCTGGCGTGTCCGTTCAGCAGGTGGAGGATATCACCGAAGCCCTGTAACGTGGACTCCAAGTCGTAAGGCTGATCGTTTCGGATAAAGGTCTGGGATTGTATGAAATCATCGGTGATTTTTTTCCCTGAGGCCAAATGGCAGCGCTGTGTTGTACACTGGTATCGGAATGCTTTCACCATGTGTCCGTGGAAACATCTCCGCGAGGTCGTCGTTATGCTCAGGCAGATTTCCACGATAAAATGGGGAACTCGTCAGTATATGAACACTTACAAACTTTACGAAAGTGGTATAAAATGAAAAATATTCTACTTGGGCTCATGGTATTCTGTCTCAGCATCGTCTGGGGAGGAGAAACTACACCAACAGCTCTCCGAAAATCTGCAGAACAGGGAGATGCAAAGGCTCAGTGTCAGCTGGGACTCTGCTATGCCAAAGGCGAAGGTGTCAAAGCAGATGCCGAAAAAGCGGTTTACTGGTGGAAAAAAGCTGCGGAACAGGGAATGGCAGCGGCTCAGTTTTTTCTAGGATTCTGCTATGCCGCTGGCGAAGGCGTCAAAGCAGACGCCGAAAAAGCGGTTTACTGGTATCAAAAATCTGCAGAACAGGGAGATGCAAAGGCTCAGTATCAGCTGGGACTCTGCTATGACAATGGCAAAGGCGTCAAAGCAGACGCCGAAAAAGCGGTTTACTGGTGGAAAAAAGCTGCGGAACAGGGAATGGCAGCGGCTCAGTTTTTTCTAGGATTCTGCTATTTCGACGGCAAAGGCGTCAAAGCAGACGCCGAAAAAGCGGTTTACTGGTGTCAAAAAGCTGCAGAACAGGGAGAGGCAAGGGCTCAGGTTCTTCTAGGAGTCTGCTATTTCGAAGGCAAAGGCGTCAAAGCAGACGCCGAAAAAGCGGTTTACTGGTATCAAAAAGCTGCAGAACAGGGAGAGGCAACGGCTCAGTATAATCTAGGAGTCTGCTATTTCACTGGCAAAGGTGTCAAAGCAGACGCCGAAAAAGCGGTTTACTGGTGGAAAAAAGCTGCAGAACAGGGAGAGGCAAACGCTCAGTGTAGTCTAGTAGCCTGCTATGCCAAAGGCGAAGGTGTCAAAGCAGACGCCGAAAAAGCGGTTTACTGGTGTCAAAAAGCTGCAGAACAGGGAGAGGCAAACGCTCAATTTCAGCTGGGACTCTGCTATGCCAAAGGCGAAGGTGTCAAAGCAGACGCCGAAAAAGCGGTTTACTGGTGGACAAAAATTGCGGAACAGGGAGATGCAACGGCTCAGTATAATCTAGGATTCTGCTATGCCAAAGGCGAAGGCGTCAAAGCAGACGCCAAAAAAGCAGTTTACTGGTATCAAAAAGCTGCAGAACAGGGAGATGCAACGGCTCAGTATCTGCTGGGAGTCTGCTATTTCGAAGGCAAAGGCGTCAAAGCAGACGCCGAAAAAGCGGTTTACTGGTGGAAAAAAGCTGCAGAACAG
>CALXOE010000035.1 GCA_944389935.1 uncultured Victivallis sp.
ACAGGGAACTGCCGGGCTCACGACCAATCTGCATGCAGACGGCAGCCCGGTCTGGCTCGACAGTTCGGCTGTCTCGGAGAACCGAACGTATGTGTCTGATGTAATGGAAGTTGCTGCTGACTGATGGCTTATACCACAAAGAAATCCCTCCTGGAGGCGATCTGCCGGGGGGATGAGATCTCCTGGCATGAATTTTACGGGACTTATCGTCCGTTGATCGTGGTGCGCGGAAGGGATTACAAACTCAGCGATACCGAGATCAACGAACTGGTGCAGGCGGTCATGCTGCGTTTTTTCAATCGAAGCAAGACATTTCTCTATGATCGTTCGCGGGGAAAATTCCGGGATTATCTCGGGGTGATGATCTATCATTGCGCATTGAACATCATCCGGCAGCGTCCCAGGAACGAAGTCGGTTATGACGGAATCGAGATTCTCGAACCGGAGAACGATCAGGATCGCTGGCGGCGGGAATGGCAACTGCACATTCTCTCCATGGCGATGAAGCAGTTGAAACTTCGACTGGAGGATTCCACCTTTCAGGCGTTTGAACTCTATGCGGTTCAGGGGGAGGATCCGGCGGTGGTGGCGCGCTTTCTGAGAATCCCGGTCGGGATGGTCTATGTCGCAAAGAGCCGGGCGCTTGCGCTGCTTCGGAAGATTGTCCGGGAGCTGCAGGAAGAGGAGTGACGGTCATGCACTATGCGAGATACGAACTTGATCAGTATCGGTGTCATGAGATGTTCTGGGTTCGTCGTATTTTCTGCAGGCTGCATCTCCGGCACTGCCGCCGGTGCCGGAAGCGACTGGCCCGGCTGGCGATGGATGACATCCTGATTGCCGATCTTCGGAAGTTGATGCAGGAGATGAACATTCCCGACAACCCCGGAGAGTACCACGCCCTCTGTGATTTGTTTCAGGAGGATTCCGACAGGCGGAGATCGACGGTGTAGATGCAGATTCCGGATTTTGAGATTTTATGGAAAAGCGGGCGCGGCGCTTCCGGAGAGGTATGGATCGCCCGGAATCGCGCCGGTTCTCTGGTCGCCTTGAAGACGATTGAAAAATCGGAGCAGGCGGCTGGGGAACTGGCCGGACTGCGCAGTTATTTCCTGATTGCCGGAACTCCGCACCTGATCCGGATTTTTCACATCGGCGAAGTCGACAATATCCTCTACTACACGATGGAGCTCGCGGACAATCTCGGTACGAATGAGCGCTATATCCCCGCGACACTGGACAATCTTCTGCGGCAGAAAAAGCGGCTTTCTCCGGCGGAGACCGCCCAACTCGGCCGGAAATTGCTCGACGGGCTTGAGACGCTCCATCAAAACCGGTTGATTCACCGGGACATCAAACCTGAGAACATCCTGTTTGTCGGCGGGAAACCGAAACTCTCCGATATCGGCCTCATACGCTCCGTGTCCCACTCTCTCGGGATCGGCGGCACTCTGGGATTCATTCCGCCTGAACGGTTGAAAGCCGGTACCGGCGCCATGAGCAGCGCGGACGATCTTTTCGCTCTCGGCAAGGTGCTCTACTGCTGTCTCACCGGAAACGATGTCGAGGAGTACCCTGTCTTTCCCCACTCCCTGCTGCGGCCGGAATATTCGCAGCTGAATAAAGTGATTCTGACGGCCTGCAACCGGGATCCGGCAAAGCGATTCCGGAGCGCGGCCGAGTTCAGTCGGGCTCTGGGGCGGGGCGCGATCGGAAAAAGGCGGCTGCTGCCGTCATTTTTCCGGGGACGTTACCTGGGATTCTGGCTCGGGGCGGTTATTGCGTTTTCCTGCATCTGGCAGCGCCTGACCCCGGAAGTGGTGTCGTCGGAAACGGGACATGTTCCGTCAGCTCTGGCGGGGGATGAATTTTCTCCCGCTGAAAATGTTCCTCCCGGGGGGAGCAACTGCCTCGAACCGACGTTTTCGCAGGCTTCCCCCGATCCGTTTGAGTCGATCCTGAGACATCGGGAGATGATTCCCGACAGCTTTTCCGAAAAAGATTGGAAATTATTAAGCTCAAAAAACCTGCAGCTGTCCAATAAAACGCTCCGGGGATGGCCCGATGCGCGGGGAGGGGTGCGGCTGCTTCTGCCGTTGGATTACTCGTATGCGATTCGTTTCCAGATCGACTACGGGAGGCTCGACGGCCTCCTCATTTTCCGGAGTTCCATCTGGAATCCAAACGGTTCCGAGGACTCTTTCATCCAGTGGAGTCTGCTGCGGACACAGGAACATTTCACCTTGAATCCACTGGAGTTTCAGGAGGAAAACGGTAAGCGCAGGATCTTGATTCATCCGGTCAAACAGCCGCGGAAAACTCCGGGATTCCACCGGGTCGAAATGGTTCAGACCTCCCGGATGTTCGGAGTGTATATCGACGGAGAACTGCTCCTCTATGCGCCCGGTTTCTTCTGCGGGGGATACTTTACGCTCTTCGCCGTAGGAGGGAAATCCAACTTTTTCGAGTTGAAGAACTTTGAATTGTGGCACATGTCGCATCTGCCCGGAGGTCTGTCGACTGACCCGTATTGGCTGACCGCGGGAAGATGATGGCTCTTTTATGAAAAAAAACGGTTGCGAAACGGCATTCCGCCGTCCGCAACCGTTCTGTCTCTTCTCTCGGATTACTTTTTGAT
Organism: uncultured Victivallis sp.; assembly: GCA_944389935.1. Classification (GTDB taxonomy): domain Bacteria; phylum Verrucomicrobiota; class Lentisphaeria; order Victivallales; family Victivallaceae; genus Victivallis. The sequence goes on from CALXOE010000035.1 coordinate 2,639, forward strand.
CCGCCAGTCGAGCGCGCCGACGGGGCAGGCATTGATGCACTCGCCGCACTCCGCACAGCTCGTCGGGAAGCCCTTGTCGAACGCCGTCCCGATGTAGGTCGAGAATCCGCGTTTCTTGGGCGACAGGAGCGTCTTGTTGACGACCTCTTTGCAGATTTTCACGCAGACGTTGCATTTGATGCATTTGCCGCGATCCTGGATGATCGAGGGATGCCGGATATCGTAGCTGACCGGCAGCCGTTCCCCCTTGATCGAATCAGCCTTGCAGCCATACTCGTCGCCGAATTTGCGGAGTTTGCAATCCTCCTTGTCCGTGCAGCTGCACTCGATGCAGCGCTTTCCCTCGTGCATGATCTGCTCGGGGGTCATCGTCGCCGCGACCTCCTTGAACGAGTTTTTGCGCAGTTCGAGGCTGATGAGCTGCTGCTTCTCGCGCGGATCTTCCGAAACGTCATCGCGCAGGAAAACCAGATCCTCTTTCGCAAGATCCTGCCACTTGCCGCGGCTCACGTAGACGGTGTGATCCACCGGCAGATCCTTGCCGAGCAGCGCGTTGGTCACCTCGAGCGCGGCCTGCCGACCGGAGGCGACACCCTCGACCACGGTCGCCGCGCCGGAGAGACAGTCGCCCGCCGCGTAGAGCCGGTCGCCGAACTGGCAGGTGTTCTCTTTCACGTCGATGTTGCGGAAGCGGTTGGTCGGGATTCCCGCCGGCACGACGGTTCCCTGGCCGATCGCCGCGATGATCGTGTCGGCCTCGGTCTCGAATTCGCTGCCCGGGATCTCGACCGGTTTGCGACGCCCGGAGGCGTCCGGTTCGCCGAGCTGCATGCGGCGGCAGGTCATGACGAGCTTGTTCCCGCGCTTTTCGACCTTGACCGGGGCGACGAGGAAGTGGAAGTTCACACCCTCTTCGCGCGCCTCGTGGATCTCGATCTTCTCCGCCGGCATCTCCGCCTCGGTACGGCGGTAGAAGCAGTTCACATCGGGGCTGCCGAGGCGGACGCTCGTGCGCACGCAGTCCATGGCGGTGTTGCCGCCGCCGACCACGATGACCTTGCCCGGATTCGGCGCATTGTTGCCGTTCGAGGCGACTTCATACAGAAATTCGATGCCCTGTTTCGCGAGTTCTTCCCCCTCGCAGCGGAGGCCGGAGGCTTTCCAGCAGCCGACTGCGACGATGACCGCGTCGAAGTTCGCCTTGAGTTCGTCGAGCGAGAGATTGTCACCGAGTTTCCGGCCGAACTCAAAATGGATTCCCATCTTCGGGAAGTGCGCGAGTTCGCGGTCGAGTGTCGCTTTCGGCAGACGGTACTCCGGAATGCCGTAGCGCAGCATGCCGCCGGCTTTCGGCTGCGCGTCGAAGAGCGTCGACTCGATCCCTTCGAGCCTCAGATAATAGGCGGCCGAGAGTCCCGCCGGACCGGCGCCGACAATCGCGACTTTCTTCCCGGTCAGTTCCGGGAGCTCCTCCATGTATTCGTCATAGTGCAGATCCGCCGCGAGACGCTTGAAGTCGTTGATCGCGACCGGTTCGCCGTAGACATTGCGCCGGCACTGCTTTTCGCAGAACCGCGGGCAGACACGGCCGATCGACATCGGCAGCGGAATCCGCTTCTTGATGATCTCGAGACTCTTGAGAAATTCGCCCTTGCGCCCGGCGCGGACGTACTCCTCAACGCTCGCATGGGCCGGGCACGCCATCGTGCACGGGGCTTCGCAGTCGCCGGTGTGCTCGGAGAGCAGCAGCGAGAGCGCGGTCCGGCGCATATCGAGAACTTCCGGAGAGGAGGCGTCGATCTCCTGTCCCTGCGACGGTTTCGCCGCGCAGCTCGGCAGGAAACGGCCGGTTTTCTTGTCGCGCACCACGCAGACGAAGCAGCTCGTGGTCTTGGAAATACGCGCTTCGCCGCAGAGCCCCGGGATCCGGATCCCGTTGGCTTTGGCGACATCCATGATGGTCTGGCCGGGTTCCGCCGTGACAGTCCGGCCGTCCAGGATAAATTCAATGCTCATTGTATGGAACCTTTCTTGACCCGGTGAATGGTCTTCTTGGGGCAAACGTCCTTGCAGGCGTTGCAGCGGGTGCACTTTTCATTGTCGATCACGAGATCATCGGAGATCGCTCCGACCGGACAGGTCTTGACGCAGAGCTTGCACTTGATGCAGTTCGTCTTGTCGAGGTACATGTCCACGAGCGCGCTGCACTGCAGAGCCTCGCACTGATGATCTTTCACGTGCGCTTCGTACTCGTGACGGTAGTAGCGCAGCGTCGCGAGCACCGGATTCGGCGCGGTCTGGCCGAGGCCGCACAGCGAGCCCATCCGGATTTTCGGGCCGATGTCCTCGAGGAACTCCAGATCGGCCATCTCGCCCTTGCCGGCGACGATGCGTTCGAGCGTCTCGAACATGCGGGTCGTTCCGACGCGGCAGAACGTGCACTTGCCGCAGCTCTCACGGTGCGTGAAGTCGAGGAAGTAACGCGCGGTTTCAACCATGCAGCGGTCTTTGCCGATCACGATCATGCCGCCGGAACCCATGATTGCACCGAGTTTCTTGAGCGAGTCGTAGTCGACCGGCGTATCGAAGAGCTCGACCGGAATGCAGCCGCCGGAGGGACCGCCGGTCTGAACCGCTTTGACTTTGTCCGGATCCGCTCCGCCGATATCGAAGACGATTTCGCGCAGCGTCGTTCCCATCGGAACCTCGACGAGGCCCGGATTCTTCAGGTCTCCGGCGAGAGCGAAGAGCTTCGTCCCCTTGCTCCCCTCGGTACCGATCGCCGCGAACGCCGCCGCGCCCTCGCGCAGAATCAGCGGCACGTTGCCGAACGTCTCGACGTTGTTGATCATCGAGGGATAGCCTTTCCAGCCGCTGTCGGTCGGGAACGGCGGACGGAAACGCGGCGTGCCGCGCTGCCCCTCGAGCGAAGCGATGAGAGCGGTCTCCTCGCCGCAGACGAATGCTCCCGCGCCCTCCTTGATGATGATCTCAAGTTCGCGGCCGTTGATGACGTTGAGCTTGTGCTCATAGATCTGGTTGATCGCGATCTTCAGATGGCAGATCGCCATCGGGTATTCCGCGCGGCAGTAGATGAACAGTTTCGTCGCTCCGGTCGCGTAGGCCGCGATCAGCATGCCCTCGAGCACCTGGTGCGGAACCGACTCCATGAGCGAACGGTCCATGAACGCACCCGGGTCGCCCTCGTCGGCGTTGCAGATGAGGATCTTTTCCGGCGCGTCTTTCGCGGCGAGGAAGCTCCACTTCGTCCCGGTCGGGAAGCCGCCGCCCCCGCGGCCGCGCAGCCCGGAGAGCTTGACCTCGTTCACCACATCGGCGGGGGTCATCGAGAGCGCGCGTTTGAGTCCCTCGTAGCCGCCGTTTTCGGTGTAGTCCTCGAAGCGGGTCGGGTCGATCCGGCCCGCGAGGGCGAGCACCTTGATGAGCTCTTTCGCCTTGCGGGCGGGCGGCACTTCAAAGCGGTCTTTCTCGCCGAGCGAGAGGATGTTGTCGATATAGCCGTTCTCGGCTTTCACGTTGCGGTAGAAAATGGAGTCCCCGTTGTCGAGCAGAACCTCGACCATCGGTTCGGCATAGCAGTGCCCGAGGCACCCGGTTCCCTCGACCGGAATCGATTCGGCGCGCGAACGCAGGAGTTCGAGCACCGCATCCGCACCCGCGGCCACGCCGCAGCTCGCGACGCCGACACGGATCTTCCTGATTTTTTCCTGGCTCATTTGTTCTCGTACTCCTTCAGGATTTTGACGATGCTTTTGCGGTCGAGCTTGCCGTAGACGCGGCCGTTCACGCTCATGACCGGGGCGAGACTGCAACAACCGAGACAGGCGACCGTCTCGAGCGAGAAGTGGCCGCGGGCGTCGGTTTCTCCCGACTTGATGCCGAGTTCACGGCTCAGCCACTCGCCGACCTGCGTCGATCCCTTGATGTGGCATGCCGTTCCGTCGCAGATCGCGATCTTGTACTTGCCGGGTTTGACCCGCTTGAACTGAGCGTAGAAGCTCAACACTCCCTCGACCTCGACCGCCGGAATCCCGAAATATTCGGAGATCGCCGCGATGCTCTCGTCGGAGACGTACCCTTCGGCGCCCTGAACCGCCTGCAACCCCTTGATGAGGTTCGACGGCTCCTTGCCGACCTTCTCCAGAAACGCGTACTTTTGGTCCATTCCTTTTGAAACTCCTGTTTCACCTTTTTCGGGATTCCGCGCCGGGCCGCGGCATGGAATCCCTGTTCTGCATTTTGCTTTTCGTAATTCTCTATTTCTGCACGGCGAGAACGCCTTCGCGTCCCGGGAACTCCCGCAGTTCCATTTCCCCGTCCGGTGCGGAATCTTTCACGCGCCGGGCGAGTTCGCCGAGCGGAATGATTTCGTAACCCAGCGCTTTCACCCGGTCGAGATAGGCGTCGAACATCGCCGCGCACTTCCCGCCCTCCGCTTCGGCGTGGATGGTCAGCACGTTCGGACGCTCTTCCGTGAGCAGCCCGATCTGGTGATCGTTGTAGTTCGCGTCATTCACTCCGTCGCGGCCGAGCGCCTCGTCGTAAGTCGGCAGCGTGACCGGAATCTGCAGCTGCTCGAGCCGTTTCCCGTTCACAACCGGATAGAACGGATGCGTTCCGCGGCAGTCGCTGTTGTACTTGAACGGATAACGCATCTTCACTTCCAGCAGCCGGGCATTCGTGCGCCAGCCGGGCGCGGCGCTGGTGTGGACGATCCCCCCGGTGACTCCGGCGAGGAACGCCAGCCCTCGATCGATCTCGTCGGCCATTTCCGCCTCGCTCATCGACATGAGCTTGGCCTGTGCCTTGTGGTGATCCCACGCATGGAATCCGATCTCGTGCCCCGCATCCATCGTTTCGCGGATCACCGGGCGGAAGCGTTTCCCGATTTTCGGACCCGGCCAGGCCGTTCCCATCAGGATGATCTCCGGCCCGTAAAGCCCAGCCGCATCCGTGCGCAGCATCTTCCAGAGGAACGACGGTTTCAGCAGCCGCCAGAGATGGCGCCCCATGTTGTCCGGGCCCACCGAAAAGTAGAACGTCCCTCTGACTCCGTGCTTTTTCAGAATTTCGCAGAGACGCGGAACGCCGCGGCCGGTGCCGCGATAGGTGTCCACATCGATGCGAAGTGCGATTGTTTTCATCTGGCCGGGGCTCAGTCGAGGTTGAATTCACCGGACTTGATCGCTTCGGAGAGGAAGAAATCCAGCGTCGTTTCGATCGACTGCTCGAGCGGAATCTTCGGCTCCCAGTCCAGCAGACGTTTCGCGTTCCGGATCGACGGCACGCGGTGCTGCACGTCCTGATAGCCCTTGCCGTAGAATGCGCCGGACTCCACCACGAGATAGCCCGCGAACGGCGGAAACTTCGCGCGCAGCGGGTGGCGGTCGAACTTTTCAACGAGCATTTCGGCCATCGCCTTGATGCTCGCTTCATTGCCCGGATTCCCGATGTTGATGATCGCGCCGTCGCACTTGCCGTCCTTGTTTTCGATGATGCGGTAGAGCGCCTCGATTCCCTCGGTGATGTCGACGAAGCACCGTTTCTGCTCGCCGCCGTCGATGAGCTGAATCGGAGAACCCTGCACGAGATTCAGAATCAGCTGCGTAATCGCCCGCGACGAACCGATCCGGGCGCTCGTGAGGCTGTCGAGCCGCGGTCCGATCCAGTTGAACGGCCGGAACAGCGTGAACTGCAGCTGTCCTTTGGCGCCGTAAGCCCAGATCACGCGGTCGAGCAGCTGTTTGCTGGTCGAATAGATCCACCGCTGCATGCGGATCGGCCCGGTCACAAGTTTGGAGTTGTCCTCGTCGAACTGCGGATCCTGGCACATGCCGTAGACTTCGCTCGTCGACGGGAAGATGATCCTCTTGTTGTATTTCACGCAGTAACGGACGATGCGCAGATTCTCTTCAAAGTCGAGCTCAAATACCCGCAGCGGATTGCGCGTATATTCGATCGGAGTCGCAATCGCCACGAGCGGCAGGACGATGTCGCATTTGCGGATGTGGTATTCGATCCATTCGCGGTGGATCGAGATGTCCCCCTCGCGGAAATGAAACCCCTCGCGCCCCATCAGGTGATCGATGTAGTTGCTGCGCAAGTCGAGCCCGAACACCTCGTACTTGCCGGAGTCGAGCAGCCGTTCCGAGAGATGGCTGCCGATGAAGCCGTTCACGCCGAGGATCAGCACGGATTTCTTGCGTTTCGCCTCCCGGAGTTTTTTCGGATTCGCGCCGAACGCCATGTTCGGGACGATGCGCGCATCCGCGGCGAGCTGGTCGCCGGTCATGAACACCCCGTTTTCAAGCTGTGCGGTTTTGATCCGCAGCGCCTGTTCGCCGCAGGCGATCGTGAACGGGGACGCGGCAAGCACGGTTCCCGGCGCGGCCTTGCGTTCGGCCGGAACCACCTCCGCCGACCAGAAGAAACATTTCCGGTCGCCGATGAAGCTGAACGCTCCCGGATACGGTTTCGTGACCGCGCGGATCAGATTGCGGACGGCTTCGGCGCTCTTCGACCAGTCGATCTCGCCGTCGGCGGGTTTGCGTCCGGGGAACTTCGTCGCTTTCGAGTCATCCTGCGGGGTGCGCGCGGCTGTTCCCGCTGCGAGTTTCGGCAGCTCGCGGTCGAGCAGAACCCCGGCCGCCACGGTCGCCTTGTCGAAGACGGTTTTCGCCGTATCGTCGCTCGTGATGGAGATTTTCTCCTGCGAGATGATGTCGCCCGCGTCGGCGCGTTTTTCCATATAGTGCAGCGTGAGACCGGTTTCGGTTTCCCCGTTGATGATCGCCCAGTTGATCGGAACGCGGCCGCGATATTTCGGCAGCAGCGAGCCGTGCAGGTTGATTGCCCCTTTCGACGGAATCGCAAGGAGCTCCTCCCCGAGCATCTCCCGGTAATAGAACGAAAAGAGGAAATCCGGCTGCATCGCGCGGATCCGGTTGATCCAGACCGGGTGGTTCACGCTCTCCGGCGCGAAGACGGGAATCCCGTACTCGCCGGCCAGTTCCGCGACCGACCCGAACCAGATGTTTTCCGTCGGATTGTCCCGGTGGGTGAAGACCGCACTGATTTCAAATCCGTTTCTGCGCAGCGCCTCGATTCCGGCGCGGCCGATGTTATGATACGCAAGAACAACACATTTCATCTTGTCAAACCCTTCCTGATCATGGCAGCACACAATAACGTCATAATATACTCCGCTTTTACGGAGTTTTCCAGACGCCCCCGGTAAAAAACATTTTTTTTATAAAACCGCGAAACGAAAAAGCCGCCGCAGACGGAAGCCGGCGGCGATTTTCCGGAGTTCCGTCAGTTCAGCTCCTGCTTCGCCGCGGCGGAGAGCCGTTCGATCCAGTGCTGTACATCGGAACTTTGTTCGGCTTCGACGAGAATCCGGATCTTGTTTTCGGTTCCGGAGTAGCGTACGATCGTGCGTCCCGATTCGCCGAGCGCCGCCCGGCACGCCTCGATCTCCGCGGGCAGCAGCGACAGCTCCTCGAGCGGAGTCTTGCGCGCGACGGCGAACGAGTGCAGCTTCTGCGGAAAGACCGTCATGAATCCGGCCAGTTCCGCGAGCGGTTTCCCGCTCTCTTTCATGAGTTTGAGCACGTGCAGGGCCGAGATGATGCCGTCACCGGTGGTCGCGTAATCCATGAAGATGATGTGCCCGGACTGCTCACCGCCGACGTTGAACCCGCCCGCGCGCATCCGTTCGATCACGTACCGGTCGCCGACGTCGGTCACTTCCACGCGGATGCCCGCCTGCTTCATCGCGCGAGAAAGCCCGAGATTGCTCATGCTCGTGACCACGACCGTGTCAGAGGCGAGTTTTTTCTCGCGCTGGAACGAGAGTGCGAGCATCCCGATGATCCGGTCGCCGTTGACCTCATTGCCGTTCGCGTCGCAGAAGATCACGCGGTCGGCATCGCCGTCGAGCGCGATTCCCGCATCGGCGCCGTACTTGCGGACCAGCTCGCCCATATTTTCGGGGTGCAGCGCACCGCAGCCATCGTTGATGTTGAGGCCGTTGGGCTTGACCGCGGTCTCAATCACCTCCGCACCGAGCTCCCGGAAAATCGGCGGCGCGATCGAGTAGGCTGCGCCGTTCGCGCAGTCGAGAACGAGCTTGAGCCCGCGCAGACTCAGATTCCGGATCGACCCTTTCGCAAACTCGATGTACCGCCCGCGCGCGTCTTCGATGCGGAACGCCTTGCCGATCGCCTCGCCGGGGACGCCGTCCTCCGCGAGTTTTCCGCCGAGAATCTCCTTTTCGATCTCGAGTTCCACCGCGTCGGGCAATTTGAAGCCGTCTTCCGCGAAGATCTTGATTCCGTTGTCGCAGGCCGGGTTGTGGCTCGCGGTGATCATGATTCCGCAGACCGCCCCCATCGATTTGGTCAGGTGAGCCACGGCAGGAGTCGGCATCGGGCCGACCGCGAGCACGTCCATCCCCATGCTGAGCAATCCGCTCGTGATCGCGTTTTCGAGCATGTATCCCGAAATGCGCGTATCTTTTCCGAGCACGACCCGCTGATGTCCCGAGGCCCCGCCGAGCACTTTCGCCGTGGCTTTTCCGACCAGCAGCGCGAGTTCCGGTGTGATCGGGTAACTGTTTGCGCGGCCGCGGATTCCGTCCGTTCCGAATAATTTTTTCATCTGCGTGAATCTCTCCTCATGATTTCATGGCTGTGCCGACTGCGAATGCGCGCAGCGCCAGCTCCTCGTTGACGTTGAAGCGGAGCGTGAACAGCAGCTCATCGGCTCCCTTGAGCACCATAGCGGCGAATTCCGGCGTCACGTTGGCGGGCGGCCCCGCCGGGAACAGCTCCGGATTCGCAAGCTCCCCGAACGGAACGCCCGACGCGAGCTGGAACAGCTCCGCGGCGAACGTGTGAATCGCGCTCAGAAACATTCCGCGCTCTTTCATGTAAGCGCCGTAACCCGCGTCCGTGGCCTGTGCTTCGACCCGTTTGACGGTGGGCGCATCGCCGGACTGGGCCGCGGCCTGGATTCTCCCCTCCCACTCCGCAGCCGTTCTCGCGGTCGCGGCGCTGTTGAGTCCCGCCGCAACCCGGCAGATGGCCGCGGCCTGCGCTTCGGCGAGCGCCAGATTGCCGCGGGCTTCCCCGACAAGTTTGTTCAGCGCCGCAACGAGCTCCCCGAACCCCGCGAAATCGTATTCGCAGCGGTTCGCCAGGAGCGGCAGAAGCTGGCAGCGGGAACGGGTCGTCGGGAGCAGCGCGGCCGGATTCCCGGTCGCGAGAATGAGCAGCGTCTCGGGCGGCGGCTCTTCGAGCGTCTTCAAGAGCGCGTTCTGCGACTCCTCGTTGAGCCGGTCCGCGTCGAAGATGATGCCGACCTTGCGTCTGCCGCCGGAGGTGCTGGTCAAGTGGAACTGTTTTTCAAAGTTCCGCAGCGTATTCGGCTCGGGGTTGTTCCGGTCGCCGATCTTGATCTCGTACATCTTCCCGACCGGTGTGAGCGTGTAGAGCTCCTGATAGTTTCCGGATTCGATTCCGCGGCAGACGCGGCAGATGCCGCACGGCTTCCCGTCCCGCCCGGCAGGGCAGGCCGCAAGCTGGGCGAGCACCGTCGCAAACTCCCTGCGGACACGTTCGGAATCGGCCTGCAGCAGAAATGCGTGCGTGAGTCTGCCCGCGCGGGAAGCGTTTTCAAGATGTTGAAGAACAACCGGATACAGTTTCCGGTACTTATCGTACAAATTCGTCGGCAATTCCTCGAATCTCCTCGTGAATCGTCTCCGGAGTGCGAGTCGCATCGATGATGCGGATCCTCTCCGGTTCGCGGGCGGCGATCGCAAGAAATGCGGCGCGCACGCGCTGGTGAAATTCCAGCTTCTCCTCCTCGAAGCGGTCATGTTCTCCCCGGGTTTCTTCCCGGATGCTGGTGCGCGCGAAACCGACTTCGGGCGGGAGGTCCAGCAGAAACGTGAGATCCGGCACGCACTCGGCCATCGCAAATCGGTTCAGAAATTCGATCGCGGGCGGTTCGATCCCGCGCGCTCCGCCCTGGTAGGCGGTCGTGGAGTCCGCGAACCGGTCGCAGATCACGATCGTGCCGGCCGCGAGGGCGGGCCGGATCTTTTCGCGCACATGCTGGGCGCGTGCGGCTTCCATGAGCAGCAGTTCGGTGCTTGCGTGCATCTTCTCCGGGCCGTCGAAATTCTTCACGAGCGTGCGCATCCGCTCCGCCAGAGGTGTCCCGCCCGGTTCGCGGGTGACGAGAACCGGACGCCCGAGGGCGGCGAAATGTTCGGCGAGCTTCCGCACCTGCGTGCTTTTTCCGGAACCTTCGGGGCCTTCAAACGTGATGAAATATCCGTTGTACGAGTGTTTGAGTGCTTTGTTTACCATAATTCCCGTTTTTTCCTTGCAAAAAGAAGATAGCTCCATTTGCCGGAAAGTTCAACCTGTGTTATATTTTACGATATGATTTTTTTCAACATTAACCGGAAAATGAGATCATGGCTAAAGAATTGACCCGGGACACCTATTTGTCCAAGCATGTCGGCGACTTCCCCGCGGAAGTCACAATCGGCGGACGCACCTACGTGAAAGTGGACGATCTCCGCTACGGGACGAACCCCCATCAGGCGGCCTGCTACTACAAACCTGTCGGCGAAATTTGCGCGATCGGCGACATGGAGATCCTGAAGAACGGCAAGAGCGGACTTTCGCAGACCAATCTTGAGGACATCTCCTACGCGCTCAACATCGTGAAGTTCTTCGACCGCACCGCCTGTGCGGTGATGAAGCACGTGAATCCCTCCGGCGCGGCGGTCGGGCTGCCCGGCGAAAGCATGAAATCGGTCTACCTCAAGGCGCGCGACGCTGACGCCCGCGCCGCGTTCGGCAGCGTGATCGCATTCAATGCCGAGGTCGACGCCGATACGGCGCGGGAGATCATGGGCACATTCGTCGAATGTGTCGTCGCTCCCTCGTATGCGCCCGGCGTGCTCGAGATCTTCAACGACGGTGAAACCTACAAGCTCAACCGGCACATCCGGATCATCCGCTGCGGCGCGATCTCTTCGCTGCCCCGCTTCGTCGGCGAGGCGCGGGAGATTCACAACACGATCAAGGTTCTGGGCGACGGTTCGCTCGTGATGGCGCAGCCGCTGCTCACATCGCTGCATGGCGTCGAAGATCTGGTTCCGGCAGAGGCGGAAAACAAACGTTGCGGTCACCAGAAGTCGACCGTCGAGGCGACCGAACAGCAGAAGCTCGATCTCCTCGCCGCCTGGTACATCAACCTGAGCGTCCGCTCGAACGGCGTGGTCATCGTGAAAGACGGCCAGACGCTCTCGGTCGGAACCGGCGAACAGGACCGCGTCGGCGCGATCGAGCAGGCGATCGCAAAGTTCAATCAGAAATATTCCGGCAGCGGCACACTTCAGAATTCGGTCATGTCCAGTGACGGCTTCTTCCCGTTCGAGGATGGCGTCGAAACCGCGGCGAAAGCCGGAGTGACTGCGATCATCGCCCCCTCCGGTTCGTTGCGTGACGCGGATGTCATCAAACGCGCGAACGAACTCGGCGTAGCGCTCTACCATGCCCCCGAGCGGATCTTCTCCCACCATTGATGAGCAACGAATTGACAATTCAACGATAAGGAATCGGACGTATGGCGAAGAAACAAATCGACAAGAAAGCGCTGAATGCGGAAATTTCCAAGGCCATGATGAATGACTTCGAGCGGATCGGGCAGGGGGTCGTCGATTACTGGAAGCCGCTTGCGGCGGTGGTGGTCGGAGTCGCGCTGCTTGTCACCGTGATCTGCTGGGCTGCGGAGCACCAGAGGAACTCCGTACGCAAGGCGCAGGAGGCGATTTCAGAAGCGACGGACGTCGCCGCTTTGACGAAAGCGCTCGAGACCTACGGCGATACCGACGCCGCTCCGACCGGGCGTTACCGTCTTGCACTGCTTTATCTCAATGAGAAAAAATATGCCGAGGCTCTGAACGAGCTCGAACAGGCCGCCGGACGCGGAGATGCGTTTCTCAACGGCAACATCGCGCTGACCGAAGCATACGCGCTCGAGCTCTCAGGAAAACCGGCCGAGGCGGCGGAGAAATTCGCGGTCGCGAGCGGTGAAGCAACCTATCCGGCCGCGATGCGGGCCGAAGCACGGTTTGCTGCGGGTCGGCTCTTCGTCGCGCAGAAAGATCTCGCACGGGCGAAATCGCTGCTGGAGCAGGCGCCGGCCGACGGCGTGCCGCAGGGCGCTGCGGCCGGCTGGGATGAATCCTCCGCCGCGCTGCTGCGTGCGATCGAATCGGGCGAGTACGGCGCCATCTCTGCGGAACCTCTGGCGCAGTAAGGCTGGTTTTGCATGAACTCGAACGGGCTGACGCGCAGACAGGAGTCGCTGATCCGTTCGCTCTACACCCGGCATGGCCGCCGCAAGGCGAAGTGCTGTGTCTGCGAGGGGCTCAGGGCGGCGCGGGAGCTTTATACGCTCCGCCCGGATCTGGTCCGCTTCACGGTCGCAACCGAGGCGGGGAGCAACGCGCTCGCGATTCCCGGGGAGTGCTGTATCGTCGGGGAGGAGAAGATGCGCGAACTCTCGGGAACGGTCAATTCGCAGGGAATTCTCGCGGTGGCCGCGATTCCGGAGGAACCGTCGCCGGACGAACGGCCCGCGGATCCGTTTCTGTTCGCGGTCGACCGGCTCGGTGATCCCGGCAATTTCGGCACGATCTGCCGGACGCTGCGCGCTGCGGGGCTCTCGGAACTCTGGTATACGAAAGGTTCGATCGATCCCTACGGCGACAAGGCGGTCCGTTCGGCGCTCGGCGCGCAGTTTTCGCTGAAACTGCGTTCGTTTGAAGATCTCGCCGGGCTGAGCGGGGCGGCGAAACGTTTCGGCTACGCCGAGACCTGGCTGACTGATCCGCACGACGGCGAGAATTGTTTCACCGCTCCCGCCCTCTACGACCGCAGCGTGATCGTGATCGGGGGAGAGGCGAACGGCGTCTCTCCGCTCCCCGGAGCGAAACACGTCATGATCCCGATGCCGGGCAATTACGAGTCGCTGAATGCGGCGCAGGCGGCCACGATCTTTCTGTTTGAATATGTCCGGCGCAGCTGTTGCGGGAAAGGGTGAATCTCATGTCGGTCTGGAATCAAATCTATCTTTTCGCGTTTCTGGCGGGAGCGGTTTCGACGCTGCTGACGACGCCGCTCTTCGGCTGGATCGCGCGGAAGCTCAATTTCATGGATGTGCCGCAGGCCAATCACAAGGGGCACGGCCGCGCGACGCCGCTGCTCGGCGGGGCGGCGATTTTCACCGGGTGGTTTCTCTGCCTGGCCGGAGGAGTCGGGCTGGCGATGTGGGGAGGGCTCGCGGTGCTCTTCGACGAGGTCGCGGGGCATCTGCCGGGGCTCGAAGCGTCGCTGCCGAAGCTCGGAGTTCTGATCCTCGGCGCGTTTCTCGCGGTCGTGCTCGGCCTGATCGACGACAAGTGCGCCCTCTCGGCCGGGAGCAAGTTCGGCGGCCAGTTTCTCATCGCGTTGATCGCGGTCTGGTTCGGCGGAGTGCGGGTCAACATCTTCTTCACGAATCCGGTTCTGGTCTGGGCGGTGTCGATCTTCTGGATCATGCTGCTCATGAATTCGATCAACTTCTTTGACAACATGGACGGACTTGCGGTCGGTACGGTTACGATCGCCATGGGATTTTTCGCGGTCATCGCGGCGTTGAACGGGCAGTTTTTCATCACGGCGCTCGCGGCGTTGACCTGCGGCGCGGGGGCGGGATTCTGGTTTTACAACACCGCTCCGGCGACGATTTTCATGGGGGATTCCGGCAGTCACTTTCTCGGCTACATGGCGGCGGTGATCTCGGCGGAGGTGACCTGGTTCGGAATCGATTTCTCGCTGTCGCGTTTTCCGATCCTCATGCCGCTGTTCATTCTCGCGCTGCCGCTTTTCGACACCGGGATGGTCGTGTTGATCCGGACGCTGAAGAAGAAGCCGTTCTGGATCGGCGACCACAACCACATTTCGCACCGGTTCGTCCGAATGGGGCTCTCGCGGCCGCAGGCCGTGCTGCTTGTTCACCTGATGGCGCTCTGTGTCGGGCTCGGGATTCTGCCGGTGTTCTGGGGGGATTTCCGCACTGCGGCGATTCTGGTCGCGCAGGCGTTTCTGTTTCTGCTGGTCATCACCATCATGCAGTTCGCGCTCTCCGATCGGCAGGACACCCGGGAGAAACCGCAATCTGAAACGAAGGACAAACAGCAATGAGTACGAGAAAACGTCCCGGCTGGGATCAGTATTTCATGGACATCGCGCACGTTGCCGCGAGCCGCAGCAACTGTTCGCGGCGGCAGGTCGCGGCCGTGCTGGTCCGGGACTGCCGGATCATTTCGACCGGTTACAACGGCACGCCGCGCGGCGTGCGAAACTGCTCGGACGGAGGCTGCCCGCGCTGCAATTCGGATGCCCCATCCGGGACGAATCTTACGCAATGCCTCTGCAGCCATGCCGAGGAAAACGCGATCGTCCAGGCCGCTTATCATGGAATTGCGGTCAAAGGGGCGACGCTCTACACGACTTACAGCCCGTGCCTGCTCTGCGCGAAGATGATCATCAATGCCGGGATTCGGGAAGTGGTTTACCATACGCGGTATTCGATCGACGACGTTTCACTCGCGCTGCTGCATGAAGCGGGTGTCATCGTTCGGCCGCTCGAGGAGTCCGGGGACAATCACCGGGAGGAGTGCAAGAGCGATGAATAAGAATCCCGCCGACGGCATCATGACGCTGGAACAAGCAAAAGCGTGGCGCGAACAGTTACGCGCCCGGGGGAAGAAACTCGTCATCACGAATGGCTGCTTCGACATTATGCACCGCGGCCATGCCGCCTATCTGTACGAGAGCCGGGCCCTCGGTGATGCGCTGCTCATACTTGTCAACTCCGATGCGAGCGTGAGCCGCCTGAAAGGGCCGGAGCGGCCGATCGTCGATCAGTACAGCCGCTGCTATATGCTCTGTGCGCTCGCGAGCGTCGATGCGACGGTGGTTTTTGACGGGGAGCGGTGCGACCGGGAGCTGCGCGAACTTGCGGCGGATCTTTATGTGAAAGGCGGCGACTATACGATCGAAAAACTCGATCCGTCCGAACGCGCCGCGCTCGAGGCGGCCGGGACGGAGATCCGGTTCAAGCCGTTCATCCCCGGCTTTTCCACCACCACCATCATCGAGAAGATCCGCCGCTGACCGACTTTTGCATTCACTTGCGACTGTGAAAGTCGCAGACGCTTCACGCCACCGGTCGAGGCTGGAGCCTGCGGAAACCGTCGGGCAGAAGAACCGGAAATGACTGCATGAAGACTGTTTCGGTCGCAGATGCAGACCCGGAGACCGGAAGCGGGGGAACCCTTGTCGCCGGCAGAATCGAGTGATTCATGCCGTGCCGGATGATGTGCGGCGGCAACTTCGGCTCCTCCCGTTTCCATCTCCCTGATTTTTTCCAGAACTGATCGGGGAAGCGTTATTTCACGAAGTTCTCAACGAGATAGTGGAGACTGTCCGCGAGCGAATCAAACGGATCTTTCAGGCAGACATCCTGTTCGACGATGAAATATTCGACTCCGGCGGCTTCGCCCTCGGCGATGATCGACTTCCAGTCGAGATTGCCCGATCCGATCGGGAACATCGCGCGCTGACGTTCGTGAATCCCGTAATCTTTCAGGTGCAGCAGCGGCATGCGTCCGGAGAGTTTGCGCACCCAGTCGGCGGGATTCTGGCCGCCAGCCTGCACCCAGAACGTATCGATTTCGCCCTGCAGTGCCGGGGCGTTGTCGTAGAGCAGTTCGAGGATCAGGGAGCCGTCCTCCATGCGCATGAACTCGATGTCATGGTTGTGGTAGCAGAGCACCTGACCGGCGGCGGCGAGTTTTTCGGCGGAGGCGTTGATTCTGCGGGCGAGGTCGACCGCTTCAGCCCGGGTCGACGGAATGATGTGCGGCCACGGATAGGCGGTGTATTTGCAGTGCAGTTTGCTGAGACGTTCGATGACCCGTTCCGGCTCTTCGACGATCATCTGGCCGCCCTCGTGAGTTGCGCAGATGTCGAGACCGAGATCCGAGCAGATGCGGACGAGGTTCTCTTCGGCGATCGGTCCCATGCCGGAGATTTGAACGGCGTCATAACCGATTGCTTTGACTTTCTTCAGGGATTCGGCGATCTCCGGTTCGGTTTTCAGGAAATCCCGGAGGGTGTAGAGCTGGGCGGCAATCTGTTGTTTTTTCATCATGAAACTCCTGTGTTTGAGAATGGGTCGCACCGTGTTCAATATAACCCGCCGACCGGTGATGTCAAGCAGCTTTTCCGCCTCCGCAAAAAAGAAAACGGTTGAGAATTCCCGGAACGCCCGGCCCGGGGCAGCGGCGATGTGGAGTCCAGCCCGATCCGCTCCGGCTTTTTTTCGATGCCGGAATCGATGTCTCCGCAAATTTGTGACCGTGCGGCGGCGCCTCCTGCAATCTGCCGTTTCTCGTGGAATAAGATCGGAACGGGGATCAGGGTTTCGGATCGGTTTCAGCGAAGCGGAAATGGCGGGCCAGAAGTTCCGCAGCCGTTTCTGCGTCTCCCGCGATCATCGCGTCGAGCAGGCCGATCCGCTCCGAGCGCGGCGTCTCCGGAATCGCGCTGTTGCGCAGCGTCCGGTACGGCGCCGACCGCTTCAGCAGATTCAGCGCGATTTCCCGAAAAAAACGGTTGCCGCAGTGTTCCGCGATCAGCCGGTGCATCGCTTCGTCCACCGCAAGCGACTCTTCCGGACCGCCCGTTTCGATCCGCTTGCGCAGCTCGCGCAGTTCGGAGGTCGGAATGCGCGGCAGCGCCTCGCGCAGAAGTTGCGGCTCGATCCGGCTCCGGCAGTCGAAGAGTTCCGCAACCTCTTCCGGAGTCGGAGCAACAACCCGCAGTCCCCGTTTCGGCAACGGTTCGATCAAACCCTCGGCCGTGAGGCGGCGCAACGCCTCACGCAACGGAGTCCGGCTGATTCCGAACTCCGTCGCGAGCGCTTCTTCGGTCAGACGCGCTCCCGCCGGATAGCGTCCGCCGATGATCCGCTCCGCCAGCAGCCGATAGGCCTGTTCACACAGACTTTTCTTCTCCAGCATCAATCCACCCAGGTGATTTGCAGCGGATGCCGCTCGGGTATCCGCTTATGCTGATAGCGGGGGAATCCCGCGACAATGGCGCCTGTTACGATCTTCCCCGGGGGAAGTTCCAGCAGCTCGAGCAGTTGCGGATCTCCACTCATTGCTGCGGCTTCCACCAATCCCACCCAGCAGCTCCCGAGTCCGATCATCGGGGCGTAAAGTTCGGCGTAGGTCAGCATGAATTTTCCGTTCTGCCGGAACAGCGGTCCCGTGGATTCATCCATGAGAGCGAGAATCAGGCATGGCGCATTCCGCAGTACGTTGTCCCGGCCGGAGGCTCGGTGAAACGCCACCATCGACGCGAGATGAGGCGCCATACTCTGACGATTTTCCGCCCAGGCCATGATCGCGGCCGTGATCTCTTTCAACCGCCCGGGATTGTCAATCACGTGGAAATGAACGCCCTGCAGATTCCCTGCAGTCGGCGCAATGCGGGCAATGTTCAGAAGTTTGTCGATTGTCTCATGCGGAACATGTTCTTTTTTGAAACTGCGAATGGAACGCCGCGTGCGCAGAAAACAGGCGGCTTGCTCCGGTGTCGGGAGTTTTTCCGGGTTGATGAGCTCCTGACCGGCGCGCGGAGTCCGGAGATTGTCGATCGCTCCAGTCGGACAGACCGATACGCAGTGTCCGCATTCGATGCACTGATCCTCCCGGATCTGCGGCCCGTTATCGCCCATTTCCAGAACGCAGGTCGGGCAGTCCGCGATGCAGAATCCGCATTTCACGCATTTTTTCCGGTCAAGTCTGATAAAATCCGAACTCATTGCACGCCCCTTTCTTTGAAAAATTGTCCTCTTCCCGTGTCCGGGTGACCAACCCGATCCCATACTATAGCATTATTTGGGAAAGTTACACCCCGGAATCTCACAAGATTGAAAAAATCCGGAATATTCCGTCCGATATTTGCATTTCTGGAAAAGCTGTATACTGTATACAAAATAGTTTTGTTTTTCCGGATTGCAAATAGAGAGGTTACGACCCCATGAAAAATGAGTGGAAAGATTTCCGGATTCCGAATGCGGCGGCTTACCGACCGGTCCGGCGGATCGATTTCGGCGGAAAAGGGTTCGAGGAACAGTCTCTGTATGTCAGCACTCCCGCCGGGGAAAGGCCCTGTCCGGCGGCGGTGTGGTTTCATGGCGGCGGACTCACATCCGGCGGGCAGGAGGTTCCGGACGCGCTTTACGACGGACAATTCGCCGTGATCGAGGCGCGCTACCGGCTCAGTCCGGCATATCCCGCGCCCGCCGCGCTGGAGGACGCCGCCGCCGCCGTCGCCTGGGCGATGATTCATTCGGAGGAGTTCGGGATCGACCGGTCGCGGATTTTCGTCGGCGGCATGTCGGCGGGGGCGTGGCTCGCGGCGATGGTCGGAATGGACGGCAGCTGGCTCGCCCGCCACGGCTTTGATCACCGGAAACTCGCGGGTGTGTTCCCGATCAGCGGACAGATGACGACTCATTTCCGTTTCAAAGAGGATCTGCACTATCCGCAGACGCAGTTCGAGCCGGTTATCGACCGGTATGCGCCGCTCGGACACCTCTCTGCAGATCTGCCGCCGATCCTGCTCGTGACCGGGGAGTCGGGGCTGGATATGCCGGGACGCCCCGAGGAAAACGCGCTCCTGGCGGCTTCACTGAAAGCGCTCGGGCACCGCTTTGTCCGCTGCGTCCATCTGGCGGGGTGCGACCACGGCGGAGCGCTCGACCACTGCGGGCCGGTCCTCGCGGAGTTTCTCGCCGAGGTTCTGGAGGGGAGACGATGAACTCTCTCTGGATTGCGGGGCCGCTCATCGGGTTCGTCGGCATGATGTCGGGGGGCTTCTGGGGCGTCGGCTGCGGCTGGATCGTCGTCCCGGCGATGCTGATCCTCGGCTTCGATCCGCTCGATGCGGTCGGGATCGGTTTGCTGCAGATGGTTCCGGCCACGATCCCGACTGTGATCCGGCAGTTCCCCGAAATCGGCTGGCGTCGGGGCGATCCGGGTCGGGTGCTGGTCCTGCCGCTGGCCGTCGGGGCGATCGGAGCTTCCCTGTTCGGGAAGATGTTCAACGAGAAGCTCTTTGAACTTTTCGGCGGACCGGAGATTCTGCAGTGGCTGCTGGCCGGGTTCATTCTGGTCATCGCCTTTCAGACGGCCTTTTCGCGCACCCGGGTGAACGCCGATGAGTTTCCGGCGTTTTCTTCCGCGAAACGGGCGGGCGTGTTCGGCACCGGTGTGGCGACCGGGGTGCTTTCGTCGATGCTCGGCGTCGGCGGCGGACTTCTGATGCGGCCGCTGCTGACCTCGGGATTCAAGGTTCCGGAGTATTACACGAGCCGGATCGTGCGGCTCATGGTGACTTTGACCACGCTCTCCGGGGGGATCACCTATCTGTTCCAGTCCGGCGCGGTGGCGTGGCAGGTGCTCTGGGGAGCGGTGCTGGTTTCCCTGGGAGGCTTCGCGGGGTTTCCGCTCGGGACGCGGATGCATACGATCGCTTTCAACGCCGGGTACGCTCAGCATATTCACAAGAGTTTTGCGATTCCGGCCGGGGCGATGTTCCTCAATACGATGCTGAATGTGACCGGTTGCCGCGAGGCGAGCCGGATCGCGATGGTGGTGATCGCGTTCGGCGTCGCGGCGGGACTTGCGCTTTTCACGCGGTACGCCGCGCGCCACCGGAAAGGCGAGACGGTTTCATGAGTGATTTCCCGGCTTTTCCGATTCCGGAACTTGAAAAAACATTCCGGCGGGTATATTCTTAACTCCGTGAATATTCAGGAGGCGCAATCGATGGGCTTGTTTAAATTCAGATGCGTGTTCTGCCGCCAGAAGATCGCGGCGGAAGAGGAGTGGATCGGGATGTTTGCGGAGTGTCCGAGCTGTCATCGCCGGATCGATATCCGCCGCGATGATGAGTTTCTCGATGAGATTCCGGAGCCGCCGGAATCCGAGGTTCCCGCGCCGGAGCCGGAGAAGCCTGCCGTGCCGGACGCCCCGGAACCGTTCCCGAAGCCGTTTCAGATCAATCTGCCGAAATGGGAGCTGCCGAAAGCGGAGAAACCGTGACGGCGGACGATTCCGGAGAGATTTTGCGATTTAATGCACCGTTCCGGCGGGCGGGGACTTGCGAAAATCGCCATTTGCGCATAGATTATACATGTGTCGCAAATTTCAACCTTAGTTTAGTGGAGTATCATTCATGCGCCGATTTTTGTTTGTTCTTGCCGCGCTCGCTGCCGTGTTTATCGCGGGAGGGTGCGCCGATCCCGAAGTGATGGCCGAGGTGCTTCAGCAGAAGCAGGATCAGAAGATCTATACCCGTTACAATCTGTGGTATCTGAACCCCGCCGAGATCAGCTGCCTGAACATTCAGCAGGGGAGTTTTCTGCCGCTCGGCAGCGAGATCGAACCGGTCGGGACTTCCTACAGCATGATAACCGGAAAGAGCACGCTCACGTTCCGCGACATGACGGGGCGGGAATACACGATCATTTTCGACCCGGGTTACCGGCTCTGTTCGCTGCGCGACTTCATTTCCGCGACGTTCACGACCGAGCCGCCGGAGGAGATGCTCAAGGGGATTCCGCAGCCGACGCTGGAGCGGATCAAGGCCGGGCAGGTGGTCGCCGGGATGGGACGGCGCGACGTGCTGCTCGCCTACGGACCGCCCCCGGCCGTCCGGACGCCGGATTTGCGCAACGAAACCTGGATGTACTGGCTGACCCCCTCCGAGACGGCTCGCGTGATCTTCCGCGGCGATACGGTACGCAACGTTCTCAATATCAATGAGTGATATGATTTCCGGCGGATTTTCGGCGAGGGAGGCCGCCGCGGCGACGGGCGGTCACTGGACGGCGGATCCCGGGGAGCTTTTTTTCCCGGGGGTGTTCACGGATACCCGGCAGGCGGGGGAGGGCAGGCTCTTCCTGGCGCTTGCGGGGGAGAAGTTCGATGCGCACGACTTTCTCGATGCGGCAATCGCGGCCGGTAGCGGCGCCCTCTGCGTTGCGGAGCGGAAACGGGAGAAAATTCCCGCGAATTGTCCGATTCCGGTGCTGCTTACGGAAGATCCTCTGCGCGCCTATCAGGCGCTCGCGCGGATGCACCGCATGCGGTTTCCCGCGCTCCGGCTTGCGGCGGTGACCGGCAGTGTCGGAAAAACCAGCGTCAAGGAGATGCTGCGCGCGATTTTTTCTGCCGCCGCCGGTGAGGAGAATGTGCTCTGCACGGCCGGAAATACGAACAATCAGGTCGGTGTTCCGCAGAATCTGCTCCGGCTCAACTCCGGGCATCGTTACGCCGTGATCGAAATGGGGACCAATCACCACGGGGAGATCGAGCCGCTGAGTCGCTGTGCGCTGCCGCAGGTGGCGCTGGTCAATTCGATCGCGCCGTGCCACCTGGAGTTTCTCGGAGATCTTGCGGGGGTCGCGCGGGAAAAAAGCCGGATCTTCTGCGGACTGCCGTCGGACGGTACGGCCGTGATTCCGACGGAATGCCCCGCATCGGAGGTGCTCGAAGAGGCGGCGAAACCGTACCGTGTACTCCATTTCGGGGAGGACGCGGGGGATGTGCGGGCCAGGTATCTGGGCGGAAAACTTGAAGGCAGTTCGTTTGAGCTGCAGTTTCCCGAAGGGGAGACGTTCCGTGTCGAGTGGCGGCTTGCGGGCCGCCATCAGGCGCGGAACGCCGCGGCGGCGTCTGCCGCGGCGCTGGCGGCGGGAGTCGAACCCGCGGTGATCGCCGCGGGGTTGACGCGGACGGTACTGCCCGGCATGCGCAGTCGCGTGACCCGGATCGACGGCGTGACCTACCTGAACGCTGCCGACCATCCGAGTCCGGGCCGTATGTGCGCGGCGTTCGATCACCTTGCGGAGTTTGCGGATCCCGCGTCGCTTCTGCTGCTGCTCGGGGAGATGCGCGAACTCGGGGCGGAGTCGGAACGGGAACACCGCCGGGTGTTTGAACTGGCCCGGAAGATGTTTCCCGGCGCGCGCATTGCGACGGTCGGCGCCGGATTCCGGGGAGCGGGATGCGAACGCCATTTTGAAACAGCATCGGAAGCGCGGAGTTTTATTGCCGAGGCGAAACCCGGCGACCTGGTATTCGTGAAAGGGTCGCGAGGTATCGCCGCGGAGGAGGCGCTGCCCGAAGCGGCGCGCTGATTCGGAAAGAGAGGGGAGTTGTATGATTCTGTCATTTGAAAAAGTGCTCGGCGAACTTTTGATTGCGCGGCGCGGCTTTCACGGGGATCAGGCGCGCGGCCGGGTGGTGAACGATTCCCGCCGGGTGCTGCCGGGGGATGTGTTCGTTGCGATTCCGGGGACGGTCAGCGACGGACACAACTACATTGACGCTGCGATCCGGTCGCGGGCGCAGGTGGTGATTCATCAGCATCCGCTCACGCACTACGATCCGGCGACGACCTATCTGATGGTGACGAACACGCGACTGGCCTATGCGCGCTGCTGCCGGGAATTCGCCGACTGCCCGGATGAGAATCTGCCGCTCTTCGGTGTGACCGGAACGAACGGCAAGACGACGACGGTCTATCTCATTGAACACCTGCTGCGGGAGGGAGGACGCTCCTGCGGGCTGGTTTCGACGGTCGAGACCCGCGACGGCAAAGTCGTCCGTCCGGCCGACTGCACGACGCCGGAGGCCGGGACGCTTTTTCCGCTGCTCGCGGAGATGCGTCGAAACCGGATGGCGGCCGCGGCGATGGAACTCTCGAGTCATGCGCTCGATCAGGGGCGGGTGGCCGGAGCGCGTTTCCGGGTGGCGATCTTCACGAATCTGACCGGGGATCATCTCGACTATCACCGCGATATGGAGCACTATTTTCAGGCGAAGCGGCGGCTTTTTACGGAACAGCTTTCCGCGAAGGGGGCGGCGGTCATCAATGTCGACGATCCCTACGGGGCCCGACTTGCCGATGAGATTTCCGGCGACAGGAAACTCATCACGTTCGGCGGGGTCGATTCTGATGCGAAGTGGCACATCCGGGATGTCGAGCTCTCTGCAGACGGGGTCAAATTCCGGCTTGAGGGGCGCCGTGCGGCGTTCGATGTGGCGTCGAACCTGATCGGGGAACACAATGTTTACAATCTGACCGGCGCGATTCTCGCCGTGCGCGAATTCGGGTTGAAACCGGAGGAGATCGACCGGGCTCTGGCCGTGCCGATTCTGGTCCCGGGGAGGCTTGAGCGGATCGACAGCGGCATGGGATTCCCCGTTTACGTCGACTACGCGCACTCCGACGATGCGTTGAGGCATGTTCTGGAGATTCTGCGGCGGATCACGGCAAAACGGGTGATCGTGGTGTTCGGCGCGGGAGGCGACCGTGACCGGTCGAAACGGCCGCGCATGGGGCGCGCCGCGGCGGAGATTGCAGACCGGATCGTTCTGACCAGCGACAATCCGCGCAGTGAGGACCCGGAGTCGATCATCCGTGAAATCGCCTCCGGCATTCCGGACAGCGTCGCTTACGAGACGGAGCCGGACCGCGGCCGGGCGATCCGCCGGGCGATTGCGCTGGCCGAGCCGGGCGATGTTGTGCTCGTGGCCGGGAAAGGGCATGAGAGCTATCAGGAGATCCGGGGCGTCCGGCATCCGTTCGACGACCGCAAGGCGGTGAAAACGATTCTGGCGGATCTCCGGGCAGCCTCGAAGTGAGGACTCCCCCTCCGGAAAAACGCGAAATTTTCCGCAGGAGCGTTGTATATTGCTTGATTTCCGCAGTCCGGAATTTATCTTGAATGAAAAGGAGATCTTCATCATGATTCGTCCGCCGGTTTACAGTGACATGCTCCAGAACTACTATGAAGAAAAATTCCGGCGGCTGCGCGCGGAACGGCAGGCGCGGCTGGCGGCTGTCACGACTCCGGAGGAGGCGCGAGATTATGTCGGATGGGCCCGCCGTACCGTGCGTGAGGCTTTTCAGCTGCCGGAGGAACGCACTCCCCTCCATGCGCGCGTGACCGCCATGGAGGAGGAAGATGGTGTTTTGACCGAAGCGATTCTCTTTGAGCCGCGCCCCTGTTATCTCGCTTCGGCGCTGCTGTATCGTCCGGCGGGGGAGGTGGCAAACGGGTCGCTCCCGGTGGTGCTGGGACTTTGCGGCCATTCGCAGAACGGGAAGAGCAGCGAAACGTACCGGACATTCGCACGGACGCTCGCGAAAATCGGTTTTCTCGTGCTGCTGGTCGATCCGGCGGGGCAGGGGGAACGGCTGCAGTTCGTTCGCACGGCGGGCGACCGTTTTTCCGACTGCTCTACGCATGAGCACAACCAGCTCGGGAAGATGCTCGGGCTTTTCGGCGACAACTTCGCGTACTGGCGCGCCTGGGACGCGATGCGCGCGCTCGACTATCTGCTCGCCCGGCCGGAGGCGGATGCGTCCAGGGTCGGCGTGACCGGAACCTCCGGCGGCGGCACGATGTCGACCTATCTCTGGGCGCTCGACGACCGGATTACGATGGCGGCGCCGGGCTGCTACATCACAAGTTTCTTCCACAACTTCGACAACGAGCTGCCGGTCGACGCCGAGCAGGCGATTCCGGGGCTGGCGGCCGCCGGATTTGAGATGGCGGACTTCCTCATTGCGCGTGCGCCGGAGCCGTGCCTGATTCTCGGACGCGGCAATGATTTCTTCGATCCGCGCGGCGGCCGGGAGGCGTTCGCACAGTGCCGGAACATCTATGATCTGCTCGGCGCCGGGGACAGCATCCGGTTTTTCGTCGAGGCGGGCGAACACGGTTACGGCCCCGGCAACCGGCGGGCGATGTACCGTTTCTTCGCCGCTTTGACGGGGTTGTGCGGGGAGGTCGAGGAACTTTCACCGGGAACGGATCTTCCTGCCTCGCCCGACGGACAGGTGAACTGGATTCCCGGCAGCCGGACGCTGCCGGAGTTTCTCGCCGGCAGGTGCGGCGAACCGGTGCCAGAGCCGATGGGCGTTCGCGACTTTCTCCGGAACGCGGGGATCGCTGCTCCGGAGTCGGCGCCGGATTACAAGGTGCTGCGAAACGGGCGGGCCGATTCCAAAATCATTTCGATTTTCGGGTTGCGCAGCGAACCGGGAATCCTCGCGTTTCTGCACTGGTATGACGGGCGCGAGTGGAACATTCTGCCGGAAGAGGAAAAGGCGACCTTGATCGTCGCCGCCCGGGACGGCGAGGAAGAACTGCTGGCTGCGCCCCGACCGGGAGACGGTTCGCGACTTTTCTCTCTCGACGTGCGCGGTTTCGGCAAGAGTTTTCCGCTCACGAGCGACCGGGACAGTGACTTCTTCTCGCCGTACGGGACGGAGTACTTCTATGATGCGACGGGGTTGATGATCGATTCACCGCTGTTTTTCGGCCGGGTTCGCGATGTGCTTGCGGCGCTCGCGTTCCTGCGGGCCGGCGGTTACCGCGAGATCCGTGTGGTCGGCCGCGGGGTTTCGCTGCTGGTGACGGCGTTCGCCTGCTGTGCGGCGCCGGAATTGTGGGATTCGCTGGTGCTGGAGGGGGCGCCTGCGTCCATGCGCGAACTGGTCCGGAAAGCGGTCTATCCGGAGCCGCAGTCCTATGCGCCGCGCGGAATGCTCCGTCATTTCGATCTGGCGGAACTCTACGCGGAGCTGGCGGTCGGCCATTCTCTGAAGCTCTCCTGAGCGTCGGAGCCGGTGGCGCTGCCCCCGCGAGGTCGGATTCCGCATCCGGGAGTCCTGGTTTTCAGCGGCGCCGCCGCAGGGAATCGATCAACGCCCCGAGCCAGCTTGCGCAGGCGATGACTCCGGCGGCGGTGAATTCCCGATAGATCGCCAGTTGCACTGCAGCCAGCCAGATTCCGAGGAGCGCGAGCGAAACGACAAGTTCGGCCGGGTCGATGAATCTGATGATTTTTCCGGCGAAAAACCAGAAATTCGCGAGCGGAATCAGACAGTACCAGGCCCTGCCTCCCGCGTCGGGCGGATTGCGCAGCCCGAGCCAGACGCCGCAGCCGTAGATGGCCAGAAACAGCACTCCGCCCGCCGCCGCCAGCGGCAGTGAGGCGAGCGCCGCCGCAAACCCGAGCGCCGTGAGCGCGATGAGTTCGGCCAGGATCAGCAGCAAATAGAGCTGTCCCGCCCCGAATGCGCTCCACCCCGCTCCGAACACGTAAACGAGGTGCAGCCCGGGCAGAATGTTCCACATCGAGGAATTCCACGGCGGCAGCAGCGGTTCGGCGGTTTTTTCCGGAGGCGGTTTCGCCGGCGAGCGGGGAGAGCGGTTTCGGGGGACTGCGGTTTTTTCCGCAGGAGGCTCCTCTTCGCGCTCTTTGCGCGGCGGAGCCGCGGCCGCTTCCGGGGTTGGAGCTGCGGAGTCTGCGGCGATTTTATCGAGTTCAAGGAGAATCTCCTCCGTGGCCTCCTCGAAGAGTTCAAGTTCATCCGGTCGGAGTGTCGTGCCGCTTTCGTGCGCGACGCGGTTGCGGATCGTGCCGACGAAATGGATGAGCTGCACGGCCTCTTCCGGCAGTGCCGAACCGAGGGAGTCGGCTTTTTCACGCAGTCCGGATCCGGAAGCGCCGCATTCGACGAGTCGGCTTTCGATTTTCCGGGCGGCGTCGATCACCCGCCCGGTTGTCAGGAGTTGTTCTTCGTGGTTCATGAGCGTCTGTATCCGATGATTCCGGGCGATAACATACTCCGCATGCGCTCTCTTGTCAAGAAGTTGACGAAAAAAGCCGGTAAAGTGTTGCGATTTCACTGGAACAGCGTTATATTACCGCTCGTGAACAATGGATTTTGCAGATCTGTATTGACCGGATGACCGTCATGGCGAAAAAGCCCCCGGAAAAACATAAGTTGCCCGCGAAGAATGCGGCGAATGTGCGCAGCGACAGCGACAAGCTGTTGCGGGCGCTGATTGTGCTGTTCATCCTGATGGGTACGGCGGCCGCGCTGGTTGCGGGGCTTGTGGTCCTGCGGCGCGTTCTCTTTACGTCGAATCCCCGCTTTCTGCTGCGCGAGGTTTCGGTGCAGTCGGAGGGATACTGGCGCGACCGCTCACCGGCGCTCGCGTCACGGCTCGGGATTCATCTGGGAGACAATCTCTTTTCGATCGATCCGGGCGAACTGCGCCGACGTCTGGCGGCGATTCCGAACGTGGAGCATTGCGAGGTGACGAGGATCCTGCCCGATACGCTGCACCTGCGGATTGTGGAGCGGATTCCCCGGGCGATTCTCTCGAATCCCGGCGGCCGGTTCGTCGTGGATGAGGAGGGCATCGTGATTCCGCGGCGGGAGTCGATGGCGGACAAACTGCCGCAGCTCCCGGTCATCTTCGGTTTCCGCAGCCAGATCATCGAGCCGGGGCAGAAACTCGATGAACTGGCCCCCGCGCTCGAGGTGATTATGCAGGCCGCATTGAATTTCCCCGACATCAGAATCATGGTGGTGGATATGCGGAATCCCGGCAAGACGGTTATTTCCATGCGTTTCCGCGATCAGAAAGTGTGCCGGGTCCTCATCCCGGCGAAAGACCGGGATGTGAATATGCTGCTGACCGCGCTTCAAAGCGCGATTCTCAAGGCCGAGCGCAGCGGCAACACACGCGGCATCTTCGATCTGTCGTTCGACCGCAACGTCATCATCCGCTGAAGTCGGCGGCAATAGAAAAACGGGAAAGAGCTCCGCGGATGGCGCAGACCGTTCTTTCCCGTTTCCGGCGTGGGCGCCGGCGCTTCAGAGTGTGGAAAAATCCGCGGCGATGTTCGCGGCTTCCCGAAGTACGAGATCGCTGTCTCCGGACTTCTTCTTCTCCCCGCCGGGCTGGTTTTCATAAAGCTTGTCGGCTTCGTCCTGAAGCTGTTTTTCCTCTCGGTACTCCCGCCAGCGGGCCTCCTCGTTCAGAGAGACGCTCTTGCGGTCCTTGTATTTGTTGTAGAGTTCCAGTTTCTTGCGAAATGCGGTGTACTCGGGATCTTTTTCGATGCGCGCCTGCGAGAGAGCTTTGAGTTTCTCCACCTTTTTTCCGAAATCAGGAACGAATGTCTTGACCCCGTCGGCCGGCTTGACAGAATCCCAGGGCAGGTGATTTTTCATGAACATCTCTCCAACCTCCATCTGGTCCGTCAGCGACGGAAGCACGATGTCCGAAGCGATGCCGAGCTGCTGAACGGAGCCGCCGGCGATCCGGAAGAACATCGCGGTCTCATAGGTCGCGGAACCGGCCTGGAACTCCTCGCCGATGTAACGCAGATAGCGATCGAGAGGCACCACGTCGAGGACGGTCCCCTTGCCGAAAGTCCGGCTGTCCCCGACGACAATGCCGCGCTCACAGTCGCGGATCGCGGCGGAGAAGATCTCCGCAGCCGAGGCCGAGAGTTTGCTCGTGAGCACCACGAGCGGCCCGGCATAGGTCTGTTCATTGTCCTCATCGGACTTGACGGCGATCCGCTGGTTGGCGGACCGGATCTGCACGACCGGGCCGGACGGAATGAAGAGTCCGGTCAGCGTGATCGCTTCCGGGAGACTGCCGCCGCCGTTGCGGCGCAGATCCATCACGACCGCGTCGACTTTCTCCTTCTTGAAGTTTTCGAGGATTTTCTTCACGTCACGGGTGCAGCTTTTGAAGTTCGGGTCGCCGCGCATGGCTGCGTCGAAATCCATGTAGAATCCGGGCAGGGTGATGATGCCGATCCGGCGCTCTTTCCCGTTTGCGGCCTTGACGGTGCGGATCTCGCCCTTTGCCTCGCTTTCGACGAGGACGATTTTATCGCGCGTCAGCGTGATCGTTTCGGGGACGGCACTGCGCCCCTTTTCCCCGGGGAGGATGGTGAGCGTGACTTTCGACTTCTCCGGGCCGCGGATGAGCTGTACGGCCTTGGAGAGCGGCATATCGACCACGTCGACCGGTTCGCCGTTCTCCTGGGCGACGGCGATGATGCGATCCTCCACTTTCAGCCGGCCGTCGAGGGCGGCGGGACCGCCCGGTGAGAGACCGACGATCTTGATGTAACCGCCGTCGCTCGTGAGCGTCGCGCCGATACCGGAGAGCGAAAGGTTCATCGACATCTCGAAGTCCTCCTCAAGTTTCGGCGCATAATAGTTCGAGTGGGGGCCGTAGACCTGAGCCAGAGAGTTCAAATAGATCCCGAGGATATCGACCTTGTCTTTCTGGATGATGTCGTTGTTGATGTCGCGCAGGCGGCTGAGCACCTTTTCTCCGGGATTCCGGATCTCCCATTTCGCGGCGGTTTCGAGCCGTTTTTTCTCTTCTTCGGTCAATTTCCCTTTGTTTTCGGCCCGTTCCTCTTCCTGAACGCGGTTCATCAGGCGGTAGGAGAGAACGTCGTTTTTGAGCCGCAGATACCAGAGTTTTTCAAGTTCGGCGCGATCTTTCGCGCGCGGCTCTTTGCTGCGGTCGGGGGTGAAACTCTCGTCAAGGGTGAAGTCGAACGGTTCCCTGAGCCGTTTTTCCGCAAAAGCGCGGAATTCGTTGACCCGCTTGCGGAACACGTCGTAGACCTTGAATGCGAAAGAACTGTCGCCGTTTTCAAGACGGCGGCAGAGCGTATCGCGATCTTTGGCAAATTCCGCGACATCCTCCTGGGTGAAATAGACTTTCCCCGGGTCGAGTTCGTCGAGGTATTCGTCGAACAGCTGCCGGGAGAGATTCACGTCAAGCTCCTGTTGACGGTAATGGTTTTTCGAGAGCAGCCGCGCGGTGATTCTCGTGATCAGCGCAAGCTCTTTATCTCCGTACTCCGCCGCGGTCCGGGAGGGCGCTGCGGCGAAGCCGGGAAACATGCCGGCCAGCAGCACGGCAAAAACAACGGAACGAAATATCTTCCTCATTATATGAATGACTCCTGCTCTTTTACAATGAATGATGAAATTAAGATAACACGTTTGGTCGGAAAATAAAGGCTGTAAAGGAGACAAGTTGCTTTTTTTTTCATATTTTCAGGTTATATTATGTGTACAGAAGTGATTTGGGTTTAATTCCAATGTGTTCAGGAATCAGGATCATGAAGCAGAGCATCCGCCCGGAGCGGGCTATTTTTTATGCGGGCGATACGGTCACTTTCATCCTCTGCGGACTCAAAGGCCGGGCCGGACGTGCGGTTTTGCGCACGACCATCGGGCGGGCCGCCGTCCGCCGGCGCGAACTCATCGAATTCAACGAAAAAGGGAGCGCCCTGCTCGGCATGGAGTGGCACGATATCGAGATGGACGCGGCGGGAGACGGGGTGTTTTCCCTGACGCTGCCGCTGGTCGAAGTCGGTGTGTTCGAGGCGAAATGCTGTTTCGTCCCGGCGGGCAGGACGGCCATCGAGTGGCCTCCGGGGGAGAATTTCCGGATCAAGGTCGAGCCGGCCGCCGCAATCTGCGGGAACACGATGTATTCGGCGTTCGTGCGGCAGTTCGGCGGAAACTGCAACCGGAAGATTTCCGCCCCGCTGCCGGAGACGGTCAAGGCGCTCGACGAGGCGGGCTACACGGTCATTCCGCCCTCCGGGACGTTCCGGAGTCTCGCGGCACATCTCGATCATATTTTCGACCATCTCGGCTGCCGGATTCTGCAGCTCCTGCCGATCCATCCGATGCCGACGCAGTACGGACGCATGGGGCGGTTCGGCAGTCCGTTTGCCGCGCTGGACTATTTCAGCGTCGATCCGGCGCTGGCGGAATTCGACCCGAAGTCGACGCCGATGGAGCAGTTCGACGAGCTGGTCGATCAGGTCCACGCGCGGGGCGGCCGCATTTTCATGGATATCCCTGTGAACCATACCGGCTGGGCCTCCAAACTGCAGATGGAGCATCCGGACTACTTTGAGCGAGAAGCGGACGGTACGTTCACAAGTCCCGGCGCCTGGGGCGTTGTCTGGTCCGATTTGTGCAAATTGAATTATCGGGACCCGAAAGTGCACCGGCTTATGGCGAAAGTCTTTCTCTTCTGGTGCCGCCGCCGGGTCGACGGTTTCCGCTGCGACGCGGGCTACATGCTCCCGGTCGAGGCGTGGGAGTACATCATTCCGAAAGTCCGCAGCGAATTCCCTGACACGGTGTTTCTGCTCGAGGGACTCGGCGGGCCGCTGCCGGTCCAGGAGGAGCTGCTCGGCAGGATCGGATTGAACTGGGGGTACTCCGAGCTGTTTCAGAATTACACGCGCGACGAGATCTCCCGCTATTTCCCCTATGTCGACCGCTGCAGCCGCAGTTGCGGAACGCTCGTGAACTTCGCCGAGACGCACGACAACGCCCGGCTGGCGGCTTCCGGGCAGCGATATGCCCGACTCCGTTTTCTGGTCGCGGCGATGCTGGCGGAGGACGGGGCGTTCGGGTTCGCGAACGGAGCGGAGTTCTTCGCCACCGAAAAGATCGACGTTCACGGCGATTCGGCGCTGAATTTCGGCGCCGAGCCGAATCTTGTCGATTTGATCCGCAAACTCAACACGCTTCTGGCGGACCATCCGGCATTTCAGGCACATGCCCGGGTCGAACTTGTGCAGGAGGGACCGGGCAATGTGCTGGCGGTGCTGCGCACGGCGCCGGACGGGAATACGATCCTCGCGCTGTTGAATCTCGATTGTGAAAACCGGGCCGTGGTCAGCTGGAAGAGCGGGCTCACCGCCGGGGAGGGCGTCGATCTCCTTTCGGAGCGGGCCGTGCATTTCGGGCACAATGCCGGATTGAGCACGTTTGAGCTGGACCCGGCGGAGGGACTCTGCATCGGATTCGATCATTACCGGATTTCCGGCCGCTCGGGCCGGATCGAACCGGAACGGTCGAGACTTCAGCGGGCTGAAGCGATGGCGATGTCCATTCAGATTGCGCTCGGAGGAATCAAGGCCGGCAAAGCCGGTTCCGGGCACAGTATGCTGCATGAGCCGGAGGCGTTCTGCGCGGCAGCGGCCGAACGTCTGCTGCCGCCGGTGACGCATTACCGGATCAACAGCGACGCCCGGCGGCATGTCATGATTCCGCCGGGAGACATTCTGCTCATTGAGGGGGAACATCGATTCCGCATGGCGATCTTCAACGGACGCGAGGCGGTGTTTGTCTCGAACAGCCTCGAAGCGGAGGACGGCCGGCACATCGTGCTTGCGCCGCTGCCGGAAAATCCGGAATCCTGCGGGCGGGAACTCTCGATCCATGTCTGCTGCTTCGACGGCGGCGGGAGCGGGGCGCACCGTTCATGCGGGCATCTGCTGCAGTTGCCGCGAAACGACCGGAGGAGATTTCGCATGACGAGCACGGCCGGGGAGATCCGGGCGGGAGAATTGCTCGCATTTTCGGCGAACGATCTCGGCGGATCGAGTCTCTTCCGGGCGGCATGGGGTGAGCTCGGAAGCAAATATGAAGCGATTCTCGCGGCGAATGTAAACCCCGATTATCCGGTGGACCGCCATGTCATGTTCACGCGGTTGCGCGGCTGGGTGCAGGTCAACGGCTATTCGCATGCACTCGATGCGCGTTCAATCGAGTCGTTTTCGGCGACGGCGGAGAACCGCTGCTGCTGGCGATTTCTCGTTCCGGCCGGGCAGGGATGCCGGGTGCGGATCGAGATCGGGTTTCAGGGGGCCTTGCACGGCGATGCCGTGCGTTTCCATTTCCGCCGTCCGCCGGTTCACGACGGCGGGGAGGAGGACGGTCATCTGCTCGATGACGAGACTCCGGTGCGTTTGATCCTGCGCCCCGATCTCGAGGACCGGGTGAATCACGGAATCACGAAAGCGTATACGGGACCTGAGAAACGATTTCCCGAGTCGGTGCGCGAGACCGCGGACGGATTTGAGTTCGCCCCCTCCGACTGCACGCTGGAGATCCGGCTCGAGAACGGCCTGTTTCACCGCGAACCGGAGTGGCATTATCTCGTCGATCTCCCCGCCGAGCGGTATTACGGGCTCGAGGACAAAACCGATCTCTTCAGTCCTGGCTACATTGAAATGCTGCTCCCCGGCGGTGGCGAAACGGGTTTGTATGCGGAAGTCCGCAGGAACAATACGGCTCCGGATGCGGTGAAATTCGCCGCATGCGGGGAGACGTTCCCGCCGGATTCGGTCGATCCCGGTGAGCTGTTCGAGCCGGTGATGCGCCGTTTCATCGTCAAACGCGAACTTGAGAACACGATCA
Organism: uncultured Victivallis sp.; assembly: GCA_944389935.1. GTDB lineage: Bacteria > Verrucomicrobiota > Lentisphaeria > Victivallales > Victivallaceae > Victivallis. The sequence goes on from CALXOE010000035.1 coordinate 35,956, forward strand.
TCGCCGGGTATCCGTGGTTTCTCGACTGGGGGCGTGATACGCTCATTGCGCTGCGCGGTCTTGTCGAGGGGGCGTTTGAACGGGAGGCCGCCGCGATCATCCGGCAGTTTGCTCTTTTTGAACGGAACGGAACGATTCCGAACATGATCCGGGGAGTGGACGACGGAAACCGTGATACGAGCGATGCTCCGCTCTATTTGATTGTCGCGACCCGAGATTATGTCGATTGCCATTCTGAAGCGATTCTCAGAACGAAATGCGGACAGCGGACACTTGAAGAGGTTCTGCGGTCGATCGTCGACCATTACCGGAGAGGAACGCCGAACGGCATCGGAATGGATGAGGAGTCGGGGCTTATTTTCAGCCCTGCGCATTTCACGTGGATGGACACGAACTTTCCGGCCGGAACGCCGCGCGAGGGGTATCCGATCGAGATTCAGGCGCTCTGGTACGCTTCGCTCGCATTTCTCGGGCGGCATGATGCGGAGTATGCACATCTGGCCGAACGGGTGCGAAACAGCATCGAAGAACTCTTTTTCCGCTCCGCTAACGGGCCGCTCTTCTGCAGCGACTGTCTGCATGCGGGGCGTGGCGTACCGGCCCGGGAGGCGGTGCCGGACGATCATAACCGCCCGAATCAGCTCCTCGCGGTCACGCTCGGAGCGGTGCGGGATCCGGAGAAGCAGCGGGGCATTCTCGCCGCAGCGGAGGAGCTGCTCGTCCCGGGCGGGATCCGTTCGCTGGCGGACCGCCCGGTCGCCTGGAAACTTCCCATCGAACGCGACGGCCGGCTGCTGAACGATCCGGCGCGGCCGTACCAGGGATATTACCGCGGTCCGGAGGATACTGCGCGCAAAGTGTCGTACCACAACGGCACGGTCTGGTGCTGGCCGTTCCCCGCCTACTGCGAAGCGCTCTATCTGCTGGGCGGAGAGCCGGAACGGGAGCGGGCGCTTTCGCTGCTGCTGTCCGTGGCACACTACTTCGAGAGCGGGATTCCGGGGCAGTTGCCTGAGGTTGCCGACGGCGACTATCCGCACCGGCCCGGAGGATGTCCGGCGCAGGCGTGGAGCGCGTCGGAATTCTTCCGCGTATACCGGATGCTGGACCGATGAGGACGCTGTTCCGGAACTTGTGGCTGGCGGACGGAAGCGGTTCTCCGCTGCGCCGTTCGGCGGTGCTGGTCGACGGGGAGCGGATTCTCGCGGTCGAGCCGGAGATCACGGCATCTGCCGCAGACCGCACGGTTGAGTTGCGCGGGCGCATTTTATCGCCGGGATTCATCGACGTTCACGGCCACTCGGATCTCGCGCTCGCGGCGCGTCCGGAGGGGTTCGGCAAGATCTCGCAGGGGATCAGCTGCGAGATCATGGGCAACTGCGGGCTGTCGGCTTTTCCGCTCTCGCCGGAAAACCGCGAACACCTCGGTGAGCTCTGGGCGCAGTACGAAACAGCGCTCGACTGGGAGGATTTTTCCGGGTGGCGCGCGGCGCTGCGGAGTCGCGGCGTGCGTCTCCGGCCCGAGGCTCTGGTCGGACACAACACGCTGCGGGCGGCGGTCGCCGGATATGCGGATGAGACGCTTTCGCCCGGGCAGCTCGAAGAGATGAAGCGGCTGCTTGCCCGGGAACTCGCTGCCGGTGCGCTGGGGCTCTCGACCGGATTGCTCTACGTCCCCGGCAAGTTCGCTCCCCCCGGTGAAATCGAGGAACTCATGCGTGTCGTCGCCGCGCACGATAAGATCTACGCCACGCATCTGCGCAGCGAGGGGAACGAACTCTTCGAGTCACTCGACGAGACGATCGAGTGCGCGCGGCGGGCGGGGTTGAAAAAACTGCACATCAGCCACTTCAAGACTGCCGGCCGGGCGAACTGGGGCAAGCTCGACGGTGCGCTCGAACGGCTCGAGTCGGCCCGTGCGGCGGGAATCCGGGTGACGGTCGACCGCTATCCGTGGACGGAGTCAATGACGCAGCTGAGCGTGATTCTGCCGGGGAAGGCGGGGGACCTCGACGATTCATCGCTCTCGCGGCTGCTGGCGAATGCGGAAGAGCGGCTGCGCATTGCCGCGGCGCTTGCGGCGTCCCGTTCCGCTGATTACTGGGAGGGCGTGACGCTCGTTTCGACGCGGAGTGCAAAATTCCGGGGCGACGGCGGCCGGACCATCGCCGCTCTGGCCGAACGCGAACAGATCACGCCTGCCGGGCTGGTTGTGGAGCTGCTCGCGGAAGATGCCGCCGGGACGACGGCGGCTTTCCGCGGCATGTCGGAGGAGAATCTGCGCCGGATTCTCGCGCTGCCGTTCTGCATGATGGGGAGCGACGAGAGTGCGCGCCCGGCGGACGACTCGATCGGGCGCAGCCATCCGCGCGGGTTCGGCAGTGCAGCGCGTTTTCTGCGGCGGCTTCTCGATGCGGGTTCCCCGATCGAGTCCGCCGTGTACCGGATGACGGGGCTTGCCGCCGGGACGTTTGAACTTTCCGGAATCGGGCGCATCGAGCCGGGGAAAGCCGCCGACTTCACGGCATTCGATCCGGATGTGGTCGATGCTGCCGCGGATTTTGCGAATCCGCATACGCCCGCGGCCGGAATTCTCTTCACCATGTCGGGCGGGGAGTTCGTGTACCGCCCTTGAGAGGGACGGGGTTGACCCGAAACACAATTCGGAAAACATGACGGCGAGCGGGAGGGAGGCGGAACGGATCATGAAACACTCTTCGGCGAAAACGGCGGCGGTCTATCACCGGATCAGCTTTTTTTCGGACGAATTTCCGTTCAGCATCCAGCGGGAGTTCGATCATCCCGCCGACTTCAACGAATCGAAGCGGTTTCGGCGGGAGTTCTGGAAGATCGTCTATGTGGTGGGAGGCCGCGGCGAGGAGATCGTGAACGATGAGCGTTATCCGCTCAGCCCCGGAACGGTCTTTCTCGTGCATCCCGATGATGCAACCACTTTCCGCATCGAGAGCGACGCGCTCGAGATCTACAATATCCTTTTCATGCCGGAACTTCTGGGCGACGGGCTGCGCGAACTGCAGGATGACTTCGATTTTTTCTCCATCATGCGCCGGGACGGCCGGAAAACCGGCGGCGAGTCGAGTCTCTACGTCACGCAGAGCGATCCGGAGATCCGGCGCATCGTCCGCACGCTCGAGCGTGAGTTCGACCGCATGCCGTTGAACTATCGTTCCCGCATCCGTTTCCTCCTGCTCGAACTCCTGATTCTTCTCGCCCGCAAGGCGGGAAAGCAGCTCCGGAATCGCGGAGCGGAAGCCATCTGCGCCTACATCGATCATCTGATTGCCCACCATTTCCGTGAAGCGTTCAGACTCGACTTTCTCGCCGCTCAAACCGGTATTGACAAAAGCCGTCTCTGCCGCATTTACCGTGCCGGTTCCGGCATGACCATCATGGACGCATTGCGTCTGCGTCGCCTGACGGAAGCGGCGGAACTTCTGATCGCCACGAACAAAACCGTCTCCGAGATCTGTTTCGTGGCCGGATTCCACGACCTCAGTTACTTCTACCGCGCCTTTTCCGCCCGTTTCGGCGTCAATCCCGGCGATTACCGGCGGAGATTTTCCGATTCCGCCCCGGTGTGACGGGGGCAGGGGAGGGGGAGAGTTTCCCCCGCAACCCCATTCCCCCATTTCAGTCGAGGTTGTAGATCCGTTTTCCCTGGCCGTAGACGCCGGCCCAGTCGCGGTTGAACTGTTCGATGCTCATATCGGTGAGCGGGTGTTCGGCGAGATGCCAGAGAATGTCCGGGCTGATGGTGATCGCCTGGCATCCGGCGAGGGAGACGTCGTTGACCTGCTGCACATTCTTGAATGATGCGGCCAGCACCCGCGTTGACATGTTGTGAATCTTGAAAAGCGTCGTGATCATCTGCACGACGGTGACGCCCATCCCGCTGATATTGTCGATCCGGTTCAGGTACGGAGCGGTGAAATCGACGCCGGCCTGAGCAGCGAGCAGCGCCTGTCCCGGCGTATAAATCGCAGTGGCGGTGACTTTCATCCCCATTTGTTTGAGTTTGGGCATCGCCTTATATCCGGCGGTGGAGACGGGCACTTTGATATAGAGGTTTCCGCCGATTTTCTCCTGCAGAGTTTCGGCGTCGCGGATGATCTCCTCGCAGGTTTCTCCGATCACCTGGGCATGGAGCATCTTGTCACCGATAACGGCGCGGATCTCTTTCAGAATCGTGAAGAAATCACGTTTTTCCTGGGCGATGATGGAGGGGTTGGTCGTGACTCCGGCGAGCGGAAATACTTCTGCGGCCTTTTCGATTTCCTTGACATTGGCGGTATCGAGCAGATAAAGCATTTGATTCCTCATATCAGTTCTGTGCCGGGATGGCCTGCCGTCGGAGCGGGCTCCGGCTGTTTTTATGAAGTACATAATATACATGACCTTGTCTTGTTTTGCAAGACAATTCGTCCGGAGGAGGAAACGGTGTAAGCGCCCAGCGAGCCCCATGGAGGGATCAAGGGGAGATTTTTTGAAGGGGAAATTGCCAAAAGATGAATGCCGT
>CALXOE010000036.1 GCA_944389935.1 uncultured Victivallis sp.
GCGAACGGCTCTTCCCGCTTTTCTGCGGAAAGACCCATTCGCGTTTTTGCTCCACTTCGCCGCTTGCCGAGCGGAGAATTTGTTGCGGGGCGATGATCGGCCGATTGGTTGGTTGATGGTTGTTTGGTACGGGGAGAGACGCGTTCTTACGAGCCGCTTTCTCTCCCCCGAACCCCTCTCTTGTTCCGCCGAGCGCCGGAATGGGTTGCGGGGTGGATATTGGCTGATGGATGATTGTTTGATGGTTGTTTGGTACGGGGAGAGACGCGTTCTTACGAGCCGCTTTCTCTCCCCCGAACCCCTCTCTTGACTGCCCGGTGCAAGCGTGGAAAGAATGGCAGACTTGACCTGTTTTTACCACGAGGAGCTCGATCAGCGTGAAATGTCTTTTCATGGTGTTCTCCCTAATTGGTCAGGATGCAACGGTCACAAATTTCATATTTCGCGGCAGTGCGCAGCTTGAGCGCATGACCAGCTGCGGGGTGAGCAGTTGCGGCTCGCAGCTCCGGAAGCTGTCTTCGGCAAGTTGTTTCAAAAGTTCGACCGCCCGTTCCCCGATCGCGAATCGCGATTCGGTCAGGGTGCTGAATTTCATGTCGTTCTTGAGATTGTGATGATCGCTCTCGCCCCACTGAATGACGGAGAGATCGCCGGGGATGCCGATCCGGGCCTCTTCCACATAGCGCAGGAAATCATCCATGTGAGTATGGGAGACGATCGCCGCTGTGATTCCCGGTCGGCGACGGAACCGTTCGGCGATGGCGAGCCAGCAGTCCCGGGGAGGGTATTCGAGGCGCAGCAGGCACTCTTCCGGCCGCTCTACGCCGGAGAAGCGGAGCTGATCGAGAAACTCCTTGCGACGGTCGACGAAAACCGGAGAATTCCGGTCGATGTCGATCAGCATGATCTCACGATGGCCGATGTCGCGCAGAAATCGCATGGCCAGCCGGATCGCCTCGCAGTAGTCGCAGCTCAGCGGCAGACTCCCCGCAGCCTGCCGGTTGATGCACACCTGCGGAACCTGAAGTTTCCCGAGTTCTTCGATGACCGGGAAACAGTCTGCGGGCGGGCGATCCCAGATGATTCCGAGATATTCCCCCTTGCGGTAACGCAGTTTGAGTTTGTCGAGATCTTCGGTGCAGTTCGAGAGTTTCAACTCCCAGTTGCAGAGGTAGGAACTGTTCGCCACTCCGAGAATCAGATTCCGGTTGAAATATTTCTCCCTCATCGGATTTCCGCAGTAATCCTCGATCCGCAGCAGGATCGTGCGCGGTTTGCCGGACGCGGGATTCATGACGAACGTCCCGCTGCGCGGCACCCGGGCAATGAGCCCTTCCGCCTCGAGCCGCGCCAGCGCGCTGCGCAGAGTCAGGAGCGCCACCCCATGCTGCCGGGCGAAGAGACTCTCCCGCGGCAGTTTGGTCCCCGCAGGATACACCCCGGACCGGATCTGGTTGCTCAAATCTTCATAGATCAGATCGCTTTTGCTTTTGAATTGTTCGACTTCCATGACTTCGATGGTCTGCGTCATATAAAGTTTAATTTGATTCATCTCTGATTTATTATGACACAAAACGACCGTGATGTCAAGATGGGGAAATGGAAAAAACGCGAATTTTCGCCATCTTGCGGAGAAAAAAAGCAAAAAGGAAGATTTTTTCTGCCGGAAGACACAATAAGCGCGACAAAAGGCACGTTAAAATTGCAAGTGCAGGCTTGTTTTTTTTGCGAAAGGAATCTTCAGATGATGAAACAGACGACTCTTCTTTTCGGGGCGTTCGCGTTCGCGTCCGCGCTGTTTTTCTTTTCCGCATCGGCCGCAGATACGGAAGCCGCGCCGACTCCGCCGGAGAACCGTCAGCGGGATGATGGGCAGTCCGGAGGCCGTCGCAGTGGTCGTCCGGGCGGCTGGAACCGCGAGGGCAGGCGCGGCGGGATGATGGGCGCTCCCGTCAATCCGCGCGCGGAAGCCGAGGCGAAGATCAAGGAGAAGTTCCCCGAGGAGTTCGCCGCCATCGAGAAGATGCGCGCGGAAGCCGAGGCGAAACTGCAGGAACTCGCGAAAAAAGCCGGCGTCGAAATTCCAAAGACCATGAGTGAACAGCTCGCCGAACTCAAGGCGAAATATCCGAAAGAGATGGCCGAGATCGAGGAGCTCGGCAAAACCGACCGGCGCGCCGCATTCCAGAAGATCCGGGAACTCGCGGAAAAGGCGGGAATCAAACTTTCCATGCCCGGAATGGGCGGCCGTCCCGGCATGCCGGGGCGCGGAAACGGTTCCGATGACGCGCCGTCGCCTCCGCCGCGCGAAAATCCGATGCGGCAGCTGCGGCTTCTCCGGCAGAAATTTCCGGAGGAGATGGCCGAGGTCGACCGCCTCCGCCGCAGCGATCCTGCCGCCGCGCGGGCGAAAACGCGGGAACTTCTGAAGAAACTTGAGGCGGAACAGCCCGCTGAAAAACCGTAAGAGGCGGAACTGCAGGACAGAATATGATGAACAGCGGCCACATCAGGGAGTTCGCGGTGCTCGCTTTCGGCCCGGAGACGGTGCGCGGATGTGTCTTCCGCCGCCGGGGAGCGCAATATTCGGTGACTCGCCATGCGATCGAGACGGTCGACTCCAATGACCCGGCGCAGGCGTGGAAACGTCTGCTGCGCCAGCTCGGACGGGGGCGGGAGTGCCCGCTCTTTCTCACCGGAGCGCTGCCGAAAGGAATTTTTTTCCGTTTCGATTCGATTGATCTGACTCCGCGCGCGCGTCGCGAAGCGCTCGAAATGGAGTTGTCGCAGCGGATTCTGGCGGTTCCGGAGGATCACCGGTTTCAATTTTATGCCGACGAGGCCGATGCGGAGGGGAATGTCCCGGTGAACGTCTATGTCATTCCGGGCAGTTCGCTGGAGCATCCCGCCGCGATGCTGACGCAGGCGGGAGGACGGGCGGATGAGTTCCTCTATCCGCTTCTCGTCTGGCGTTCCGGCGATCCGGCGGTGGATCTGCCGCGACTCGATCCCGAATTCGGGTTTGCCGACGGCGAGTGGCGGCCGAGTCCGGCGGTTCCGGATTTCGGGCCGTGGGAGGCTTTGTTCCGCCGCGAGTTCAAATTCCCGGAGGGGAGTGAGTTCCGGGTCGGGGATTATCTGGAGTGCCTGCTTGCGGCGCGGCTCGTCATACAGCCCGGTTTCCGGCAGGCTGAGCGCGGACTCCGGCTGCTGCCGGACCCGATGCGGCCGCGCCGTTTCCGCAACCAGCTCCGGATTACGGCGCTGCTGGTGATTCTGCTCATTGCCAGTTACGCCTGGTCGGCGGCGGGGAGCATCCGGGAAAACTACCATGCTTATCGGACTGCCGTTGCGGAACGCGACCGGATCAAACGTGAAAACACGACGCTCTCTTCCAGACTCAAGGCAACGGAAAAGGAGCAGCGCGAACTTTCGCGCGTCGTGAACCTGAAAGCCGGCGAGTCGGATGTCATCGAAAAACTCGCGGTCCTGACCGAACTTCTGCCGTCGAATGCGATGGTTTCGAGTCTGCGCTGGAGCGAGTCGAGCGTCGACCTCATGATTCAGAGCGAGGCGGAAAATCTCGATCTGCCCGCGCTGCTGCGCCGGGTCCCGTACTGGAAAGTCGGTCAGCTTCAGCAGCGCCGCATGGGCGATACCGTCACGATGATCACCTTGAAACTCGTTCCGAATGAGGAGGCGGCCAGATGAGAACCTCGTTTCGGGATTTCGTCAAAACCGGTAAGGGCAAGCTGACCGTGGCGCTCTGTGCGCTGGGGCTGAGCTGGATCTTCCTCCTCTGGAATTTCAGTGGTTCGTTCGGAGAGCTGCTGCCGGGCGAGGAGCGGATCGACGCCCTCGAGCGGGAGATCAAGCAGCTCAAGCAGCAGAACGCGACTCTGCTCGCGCGCAGGAAAGCCGCCGATGAGCTCAAAGAGCGCTACCGGAAACAGCTCGAAAGCTACTGGCACGAGGAGCGCGACGGCGTCGTCGAGACGGAGTTGCGCAACAAGATTCAGCAGGCTGCCAGTGAGATCGAGCTGAAACTCAACAGCCTCGGCTCGGTTCGGACCACGCGCATCAATAACGAGCTCTACTACGCGGAGATCGATCTCTCGACTTCGGGAACGCTCGAGACGCTTGTGCGGTTTCTCGGCCGGATTCAGGAGATCCGCCCGTCGCTCTCCTGGCGGCGGCTCGATCTTCGGCCGGAGATGCGCAACACCGATCTCATCGGCAACATGAACTTCAACGGCGCGATCCGGATCATCGGGTTCGACGGGGAGGAGCCCGACCGGAAAGGAGGCACGAAATGAGAACCATTCTGATTGTGATCAACGTGCTTCTGGCTGTCTGGCTGCTCGCGGCCGTCGCAAGTCATCTGACCGGAGGAGACGGTGGGGCTGAGGTGTTTTCCGTCAAGCAGAGCGGTTCAAAGAAGAGCGCCCCGGCCGCATCGGCCGCCACCCCGAAAACCGTGACGCCGCTCTCGCTGGATTCGCGCATGGCGACGATCATCGACAACAACATTTTCAACAGCGAGCGCTGTCCGAACGCGGTGTTCGGCCGCGGTCGTTCGACCCGGATCGAGCTGACGCTGGTCGGCACGTTCGAGATCGGCGGCGTCAAGGGGGCGATCATCAAGCAGAAAGCCGGGTCCTCGAATAACCGCGGCAATTTCATGGGCGGGCCCGGCGGACGCTGGGGCGGGCGGAACAACTCCTCCGCCAACACGCGCAGTCCGATCCGCGTGCAGCTTGTGGACGGGGTCTGGCGGAATTTCGGCGGAACCGATGCCGCCACGCTGCAGCAACAGCAGCAGCGGGAACAGACGCTCACGCTCCGGCAGTATGTCCGGGTCGGCGAGACGCTCAGCAACGGTTACACGCTGGAAGAGGTTTCCCGCACCGGCGCGGTCCTGACCCGCGGCAGTGACCGCATGGAACTGGAGATCCAGGATCCCTCGCTCGGAATCGCAACGACTTCATCCTCGCGTCAGCGGCGCCCGAATTTCTTCCAGCAGATGCGCCAGATGCAGCAAATGCAGATGCGCCAGAACTTCCAGATGATGCGCATGATGCAGCGGACGCTCCAGCAGAACCAGAATCGGGGCAACACCGGCAACCGGGGCGGAGCGGCTCCGCCCCCGCCGCCTCCGCCCGGACGATGAGCAGAGTGAAGTGTTACGAAGTATGACGATAAGCATAAAACCCGGTGAAACCATGATGAAAACGACAAACCACATGTTCCGGCCGCCCCGCGTTGCGGCTCTGGCGGCGATCGGCCTGGCCGCCCTGCTCACCTCCTGCTCAATTTTCCGTCCGGAAGAGGATGCGGAGGAGGAGAAAAAAGGGAGATTCGATTTTCTGCGCAGCGAACAGAAAGAGCGGGTGCCCGCCGAGCCGGAGACCATCGAGCAGGAACAGGTGCTCCCGGACAAGAGCGTCGCTTCCGAGAGCGACGTGGAACTCCTCGAGCAGCTGAACTCCTCCGGCAAGCCGGGCGAAACGAAGAGTCCGGTCGCCCCCGAGGTCGAAGCCGAGCCGCGATTCTACGACGATTTCATCTTCATGAACGGCGACGAGGAGCTCTCCGTCTCGCTCATCTTCAACAGTGCGCCGCTGCTGGATGTTCTTCCGGCGTTCGCGGACGTGCTCGGCTTCAACTTCGTCGCGGACAGCGATCTCAAGGGAACTGTGACGCTGAATCTGAACTCAAAAATGACCCGGCGGGAGCTCTGGAACACATTTGACCGGATGCTCTATCTCGCCGGCGCGGGGGTCACGGTCGAGGATTCGCTGCTGAAGATCATGGCGCTGCCGAAACTTGCGCAGCAGGCCGATGCGAAAGTCGGGCGCGAAGTGTTCTACTATCCGCTCAAAAACTCGACCGCGAAAGACGTCGTCACGCAGATCAAGCCGTTCCTCGGCAAGGACAGCGTCTGCGTCGAACTCGCGCGGCCGAATGCGGTGCTGGTCTGCGACGACTCCGCGAATGTCGCGAAGATCCGGCAGATTCTCGACACGATCGACCAGGGCGTCCGCCGCAACTGGCCGCGCATGGCGATTCCGTGCCGCAACATCCTGCCGACCAGAGTCATTGAGGAACTTCAGAACGTGCTGCCCGTGCTCGGCTTCACGATCACCGAGACGACCGACAAGACCGAACTGCCGGGCGCGATTCAGCTGGTCGGCGTCGACCGGCTGCAGATGATCGTGGTCTCGGCCGCGACGCAGGACGCGATCGATGAGATCCGCAAATGGGTCGACATTCTCGACAGCGCCGACTCGATCGACCAGGAGCGCGTGTTCGTCTACAAGGTCGGGCACAACCGCGCCGACCAGCTCGCGCAGGCGCTCTCGATCATCTACAACACGCAGGGCGCGAGCCAGACCATCGACACCGAGACCGGCAACATCCGGACCAACACGCTGAACACGGTCACGACCCGCTCGACCAGCAGTTCGAGTTCCAACAACCGCAACAACACCGGTTCGACCCGCACGACCAGCACGCAAACCGATCAGAGTTCGAGCCTCTTCGACACTCCGGTCCGGATCTTCGCGGACGGTATGCTGAACCGGCTCGTGATCCGCACGACCCCGCGCACCTACGCGAGCATCAAGGCGCTGCTCGACCGGCTCGACGTCGTTCCGGCGCAGGTGCTGCTGCAGGTGCTGATTGTCGAGGTGACGCTGACCGAGTCGACGCAGTTCGGGCTCGAATTCTCGGCCAAGGGATCCGGCAGCGGGATCGACTCCATGCTCGGCACGAACTATGAGAATCTCACGCCGTTCGGCGAGACGAAACAGGAGGGGTTCACCGCACTTCTGAACGATCCGAACAACCCCGAGAACAAGTTCGGATACATCCGGGCACTCGCGGGAAACAGTGCGGTGAAGGTCATCTCCAGCCCGCAGCTGCTCGTTTCGAGCCACACCGAAGCGCGGATTCAGGTCGGCAGCGAAGTGCCGCTCATCAAATCCGGCATTACGAATACTTCTTCGGACACCAGTTTGGCCGAGAATTATGAATATGAGCCGGTCGGCGTGATCCTGACGCTGACGCCGCAGATCACGAGCACGGATCTCATCTCGCTGGACATCACGCAGGAGCTTTCCGCCGCAGTTACGAACACTTCCAGTAATATCGATTCTCCGGAGATCACGAAGCGCGAGATCGAAACCTCCATGACCATCGCTCACGGACGCACGATGATCATCGGCGGACTGATTCAGGAGAAGCACAACGACGATCTGGCCTCTGTGCCGCTCGTGAACGACATTCCGTTCCTGCGCCGGCTGCTCGGCAGCACCGAGGCGAAGATCGAGCGTTCCGAGATTCTCGTGCTCATCACCGGCTACATTGTGAACGAGAAGAGCCAGGTTGAGGATCTCATCAAACGCTACAACGAGGCGCTTGAAACCCTCAATGACTTCGACGATACGCTCGGCGACAAAGCCAAGCCGCGCAAGGGCGCGAACAAACTCGACCACTCGGAGTTCTGGCGATGAGCGACAAAGCGTTTGATTTCAACGCCGCGCGCCGGCGGCTGCGGGAACTTCTCGCGGAACGGAATCCGGAGTATCCGGCTTCCCCCTCCCGCGACGAGGCGCGCGCCGCCGACCGGGCGATGGTGCAGGCCGGGACGCTGACCGAGTCGCAGCTCGCCGCGCTCTACTCCGAAGCCTACGGGTGCGAACCCGTCGACGAGGAGGAGTTCAAGCTGCCGGAGCCGTTTCCGGACGCCCCCTACGACTTCTTCAACGCGAACGGCTGCCTGCCCGAGGAGTGGGATGAGGAGGCGATCACCTTTCTGGTGGTCGACCCGTATGAACTCGAACAGCTGACCTTTCTCGTGCGCCGCACCTGGAAGACCGGAACCCGCTTCCGCTTCGTGCGCCGCACGTTCCTCGAACGGCTGCTGAGCAAACTCCAGAGCGTCGAGGAGGAGAACGAATTGATGGAGGTCGAGGACGAGAACATGCTCCGCTCGATGGCGGGCGAGGCGAAGATCGTCCGGCTGGTCAACGACATCTTCACGCGCGCGATTGAGCTCGGTGCGTCGGACATCCACATTGAGCCGGGCGAGGAGAGTGTCGCGGTGCGCTGCCGGGTGGACGGTGTCCTGACTGAGATCATCAACACACCGCTGTCGCAGTTTCCCGCGATCGCGTCGCGCATCAAACTGCTCGGCGGACTCAACATCGCCGAGAGCCGTCTGCCGCAGGACGGCCGTACGAACATCCAGCTCGGACGGCAGGAGCTCGACATGCGTATCTCGACGATCCCGATTCTGACCGGTGAAAGCATCGTGCTGCGACTGCTGAACCAGGAGGCGATCTCGTTCGACCTCGGCATCCTCGGCATGTCGCCGACGCACCTTGCGCAGTTCCGCAAGCTCATCCAGATCCCGCACGGGATCATCCTCGTGGTCGGCCCGACCGGGAGCGGCAAGACGACCACACTGTACAGCGTCATCAATCATCTGAACGACAACCGCAAGAAGATCATCACGGTCGAGGACCCGGTCGAATACAAGATGGCAGGACTCTGCCAGATGCAGGTCAATGCGAAGATCGGCGTGACTTTCGCGACCGGACTGCGCAGCATCGTGCGTCAGGACCCGGACATCATCCTCGTCGGCGAGATCCGCGACCGCGAAACCGCCGACATCGCGATCAACGCGGCGCTGACCGGCCATCTCGTGCTCTCGACGCTGCACACGAACGACGCGGTCGGCGCCGTGACCCGATTGCTCGATATGGGCGTGGAGAACTTTCTCGTCTCCTCGGCGCTGTTCGGCGTGCTCTCGCAGCGGCTTGTGCGGAAGATCTGCCCGGTCTGTCACGGGAAGATGACCGACGAAGCCGGCAATAAATGCCGCCGCTGCAACGGTTCCGGCTACAAGGGGCGGTGCGGTATTTTCGAGCTTCTGACCGTCGACGATGAACTGCGCGCGGCCGTGAATCATAACGCCTCGAGTTCCGAACTCCAGGAGATCGCGGTGCGGCACGGCATGGTCACACTGCAGGAGGACGGCATGGAAAAAGTCCGGGCCGGAATCACCACGCTCGAGGAGTTGAACCGTTCGACTGCGGAGTTGTAACCGATGGGACTGTACAAATACCTTGCCGCCGCAAAAGGCGAAAGCCCGCACGAGATTCTGATCGAAGCGGACAGCATCTCCGAGGCGCAGAACAAACTGCGCAGCCGGAAGATCGTGCCCATCCGTTTCTGCGGCGAGGCGACCGTTTCCGGCGGGAAATTCAGTTTGCGCCGCAGCAAGGTCAACACCTACGAATTCACGCGCCAGCTCGCGCCGCTGCTCGATTCGCACATCCCGCTCGAACGGGCGCTTGCGATCATCGCGGACAGTTCGACCGAACCGGAACAGCACGATTTTGTGAACGGACTGCGACAGGGGCTGCACGAGGGCAAGAAGTTTTCGGAGCTCGCGCGCAGCCACGGGAATCTCTTCCCCGGGTACTATGCGAACCTCATCGAATCGGGCGAGGAGACCGGCTGCCTGCCGGAGGTCACGAACGAGCTCTACAAATTCATGGGCGAGAGCAAGGAACTGAAAGATTTCATCGTGTCGAGCTCGATCTATCCGCTCGCGATTCTCGGCGTCACGCTGATCGTGACGGTGCTGCTCTTCACGGTGTTCGTGCCGCGTTTTGCAAAAATCTTCATCGACATGGGGCGGGAGATGCCGCCGTCGATGGAGTTTCTGCTTGCGATGAGCACGTTTTTCTCGTATGCGTGGTGGCTGGTGCCGCTGCTCTGCATCGGGAGCTGGATGCTGCTCAAGCGGATTCTCGGGGAAAACGGTCTGCGTCTTGCGCTGTCGCGGCTCGTGCTGAAGCTGCCGCTCTTCGGGCGGATCGTGGTCGATCTCGAGATGTGCAAGTACATCCGCACGCTCGCGATTCTCATCGCGAACCACGTCGAGATCATCCGGACGGTGCGGATTTCGGGGCGGATCATCGCGAACCCGGTCGTCGCGGCCGGATTTGCGGAGATCGACCGCAAACTCAAGGGGGGCGACAAGCTCTCGGCGGCGCTCGCGGGCAACCGTTTCGTCCCCGCGAGCATGGTGCCGATGCTGCGCGTCGGCGAGGAGTCCGGAACCGTGGGGGAGATGCTCGCGAAAATCGCCTCCCACCTCGAAAACGATACGAAACTCAAGATCAAACGGCTGCTGAGTCTGTTCGAACCGGCGGTGATCGTTTTTCTCGCCCTGATCGTACTGGTCGTGGTCGTTTCGATCTTTGTCGCCATGATGGAAATCAACTCAATCAGCCAGGGAGGACCCGCGATATGAAAAAGAACCGTACAAGAAGAAGCCGTTTCACTCTGATCGAAGTCGTGGTCGTGATCATCATTCTGGTCACGCTCGCCTCGATCGCAACGCCGATCTACCTGAATTACGTGAAGAAAGCGAACGTCGGAGCCGCAACGACGCAGATCAAACTGCTCGAAGACGCCCTGACCAGTTTCCGGCTCGATGTCGGGAGCTATCCGGAGACGTTGTCCAGTCTGACGGAAAACGTCGATCAGAACGAGAAGTGGGACGGTCCCTACATCCGGCCCGCCGTTCCGAAAGATCCGTGGGGGAACGATTACGTCTACGTCTATCCCGGTGAACACGGCGACTTCGATCTCCTGAGCTACGGCGCCGACGGTCAGCCCGGCGGCACCGGCGAAAACGCCGATATCACGAATTACGTCGCAACCGAGTAAACCCGGATGGGCCGGAAGCTGTTTACATTGCTGGAACTCGTTGTGGTGATCGCAATTATCGCAATCACCACGACGCTGGCGGTGTCGGCTTTCCGGGGGGAGTCCCCCGTGCAGAAGATGAACAGCGCCGCACTCGGATTCGAGAGCTGGTGCGCACAGGTGCGCTACAATGCGATGGAAAACGGCGCGGACCGGGTCGTCGCATTCAACCCGGATGAGCGGATCTTCCTTGCGGTGGATCCGGAATCCGCGCAGTCGGAATCCCTGTGGCAGCCGCAGGAAGAGGAGAGGCCGCCGCTGCAGTGGAAACTGCCGGACGAATTCGAGCTCGATGCCGAAACGTTGAGCGCGGAAGCCGGGGAGGACGGCACGGTCGAAGTGTTCCGTTTCTTCTCCGACGGAAGTGCGAACGCGGCGCGGGAGTTCGTACTGAAGTTCCGGAACTTCGAGCGCCGGTTTCAGGTTTCTCCGCTGACGGGATTGCTGCGGCAGTCGGAGGGGGAGGTCGATTCGTTATGAGAGGCAGGGGGAGTTTCACGCTCATAGAAGTCGTCGTGGCGCTCGGAATTCTGACGCTGTCGCTCGCGGGACTGCTGCAGATTCTGACCGCCTCCCAGAGCCGGCTCGCGCGCGTTTACGAGAAATGGCGGGAGACTCACATCCTCATGCAGGCGGCGGAGTATTATCTGCTGCAGCCGGGAGAGGATCCGGGCGGAGTTCCCTACACCTATTTCCCGTATTCGGACTACGAGGCGCTCTGCTACTACCGCGACGCGGAGAATCTGCCGGAAGATTACATAAACATCCCCGACCAGCTGCCGCTGCGCACCTGTGTTGTGGAACTCATCCGGCTGCGCGACCGGAAAACCGTCGGAACCATTTTGGTGGATAAGATCAGCTATGAAACGACTCTCGCAGGCGAATAGACGACGCCATTTCACTCTGGTGGAGATGGTTGTGGCGATGGCGGTACTCGTTGTCGTCGCGCTGATTCTCGGCACGGCGTCGGCGGCTTTCTACAACGGCTACCAGCGCTCGGTCAGAGTGACGGAACGGCTGAAGACCTGTCAGACGATCGACCGGGTCATGGACCGGCTCGTGCGCAATCTGGTTCCGTTCGAGTGGGAGGATGAACTCAATTCAACCCGGCTGGTCTTTGAGGGCGAACCCGATTCGCTGCACTTCGTGACGCTGCAGCGCACCTACGGCAGCGACCGCGGGGCGTTTCTGTTCGTGCGAATCCGGGTCGAGGGCGAGGAGCTCATCGCGGAGTATTCGAGCTATCCGCGGCTGCCGTGGGAGGAGGAGGGCACGCAGGATTATTCGCGCGAAGTGCTCGCAACGCAGGTGCGCAGCGTGAGTTTCCTCTACGCCGAGGAGGAGGACGATGAGATCGTCTTTGAAAACTCCTGGGTCGAGGAGGATCACGAGTCCACCCCGCTTGCGATCCAGATGACCGTCGAATGGCTCGACGGCACGACGGAGCAATGGCTGCGCCGCACGGCCGGCTCCTCGTCGAACAGCACGTTCGGCAGACGGGAGACCCCGATGTTATGAGGCGGGAAACGAACAGACAATCGGAATCGGGTTCCGCTCTTGTAGCTGTCCTCTGTCTGATTTTCACCGCGGGACTGCTCGCGACGGCGGCCCTGATGCTCTCGAAGTACAACAGTTATACGATCTCGGCGCATGTGGAACTCCAGAAGTCGTTCTACATCAACGAGGGTGTGGCGAACCGCGTGCAGTATCTGATCGCGGCGGACCGTTCGCTTTACTCGACCGTCGAACTCGGGCGGACCGACTACTCCGAATACGATCACGACCGTTTTTTCGCCGACGGAGTCGTACACCATCTGAACTACTACGGGACGCCGGTCGAGTTTACGATCACCGATGCGCGCAGTGGATACGATCTGAGTTCAAGCAACTATCAGAATACGCTCTCGACCATCTCGAACTCTGAACTTTTTGACGAAATGCTGCACGACACCATCGATAATCTCAGTGCCGCTCTGACCGACTACATGGACAGCGGAGATGAACTCTCTCTGAACGGGTTCGAGGCCGCCGACTACGAGGATATCGGCATGTCGCCGCTGCCGCGGAACGCCGCGCCCCAGTTCCGCGAGGAATTCGCCTGGGTCCCCGGATTCCTCGAGATGTTTCCGGCGGATAAATACGGGCGATTGAGCTCGGTCCGGCTGGTTCCGCCGGAGGGCTTGAGCATTTCGACCGGTTCGCCGAGCATCTTCACCGCCGACCGGCTCATGCTTCAGACCTACTGCAATCTCGAAGAGGAGGAGGCCGACGAGGTTCTGGCGGCGCTCGACGTCTACCGGCGTGAACGGATTCTGCTCGAAGATCAGCTTGATGAACTGCTCGTTTCGCGTCTCGGCGGGCTCACGTGGCAGGAGAGCGGCACCTATACCGTCACCATCGGCCCGCAGCTCACGCAGCTGCCGGACTCCGTTGCGACCGCCGACGAGGATGCGGGGCGCAACCGTGTCGGGCAGGAGTTGCCGCCGCGCCGCCCGTCGTACCGGCTGACTTTCACTTTTCCCGGGTTCAATATCACCGGACCGCAGGATAATACCGTACAATACCTGGAATGGATGTTCCACTGATGAAACAAGGAGAGAACGGAATCATGGCGACGAGGAAAGGTTTGATTCTTCTTCTATTGCTGTTCTGCTTCGCAGCTCCGCCTGCCATGCAGCGGGTCGAGGCGATGGATCCAGTGACGATCGCGATTTTGACGCCGATTGCGATCAAGGGCGCGCAGGTCGCCGCGCCGTATGTCATGCGCGGACTTATGAGCGGCGCACAGCACATGGTGTCGATGGGGTATGATCTCGTCAATTTCTTCCGGTTGCCGCTCGGAGTGGTTCAGGCCACGGTCGGAATCCCGTTCGGACAGCTCGGAAACGGGGTGCGCAACATGATCGCCGGAGGAATTGCCCCGTTCAAATTCGTAATCAAAACGCTGCTGCTGCCCATCGCTTTCTGCCGGATCGGCGGGGGATGAGGCCGATCCGGCCGGAGAAATCAGAAGAAAACGAAGTACAGCCCGGTGGCGATGCTTCCCATGGCGATCAGACTGAGCATGATTTTCGCCGATGCATGGCTGCGTCGCGTACGGCGGGCGCTGCCGGGCGCGGTATTGCGCCCGGCGAGCTGGTTGAAGCTGCGGGTATGCATGTAACGCTTCAGGTTCTTGCGGGTGTGCTGCCGCCGCTGCAGTGCGGCGGCCAACTCGGACTGGGTCACGTCAGCTTCTCCTTTCTTTTTCGTGTTCAGTCGATTCCGGGGATGAAACTCTCGTCGCCCTTCAGCGCCGCGATCGATTCGGTCAGCAGCTGGACGGCGCCCTCGACGTCGCGCAGATCGCACATCTCGACCTGCGAGTGCATGTAGCGGTTCGGGATGCTCACGAGCGCGGTTGCGACGCCGGCGCGGGTCATCTGCATCTGGGCGGTGTCGGTGCCGCCGGACGCACGGTGAGACGCGGTCTCCTGATAGGCGATCTTATGTTCTCCGGCGACCTTGCGGATCAGCCGGCCGAGGACGACGTTGTTGTCGCAGCTGCGGCTCAGTTCCGGGCCGGCGCCGAGTTTGATGTCGCCGAGCAGTTTTTTCGGGATGTCCGGGATGTCGGTCGCGAAGCCGACGTCGATCGCGAAGCCGACCTGCGGATCGACGCCGAAGCAGCTTGTATGCGCGCCGCGCAGTCCGACCTCCTCCTGGACGGTGCCGACGCCGTAGACTGCGACGTTAAGTTTGCGTTTCGAGAGTTCGCGCATCGTTTCAGCTACGACGAACGCGCCGACCTTGTCGTCCATGCCTTTGGAGACGAAGCGGTTTTCGTTGAGCATGCGGAAGTTCGAGCGGACTGCGACCGGATCGCCGACCGAAACGAGCTTCTCCGCCTCCTCACGGTTCGTCGCACCGATGTCGATCCACATGTCGGAGAGATCCGGAGCGGTGTCGCGTTCGGCGGGCTTGAGCAGGTGAATCGGTTTTTTGCCGATCACGCCGGGGACGCGGCCGTTCGCGGTCAGGATCTCGACTTCGGTGGCCGGGACGTTCAGCTTGTCGATCCCGCCGTTCGGGCGGAAGTAGAGCAGTCCCTCGTCGGAGATGTAGACGATCTGGAAGCCGATTTCGTCGTAGTGCCCTGCGAGCATGACCCGCAGCGGCGCTCCGGGATTGAGGATTCCCATGGTATTGCCGAGCACGTCGGTTTTGACCTCCGCGCAGAAGCCGGAGAGGTAATTGCGGAACACGGCCGCCGCCTCCTCTTCAAACCCGGACGGGCTCGAGGCGGTCATGAACTCTTTCAGAAATTTCAAACTCGATTCAGGCAGCATATCGACTCCTCGAAAGGTGATGATTGATGGAATATTGTATATCATACAAGATAATCCATTTTCCTCGATTTTCCAGAATGTTTTCCACAAAATACGGGATTATTTTGTCCGGGATGCAGGAGGGGGTCTTTTTTTTCGGAAAAAGCCCCGGCCCGGGTTGCGTACTGCCGGAATTCGCGGTATCTTTTATAGGGAGATACGATGAGAACGGCTTTGCTTTGAACAAGGGGCCGGAGGGCGTTACTGGTCGGGGATGAATATGCAGATTGAATGGTTGAAAGAGGCGCTGCGCGGCGTCTACCGGCCGGAGGAGTATCCGGCACTCGCGGAACAGATGCGCGAATGGCGCGCGGCGAAACCGCTCTCGGGACGGCGGATTTTCGACGCGACGCCGGTGTTCCGCAACACGATGGTGAAATATATTGCGCTGCTCGAGGGCGGCGCGGAGCTGACGGTCGGTTACGGGCGTGGAATCCCGTATGACGAGCGTGTGGTCGAGACTCTGCGCGAATGCGGCGTGGCGGTCGCGGACGAGGCGGCGCTCGGACGCACCTACGACGTTGTGCTCGACTGCGCCGGGGCGAATGCCGATGTGAAAGCGCAGTACGGCTACGTCGAACTGACCCGCTCCGGGATGTACCGCTACCGCGACTGTGCGCAGCCGGTCTTTCTCGCGGACGACGGGCGGATCAAGGAGATCGAAACCGCGCTCGGGACCGGGGACGGCTTCCGGCGCGGCATGGCCCGCTTCGGATACGGCGACTTTTCCGGGAAACGGATCGTGGTGTTCGGCTGCGGCAAGGTCGGCTCCGGCATCGTGATGTACGCCTCGCTCGGCGGGGCGCAGGTGACGGTCGTCGACGACGTGCGGAAAGTCGTTCCGCCGTTCGGTGCGTCGATCGTCGATCTCGGCGACCGCGCGGGAATCGAAACCGCGCTGAAAGAGGCGTGGTGTGTGGTCTGTGCGACCGGCATCCGCGGAGCGCTCTCCGGAAAGTTCGATCCGGCCATCCTGACCGATGGAAATGCGATCGTCGCGAATATGGGAGTCGAGGACGAGTTCGGGCCGGAAATCCCGGCGGAACGGGTGCTGAACGCGAAAGAGCCGCTGAATTTCGTGCTCGAGGAGCCGACCCATCTCAAGTATATCGATCCGACGATGGCGCTCGACAACTACGGCGCGCTTGAGGTGCTCGGCGGCGGACTCGCACCGGGGTTGAACCGCCCCTCGCCGGAACTTGAGGAGAGGATTCTCGATACGGTGCGGCGTTCCGGCGTCGTCGCCCCCGAGCTCGGATTTCTGGAGAAAAATCGATGAATAAGCTTCTGATTCAACGTGTCCGGCTGGACGGAGCAGAGACCGACATCCTCATCGAGGGGAATCGGATCGCCCGCATCGCGCCGGAAATCGCGCCCGGAACCGCCCGCGTGATCGACGGCTCCGGCAAGGCGGCGATTCCGCCGTTCTACAACACGCACACGCATGCGGCGATGACGCTGCTGCGCGGCTACGCCGACGACATGGAACTCTTCACCTGGCTGAACGACTATATCTGGCCGGCGGAGGGGAGGCTGACCGGGGAGGACATCTACGCCGGGACGCGGCTCGCACTGCTCGAAATGATCCGGTCCGGAACGGTTTTCTTCAACGACATGTACTGGTATCAGCCGGACGCGATCCGTGCGGTCGAGGAGATGGGCATGCGGGCGGCGATCGGGCTGCTTTACATCTCCGGCTCCGATGGAGCTGTGCTGGAGCGCAACCGGAAATGCAACGAGGAGCTGCTTGCGTGGAACGGCGGCGGCTCGGGACGGATTCAGGTGGCGCACGCGCCGCACGCGGTCTACACGGTTTCGGAGGAGGTGCTGCGCCGCGTCGCGGAGGATGCGAAAGCCGATGGTCATGTGATCCATATCCACGCCTCCGAGACCGCGCGCGAGGTGGAGGAGTGTGTGGCGGCGCACGGCATGACGCCGATCGCGTATCTCGATTCGCTCGGGATTCTCGGGCCGCGGACCGTGCTCGCGCACGCGGTGCATCTCTCGGACGGGGATATCGAGATCATCCGGGAGCGCGGCGCGTATATCTCGCACTGTCCCTGCTCGAACTTCAAGCTTGCGTCGGGTCAGTTCCGCTATCGCAGGGCGGTGGAGATGGGCTGCTGCCGTTTCACGATCGGCACCGACGGATGTGCGTCGAACAACAATCTCTCGATGCTCGAGGAGATGAAGTTTGCGGCGCTCTCGGCGAAGAATGAGTCCGGCAGCCCGACCGCGGGGCGCGACGGCGACATCTTCCGGGCGGCGACGCGCACGGGAGCGGAGGCGTTCGAGATCGACGCAGGGGTCATCGCTGCGGGGAAACTGGCGGACATTGTTCTGGTCGATCTCGACAATCCGCTGCTTGTTCCGGACTTCAATTTGACGGCGAACCTCGTTTATTCAGCCGATTCGAGCTGCATCGACACGGTGATCTGCGACGGGCGGATTCTGATGGAAAACCGGGAGATCCCGGGCGAAGCTGAGATCCTGGCGGAAGCGCGCCGGGTCTGTGCGAAGATCCGCGCCCTGCGGACGGGGGGAGCGGGCGCATGACCGGGAAGGTTCGGAAAATTCTGTTCTTTTTTGCAGGTGCGGCGGTGGCGGCGGCATCGCCGCTCTCAGCCGTTGAATACCCGAACTACGCGCGGGATTGCGCGACTTTGAGGAGTTCGGTCGAGTATCCGAAATATGAGAGCTGTTTTGCCGTGGATGGAATCGCCTCGACCCGCTGGTCCTCCGGCCGGGGGGACGACCAGTGGCTGACGCTCGACCTCGGGCAGGTGCGGCGGATCGGGCGGATCGTGTTGAACTGGGAACGTTCCGCCCCATTGTGGTACGCAATTCAACTTTCGACCGACGACGAGCATTACAAGGAGGTTTTTGAACAGACCGAGGGGACGCAGGGAGCGTATGACGTCGTCGATTTTGCGCCGCAGGAGGCGAGATTCATCCGGATCGACTGCCGGGAGCGGACGACGCAGTACGGATTTTCCCTGTACGAGGTGGAGGTGTATCCGCCGGTGAAGAGCCCGGCTTATCGCTGCAAGGTGTGGGCGGGAGCGTCGCAGATGCCGGACGGAGCCCCCGAGTATGCGACGGACGGATCGCACCGGACCGCGTGGCGCGCACCGGGCGGAAAGGCGCAGTGGATTCAGTTCAATCTCGGGAGAACTCGGCGGGTTGCCCGACTCCAGATCGACTGGGGAGACGGGGCTCCGAAGAGTTTTACGGTTCAGCTTTCCGAGGACGGGAAACGTTTTTTCGATGCCTACGCGGCGACGGACCGCCCGCCGCGCTCGGAGGAGACGATTCAGCTTACTGCGCCGCGCCGTGCGCGTTACATCAAACTTAATTTCAAGGAGGCCGCCGGGGAGGGCGGCTACATGATCCGCGAATTCGACGCATTGCCATGAGTTTCAAGCTGGTTGTCTGCGGAATTGAAACCGAATCCTGCGGTGATTTGAAATAAGTCCGGCTCTCCGGACCCGGAGAGCCGTGTGGAGTGTCAGAATTTGATTTCGATTGGGTCGTGCGAGAATGAGTAGATTGTGGCGGTCGCGTCCTTGAAATAGAGCACCTGCGTGTTGTCGTCGTCGGGGCTGTACATCTTTTTCAGGGAGGGGTAGGCGTCGAGCATGGAGACTTTCGCCTCGCGGCGGTTGTCATCGACGAGTGTGCCGGAGAGACGGATCCACTCATCGCCTTTCATCGCGCAGAGTTCGGTTTTCCCATTGACGCCGAGCTGACGCGAGACGTTCTTCTTCCGGCCGGTCTGGATGTAGAGTTTTCCCTCGAAGATGTGGATGGTTCCGAACGGGCGCACGCGCGGCTGGTCGCCGTCGACCGTGGCGATGTAGTAGACTCCGGCATCTTTCAGAAACTGGTAAACGTCCTGCATATTCATCGCTTTTTTCTCCTTGTTCTCGGCGGCGGCGTCGACGGACCGACATCCGCAGAATGTGAAAACCGCAGCGCAGAGAAGCGCCGTGACCGCCAGAGTTTTTTCCATTTTCATGTTGCCTCCTGAAAGCTGTTTGACTTCGTGGTGTCTTCGACCCGATAAGGAATCATACACCCGCAATCCCGTCCCGTCAAACGAAAAAACAGGGATTCTCCGGGAAAAATGCAGGAGGAATCGGGTCTTCTCCGGGATTCGTCCTTTCCTCCGCTTGAAAATAACCGTTTCCTGTGATATATTATTAGGATACTAATGATTTTGAAGAGATAAAATGGAACATTCGCTGCATTACAATCTTCTGGCGGCGCATACGTTGTTTCAGAAGCGTTTTCTCGCCCGGCTGCTGCGGGAATATCCGGAGTTGCTGCCGGGTCAACCGAAAGTGATCGACTTTCTCATGAGCCACCCCGCTTCCTTTCAGCGGGAGATCGCCGACGGTTGTCTGATCGATCCGGCGACGCTCTCCCCGATCCTCGGGAAGATGGAGTTTTCCGGACTGATCCGGCGCGACAAGAGCGACGAGAATCGGAAGAACTCGATCGTCTCGCTCACTGACAAAGGCGAGACGATCGGCCACCGCATGCGCGAGCTTTTCCGCGAGGCGGAAGAGGCTGCCTGCGCGGGTGTTCCGGAACAGGATCGGGAGTGTCTGCTGCGCTGTCTGCAGACGATCCGGGAAAACAGTCGGAGTGGAAATAAATGAAATATCGTTACAGCAAAAGGAAACGTTTTATTCTGTTCATCATCGGGCTCGTCCTCGCCGGACTCGGCGTCGCGTTGAGCACCCGGCCCGGGTTGGGGACTTCTCCCATCACGAGTCTGCCCTATGTCATGACTTTCATCATTCCGTGGACGCTAGGAATGACTACGGTCGGAATCAATTTGCTCTTCATCTTCATGCAGGCGATCATTCTGAAGCGCCGGTTCGGCTGGGCGCAGCTGGCACAGTTGCCGACGCTTTTTGCATTCGGATTTTTCATCGATCTCGGGATGTGGATCTCTTCCTTTTACGTTCCGGAGGCATACCCGCTGCGACTGATTGAGGAACTGCTTGGATGTGTGGTTCTTGCGACCGGCATTGCGTTTCAGTTGCTTGCGAACGTCTCCTACATGCCGGGCGACGGTTTTATCCGGACGGTTTCGGAGGAGTACAAGATTCCGTTTGGAACGGTGAAAGTCTGCTTCGATGTCTCGATTGTTGTGCTTGCGATTCTCGTTTCGCTCTGCTACTTTCAGAAAGTCAGCGGAATCCGGGAGGGAACGGTGCTTGCGGCGGTTCTGGTCGGTCTCACGATCCGGATGCTTCAACAGCCGCTGCGCTTCGTAAAAAAGCAGCTGGTCAAGGCGTAAGCCGCCGCCCGCCGGCTTTCTTCGGGATATCCTCCCGGTTATTTGGCGGTGGATCGCTTCCGATTGATGCCTTTTCTTCCGCCGTTTTTGATTTTGCGGAAGAGTGTGGTATAGTAATGTGGATCGTTTCCGGAAATAAGATGGGAGGAGCGCCGCCATGCCGATTCGCCGCAATCATCCGTTTTGCCAGAAATCGCATCAGGCCGATCAGAAGCCGGAGGAGCGGAAAACGTTCCGGCGGAAATTCGCTCCGCACCTGCCCGCCCTCTGGCTCTTCGGTGCGCTGCTGTGGTGTGGCCCCTTCGTGAGCCACGGCGGAGGATTGTTCGGGATAATATTGGGATTGAGTCTCTACTTCTGGCTGACTTTGCTGGTGGGATTTTTCGTCCTGGGTTTCGTGCCGCCACGGCTGTGGGACATTCCCGATTTCGTACTGGTCGCGGTGACGGTGTTGCTCACATTTTTTCCCTTTGATCGACCTTTTTTCGGCTGGAGCTGGGTCGTTTCCTCTCTTCTGCTTGCGGCGATGGCGCTCGAAAACATCATCCGGGCGATCTGCGGAAAAGAGCGCCGGAAAGCCGTCTGGAAAGCGGGTTTCGCCGCGATGACGTTGATTACTCTCTTCCTCCTGAATTTCATCGCCGCCGCCGCGGCTTCGTGTTGAACGGCGGGTCAGGACCGGGGGCCGGTGTTGGTCCCGTTGCGTTCGAGTTCCGCCCGGAGTTCCGCCGGGTCGAGGACGCGCGGCGAAACACCGTTCCGGCAGGCGAGCGCCGCTGCAGTTCCGGCCGCTTCCCCCATCGCCATGCAGTGAGACATGATCCGGTAACTCGATTGCGCGATATGATCTCCTGAAATACAGCGTCCCGCCGTCAGAATCCCCTCCACCCCCGCCGGGAGAAGCGCCCGGTAGGGAATGTCGTAAGGCTGTTCGAGCGGAATGAGTTCGGAGGGTTCTCCGATCTCGTCCGGATTGTGGATGTCGAGCAGGTAGATTCCGCGGGCGACGGCATCCGGAAACCGGGCGCCGCTCTTCACATCCTCCCCGGTCAGGAGGTAGTCCCCGATGATTCTTCGGCTCTCCCGGACTCCGATGGCCGGATAGATCGCCGCAAGCACGGCATGTTCCCCGCCCGGAACGTAACGTCGGATGAACTCCATCGATTTTTCCGGGGAGAGCGGGACTTTTTTGGGAAAAATTTTTTCTAGCTCTTGACATTTTACTTCGTTTGATCCATAATATAGCTGTGTAAACGATTCAATGAAACGTTATCCTGGTTATTTTCATGGGGAAGAATACAGTATCTTTGAATGATGTGGCACGCCGGGCGGGAGTCTCAATCGGGACTGCGTCCCGGGTGTTGAACGGCAATCCGAGAGTATCGGCATCTGCTTCGTCCGCAGTACAGGCGGCGATTCTCGAGCTCGGTTATCAGCCCGATTCCGTGGCGCGTTCGATGCGGAAAAAAGATGGAGAGGGACGGGGCGGTCTCTGGTCGGGAAATATTGGTCTCGTGCTGGCGGGGATGGGCAGTTCCATGCTGCGGGTACCGCTGATTATCGATCTGGTCGATGCTCTGCAGCGGGAAGCGGCGCAGCATGGATTTCACCTGATGGTGGCGGGGCAGCCACGCGAGGGAACTCTGCCGCAGATGCTGATTGACCGCAAAGTTGAGGGGATGATTATGTTTGGTGAATTATCCCGGGAACAGTGCCGTCAGATTGTTGAGGTGATGCCGCTGGTCGGGATCGGCAATGATTTCGAGGCTGCGGGCGTCTCCTCCGTGAATGTGGACAACCGGGGGGCCATCCTCAATGCCGTCAGGTCCCTCCGGCAGGCTGGAAAACGGCGGATCGCCTTTGTGAACAAGGAGGCGGAACAACCTGATTTTATTCGGCGCTTTCAAGCATACCAGGAAGCAGTGCGGGAGTTTGATTTGCCGGAACTCTCCATTGTGATGCCGAAAAACGAGTCGGGCTCGCTCAAACAGGCGGAGCAGATCCCGCCTGATATGGAACCGCTGATTTCTGCGCTTTTTGATGTTCCGACACCACCGGATGCGCTGCTGGTTGCAAATGACTGGCAGGCCATCGGCGTTTACCGTGCGCTGGAAAAGCGTCATTTGCGGCCGGGAACCGATGTTGCGATTATCGGTTTCGATAACGATGTACGGGTTTGTGATGCGCTCAATCCGAGACTCAGCTCGATCCAGTATCCTGCGGAGGAGATCGGAAGCTTTGCTTTCCGGCTTCTGCTGGCGGCATTGAAGAATTCTGACCGTTCCGCAATCAGTACTACGTTGTTGCCGGGAAAACTGATTGAGAGGGAGTCATTTTGCAGCGGAAGCATTTCCGCTCCGGATTTCAAGCGTTGATTTGACCAGAATTTTTCAGCGGTTAGGAGGACAATTCCGGCCGGGACAACCAACAAGGAGCAACTGCCATGAAAGAAAAACATCTTTTCATGTTAATTGAATTACTAGTTGTGATTGCAATCATCGCCATTCTCGCCTCCATGCTGCTTCCCGCCTTGAACAAAGCGAGGGATGCGTCACGCAATACCGCATGTATCAATAACTTAAAGCAGCATGGAGTTGCCAATCTTTCGTATGCCGGGGATAACCGGGACTGGTTTGCAAAGAGTTATCAGGACTATACCGTATCCTGGCTGACCTGGCTTGAGCCGTGGCAGCTCCCGAGTGCCACCTATACCGATCCGATGGACTCGTATATTCAGCCCAAAGTCTACTTCTGCGCCGCGGAAAAGGAGACCAGTTATCCCAAGGACTGGAAAAGTTACTTTCCGGGAGGAGGGCTGGGATATGTTTCCTATACCAGTTACACCTATTTCGGCAATATGGCAGGTGCGGCAGAATACAAGAACGGAGCGTTCACTCCCCGGAAGATTACGCATCAGCGGATCAATGAAGCCGTCATCATGAAAGATTGTGCGCGTTCCAACGTTAATTGGCAGGCTCCGAACCACAATGGAGATGTCAACATTGTTTTCGGCGACGGCCATGCGAAATCCAGGAAAAACGGCGCGTGTGAATTAAAATTCAAAGTTTCGGGAGGTGCGGAAGAACGTTGGTAAGAGAGGGTTTCCACGAACCCTGTTCCCAGATGAATATCCCGTTGTGCAGCGGGTAAAAACAGTATCGGAACCATCTGAGATTGCATGATGAAAATGATGAAAAAAGTATTGCTGTGGCTGTTCCCAGTCATGATGTTTCTCCCTGCGGGAGCGGAGGATAAAGTGATTCAGCTGCCCTTGACAAGCGGAAATTACTTTCTCTACTCCAACGGTCCCGTGACCGGAAAACTTGTTGAAGAAACGCGGGGGCTGAGGCTGGATTACCAATTTGCTCCGGAAGCCGGAGCCGGTGATTTCATCGCGATCGGTTTCCGCCGTCGTGTGGCCGGAGTGCCGGAATGCCTGCTTTTCGAGGTGGAGTCTCCAGAGACCGGTCCCCGGGTGGCGGTACGTTACCGGGATTCGATGAAAGAGACTTTTCAGAAAGATCAGAAAGCTGTTGTTTCCGGCCTGAATCGGTACTCCGTCTCCCTGAACGCCTCCTCCGTGCACTGGGGCGGCAACGGTGACGGCATCGTAGATGCCCCGGCTGTTCCGGACAGTGTGGTTTTCTCCCGACGGGACGGTTGTCCCGATCACGGGAGTCTCCTGTTCAGGAGTTTCGCAGTGAAGACCGTGATTGATCCGGACAATCCCATCGGTTGGGCAGAACTGCGATATTCCGGCGGGCGCTTCCCGACGGCCGGGCGGAACAATATTTTTTCTTTCGAGATTTCTCCGGAGATTCCCGTACCGGAACAGGAGTGGCGTCTGGAAGCACGGATCGATGGCGGCGTCCCGGTTGTCCGCTCATTTTCATCGAGTCAGAAACAGATCGAAGTCGAGCTGCCGGTTTCCGCGGCGAAGTCGGCTGTCCTCTCCGTCCGGCTTCTCAACCGGCAGGGGAAGCTCATCGCCGTTCAGCCGGAGATTTTGCTTTATCCGCTTCCGGAACGTCCGTCTGCCGCGGCGGGAGACGATTCCATCTTCGGGATCAACGAGAAAAGCCGGAATCCGGTATCTTCTGCCGCAGCTGGAATCCGGTTTGTCCGTTTCGATTTCGACTATAAGCCGCCGGAGTGGTATTCCCGGGAGGAACGGGAGCAGAATCTCGAGGCGTTCAGCCGGAAACTTGCAGCTTGTGAGCAACTGGGACTGACCCCTCTGGTGATTCTGCATCCGCGTCGGCTGCTGGCTGTCTACCAGCCCGGAGGAGTTCCGGCGGAGCAACGTCTGGAGTCCTATGCCCACGGGGCCATCGCTCCTGTCGCGGCGGATGAGAAACTTCCTACTCTGGCGGACTGGGGAAACTGGGTGCGGGAAATGGTGACGCTCTTCAAGGGGCGTGTCCGCTATTATGAAATCGCCAATGAGCCAGATCTGGCAGCTTCTCCCCGGCAATATGCGGCTCTGGCCGGTCTGGCATGGCATCAGGGACGCTCCGCTGATCCGGAGGCGCGGTTCGGCGCGTTCAGTACGGCCGGTGTCAATCTCACTTTCATCGAGGAGGCGCTGCAGGCTGGAATGGGGAATTGTTTTGATTTTGTCACGGTTCATCCTTACCAGTGGAGTTCGCAGTTCAACCCCGAATTGCTTCGAAAGCAGCTCACCGGGCTCGAAGCGCTCCTGAAGCGTTATGGCCGGGTGTGCCCTGTCTGGCTGACGGAGATCGGCTATCCCAGTCAGCCGGTCGGCGGTGTTTCGCCGGAACGGCAGGGGGAACTGCTCGCTCAGCTGTATTTCACCGGGGCGGCACTGGGCCGTTATAAAATTTTCTGGTATTGTTCCGGAGACTGGCCGGGGGCTCCGGACGATCAGGAGGCCTATTTCGGAATCGTCGACGGCGTCGGTCGGCCGAAGCCGGCGTTTTACAGCCTCCGGTTCGCCTCGGATTTTCTGAATGGGGCGGAGTCTCTCGGACTCAATGTTTCCACGGACGGAACTGTCTGCTGCCGCTACCGCCTTGCCGACGGCCGTCTCGCAGTCGGATTCTGGAATGACGGCGGTCCGCAGAAACTGTCGCTGGAGTGTCCGGAAATTTCCGGCACCGGGGCGGAACTTCATGACGTTGACTTTTCTTCCCGGCGGCTTCCGGTTTCCGGGGGGCGGGTCGCCGTGGTGGCGACAGCCATGCCGCAGCTTCTGGTGTATGAGGGGCGCGGGGAGATTTCGCACAGGAAAAATGGGCAGACATTTCAACCGCGCAGGGAGCAGTCATCGCTGTTTCTCGCCGTCCCGACTCTCCGGCCGGGAATTCCCGGTGAAACTGTGACGATCCCTTACTCCCTGATCCAGCCTGCCGGACAGAAGCAGACGGTTTCGATTCAGGTGGACTCCCCCGCTTCGTGGAATTCCGCTCCGGTGAAAAGTACGCAGACAACGACAGGCGTGGAGACCATCGGGAGTATCTCTCTGCCGGTTCCGGCCCGGGTGCCCCCCGGACGTTACCCTGTCCGATTGACTGCTGCGGGCGCTCCTCCGGTCGAGGTGCTTCTCACCGTATCTTCCCCCGTCAGTTTTGAATTCGCTCCGCTGGAGGAACGCAAATCCGGGAACACCCGGCTTTTGCTCCGGATGCACAATCGCAGCATGTTCGCCCATCGCGGAGAGATCACTTCCGGAGTGAAGCCGGTGGAATTCAAACTCGCTCCCGGAGAACACCGGGAGGTGTTTCTGGAGGTTCCTCCGACCGGTCTCCAGCGTGAATTCGAGTTGGCCGGCACTCTGGACCGGCGGGAATTCCGGGAAAAACTTCCGTTGGACAGCATCTTCATTCCGCGCGCCGTCAAGCCGCCGCAGCTCAATGCGTCCTGGAACAGCTGGAACGACATTCACGGATTTCGCCTTGACCGGGCGGCACAGGCTGCGCCGCTGAATTCATGGTGGAAAGGGCCGGACGATCTCTCTGCGGAGGTGAAGTTGCAATATGACCGGGAGTTCCTCTATTTTGCCGCCCGGGTTGTCGATGATGTTCATTTTCAGCCATCGGCCGGGGGCAGTACCTGGCTCGGCGATGGATTTCAGATGTCGTTCGGGCGGGAGGACGAATACGCTTATGAGCTGCTGTTTGCCCTCTCCGCCTCCGGTCCGGATCTGTACCTGTTGAAATCTCCGGACGGCAGGACTGGAAAGCTGCCGGGGGCCCGTGCTGCCGCCGTGAAACTCGGGAATTGCGTCTATTATTCCGCAGCGATCCCATGGCGAGCACTGCCGGGAATCAATCCTGTTCCCGGAGGCAGATTGAATTTCAATTTTCTCTTGAACGACAACGATGGCGCCGGCCGGAAAGGATATCTGGAGTGCTGCCCCGGAATCGGCACGGGGAAGCAGGTTCGGGACAGTTATCTCTGGCGGCTGGAGCCGTGAACATTTTCCTCCTGACCCGGCCGCCAGTGGAAAAACGCGGATGATTTACATCTTGAGTTGACTGCAGCATTCGGGCAGAAATTCAACCCGGATTGGGCGCGGCCGAGTTGCAAGGAGCGGCCGGAGTTATGACGTTTTCAGGCCGCCTGGTTTCCGTAACTTCAATCGCCCTGCAGCCAATCCGTGAACGGTCGCGGCAGGTTGGACGCGGATCGGGTACGGTTCGTCCTTTCCCGTTTCCGCCGCAACTTGCCGTATCCGGAATGGCGAATGGGGGGCGGTCAGCTTGTCACGGGGCTGCCTCCACAATGCTCATCCGGCTACTTTTCACCCTGTAAATATAATGGTGCGGCTCCGGATGGTCCGGAGTCGCACGTGTTTTTCATCACCCTTTGCTCAACTAAGTGGGAAACGTCAGCGCCGGGGACGTCCCGGCGGCATGGGCGGTCGCACCGGCCGCGGATGATGATGCCGCGGCGGCGGTGCCCAGCGCCTCGGCGGCGGAGGCGGCGGCGGACACCACCGTGGAGGCGGCGGAGGCGGACACCAATATCTTGGCGGCGGCGGAGGCGGCGGAGGCGGCGGCGGTGGATACCATGGGCATGGCGCCAGAATGCGCGTAATTCCGTGCATGATCGCCCGAGTGATCTCCACGCCGTCGCTCGGACCGTGGTCGCCGGCGTGAACGCAGGTTGCCCCGGCGACCAGAATCGCCGCCAGCAGCAGAGATTTGACTGTCCGGTTCATCTTTTTTCTCCTTATTTTATGGGGTTGATGTTTTTTCGGATCGATCCAGTCAATATAACGTAAATTCGGACATCCTTATTGTATTGGTTTTTAAAATATTTTTTCTTCCTTTGATTTGCAACTGTCGACAGAAAATATTATCTTAATTTCAGAAAGGCAGGTGGACAATGAAAATTGCGGGAGTGGCGGCAATGATGATTACCCTGTTGAGTTTGTATGCGCAGGATGCGGATCTCGGGCGGATTCGGGAGCAGGCAGCGGAATATTTCGCGCGGAGCGGCGCCGGGACGGTGAACAGCCGGATTCTAACGTCGCAGCAGCCGGACGGTTCCTGGCGTGACGTCGATTATGGGAATCAGCAGCGCGGACACTGGCCGCCGCGGACGCATCTCGTCCGGCTGGAACAGATTGCTTCCGGATATCGTCGTTCCGGCAGCGTGTTTTTCGAGCGGCCCGAGGCGCGCGACGCGGTGATTCGGGGATTGGAATTCTGGGCGCGGCGCGATCCGACCAGTCCGAACTGGTGGTATCAGAGCATCGGGACGCCGCAGCTGCTGTGCTCCGTGATCCTGCTGCTCGGGGATGAGCTTCCGCCGGAACTGCTGCGGGAGTTGACTCCGATTCTCGACCGTTCCGAGCCCGGCATGACCGCACAGAACCGGGTCTGGCTCGCAGGAATCCATCTGCTCAAGGGGGTCATTTACGGAAAACCCGGCTGGGTGGACGAGGGGGCCGGCGCGATCGCGGAAGAGCTCCGGTGCGCTCCGGAAAACGCCGAGGGAATTCAGCCGGACTGGAGTTTTCACCAGCACGGGCCGCAGCTTCAGTTCGGCAACTACGGGCTGGCGTTTTTTACGGAGATGACGAAGTGGACGACGGTGCTGCACGATACCCGGTTTGCGTTTCCGGAGGAAAAGGTCGGGATTCTCCGGAAATACTTCGACAACGGCATCCGCTGGGTTCTGTTCAACCGGCAGATGGATTTCAGCGCCTGCGGGCGGCAGATCAATCCGGGACAGCCGCAGGGGAAGTACCGCTCGGCGGTCACGACTGCGAACCGGCTTGCCGCGGTCTGTCCGGAATGGCGGAAGCATCTGGGGGAGAAAGATTTTTGCTTTTCCGGAAGCCGCTTTTTTCCGGACAGCGATTTTTACGTCCAGCGCGGACCGGCGTACTACTGGTCGGTGAAGATGAGTTCTTCGCGCACGGTCCCGAGCGAGACGGTCAATTCCGAAAATCTGCTCGGGCGTCTGGCCGGTCATGGCGCGACACTTTTCATGAGCGGCAACGATGAAATGCGCGACATCGGCGGCATCTGGGATTGGCGCAGAATTCCGGGCATAACCTCCGTGCAGAACGACTCTTCGCTCCTTTGCAGCGAGGCTGGGAACCGCAATCTCCGCGAGTGGGTCGGCGGTATTTCCGACGGGGAAATCGGATTCTGTGCCATGGATTACGACAACGGGGAGGTCGCGGCGAAAAAGAGTTACTTCTTTTTCGGCGGAGAAATGGCCGCACTCGGCAGCGGAATCCGCAGTGAAGTCGACGCGCCGGTTCTGACCACCGTCGCCCAGCTCCGGAGCGCGGGGGAGACGGTTCGGAACGAGGCCGGAACCGAGTTCCGCAACGGCAATTTCACCTGTCGGCTGCTCCGGGCCGACCGGGGAGCGCTGGCGGAAACCCGGGAACACACGGGCAACTGGAAACGGGTGACCGCAGCCCTGTCCGCCGCTCCGGTGAAAGGGGAGCTCTTCACGCTGACGATCGATCACGGCGTCCGCCCGGAGAACGGTTCCTACGCCTATCTCGCGGCGTTCCGCCCCGAGGGAGAATGGGGGCCGCAGCTCCTGAACACCGATTCCGACGCGATTCATGCGGTTGCGGAGGGCGGCGCGATCATGGCGGCTTTCTACGAACCGGGGAGCGTGACGCTGCCGGACGGGAGTTGCCTCGAGGCGAAACAGCCGGCGCTGGTCATGCTCCGGAACGGCAGATTTTATGCGGCCGACCCCGACAGGAGCCGGAAGCAGCTTGAATTCTCGCTCGGCGGGAAGAAGCTCCGGCTTGTGCCGCCGCAGGGACGGGAAGCGGGTCGTCCCGCCTCCCTCCCGCTCGAATCGGTCAAGGCTCAGCGCGTCAGGTGATAGGCCATCACGCCGCCCGGCCGGGCTGAGGTGTCGGCGGTGAAACGGAGTTTGCCGTCGCGATATTCGGCCGGAACGCTCCCCGCGGGGAGGCCGTTGTTCTTCAGCGCTTCGACGCGGAAACCGGCGGGAAGGGCGAGTTCGACTTCCGTCCGGCACTTCTCCAGCAGCAGCGGCAGCTGTCCCCAGCTCTCAAGCAGGTTGCGCCGCGAATTCGTGAATTTCATTTTGGTCGCGGCGAGGTTCGGCAGCTGGAGGAAGAGCAGCGAACGGCTTTCCGCCAGCTCCCGCCCGTCGAGCGAGAGCAGGGCGGCTGTCTGATAACAGCTGCCGTTCACAAGGCGCACAACCGTGCCGTCGGCGTTTCCGGAAAAGGTGAACACTTCGCTGCGGGGCGTGACGATCCGGACCGTCTTTGCTTTCGAGTCGAGCGTGATCTCTCCGCCCGCACTCGTGACGCGGCCGGTTTTGCCGAGTTCGTCGAGTGCGGCCCGGGCGGGTTGCGGCAGTTCCGACTGCCAGCCGGGACTCAGCGGATCGAGCTTGAGAACGCCGGAAAGTGAGGAATTCGTTCCGAGCGAACCGATTCGGCCATAGAGTCCGAGTTCCGTGAATTCATCGGGAAAGTTACCGTCATTTTCCGGCGGTCCGGAGAGCTGTCGGAGCTGTTCGGCCGTGCAGGAAAACGCGAATGCCGGCGTCGCGGGGCGCACATCACCGCGCATGAAGAGCAGCCGGATGATCCGTTCCGCAAACTGCGCCTGCGGATCGTTGACGATATCGAACCCCATCGGCACGTTGAATTTCTCCATGTTCGCCCGGTTGTGCGACCAGGCGAAACGGTAGAGTCCGTCCCAGTCCTGCAGTGCCGCATAACCTCCGATCAGCGGCGCGGACTCCATCCGGTTCGGATTCGGGTTGCAGAAGTTGAATTCCGTGACGGTGTACGGTTTGCCGAAAATGCGGGCCGGCATCAGATAGCGCGGATTCTGGGCCAGGCGCGAGATCGAGGACATGTTCGAGAAGAGATACGGCATCCCCCACTGCCGCACCGGAAAACTCGGATGATCCCAGTACTGGTGGTTGTCGACGAAGTCGAGATGCTCCCGCACTCCGATCAGCGTGTATTTGCTGTGCATGTTCAAGTCGGTGATGAGGGCGGTCAGTTGCAGCTCCTCTTTCAGGAACCGCTTCTGTTCCTCGATGCAGCGGATCTGCAGGTCGTTCAGGAACTCGATGAAGAGCCCCCCGCGTGAAGCGCGGTTTTCCGGAGTGTCAAGTTTCCGCTCTTTCAGGAATTCGACATACCGTTCTTCAAAGAGCGGCACAAGCGAGGGCACCCGGTTCCAGATCGAAACGAGCGGATTCTCATTGACGAGATTCAGCGAGTAGAGCGCCGGGTCTTCCGCATAGGTCAACCCCGTGTACGGATTGCGGTGGGTCAGCAGACGGCGCGCGAACTCCTTCCAGTTCGCCATGGCCGAGGGGCTCAGCGTGACCAGCGTTTTGATCTCGAAATCGTAGCGTCCGAAACTGCGCCCCTCGCGTTCGCGGATGTTGTCGCCCGGGCGCAGCGCCCGGCTGGCGTAAAGGTCGAGGCAGAGGTAGATCCCCCGCTTTTTGAGCTCGGCGAACAGGTAGTCGAATTGATCGAGTGTTTTCGGATTGAAGGTCAGGGAGTCTTTTGCGTTCCGGTCGAGCAGATCGTTTTCAAAGTGGTGGAACCGGACGGTATTGTATCCGAGGCGCGTCATTTTCGTCACGAAATCGTCCGCTGTTTTCCGGTCGAGGTAGCTCGAGTTCCCGACCAGGTTCGGGCCGAAGAAACGGATTCGCCTCTCCGGCGCGTCGCGAAACGCGAAATGTCCCTCTCCGGTCACGATGACCGGACCGTATTTCCCCGCCGGCGCATCGAGATAACGGGAGAAATCCAGCGGAGATCCCGGTGCGGTCGTCCCGTCGAAGTCAAGCGTAACCCACTCGTTTCCCGCAACGAGGTAGAACGGCGGCTCTATCTGGTTCAGATTGAGTTTCCGATCACCGAGGGTGGCGCCGATGATCATCCAGACAGCCCCGCTCTCCGGCGCCGCCCGGAACGTCAGTTTCTCCGGTGTTCCTTCGAGCGGAAAGCAGGAGAGATAAAGTCCGACGTAGGACTCCTTGTTCTCTCCCGTCCATGCCAGCGCCCCGTTCGGGAAGCTGA
The DNA here is from genome assembly GCA_944389935.1 of uncultured Victivallis sp. Classification (GTDB taxonomy): domain Bacteria; phylum Verrucomicrobiota; class Lentisphaeria; order Victivallales; family Victivallaceae; genus Victivallis. Next base: position 31,997 of record CALXOE010000036.1, read on the forward strand.
ACGGCTGCCACCAGTTGCCGACGTCGCGGCTCGCGAGCACCGGAAACTCTTTCGTCTTACCGCCCTCATATTCCGCGCAAATCATTCCGACCGGATTCCCCGCCGTCGGAGTCCATGCCGAGGCATGCAGCAGATACAAATAGCGCAATCCGCCGGTGAGTTTTCCCGTCTGTACCGACTTCGCCGCCGGGAACTTCTTCTGCCCTGAGGAGAGCACGAGGCAGGAACGCCCGCCGTTGCGATCCGGATCGACGATATCGAAATCCACTCCGAGTGTCGTAAATTTGCCCGGCTTCATCATCGAGAGGTCGTTGGTCGGCCCCTGATCGGTCCAGCCGCCCTTGCCGTCGTTGAGTTTTTCGTCGCGGAATCCCATATTGAAAATCTCCCGCAGATCGAGTTTCGCCGCCTGCGGCGATGAAACGCGGATCCGCAAGGTCAGCGTTGCAGAGAATCACCTCCGGCAGTTCGCCCGGCGTGCCGATGAGCGCCCGGGCGCGGGCCTCCGGCGATTCGTCCTCACGGCTGAACTCCAGATCGAACGACTCCGCTTCCGCCGCGAACAAATGCGGCCGGAACAGCGGACCGAGCTTCTTCCGGAAAATATTGTAGACCCGCTCGTTGAACCCGTACTTGCCGGGCGGCCCGAAGTAGCCGATCCGCGTATAACCCCGTTCCCGGAGCTCGTCAAGGAAGTCGCCGATCCCCTGCGCCATGTTGAAATCGATGTAGTTCACTTCGGAAATCCCATAGCAGGCATTGGCCGAAATGAAAGGAATATGTTTTTTCTTCAGCACATCGGCAATCTCGTAAGTCAGCGAGGAGAAGATGAAAATCATGCCGTCGACCGGCAGCGTCGTCAGATAAGCCGGATTCTGCCGGAGCTGCTCCGCCCCGATGTGGACCAGAATCGCGTGAAACCCCGCCCGCGCCGCTTCTCCGTCGATCTCCGCCGCAATCTGGGATACCGTGTACGGTGAGTAATGGTAACGGCTGTTGAGATAGCGCTGTTCGGTCACCTCTTCTTCGCCGCTGCGTCGGATGCAGATCACTCCGATCGTGTGGTTCGATATGGTGTTGCCGCGCGGAATGACGAAGGCGCCCGAGTTCGGGATGATCGAAACATATCCTTTCTCCTCCAGTACCCGGAGCGCTTTCGAGATCGTCGCAGGATTGACTCCGAACTGCCGGCCGAGCACGCGCACCCCCGGCAGCTTCCCGGAGAGATCTCCGCTGCGAATGCCCGCTTTCATCTTGTCGACGAGCTCATGGTAAACGGGAACAAACAATTTATTTTCCTCCATCTTATATGGCGTCTTACATATCACATCATATATTTTGAAAACCGTATTACATCACTGTCAAGAGGGAGGATGAAAAAATGCAGATTTTTTATCTGCCCGCCGTCTCCCCGCGCTGCGGAGAAATGGAAAACCGCCGCTTCCCGCGGCAGGTGAGTTGCGGCGGAAAACGGCGGTTCGGAACGGAGTCGCGCTCCGGAAAGAAACTACCGGCGGCGCGGCTGTTCGAGAATCAGCGTCATGAGCGGGCGCCCATCCCCTTTGTCGATGACCTTGAGCGCACCTTTCTCATAGAGGAAACTGTAGTAGAAATTCCACTTCTTCCAGAGTTCCGTCTCCATGTCCGGGGTCATGAGGCCGTTGTTCGAGAGCGAATAGCCTCCCGCCCAGTCCCAGAAAGCAAATACGTCCGGATTCTCCTGCGGCGTCGAAATATGCAGGAAGATCAGATCGTTGTTCACGAGCACGTAGTCTTCCCGGCCTGTGGAGGAGTAGCGCCCCTCCGGCAGCCGCGGCGAACTGCAGCCCGCTGCCACACCCAGAATGAACAACGCAAAACCGATGATCAGAAAACGATTGAATTTCATTGTGATTGTAATCCCTTCATGAGTTGATCCGGTACGACGGAAATTTCTTCCGGCAATAATATCACTTTTTTGAAGAAAGTCAAGGTTTGCCGACAGAAAATCTCCTCTCGTCCTGTGTCGGATTGCCGATTACAGAATGCAGGTCGCACCGGTTTTCTGGCAGCAGTCGGGCGTATATTCATGGAGTTCGATGCGGACGCCGTCCGGATCGGAGAGCCACGCCTGCCATGCGTGATCGGCGCCCATCTTCTTTTCCCCGACGGCATATCCCGCGTCGGCCAGCCGGGCGTTGACCGCGTCGATCGAATCGGTCTCCAGACAGAAGTGATCAATCGGGTTCGGACCGGTTTCCGTCTCCTCCCTCCGGAAAAATTCAAGGTAATTGCCGTTCCCGACTTTCAGGTAGAAGCCGACGACTTGACCGTCACGGACAAAATCAAATGCTTTCTCCAATCCGAGTCCCTCGCAGTAAAACCGGGCTGTCCGGTCGAGATCGGCAACGCGGATGCAGACATGTGCGATTCCTTGAATCATGGCGAATTCCCTTTCTGCTGAAAACTGTGCACCCGGGAAGAATATCACGCCGTTCGGTAAATTGCAAGTCGTTTTCAGGCTGTATGCCGCCCGTGCCCGAATTTTTTGCGGTATTGCAGCGGCGGCAGCCCGAATTCGCGGCGGAACATCGCTGTGAAATGGCTCTGATCCGGAAATCCGCTCGCGGCGGCCACCCGGCTGATCGGCCAGTCCGCCGCAAGCAGAAAACGGCGGGCTTTCCGCAGCCGCAGCCGCTGCAGATACTGTCCGAATCCGATGCCGCATTCAGACTGGAAAAGGTGCAGCAGGCGCGATGGACTCATGAACAGCCGTTCGGCAACGTCTGCCGCGGAGGGGTTTTCGTGCGAGTGCAGCCGGAGAAATTCGAGCACTTCAACGATTCTCCGATCCCGCGGACGGAGCGGGAGCAGATGGCTCGAGTCCGAGTACGCCTGCTGCACCGTTCCGGCAAAAACGTCCGAGACGAATTTAAAATACGTCTCCGCCGCCGTTTCGGGCAGAACCGGCAGCTGCCGGAAAAGCGGTTCGAGTTCCGGATACCGGCAGCTCCCCGCGGTCGGTCGGAACGGCCCGAGCAGAATCGCTCCCGCATATTCCGGACTCTCCGGCGGCAGCGGGACGATCACTTCGACCGCTCCGGCGTGGCAGCTGCTGACGAACGGCGTCGCATGGCGCGAGAGCCGTCCGGTGATTTCCCGCGTGTCATGATAGATGCAGCGTTTTTCTCCGGCTCCGCCGTTACATGCTTTCACAGCCGTGCAGAACGCGCAGATGTGCTGTCCGCAGTTTCGCGGCAGATCCGGTTCCGGTACGAGATAGCCGGAGACTTTCCAGATGCACCCCGTCCCGGCGAGAAGCGAAAAGCCCTCCAGTTTCCGCCGGAGATCATGGAACATGTCCGCAGATGTCATCGTAAAGGTCAATGTTTTATGGTTTTTCAGCGATTTTATTATAAAATATAGCATGAAAACGATATAAAAACCAGTTTTGCGGGCTATATTGATGACAAGTCGTGGATTTCCCGGATTAACAATCAGGAGGACGGAAGATGATTCAGACTCTGGAACTGCCGCTTCTGGCGGATGCTGAAATCGTGGTGGTTGGAGGCGGCCCGTCGGGATTTGCGGCGGCGCTCGCCGCCGCCCGGAACGGCGGAGACGTGCTGCTGCTCGAACAGACAACCATGCTTGGCGGACTCGGCACCGCCGGTCTCGTGCCGATGTTCGCGCCGATTTCGGACGGCGAACGTATGATCTACGGTGGCATTTTCGAGGAAATCAACCTCGAAATGTGCCGCCGCATGGGAATCGAGCCCTGGCAGGACCACTGGCAGGCGATCAATCCGGAGATCCTCAAACGGCTGCTCGACGAGATGGCCGAAGCCGCGAAGATCCGCTTTGTGTTCGGCGCGAAAGTGTGCGAAGCCGAGGTCGAGGACGGGCGGATCAAAGCCGTCCTCGTGGCCACTTCCATGGGACTCAAGCGCGTCACGGGCCGCCGGTTCATCGACGGAACCGGAGATGCTCTGCTCGCGGCGCTGGCCGGGGCGCAGTTCGAGTTCGGCGATGAAAACGGCCGCACGATGAGTCCGACACTCTGCACGCAGTTTTCCAACATCGATTTCGAGGCCGCCCATGCCGCGTCACGGGCCGGGGCGTCCGACCACGACATCTGGAGAAAGATGACGGCGGAGGGGACCGCTCCGTTTCAGGAGCATCACTTCATCTGCATGAAGCCGGTTTCGCGGGGCTCGGCGACCGGCAATCTCGGCCATGTCTACGGCATCGACACGCTCGACGAATTTGAGCTGACCCGCGGGTATGTCGAGGGGCGGAAAATCGCGAAGATGCTCGAGGATTTCTATCGGGATCATGTTCCGGGATTCCAGCGGGCGGAGCTGCTGGCGACCGCGTCGCTGCTCGGCGTGCGCGAGACCCGCCGGATCATCGGAGAGTACCGCATGACGATTGCGGATTACGAAAATCGCGCCTGCTTCGACGACGAGATCGGCCGCTGCTGCTATCCGGTCGACATCCACTCCGGAACCACGGACGCCGAGGAACAGAAGAACGTTGAAAAAGTGCTGCGGCAGACCCGCTTCGGCCGGGGAGAGAGTTACGGCATCCCGTACCGGGCGATGATTCCGGAAAAGCTCGTGAATCTGCTCGTGCCGGGGCGGGCGCTTTCGGCGGACCGGGCGATTCAGTCGAGTTTGCGGGTCATGCCGCCGTGTTTTGTCACCGGGCAGGCGGCGGGAGTCGCCGCGACGCTGGCCGGGGCGGATTTCCGCGACGTCGACACGAAAAAGCTGCGTTCCCGTCTGCGCGAGATGGGCGCTTACTTCAAATGAGGATGGGGAAAATGGAAACACTGAAGTATCGATTGGAGAAAGAGATTCCGATCCTTGCGGATGTCGATCTGCTCGTCGTCGGCATGGGCCCGGGCGGACTCTGTGCCGCGGTTACGGCGGCCCGGCAGGGGTTGACGGTGACGGCGGCCGAACATTACGGCAGTCCCGGCGGCATGGCGAATGTCGGGGAGATCTCCCCTTTCATGCCGAATCACTGCGGCAGCGAGCCGCTTGACCGCCCGCTCTACATCGAATGGGTGAACCGTATGCGCAACTATCTCGCCTCTCCGCCGCCGCCGACCGCGGTGAAACGCGGGGATGATCGAAGCATTCCGCGCTACTACGCGATGCTCGCAACGGAAGATATGCTGCTGGAAGCGGGAGTGAAACTGTTCTATCATCATACGTTCTTCGACGTGGTCAAGGAGGGGAAGCGGATCTCGGCGATGATTTTCACGGGGAAATCGGGGCTCTCGGCGATCCGGGCGAAGATGGTGATCGATTCAACCGGGGACGGCGACGTCGCGGCCGGGGCGGGATGCGATTTTGAATTCGGGAATGCCGACGGTTACTGTCAGCCGATGACGCTCTGTTTCAAGTTGTCGCACGTCGACCGCTCCCGGACACCGGATCATCGTACGATTTCGGAACTCTACTGCCGGGCGAAAGAGGCGGGGAAGATCGACTGTCCACGGGAAGATGTGCTGTTCTTCAGCGACTTTGACGGGGATGTGGTTCACTTCAATACGACCCGGGTCATCCAGCATGACGGGACGAATGCGGAGGAGCTCTCGGAGGCGGAGATCATCGCGCGGAAACAGATGCGGGAATTTCTCGTTTTTCTGCGTGCTTCGGTGCCGGGGTATGAGCAGGCGGAGATTCAATCGGTTGCGTCGCAGATCGGCGTGCGCGAGTCGCGCCGGATTCTCGGGCTCGAGTATTTGACCATCGAGGCGTTTGAGCGTCGGGCGAAGTTTCCGGATGCGATCGCCCGCGTGAATTATCCGGTGGACATTCACAATCCGAGCGGGAGCGGCACGGATCTCCGGATGCTCGGAGCGGACGAGTATTATGAAATTCCCTACGGCTGTATCGTCCCGCCCTCGGTGGAGAATCTTTTGATGGGCTGCCGGGCGATTTCGGTCGATCATGCGCTGCACAGCAGCATGCGGGTGATGCCGCCGGTCTGCTCGATCGGGCAGGCGGCGGGAATGGCTGCGGCGATGGCGTTGAAAGCCGGCTGCAATCCGGCCGAACTGGAAGGCTCGAAAGTCCGTGCCGCGCTCAAGGAGTTCGGCGCGAATTTGTGATCCGGACTTTCTGACAGGAAAAAGCCTCCGTTCCGCAAGTGGGACGGGGGCTTGTTTTTTAGAGGGCCGTTTTTCAGCAGGAAAAAGCCTCCGTTCCGCAGTAGGAACGGAGGCTTGCCTTTTATTTTGTGACCAGGGAAGTTATTTCGGCAGCTGCCAGCCCCAGGATTCGTTGTAAGGTTTCCAGATGTTCCGGTTGTTGTTTTCAAGTTTGGTGCGCGACAAGCTCATGGCGTGCCCATCGAACATGGCGAAGTTCGCATTGCCGGCGTGACGGAGGGCAACAGGATACCAGGTGTCCTGCTTCCCCTGACCCCAGAAAGCGTTGGGCTGGATTTTCCCGGTCATGCTCTGGAGTCCCTTGGTTTGGAACATGTCAGCTTCGCAATCGCCGTACTGAATCATCTGAGAGAACTTGGCCCCTTTTCCGAGCAGGAAAGAGAGTTTGCGGGAGTCTTTCCCGTTTTCCCCGACCGCCTTGTAATGAACACCGTAGGAGTAGATGAAGTTCATCTTTGCTCCGGCAACCGGATTGTCGCCCCACTGCTTGTAGCCGCAGGCATCGGTGGCCGCCGGGCAGCTTGTGGCTTTGTCCTGCAGACCGTACAGCGAGTAGAACATGGCAATCCAGGTGTCTCCGCTCCAGCGGGGGGAGGCCGCGGGAACGAAGTCATTATAATCGTTGCAGTACATGCCGGAGATCTGGCCGATGCTCTTCACATTGGCGAGGCAGTTGGCGGTTTTCGCCCGCTCCCGCGCCTGATTCAAGGCGGGCAGCAGCATTGACGCGAGGATTGCGATGATCGCAATGACCACGA
>CALXOE010000037.1 GCA_944389935.1 uncultured Victivallis sp.
CGCTCGCAGGTACCTACTACCTCGTCGTCGAATCCGGCGACAAGGGCAAGGGCAAGCAGAACGGCTACTACGACTTCACCATCAACGACGACTACTTCCCGGCGGCTTCGGCGAACAACAGCTTCGGCACCGCCGAGCAGATCGCGCTCAACGCCGCCGGAAGCGGGTCGAGTGCCAAGAACCAGTGGGTCGGGTTCGGCGATGCCGCGGACTACTACATGTTCACGACGACGGAGAACGGGGCCATCTCGATCGACTTCAACATGCAGCAGCAGAGCACCAACACCAACTACAAGGTCACGCTCTACAGCCTCACCGACGGCAAGACCAAACAGCTCAAGAGCGTCACGATCAAGGGATCGCTCGGTTCTGTTGAGAACATCTTCAAGAACGATGTGCTCGCGCTCGCAGGTACCTACTACCTCGTCGTCGAATCCGGCGACAAGGGCAAGGGCAAGCAGAACGGCTACTACGACTTCACCATCAACGACGACTACTTCCTCGATCCGCAGGAAGTGAATGATGGGAAGACCTACACCGTTTCGACATCGATCAACACGTCGATCTCGGGCTGGGTCGGCTTCGGCGATGCGTCCGACAGCTACGTCATCGATGCTCAGGCCGGCAGTTACTCGATCTCGATCAACAATGTGTCCGCTCAGCTCAAGGTCACGCTGACCGATATCGCGTCCGGCAAGAAGATCAAGACCTGGACCGTCAAGGAAGACCAGATGCTGATCTCCCCGGCGCTCAACAACTCGCTGCTGAAAGGCGATACGCTGCTCACCATCGAGTCGGGCGACAAGGGCAAGGGCAAGCAGAACAGCGATTACAGCATCAGCATCGTCGCCAACGAGATCTTCCCGGCGGCGACGAACAACAACGATCTGGCGAACGCGACCAGCGTGAACTTCGGCAACGTCAATACGATCGATCTCGACAACGAGTGGATCGGCTATGGTGACGATACCGACTTCTTCCGCTTCGAGCTCGATTCGGCGTCGCGGGTCGACTTCGACCTCAATCTCGATAACAAGGCGCTGACGGTCGGCAGAGAAGTGAAAGTCAAGCTCTACAATGCCTCCACCGGCAGAACGGTGGGACTTGACAGCGCACTTACGTCGACCAATACGCTGGAAGCCGGCGTGTATGCGGTTTCGGTCGAGATCACGAATCCGGAAAAGAACTGGACGTCGTACGATCTCGGGATCACCAAGCTGGCGTAATACGGCGGCAGCGATCTCTCCGGAGAATCGACATTCCCCGGAGAGGCGCGAAACGGAAACAGTTCAGGGAGAAAGCCAGGCGGTTTCTCCCTGTTTGTTATATTGGTCGAATACTGCGACGCGCATCGGATCAGGAGCATGGACATTTTGAGCAGATGCATCGCGGTATGCGCGAATCGAAAGCTTATGATAACGTCCGGAAAATTGCGCACATTGAAAACGAGGCAGCTTGAAAAAGAGCTTGTTTTCTGATTGATTACGGCGGTTGGACTCGACAACGGGCCAACCGCAAAATGGCAGCGTCTGCCAACGGGAATCTGAAGTTCCACTTCGCCCGCTTTGGTCAGAAGTTTGCGATTGTAGCTTCCTGCTCGCATATCCTGCCGATCCGGGCTGCGCTGATACCTCGAAGCCTGGCAGATCGCGTCGGCTTCCGCATTCAGGAGCGCATTCAACGTATCCTCGACGGACTGTCGAACCTGTCCGTCGAGATGCGTCCGAATCTCTTTTTCACCGATTTTAATTGCTCCGGAGATTGCTTTTTCGTTTTCATGCGCTAGATTTTTCCATGGCCTGTTGTCCTTTCGATTGATTGTTGTGTGATGACTGTAATCAATCAGAAAACAGGCCTTTTTCCAAGTGCCTTCTCTCAAAATATGCGCAATTTTCCGGACGTTAACAAATAGACATGTCATCAACACTAAGGAGCAGAGGAGAGAAGAGAGAGGATGAAAAAAGTATTTTTAAGTTGTTTGTGTTTCATTTCAATAGTGTCTTATGGCATTGAATTGCGTCAAACAGATCAATCCGGTATTGATTTGATTTTTGGGTACGAATATGGCAAACCTGATGGAAATATTTTCTATTCACCGAAACATGCGCTGACGTTTGTGCCGTATACCAGCAAATCTGAAGACGGGAAACGCTATTTTTCGATTTGGATGTTTCGCAACGACAAGATCCGCTTTGAAAATATAATTGGACAGATTTCGATGAGGAGTGTTGATGATGCCGAAATGGTTTTGCAATTGGACTCCAGCTATGACAAACGGGTCATAAATGACTCCACGAAAGACAAAGAAATTACTGCAGACGCCTATTTATTTCATAAGCGTCTTGCCATGGTTGCCGCGTCGTTCATGCCCGGCGAATGGAAAACGCAACGTTGGGAATCAATTACATATAATAAATCTCAATGGGTCTTGACTCAAAAAGATGCCAATGGCAAGCACCATAAAACGACACTTACCCCCGCGAAAAGCACAAACACCATGTTGTTTCAAAAAATCACGCTGCCGCAAAGTTTTGCTCAAACGGAGTTCCTGAAAATCAAATTTAATACGGCTCCGGTCGGTATTCCGCAAAAATACGGGAATGGTTACTGGGTAAGATTTGAAGATGACCGTGTATTCTATTATTTTGACGATGCTGATTTTGCATGGGGCATCGGATTTGACAAAGCCAAGATCGTAATGGTGCTGCGGGGAAATCAGCAGAAAGTGGAAGCAGATTTCCATACGGACAAAAAATTTGGAAAAATCTTTTATCAGCGGACTCCGTTTCTACTTTACATGACCCGTTATGAAACCGATCACAAATACGGACTTGAATTCAAACTGAATCCGTGGGACAGCAAACAGCTTTTTACCGTCTCAACTTGCGATCTTTTGAAAGAATAAACGAGGCAGCTTGAAAAAGAGCTTGTTTTCTGATTGATTACGGCGGTTGGCCTCGACAACGGGCCAACCGCAAAATGGCAGCGTCCGCCAACGGGAATCCGAAGTTCCACTTCGCCCGCTACCGTAGTTAATCAGAGCGTCCGGATGATCGACGATACCGCCTTGTCTCCCGGAACAAAGAGCCCGACTTTCGCGGATTTGTTGAAGTTGATCCGGGTACGCCAACCTGGTCCGAAAAGGCCGATTTCATCCGTGTAGTAGAGGTCGTTCTCCTGCTTGAAGCTGTTCACTTCGAGCGTCCGGTACGGTTTCGACTCGCCGGGTTTGAGGAATTCGGCTTTCAGCGGGAAATAGTAGTTCCGGGCGATATAAACCCGAACCTGCTCGCTTTTATCCGGAGCTTCGAGCAGAACCACCCGGCAGGCCGCCCCTTTCACGGAATCGGCGTCCAGCTCTTTGACGACCGGGTAAAAAAGAAAGCTCATCGTCAGATCCGAGGCGCGAACACCCATGTAACCGAGCATCGGATTTTCCTGTTGACTCCCCTGCATGGGTACGACGCTGGTCTCCGAACTGCCGGAGTTGCGGGTCTGACCGATCAAATATCCCTCCCGGCCGCCGATGATGATCTGCCCGGTCATGCGTTCAGGCTGAAGAATCACGGCGAAGTAGATCGACTCGCTCTTCGGCGATTCCCCGCTGCGGCGGTGCTGAATCTGCCCATCGAGAGCGGCGTAGGTCGCAGTCGGATTCGGGAAGCGCACCCGCTCCATGAACTGATTCAGCGGAAGTTCCTCCTCCGCGAACAGCGATGCGGCAAGAACCGCGAACAAAAGCAGCAGCATCCATCGTTTCATCGGGCAAACTCCTCCCGGGTTACCTTATTTTTTCTTCCGTTCAACTTTCCGCGCGGGAGAGAACGCGACCGCCATCGCCTCCCGGAAATCGGAGACGAAATGGAATTCGAGCTTCTCCCGGACCATCTCCGGCAATTCGAGGGCATCCTTGCGATTCTCCTCCGGCAGCATGACCGTATCGATCCCGGCGCGCAATGCGGCGATGACTTTCTCGCGGATGCCGCCGACGGCGGTGACCCGGCCGCGCAGCGTGATTTCGCCGGTCATGGAGAGACGCGGCCGCAACGGCTCGTTCCGCAGATGCGAGATGAGCGCCATCGTGATGGTCACCCCCGCGGAGGGGCCGTCTTTCGGCGTGGCGCCATCCGGAACATGGATGTGAAAATCGTGTTCCGCAAAGTACGACGGCTCGATTCCCCATTCCGATGCATGAGCCCGCACAAGGCTGTAGGCCGCCTCCGCCGACTCCTGCATGACCTTGCCGAGAGAGCCGGTCAACTTCAACCCGCCTTTGCCGGGAATCGAGATCACTTCAACCGGCAGGATCACACCGCCGCAGCTCGTCCATGCCATGCCGGTTGCACAGCCGGGGCCGAGATTTTCGGCGGCCTCGTCAAGGATGTATTTGCGCGCCCCGAGCAGCTCCTGAACGAGCGCGGGCGTGACGGAAACGGTCGCATCCGGAGCGATTTCCCCCTCGACAATGCGCCGGGCGATGCGGCGGCAGACCTGCCCGATGCAGCGTTCGAGTTCGCGGACGCCCGCCTCGCGCGTGTAATGGTCGATCAACTCGTCGATTGCAGCGGCCCGGAACCGCACCTGCTTCGATTTGAGCCCGTTGGCTTTGATCTGACGGCCGACGAGATAGCGTTTTGCGATCTCGCGTTTTTCGTATGAGGTGTAACCGGGCAGCCGGATGATCTCCATGCGGTCCTGAAGCGGCCCGGGGATCGTGTCGAGCAGATTCGCCGTGGCGATGAAAAACACCCGCGAAAGATCGTAATCCACTTCCAGATAGTGGTCGTTGAACGAGAAATTCTGGGCGGGATCGAGCACCTCGAGCAAAGCCGAGGCGGGGTCGCCGCGGAAGTCGTTCGCAAGCTTGTCGATCTCATCGAGCATGAACACCGGATTCCCGCTGCCGACTTTTTTCAGATTCTGGATGATCCGTCCGGGCAACGCGCCGACATAGGTGCGGCGGTGGCCGCGGATCTCGGCCTCATCCCGGACTCCGCCGAGCGAAACGCGGATGAAATTCCGTTTCATCGCGCGGGCGATCGACTGCCCGAGCGAGGTTTTGCCGACGCCCGGGGGGCCGACGAGGCAGAGAATCGGAGCTTTCCGATCCTCTCCGCCCTTGAGCTGGAGAACGGCCAGGAATTCGAGAATCCGTTTCTTCACATCCTCGAGTCCGTAATGATCGGCATCGAGAACCTTCTGCGCTTCCGCACAGTCGAGACGGTCCTCGGTGAACACACACCACGGCAGATCGAGCAGCCAGTTGATGTACGTATAGGCGATGTGATACTCCGGAGCAGCCTGCGGAATCACCTCAAGCCGCGAAAGCTCTTTGCGCACGACGTCGAACACATGCGGGGGCAGCTCGGTATTCTCGAGCCGTTCCTCGATTTCAATGATGTCCGGGTTGCGGTTGTCCTCCCCGAGCTCCTGCTGGATCGTGCGAAGCTGTTCCCGCAGAAAAAATTCACGCTGCTGGCGGCTCATGGCCTGGTGAACTTCACTCTGGATCTTCATGCCGAGCTTGAGCACCTCAAGTTCGCGATTGAGCAGAATCGCGAGGATCTCAAGCCGCTTGCGGACTTCGGTCATCGCGAGCAGCAGAAGTTTCTCCGCATAACTGATATTGAGGGCATCGGCCAGCAAATCCGCAATGCGCCCGGGAGACTCGGCATTGATGACCGCCACCTGAAGCTCTTCCGGGAATCCGGGCATCGCCGCGGCAAGCTCCTGAAATGCGGCGACCACCGATTTCTGACGCGCGCGGTTTTCCTTGTCCTCATTCTCCGCGGAAGAGTCGGTAAAAACCTGAACCCGGGCGATGGAAATCCCCTTGACCAGTTCAATCTGCCGACAGAATATCCGCTTGAGCCCGCGAACCAGAATCCGGACCGAACCGTCCGGAAAATTCAATTCCTTGACCACGCGGACGAGCACTCCGACGCCGCTGTAGCGTTTTTCCCGGTAGACGAACAATTTCAGAGGAACCTGCACCGGCAACATCCCGAGCTCCTCGTCCCCGGGCAGTTCAGGAAAAATCGCCAGAAGCCGCTCCTGCTCCATCGCCTGCCGCAGGGTCGGGAGATTCTCCTCGTCAACCTGAAGAGGCGTGAGACTGAACGGGAAAATGACCGGATCGCGCATCAGAAAAAGCGGAGCGACCTGCTCCCCTTTCGCCGAGCCGAGCCCGGTGACGGAAATTGTCGAAGAATCTGCCATAGTAAATTTCTCTCCCTTTCTGCGGAGGTTGCAATCATTCGAGATTCAGAACCGCGGCCGGATCGACGGAAGCGGCCAGCACTTCCCCCGCCAGATAGAGAGATCCGGCCGCAAGAATCCGGCGCGGTGCGCCTGCGTATGCGAGCTTCAGAGCGGACGCGGCGTCGGGGGCGGCGGAAAAATCCGCAACGATCCCGGAATCTTTCGCCAGAGCGATCAGTTCCTCGCCGCTGTAACTCGGCCGATCCGATTCCGCGAGCGGAACGAAGATAAACCAGGCCGCAAGCTCCGCGAGAAGCCGCAGCCCGCCCGCGACATCCTTATCTTTGAACCCGGCAAAAACAACCGTGAATTTCTCGCCGGGGAAAGTCTCTTTCAACGCCTCGCAAAGCGATGCGATTCCATCCGGATTGTGGCCGCCGTCCACGATCAGACGTTCACTCACCTGATCGCAGCGACCGGGCCAGCGGCAGTTCGCAAGCGCCCGGAACGCCCGCTCCGGATCAATGCCGAGAGTCGGGGCAAGTTTCTCAACCACCAGAGCGGCAAGCTGAAAATTCCTGCGCTGCATGCCGCCCATCAGCGGCAGCGCAATCCGGCGCCCGTCGTACTCGAACTCCTGAACGGTACGGGTGCCGTCAAAGTGCCTGCTCACCGGCCCGTCAAACGGCCGCGTTACGCTGAAACACGCACTTCCGAGCTCCCGCGCGCGGTCGGAGATGACCCGCCTCGCCTCTTCCGGCATGATTCCGGTGAACACCGGCACACCGGGTTTGACGATTCCCGCTTTCTCGGCGGCGATCTTTTCGATCGTGTCGCCGAGATAGGCCTGATGGTCGAGCGCGATTCCGGTGATGATCGACGCGAGCGGCCGAACCACGTTGGTCGAGTCGAGCCTGCCGCCCATGCCGGTCTCCCAGATCACGATGTCAACTCCCGCCCGGGCGAAAATCATCGCGGCGAGAACAGTCGTAAACTCAAAATAGGTGAACGTGAAAGGCCGCCCCGTATCGGTCCGGGCAGCCGCGGCAAGTTCGGAAGAGAGGGCAAGATAATCCTCCTCTGAAACCGCCAGCCCGTTCACGCGAAACCGCTCACGGATATCAATGAGATGCGGAGAGGAATAGAAACCGGTCGTAAAACCCGCCCCGCGCAACATGCACTCGAGCATCGCTCCAGTGGACCCCTTGCCGTTCGTCCCGGCGATATGAAGAAACGAGAGTTCCCGTTCGGGATTCCCGACCCGGCGCATAAGTTCGCAGGTTGCTTCCAATCCCGGCTTGATCCCGAACATCGAGAGCGTGTCGAGGTAACCGTCGTCGATTCTTGCGCTGGACATCTCACCGCCTCCCGGCACGCGACCAGACGGGCATGGAGAGATTGTACGGCGTCGAGACAAGCAGCCGGACCCGTCCGGTCCAGCTGTCGATCACGTAGAGCGCCGAGCGGCGGCCGTCGGAACGCTTGCAGACGACCTGCCGGTTGTCGGCCGCCCACGCCGGGGACTCCCAGACGCCGGGTTCATCCGTGATCCGGGTATTCTCTCCGGTCTTGAGGTCATAGACGGCGATCGTGTAGACGCCCTGAATCCGGGTGGCGTAAACGATCTTGTTGTCACTCGACCAGTCCGGCGTCACCGCATCGGAACCGAGGGCTTTCAGAACACGGCGGTTGCGGCCGTCGATGGAGATGATGTTGATCTTCGGCACGCCGGTCTCGTCACTGACAAACGCAATTTCACGCCCGTCCGGACTCCAGCACGGCGAGGCTTCAACCGAAATGCCGCTGGTCAACCGCCGCCGCACGCCGCCCCGGCCGGCCGGCATGACGTAGAGATCGACCTTGTGGTCGGGGCTCAGGATCACGGCAAGATTCCGCCCGTCCGGGCTGATCGCCGCACCGCTGTTGATGCCGCGGAACGAGGTCAGCACCCGGCTGCGTTTCGGATTCAACATGGTCTGAATCACGTCCATGCCGGCGCGATTGTACTTCGAATAGCCGATCGAATTGCCGTCCGGGAACCAGCACGGTTCGACGCAGAGCGCGTTGTAATTCGTGATCTGCTGAATGTCGCCGCCGTCGATGTCGCAGGTATAGATGTTTTTCACACCGGAAGCGGTCTGGGCGCAGAACGCGATTTTGGTCGAGCAGAAACCCTTGACTTTCAACTCCTTGAAATTTTTCTGAATAATCGCGTCAACGGTCTGCTGGGCGAGACGCCGCCTGCTGCCGGAGAGCGTGACGCCCCAGCTCCCGGCCGGAGCACCGCCGGTGGTGAGCGTGAAAATCGCCCGGTTGCCGGAAAGCGTACCGGTCAGAATGTACTCCGCTTTCGGATTCCGCGAGAGGTCGAACCAGCCGCAGACGCCGAGGAACGTCGTCATCTCTTTGGAAAACTCCGGATCTCCGGGAATTCCGGCGAAATAGAGCTCGGGGTTGGTCCGCACGTTTTTCGTGATGACGATCGGCTCGGGGGACGCGGCAAAAACAGCCGCGCCGGCGGCCAGAAAGACCGTCGCGGCCAGAAAAAGAACTTTATTCATGGTTTGACTCCTTGATTCCACACGCTGAAAGAACGTCGGAGGGTAACATAACCCGCAATCACCAGTTTTTCAACACGTTCCGGAGAGCTTCGACGAACTTTTTCGCATCATCGGCGGTCGACTCGGGACTCAGACTCACGCGGAGCCCCGACCAGACATCGCGCCCGCGAAAACCGAGCGCGCGCAATGCCGCCGACGGCTCCCCCGTTTCGGAAGAGCAGGCGCTCCCCGCGGCAACCATCACGCCCGCCTCCGACAGCATCCGGACCAGGACTCCCGACTCCACTCCCGGAAACATCGCATGCAGAATGTAAGGCGAGGCCGCTTCCTCTGGAATCGTGCAGAAACAACGCTTCCCGCCCGGGAGCTCGATTTCCGGCAGTTCGCGGCGCAGAAAACCGTTCAAACGATGCGCCCGCTCGAGCGATTCCCGCAGTTCGCGGCAGCGGAGTTCGGCCGCAAACGCCATCGCGAGCAGCACCGGCACCTCCGGGCGGCCGATCCGGTACTCCACATGCCGGTAGCGATGGGCGAATTCGAGAAACGCCTTCGCGCACGGAGCATGCCGGTCGACCAGAATCGCGGCTCCGCCGGGAGCGCCGAATTTGTGACCGGAAACGAGGAAGAAATCCGCACAGCCCGGCTGCAGCGGCAGCCGCCCCGCGGCCTGAATCGCATCGAGAATCCGGACCGCGCCGGGAAACGGAACGAAAAGCGCTTCCGGCTTCTGAATACGCCCGAGTTCACTCTGCACAAGATGAAACGCAGCGAAATCCGCGGGAAACTCCCGCGGAATGAGCGCGCCGTCCCGTCCGGCCCGCAGCAGAGCAAACTCCGCCGCCGTTCGATGCAGATTGGCCGTGAGCGCAGGGTGTTCCAACAGCGAAGAGACCCCGCGCCTGCCGGCGACGACAGGAGAGTCGGCGAGGAGGTGGAAGAGCTCCGTTCCGCTCATGCCCCAGACCACCGCGAACTCTCCGCCGCGACTGCCGAAGAACGCTTCTGCCAGCTGCGCGGCTGCGGCATCGAGTTTCCGTCTGGCATCGTACCCGAGCTGATGGGCCGCCTCCTGGTTGGCAAATGCCTTCTCCTGCATCGCATAAAAATATTCGAGGACGGCGCGCGGTGGACGCGCCGCCGAAGCGTGGTCAAGATAAACCATAGATAGACAAACCCGCCTCCTGCGATCGTAATTTCCGGTGTTTCCCTTATAATATATCATTCATTCCCCCGAAAAAGATTGACTTTTTGGAAAAATATGGTTTATTTTATGAAAGACAGTTGATTCCGTCATATGAGGAGGTTTTCATACCATCATGAATCAGAATAAAGTCATTTATCTGGACAACAACGCCACGACTGCGGTCGATCCGGAGGTGTTCGAGGCGATGCGTCCGTTTTTCTGTGAGAGATACGGCAATCCTTCGAGCATTCACCGCTTCGGCGGCAGCGTCGCCGCAGATATCGAAGAGGCCCGGCGCCAGGTTGCGGATCTTCTCGGGTCGAAATTCCGCGACACTGACGGCAATGCTGCGGAAATCATTTTCACAAGTTGCGGAAGCGAGGGGGACAACGCGGCGATCAATGCCGCCGTCAATGCCCGCCCCGGCAGAAACAAGATCGTTACGACCAGCGTCGAGCACCCGGGAGTGCTCGCTTACTGCCGGGAACTCTCCCGGCGCGGGTTCGAGATCGAATACATTCCGGTGGACGAGCGCGGACGGCTCGACCTTGATTACGCGGAACGGGCGATCGACGACTCGACAGCCGTGGTTTCGGTCATGTGGGCGAACAACGAGACCGGGACGATCTTCCCGGTGGAAACCGTCGCCAGAATGGCGCATGCCAGGGGCGCACTCTTCCATACCGACGCGGTGCAGGCGGCGGGCAAGGTGCCGATCGATCTCGATGCGAGTGAAATTGATTTTCTCTCGATTTCCGGACACAAGCTGCACGCGCCCAAAGGGGTCGGAGCGCTGTTCGTGCGGAAAGGGACCCGGTTCAAGCCGCTGATTTTCGGCGGACACCAGGAGAAAGGCAGACGCGGAGGCACGGAAAACGTCGCTTCGATCATCGGGCTCGGCCGCGCCTGCGCGATCGCCCGGAAGAATCTCTCGGCTGAAAACATTCAGCTCACGAAATTGCGCAACCGGCTCGAAGAGGGGGTGCAGCAGCGGATCAGCCATATCCGGATCAACGGAGATCTCGCGAACCGGCTGCCGAACACCTCTTCGATCAGTTTTGAATACATCGAAGGGGAGTCAATTCTGATGCTGCTGGATATGATGAATATCTGCGCATCGAGCGGCTCGGCGTGTACGACCGGAAGTCTGGAGCCCTCACATGTGCTGCGTGCGATGGGGCTGCCCTACACGGCGGCGCACGGAACGATTCGCTTCAGTTTGTCGAAGTACAATACGGAAGAGGAGATTGATTACGTAATCGAGGCGCTTCCGCCGATCATCGAGCGGCTGCGCGCGATTTCACCATACTGGACGGGGAGGGACAAGTGAGCGGAGAGAAAAATTCTGCGTGTCCATGTCTCAACACCGGCTGCGTCCGTCACGGCGACTGCCGGGCCTGCCAGGCCTATCATCACGCCAAAGGAGGAAGGAGCAGCTGCGGAAAATGAGCGGAGAACCGATGAAGATTCACGGCGAAGTTCTGAAATTCCCGGTTGACTGGGAGTATCGGATCATCGTCGAAGCCGCCAGGGAGGGGAGTGTGCGCGAGGAGGTGGAGAACTGCCTGACGTCGCACAAAATTCCTCTCTCGATTCACGAGGGGCTGCATTCGGAAAGCGGACGTTACCGGACGCTGAAAGTGGCAGTGACGCTCCAGAACCGCGAAATGATGGACTCACTCAGTGCGGATCTGGCAGAAATTCCAGGAGTGAAATTTCTGCTCTAAAACGGACCGGAACAGGGAAAGAAGAGCTTTTTTTCAAAAAAAATCGATTTATTTGCCTGTTCTCCGCTTTTTGGCATTTGACAATATATTTTTGTCGTGCTAATGTTCAACAGCGTCATGGCAGACGTGTTATTGTTTGTAAACCAGGTTTGTATCATATAAACGGCAAATTCAACCAAAATCAGAGTGGGAGAGCCCCGATGAAAGCAGTCAACGTCGTATTGAGTATCCTGATTCTTCTGCTTGCGGCCGCGAGCGCAGTCTTCTCTTATTTCCTGTTTGAGAAGCGCAGTCAGATGGTCGAAGGCTGGAAGAAGATGGCAACTACGATCAACCAGAGCGCAAAAGAAATGGACAAAGGCAGCGGCACCAAGGTGGGTGACGCCCTGACCGTGGAGGCGCTCTCGCACGAGAACTATGCGGGACTCGATCAGAAGCTCGCGCAGTTGACTACTCAGAGCCGCGCCCTCATCAAACAGCGTGACGAACTCGCCAACGCCCTGCGCCGCATCGGCACGATGGTGGAGATGAAGAACGTCCCCGCGGAGAAAACCATGAAAGAGATGACCACCTATTCGACGGCGAAAGATGACGTCATCAACGGGACGGGAGACCTGATCAGCAACCGTAACAAGATCGTCGAGCGCGTGGTAAGTTCGGCCCGTGCGAATCTCAACATCAACCTCAATGCGGCGAAGCTGAACGCGGCCGACAATGCGGAACTCGAGAAGTATGCGAACCGGCTCAACCAGTACGGCAAGGAGCGTCGCGACTTCGAGGCTGCCCTCCGGGACATCTACCGGCAGTGCGGCAACCAGGGCGCGCTGAATTTCTCCGGGAACAATTTCACCGGAGAGCTCAACAAAGTCAAGCAGGCGGTCAGCGCCATGAAAGGCAAGCTGGATGAAGCGAACCGCACCATTGCGGCCCGCAATCAGGAGATCCAGCGCCAGAACAACCAGATCAAACAGCTGAACGGGCAGGTCGCCTCCGCCCAGAAAGCGCTTGATGAAAAAGTTTATCAGCTTGAGAGTCTGCGCGACGTGCTCGGGCTGAACAAAGATGAGAAGATTCCGATGCCGTGGAAGCCGGGTTCGCCGGAAGCGCGCAAACAGGTTGTCGGCCGGGTTGTCGACGTGAGCACGAAGTACGGTTATATTTCGATCAATCTCGGCACCGATTCCACGGTTCCGCAGCAGCTCGGGAACAAGGTCGGCAACATCAACATCGGCATGGCTCCCGGTCTGGAGATGATCGTCTCGCGTGGAGAGCTTGAAGTCCCGACCTCCGAGTTCATCACGAAAGTGAAAATCACGAAAGTCGACAAGAACTGCGCGATCGCGGAACCGTTCGGCGATCAGAACGGGGAAGTGGAAGTCGGCGACAAGGTCTGGTTTGACATCCAGTAATCAACCGATACCGGGAGGATACGCAAGTGTTCAATTCAAAATTCTTCACGGTCATGATTGTTCTGACTTTCCTCGCGATGGTCGCCACTGTGGTGTTCCAGTCGGTGGAAATGAGCGATTACAATCTCTTCAACACGATGTTCGCTTCAAAATGAGACAAGTGTTGACATCAGCCGCCGCAATTCTTGCGGCGGCCTTTTTCTGTCTGTGCACCGGCTGTACGCCTCAGGAGCGCATGGGAGTGAGCCCGATTCCGCAGAATTCCCCGCCATCCTGGGAGATGCAGCCCTATGGTCCGATCCGTAATTGACATGTTTTCGGCACCGCTCCGGCGTCTCTGTCTGCAAAAATCGGCTTTTTTTCCATTTCAAAGTTGAAATCGGAAAGAATGGGGTTACTTTTTAAAATTGTCAAAAAACCGGTACACGGTTGATCCGTTCCGGTTTTCGTCCGGTCCGGTTTTCCTTGGAAAGCAGCCTGGCCGGCCGTTTCGCCCCCGCATCAAAGCGGCGAACCGGAAAACAAAAGAACGTTCGTGATTTAAGAAAGGTCGAAAAAACAATGCGGATTGACGTTCTGGACTACTACACCAAAGAAGACTGGCTTCCAATCCGGGAGGAAGCCAGAAAGCATCCCTCCCCTTTTCTGGTGGTAAACCTGAATATCATCAAACGGAAATACGAGGAACTGCTCGCTCACTTTCCCTTTGCCAAGATCTACTATGCGGTAAAAGCCAACCCCGCACCCGAGGTGATTGAACTGCTGCGGGATCTCGGCTCCCATTTCGATATCGCGTCACGTTATGAGCTGGACCGGGTCTTGTCGCTGGGAGTCACGCCGGACCGGATCAGCTACGGCAACACGATCAAAAAAGTTGCGGATATCCGCTATTTTTATGAAAAAGGGGTATCGCTGTACGCGACCGACAGCGAGGCGGATCTGCGCAACATCGCCAAAGAGGCGCCGGGCTCGCGCGTTTTCTGCCGGATTCTGACCGAGGGCAGCGAAACGGCCGACTGGCCGCTGTCGCGCAAGTTCGGATGCCACCCGGACATGGCGATCGATCTGATTCTGCTGGCACGGGAGATCGGGCTCAAGCCGTGCGGAGTGAGTTTCCACGTCGGCTCTCAGCAGCGTGACATCGGCACCTGGGACTCGGCGATTGCCAAAGTGCGTTATATCTTCGACTACCTTGAGGGAGAGGGGTTGAAGCTGAATCTGATCAACATGGGTGGCGGGTTCCCCGCCAACTACATCTCCAAGACGAACGAGATGACGGTCTACTCCGAGGAAATCACCCGCTACCTGGAGGAGGACTTCGGGGAGGACGCGCCGGAAATCATCCTGGAACCCGGGCGTTCGCTTGTGGCGGAATCGGGCGTTTTGGTCAGCGAGGTTGTGCTGATCAGCCAGAAGTCGTCGATGGGCGTCGACAAGTGGCTTTATCTCGATACGGGGAAATTCAACGGGCTGATTGAAACCTGGGATGAATCAATCAAATACCCGCTCTACTGCGAAGCGCGCGGCGAGCCGTGCGAAGATTTCATCATCGCGGGGCCGACCTGCGACAGTCAGGATGTGATGTACGAGTATTTCCGGAATCCGCTTCCGGCCTACATCAAGGCAGGGGATCGGGTCTACTGGCTTACGACCGGCGCGTATACCTCGAGCTACTGTTCGGTGGAATTCAACGGCTTTCCGCCGCTGCCGGTTTATTTCGTCAAATAAAAGTCAATATTTTCCCGGGCGGAGCTTTTCGGAGTTCCGCCTCTCTATTATCGAAGGAGCAGCGCGAGGGGGGGAGTCATGCACATCATTCGGCCATCTTCAGAAGTTCCAGTGAGAAATCGGGCGGAGGTTCTGGTTGTCGGCGGCGGCCCGGCAGGGTTCGGGGCGGCGGTTTCGGCAGCGCGTGCCGGGGCAAAGGTTACGCTCGTGGAACAGGGCGGAATGCTCGGGGGGATGTGGACGCTCGGGCTGCTCAGCCCGTTCTTCGACAATCAGCATCACGAGGGACTGAACCGCGAGTTGCGGGAAAAGCTCATGGCACACAACGCCTGGGGCGGCCTGTGGAACATGTCTTTCGACTCCTGCGAAATGGCTCTGCTTCTTGACGAATACGTGTCGGAACTCGGGATCGACGTACTGCTCTACACGATGGGGTGCGATCCAATTCTGGAGGGCGATGAACTCAAGGGGATTTTCATCCGGAATAAATCCGGGGAGCAGGCGATTCTCGCAGATATCGTGATCGACTGTACCGGAGACGGCGATATCGCCGCCCGGTCGGGAGCGCCGTTCCGGATTGGACGGGAGAGTGACGGCGTGTTTCAGCCGATGACCATGATGTTCAAGATCGGCGGCCTGCGTCCGGACTACAGCAGGGACGATCTGCGCAGCTGGTACAATGTGCTGATCCAGCGCATGCCGGAATCGGAATTGCTCTCGGAGATTCCTTACGACAATCCCGCCTTGATCACATTGCCGCGCCGGGGAGAGGCACTGATTCAGTGGACACATGTCAAGCGTTGTCTCGGAACCGACGCCGAACAGCTCACGAAGGCGACGTTCGAGGGTCGGCGACAGGTGCGCCGGGCTCTGGAATGCTTTAAGCTCGTGCGGGATAAGCTCGGCGACGTCTATCTTCTCGACCTGCCCGCCGTGATCGGGGTGCGCGAAACCAGACGGATTATGGGAGAGTACGTAATAAGCGAAGAAGACGTAAAAAGCGGAGCGAGCCAGCCGGATGCCGTCTGTCGCGTCCATTTCGGTGTGGACATCCACGAGCCTGAGCAGACGAAGCAGACCTGCTGGAAACATCCAGGGTTCGACATTCCGCTGCGTTCGCTCATCCCGTTGAAAGTGGAGAATCTGCTGACAGCGGGACGTTGCATTTCCGGCTGTTTTGCCGCGCACGCCGCCTATCGCGTCACGGGGGATTGTCTTAAAACCGGTGAAGCTGCCGGAGCCGCGGCAGCTGAGGCGATCCGTTCCGGCCGTAATATCCGCTCCTGGGCAGCGGAACACCTCAGCCGGTGATCCCCTCCCCGGTAAAAGCCCGCACAGAAAGCCGAGCAGCCGGCTGACGGATTCGAGCTCTTTTGTGAAATCGCTCTCATACCGTCCAGTATGAATTGCGAAACGGGATATCGATGAGCCTGAACAGCAGAACTGCCCGGCGTCGCTCGCAGGTTCGAGATTCAAACAGAGCAATCCGCAGGCAAAAGGACCTGGCGTCGTTCAGGGATATTTCGTCGGCAGCGACCACCGTTGACAGGAAAACATAAAAAGGCCCGTGGAACATCGCTCCACGGGCCTTTTTGATTAGTCGAACGTTGCGACTCAGTCGAGCTTGAGACCCGCGAGGGACTCGTTGCTGAAGACTTCGCCCATATCGACCATCGCCTCACCCGGCTTGAGAGCCGCGGTGTACTCCTCTTCGGCGGCTTTCAGATCCTCAGGCGAGAAGTTCTCGCCGACCGCCTTGATCGAGAGACCGATACGGCGCTCGTCGTTGTCAACCTTGATGACGCGCGCTTCAACCTCGTCACCGACGTTGAGCACGTCCTTGACCTTGTCAACGTGGTCGCGGCTGAGCTGCGAAATGTGAATGAGACCGTCGATCTTGTTCGAGAGCTCGACAAATGCGCCGAACTGCGCAATCTTCGTAACTTTGCCCTTGACGATGTCGCCGACCTTGTAGAGCTCGTCGATATTCGCCCAGGGATCGCTTTCGGCCTGCTTCAAGCCGAGAGAGATGCGCTGCTGCTCCGGATTGATGTCGAGAATCACCGCCTCGACTTCCATGCCCGGCTTCAGAACTTCGTTCGGATTGTTGATCTTGCGCGTCCAGCTCATGTCGGAGACATGGATCATGCCGTCGATGTCGTTCTCAATCTCGACGAACGCGCCGTAGCTGGTCATGTTGCGAACCTTGCCCTTGATGCGGCGGCCGACCGGATATTTCTCGGCGAGAACTTCCCACGGATTGCGCTCTTTCTGACGCAGACCGAGGGAGATCTTGCGGCTGTCGCGGTCGATGTCGAGAACCACCGCCTCGACTTCGTCGCCGATGCTGAGGACGTCGCTCGCCTTGCTGATACGCTTGGTCCAGCTCATTTCAGAGACGTGGATCAGACCCTCAACACCCGTTTCAATCTCAACGAACGCGCCATACGGCATGATATTCACGACGCGACCCTTGATTCTGCTCCCTTTCGGATACTTCGCAACGACATCGTCCCACGGATTGCGGGTCTTCTGCTTGAGTCCGAGCGAGACACGCTCCTTCTCCTTGTCGATGCCGATGATGACCACCTCAAGCTCCTGCCCGACCGAGAGAACCTCGGACGGATGCGAAATACGTCCCCAGGAGATATCCGTGATGTGCAGCAGGCCATCCACGCCGCCAAGATCGATGAACGCACCGAAGTCGGTGATGTTCTTGACCACGCCCTTGCGCAGATCGTCGACTTTCATCTCGCTCAGGAGCTTGCTGCGCGACTCGCGGAGCGACTCCTCAAGCAGCTCGCGGCGCGAAACCACGATGTTGCGACGGTCCTGGTTGATCTTGATGATCTTGACATCGAACTCCTTGCCGATGTAGTCGTCCATATTGTGCACCGGGCCCACGTCAAGCTGCGAACCGGGCAGGAAAGCAGGGAAGCCTTCGACATCGACCATGATGCCGCCCTTGACGCGGTGGCGCATGAAACCCTTGACAACATAGCCCTCGCCGTATTCGGTCGTAATCCGGTTCCATGCCTTGATCGAGTTCGCCTTTTCGAGGCTCAGTTCCGGCATGTTGTTGCGGTTCTCGATCTCTTCGAGATAGACGTCGATCTTGTCGCCGACGGCGACTTCATCGAATTTGAGAAACTCGCCCGCGGGGACGAAGCCCTCGGCCTTGTAACCGATATCCACGAGCGCGCCGTCCGGACGCTTCGCGACGACAGTGCCTGCCACGATCTTGCCTTTGGTGAAAGCGTTCGTGCTCTGGGAGGAGGCCAGCAGCTCGTCCATCGAGCCGGGGATGTTCGAGAAATCCAGGAAGCTGTCCGCGAATTTGTTTTCTTCTGCCATGTTGTTTTTGTTCTTGTTGTTGTTGTTTGATTTGTTGTTTGTTTTACCCATCCCTGCCGTCGGCACGAGTTGCCGATTCAGGGCCGATTCATTTAAAATACCCTATCTCCCGTAAAATACAAGCAGTTATGTCGATTTTTTCCGGGATTTTCGTCATTTTCGGGGGAATCAGCCCGCAACCGGCGCGGATATCCGCTGCGCACCGGACCGGACACTCTCCACGGATGCGAGCTCCTCAAGGCGATGCAGTTTCCGGAACTCCCGGTGCAGGAGGTACGCGATCACCAGGGCAGCCATACCGTCCGCCGCCGGTGCCGTCGCCCATACTCCGTTCAGTCCGAAGAAGATCGGCAGTACGATGATGCAACCCAGAAAGCAGAATCCGTTCCGGAACACCGTGAGGAAAATCGTCATCTTCGGCCGCCCGGTCGACTGGAAGAAGTTCGACCCGATACAGAAGATCGGCCACAGCGGGAAGAGCAGGAAGAAAATCCGCAACCCGTGCGCCGCCATCGGCACGACTTCAGAGTCATTGTTGCAGAACCACCCCACGATCGTCGAAGCCCAGATCATCACCGGCACATAGAACAGAAGCGTCGCGCCGCCGCTCATCAGAAACGCCCCCTTGAGCGTCTGCGCCACGCGCCGGAACTGCCGTGCCCCGTAGTTGTACCCCACGATCGGCTGATATCCCATCATCACCCCGAACGTCGGAATCATCAAAAGCATGATGATCGTCGAGATGCAGGTCATCGACGCGACCGCCTTGTCGCCGCCGTTCCGCAGCAGCGTCGTATTGATGAGCGCGTTCAGCACCGAGTTGATGCTCTGCAGAATGAGCGGGGAAATGCCGATGGCGGTCATCGCCGTAAAATACTTCCAGTCGATCCGCAGATTCCGCCAGCGCAGCGTCAGATAGCGGAACGGCCCGACCGAAAAATGCCAGAACATGAGGATCGTCGAGAGCAGTTTGGAAATTCCGGTCGCCCACGCCGCCCCGGCGATGCCCCAGTCCCACTGCATGATGAAAACCCAGTCCAGCGCAATGTTCGCAAAACAGCCGACCGCGATGAAGAACATCGAAAAATTCGGACTGCCCTCCGCCCGGATCAGATTCGTCGTCCCCATCGAAAGGAAATCCGCCGCCATGAACCACAGCAGAATCCGGAAATATTCCGCCGCGTAAGGATAGGTCGCCTCGCTCGCGCCGAAACAGTAGAGCAGCGGCTTCAGAAACGTGAAGCCGAGCAGGGTCGTCAACGCCCCGCCGATCAGGAAGATCATGATGACGTTGCCGAGAATCCGTTCGGCGGCCTCCTTGTTCTTCTCCCCGAGCTTCAGCGAAATGAGCGTGCCGCCGCCGATGCCGAACATCATGCCGACCGCGATGAAGATCATGAAGAGATAGAATGTGATCCCTACCCCCGCAATCGCGTCGGTCCCGAGTTTCCAGCTGATGAAAATCCGGTCGACCACGTTGTAGACCGTGAACATGAGATTGCTCAAAAGCGACGGAATGCTGAACCGCAGCAGCAGCCGGAAAATCGACTGCGTGCCGAGTTCGTGCGTCATCTTTTCGGACAAAGAACCGCTGCCGGACATAGTTGAATGAAATTCCTGGAGTTTGCCTGACTCTTCCGTAAGACGCACGAAGAGTCGCGCCGCGGCATCAGGCTCCCGGCGGCGGGTGGCGACGTGCGCTCTAAAACCACAGCTTCTCCGGCACGACAGAAACGTTCCGGAGAAGCAGAGCATATAATATACCGCCGTTTTCCGGATTATCAAACATTTCCGGCAGAGAAATCCGGAAGAAACCCGGGTTCAGTGCAATTCGTTGATCCGTTCGGCGATCGCCTCGGCCGTCAGCCCGAACGCCCGGCGCAGATCGGCGACCTTGCCGTGCGGAATCGCCCGGCCGGCCGGCCAGCCGAAATGGAGGATTCCGCCGTGCGGAGTTTCTCTCAACGCCTCGTCGAGCGCCGTCGCCAGCCCGCCGGAGAGGACATGATCCTCGATCGAAACCGTCACCCTCCCCGCAGCGAGCTTCCGCGCCATCTCCGCATCGAACGGCGCGAGAAAACGGGCATTCACCACACAGCAGTCGCGCTCACCGAGCAGTTCGGAAACCGCGAGCGCCGTATCGACCTCCGCTCCCATCGCCCAGATCACCGGGCCGGAACCGGGACGGACGATTTCCGCTTTTCCGGATTCGAGCGGCGAGACCGGCGCATCGACCGGAACCCGGCTTCCGCCGCGCGGATAACGAATCACGACCGGGCGCGCCAGTTCATACGCATACTTGAGCATCGTCTTGAGCTCCGCTTCACAGCGCGGCGCCAGAACAGTCAGCCCCGGCAGCGCACGCAGAAATCCGAGATCGTAAATGCCATGATGGGTCGGCCCGTCCTCGACCGCGCCCGCCCGGTCCAGCGCAAAGATCACCGGCAGCTGCGGCAGCACCACATCGTGATAGACGCAATCGAGCGCACGCTGGAAAAACGTCGCATAGATCGCGCAGACCGGACGCTCCCCCGCCGTCGCAAGTCCGGCCGCGAACGCGACCGCATGCTCCTCTGCGATTCCGACGTCATGAAAGCGATCCCAGAACGACTGCGCAAACGGCGCCAGCCCCGTTCCGTCGGTCATCGCCGCAGTGATCGCATGCACCTCCGCATGCTGCCGGGCCAGATCGCATACCGCTGCGCCGAATGCACCGGAAAACGTGGGTTTTCCGGAAGAGGCAATCGCCCCGGTCTCGCGGCAGAACCCGGGAACGCCGTGATAACGGGCGGGATTCTTCTGCGCATGCTCGTACCCCCGCCCTTTCTCCGTGATGACGTGCAGCAGCACCGGACCGTTCTGCTGTTTTTTCAGGTGATCGAGATGATAGAGCAGATCCGGCAGCGAATGCCCGTCAATCGGGCCGATGTAGCGAATCCCGAGCTCCTCGAAGAGCCCCCCCGGCAGAATCAGGTATTTGATGAGATCCTCAAGCCGCCGGATCAGCTTGTGCAGCGTCTTGTGTCGCGGCAGCCGGAAGAGCAGCCGCTTGGCGCCGGTCTTGAACCGGTTGTAGAATCCCCCCGAGATGATCCGGTTCAGCGAACGGGCGACGCCGCCGACATTCCGGGAAATCGACATTTTGTTGTCGTTCAAAATGATGATGAGATTTTTTCCGCCCTCGCGCGCATTGTTCAGCCCCTCGAGAGAGATGCCGCAGTTCAGCGAACCATCCCCCACCACCGCGATCGCCTTGGCGGGGCTTCCGGCGCGGATGTGCGCGGCGGAAATGCCAAGAGCGGTCGAGATCGCCGTCCCGGCATGACCCGCGACAGACGCATCGAACTTCGATTCACCCGGATGGGGAAATCCGGCACACCCCCCATACTGCCGCAGCGTCTGGAAAAATTCGCGCCGGCCCGTCACGATCTTGTGCGTGTACGCCTGATGACCGACATCGAACACCAGCGAATCCGCCGGAATATCGAACACATAATGCAGCGCCAGCGTCAGTTCCACCGTCCCGAGATTCGCTCCGAGGTGTCCTCCATTCCGGCTGACGACATCGAGAATCAGCTCGCGGATCTCCCGCGCAAGCTCTCCGAGCGCCTCCGGCGGAAGTTTCCGCAGATCGGCGGGGGAATCGATCTTTTCAAGATACATTCGGAATCAAACTCCATAATACGGACTCATTCGCATTTGACTGGCCATAAAATACCATTCCGATGTCGTTTTTGCAATCGTCTTTCTTGAAATTGAGCGATTGGGAAGATATTTTATAATGATAATAATTATGAAGAAAGGAGCGGATTTTATGAACCGCATGATTCTTTTGTCTGCCCTGCTGCCGGTCCTGCTGCTCTCCGGTTGCATGTTTGAGTCCTACCGCCCCGTCGCGGAGTTCGATCTCGTCGCCGGGCCGACGGAGCCTCCGGCCCGCGCACTGCGCATTCTGGAGTTCCGCAACAATTCGACCGCGGGCAGCCGCCTCCAGTGGCGCGACTCCTCCGGCCGGGTGATCCGCGACCCGTACAACAAATGGATTCTGCCGCCGGAACAGCTTGTGGCCCGGACGCTGAATCTCGCTTTGCGGCGGCCGGATGAGAAATCCGCAACGCCGATTCCGATCGCTGGAACGCTCGACGTGTTTGAAGTGGACGGGGCAACCTACAAATTCCTGCTGGAAGGCAGCTGGAAACTGCCGGATGATGACCGCGAGTTTCCATTCTCCTGCGCGGTGCCGGTGGAGGAGGATTCCGCTTCCGCCGTCGCCCGGGCCGCGGCGGAAGCGGTCCGGCTTCTGGCCGGGCAGATCTCGCAGTGGAGCAGCACGGAATTCAAACAGGGAGAGTGACCCAGATGGGACGTCCGCAGAACATTCGCTCTCTCCGGGCTCTCTGCCTCCAGATCGCAGATGCCACCATCGCGATCCGGGACGAGATCTTCGGGTTCCTCGATTTCCTGCGGGAACTCGGGCGCTCGGCCCGCTATTCGCTGTTCCATCCGCTCCGGATCAAATGGCGCAGCACGTTCTATTACATGGACAGCTGCGGAGCGGACGCCATGCCGATCATCGGACTGCTCGGGCTGCTGATCGGTGTGATCCTCGCGTTTCAGGCGATCGTGCAGCTCTCGCGCTACGGGGTGGACAGTTTCGTCGTCAATCTGGTCGGAACCGTCATCGTGACCGAACTCGCGCCGCTGGTCACGGCCGTCGTTCTCGCAGGGCGCACCGGCTCGGCTTTCGCCTCCGAACTCGGACTCATGAAGTCGCGGGAGGAGCTCGACGCCATGACCACGCTCGGACTCGATATCGGCCGTTTTGAGCTTATGCCGAAACTCCTTGCCCTCGTCGTCGTGATGCCCGGACTCACAATCATCTCCGATGTCTGCGGCATTGTCGGAGGCATGCTGATTGTCTGTTCCATGCTCCACACCTCCGTTGCGGAGTATTTCAGCAAGACGTTTGAGGTCATTCAACCGATCGACCTTGCCCAGGGACTGGCCAAAAGCATCGTTTTCGCCGCCATCGTCGCCGCCGTCGGCTGCTGGAAAGGGATCAGCGCCGAACGCGACGCGCAGGGAGTCGGCCGGGCGACGACCAGTTCGGTTGTGACTTCGATCTTCCTCATCGTCGTCTTTGACGCCGCAATGACCGCCATCTTCAGTTTCATCAGTTAATCAGGATCTATCATCATGAACGAAGCAAATCGACTGAAACTCGGAGGATTTCTGCTGATTTCGATCACGCTCCTCATTATCGGTTTCGTCTCGATCGGAATCACGAAACTCTTTGAGCCACGTTATCGGGCGATGACCGTGCTCAACACCTCGGTGGAGGGTCTTGCCGTCGGCTCTCCGGTCAAGTATCTCGGACTCCCGGTCGGCAAGATCACCGCCATGACCATGCGCCAGAAAGACGGCTACATCGCCGTCTATTTCGACATCTTCCCCTCCGCAGTCGAGCAGGACGACGACCTCCCGCCCGGCACGGTCGGCACGAACATCGCGACCGTTATGCAGCAGAAGAGTCTGAGCTGTTTCATCAACGCCGCCGGCATCATGGGCGGCGCCTACCTCGAACTCTCGACCAGCGACTCGCTGCCGCCGGCGGTGCCGCACCTCGACGTCCACCCCGAGGACGGCATCATCTACATCCCGTCGCGCCCCTCCCACATCGGAAACGCGATTCAGAACATCAGCCGAATGCTCGACGAACTCGAGAAAGTCAACTTCATTCAACTCGCAGATAAACTCAATGGCACGCTCGACAATATGAGCGACCTGCTCGAAAAAGGGGAACTCAAAAACACGTTCAACAGCATCAACCGGATCTGCAACAATCTGGAAACTTCCAGCCAAAGACTTCAGACCGCCCTCTCGGAAGAGAACGTCCGGAAACTCGACCGCGCCATCGACAATCTCGATGCCGGAATCATTTCCCTGCGAAAATTCGGCGACAGCTCGGAACTGCGCGATGTCGTAATCAACCTCAACACATTCCTCACGGACGCTTCCGAAGCGATCAAAAAAGCCGAAGCCGGCAGCGCCGCCCTGGGGAGCGAGGCCGCCGACCTGAAACTCCGGCTGGAGATGACCCTCACGCGGATCGACAACACGCTCAAACAACTTCAGGAGTTTTCGCAGACGCTCTCAAACGATCCGAACCAGTTCGTCCGCGGGCGCCAGGAAAAACCGGTCCTGCCGACGGGGAAACCGCATTGAGCGAATAACGGCGGAAGAAAAAACGGGCCGGAAATGCATTCCTCATCTCCGGCCCGGCGCGTCTTACGGAAAAATTCACTTGCGCAGTTTGCGCAAATATTTCTGATACGCATCCTCGTTCATCATGTCGTCCAGCTCGGAACTGTCGAAATTCACGAGCCGGCAGAGCCATCCTTTCTCCTCCGGGGAGTCGTTGATGAGGCCCGGCTCGTCAGCCAGAGCCTCATTGACCTGCGAGACCGTCCCGCTGATCGGGGAGTAGATGTCGGAAGAAGCCTTCACCGATTCGACTTCCCCGAGACGGTCGCCGATGATGAAATCATCCTCCTCCTCAGGGAGCTCCACATAGGTGATTTCCCCCAGCTCATCCGCCGCATACTCGGAGATGCCGACCGTCGCTTCTTCGCCGGTTATCTCGACCCATTCGTGATCTTCGGTGTAATACTTCATCGGGCTGA
The DNA here is from genome assembly GCA_944389935.1 of uncultured Victivallis sp. GTDB lineage: Bacteria > Verrucomicrobiota > Lentisphaeria > Victivallales > Victivallaceae > Victivallis. The sequence goes on from CALXOE010000037.1 coordinate 24,847, forward strand.
TTTCCTCTTGTCATTTTTTCATTCTAGTCCAGCAACTTCATATCGGTCGCATACGGCAGTAATGAATCATCAAAACGGCAAATGTCAAGCCTGCACCGCAGGAAAATCTCGTATTTTTCCAAAAAAAGGGCAATTTATGCAGCGTCGATGATCCGTCCGGTCAAACCACGCACCCGGACCTCGGGACCGAAGCGACGCGCAATGTGCACGAGTTCCGCATCGGAAAAGGTCTCTTTCGACGAGAGTTCATCATCGATCACTTCGACCGGATGATACTGCTGCAACGTCCACTGTTTCACTCCGGCGGCCTTGAGTTCCTCGTACATCACGCCGAGCGCGGCCTCGTCGAGCAGCGCTTTGTGAACAGTCGTGCGGATGTCGAGTTCCGCTCCGGACGCCAGAGCCAGCGCAATGCTGCGATAGACCTTCGCCGCCACCTCCGGATCGCGGCTGCCGGTCAGCTGGCGGTAGCGTTCTTTCGGCGCCTTGCAGTCGATGCCGAAAGCATCCGCCCCGGCACTCGCCAGCAATGCCTCGACCCGCTCGGGCAGCGTCCCGTTCGTGTCGATCTTCGCACAATATCCCATCGCACGCACCCGGCCGACGATCTCCGGCGCATCGGGCTGCAGCAGCGGCTCTCCGCCCGAAAAAACCACTCCCTCAAGCAACCCTTTCCGCCGCTCCAGAAAGTGAAAGAACTCCTGCTCCGTCACGCGCGGCTGACTGGTGGGATCCAGTACCAGACAGGGATTGTGACAAAAGGGACAGCGCAGATTGCATCCGCCCGAAAACACAATGCAGCCGATCTTCCCCGGATAATCGACCAGTGTAAATTTGACAAGTCCACGGAAATCCATACTTTTCTCCACAAACCGGGGTCTCCCCCTCTCATGACAAAAAAAGACACGGGGGCCGGACAGCCCCCGTGCCGCGCCGCAGCTTACTTCGAGACGACGTCGAACGTCTTGCGGTCCTTGAACTCTTCTTTCTTGCCTTTGTTCCAGTTGCTCACCGGACGGAAATACCCGCAGACGCGGCTGTAGACTTCGGTTTTCTCTCCACACTTGGCCATGATGTTTCCTCCTGTTAAAGTTGGGGTCTCAAATTGATTCAAACTTCCAGCGGACACTCCGAGTGCTCGCCCGGCACATACCCGTGCACCGGGCAGATGCTGAACGACGGGGTCAGCGTGAAATACGGAATCCGGTAATTCGTCGCGATCCGCTTCACGAGCGACGCAACCAGCTCCGGATCATCGATCTTTTCGCCGATGAACGCATGGAACACCGTTCCGCCCGTGTAAAGCTGCTGCAGCGGAGCCTGCAGATCGAGCGCCTCAAAGAGGTCCGACGTGTAACCCACCGGCAGCTGCGTCGAATTCGTGTAATAGGGATTGTCGGTCCCCGCGCAGATGATCTCCGGATAATATTTGCGGTCGAGCCGCGCGAGCCGGAAGCTCGTCCCCTCCGCAGGCGTCGCCTCAAGATTGTAGATGTGCCCCGTCTCCTCCTGGAAGTCCTTGATCTTCTCTGCCATGTGCACGAGCACCTCGCGGGCGAACTCCGCCCCCTCGGGGTCGCAGATCGAGCAGCCGAGGAAGTTCAGACAGCACTCGTTCATCCCGACCAGCCCGATCGTGCTGAAGTGGTGCTCAAGATTCGGCAGATACGTCTTCGTATAGGGCAGCAGATCCCCCTCGAGGTGTTTCTGCACGACCTTGCGCTTGATCTCGAGCGACTCCATCGCCAGGCGCATCAGATAATCGAGACGGCGGTAGAAACCCTCCTTGTCTTTCGCGAGGTAGCCGATCCGCGGCATGTTGATCGTCACCACACCGATCGAACCGGTCTGTTCGCCCGCGCCGAAGAGACCGCCGGTCTTGTTCCGCAGCTCGCGCATATCCATCTGCAGACGGCAGCACATGCTGCGCACGTCGCCGGGCTTCAAGTCACTGTTGATGAAGTTCTGGAAGTACGGCAGACCGTATTTGCCCGTCACCTCGAAGAGCAGCCGCGCATTGTCGCTGGTCCAGTTGAAATCTTTCGTCACGTTGTAGGTCGGAATCGGGAACGTGAAGATCCGCCCGTCGCGATCGCCCTGCGACATGACTTCGAGGAACGCGCGGTTGATGAGATCCATCTCCTCCTGGAATTCCCCGTAGGTCTCCTCCTGCGGCTGCCCGCCGATGATGACCGGCGTATCGCGCAGATCTTCGGGGACGACCCAGTCGAACGTCAGGTTCGTGAACGGCGTCTGCCCCCAGCGGCTCGCGATATTGAGTCCGAACACGAACTGCTGAATATTCTGTTTGAGCTGCTGATAGGTGAGCTTGTCCCGCCGCACGAACGGCGCGAGCAAAGTATCGAACGAACTGAACGCCTGCGCGCCCGCCCACTCGGTCTGCAGCGTCGAGAGGAAGTTCACGATCTGCCCGGTCGCCGTATCGAAATGCCTGGCCGGAGCCGCCGACGCGCGGCCGCCGCGCCCCTGGAATCCGCGCTCGAGAAGATCGCGCAGACTCCACCCCGCGCAGTATCCGACGATGCCGCAGGAGAGATCGTGCAGATGAAAATCGCCTTTCGTATGCGCCTCGGCGATCTCGGGCGGGTACATATTTGCAAGCGCGTAATTCGCGATAACCGAACCGGAAACATGATTGAGGAGACTCGCATAGGAGTATCCGGAATTCGAGTTCTCATTGACGCGCCAATCCTCCTGGCCGAGGTAGCTTGAAACAAGCTCCTGTACATCCATCATGAGTTTTTTAGCTTCGCGGATCTTCGCATGATTCGCGCGGTAGAGGATATAGAGTTTCGCAGCCTGCGACAATCCGCGCTTCACAAATGCGTGCTCAACCAGGTCCTGAATCACCTCGACATCGGGAATCATCAACTCCTCGTCATATCCCTTGTCGATGAGTTCGCGCACGACATCGTCGGCAATGTGGCGCGCGACCTTTTCGCTGCCCATCCCCGCGGCTTTGAGAGCTTTTCCGGCGGCAATCGCGATCCGCTGCGGATCGAAATCCACGATACGGCCGTCACGCTTCTTCATTTTCCGGATGGACTCGGTGCTGTTCATGAGATGCCTACCCCCTTTTCCCTGCGTTTCAAATTCCGTTTATCATTTAAGGTAAAACAATACGGCGACCCTCGAACCGCCGACCAAGAAATCCAGCGTCCCCCCGGCAGCAATCATCCTGCCACTCTTATAGAATACCACACTATATTGTTATTTCAAGCGAAATTCTCACAATATATTGTATTTTTTTCTTTCATATCACTATCAACGAGTTATGGAAAATCATGAACAACTTAGGACGAAATCTCTCATTCCCCGGCTATTTTTTTCCGCGATTTCCAGCCGATTTCCGGGGTTCGGGACTTGCAAAGAAAGCTGTGCGCGTATATAGTTCCCGGATATGCAGAACGGAAAATCATTCGGAATCGGGAATATGGCGGAAACAGTATTGTGGGCGGCGGAAGATCTCCATTTGACCATCGGACGGCAGACGATCTACGACGGCGCCGAATTTCATATCAACGCGGGCGAGCGCGTCGCACTCGTCGGACGCAACGGCAGCGGCAAATCCACACTGCTGCGGCTCATCACCGGCCGCGAACTCCCGGGATCCGGAAACATCACGCGCGCCCGGAATCTGCGCGTCGCAGAACTGCCGCAGGATTTCGAGCTCGACAATGAACGCACAATCCGCGAAAACGTCGCCGACGGCCTCAGCTATCTGATCGGACTTCAGAAGAGCTATGAGACGCTCCCGGTCAACTCCCCGGAACACGCTCACGTGGAACATGAACTCATGCTCCACGACGGCTGGAATCTCGAAACCAAACTCGGCACCGTTCTCGAAAAACTGAACCTCGCCGCCGACGCGGAGCGCGTCTGCTCCCATCTCTCCGGTGGCGAAATGCGACGCGTCGCTCTCGCGCGCGCGATCATTTCCGAACCCGATCTGCTGCTGCTCGACGAACCGACCAACCACCTCGATGTGACCACCGTCGAATGGATCGAGAACTTTCTCGCGGATTACAAAGGCAGCTGCCTCTTCGTGACCCATGACCGCTACTTCCTCGATCGGATCGCAAGCCGCATCGTCGAATTGAGTCACGGCAAATTCTATGAGTACCCCGGCAGCTACGCCGAGTTCATCGCCATGAAAGCCGAACGCGAAACGAATGAAGACATCCTCGAGCAGAAACGCCGCAGCTTCCTGCGCTCCGAGATCGAATGGGTGCGCCGTTCGCCGAAAGCACGGCTGCGGCGCAATCTCGGGCGTATGAGAAAATTCGAGGAGATCGCCGCCATTTCCGCCCCCGTCCGCGACGGCGAGATGGAACTGCTGATCCCGACTCCATCGCGCCTCGGCAACAAAACCGTCGACCTGATCGGCGTGAGTCACGCATTCGGCGGACGCACGATCATCCGCGACTTCTCGTTTGAATTCGAGCCCGGCACGCATATCGGCATGGTCGGCCCGAACGGCATCGGCAAGAGTACGCTGCTGCGGATCATCACCGGGCAGCTTCCGCCCGACCGCGGCGAAGTCAAGATCGCCCCGACAGTCGAATTCAACTACATCGACCAGCCCCGTCTCGCGCTCGACCCGGAGAAAACCGTCGCAGAGGAGGTCAGCGAGGGAGTCGACACGGTCTGGCTCGGCAGTGAAAAGATCTCGATCTGGGGATATCTGAAGCGGTTTCTCTTTGAGGACGAGCGGATCAACACCCAGATCCGCCACCTCTCCGGCGGCGAAAAGGCGCGACTCATGCTCGCGAAAATTCTGAAACAGGGCGGCAACTTCCTGATCCTCGACGAACCGACCAACGATCTCGATCTTTCGAGTCTGCGGCTGCTCGAAGAGGCGCTCGGTTCCTATGGCGGCTGCGTGCTCGTGGTCAGCCATGACCGCTACTTTCTGAACCGGGTCTGCTCCGGAATCCTCGGATTTGAAGCGGGCGGCGAGATCGTCTACACGCCGGGGGATTACGACTACTATCTGGAGAAACGACGCGAACGCGAGGCCGGGAGAGCCGCGGCCGCCGCCCCGGAGAAACCCGCCCGCGCCCCGGAAACAGCGAAACCGAAAGCTCCGCCGAAAAAACTCTCTTACAAGGAGGCGCGCGAACTCGAGGGGATGGAATCCGCGATCCTCGCCGTCGAGGAGAAGATCTCGGAGATCGAGGCGCTGTTCGGCGATCCCGATTTCTTCGCGAAATACGGCCCGAGCAGTGCGGAACTTCAGGCGGAACTCGAAGCCGCCCGCTCTGAATCCGCCCGGCTCTACGCCCGCTGGGAGGAGCTGGAAGCCAAACGAATCGAACTGGAGGGAAAATGAAGAAACTCATCTGGCCGGGCAGCACGCAGCTCGCCCCGGTTCCGGCGGTGCTCGTCGGCTGCGGCACGGGACCGGACTCATACAATCTCATCACCATCGCCTGGGCGGGAACGGTCTGCAGCAAGCCGCCGATGGTGTCGATCTCGATCCGCCCGGAGCGGTACAGTTACGATCTGATCCGGGAATCGGGAGAGTTCACCGTGAATCTGCCGACGGTGGAGCAGATCCGGGCGGTCGATTACTGCGGTGTGGTTTCGGGGCGCGATCATGACAAGTTCAAAGAGACCCGTCTCACGCCGCTGCCGGGATCGCAGGTCGCCGCGCCGCTCGTCGCGGAGTGCCCGCTCGGGCTCGAATGCAAAGTCGCGCAGACAGTCGAACTCGGGAGTCACACGCTGTTCCTCGCCGAAATCGTCGCCGTACAGGTCTCGGAAGAGTTCGTGAACGCCTCCGGGCGGCTTGAACTCGAAAAAGCCGGACTCGCCGCCTATATCCACGGCCACTACCACCGGGTCGGCGACGCAATCGGACACTTCGGCTACTCGGTCCGGAAAAAACCCGGCCCGGTCGTGCGCCGGTAGATCGCGTTCTCCGCCGCAAACAGCCGGATACCTGCTCAGGTCAACATTCCGCCTCACCCCAAATTGGTCGGGCCGGATTTTTTCAAAAAAATCGAGATTCCCTCTTGACATTGGAATCGATTTGTGTCATAATATAGCTAAATAAAACAAAATTCTATTTAGCACTTTTAACATTTTAACATACTTCCTTTATGAATAAAAGTCTATTTGAAGAGACGCGCCGGTTCATTCTGGGGCGAATGCGTGAGCAGCTTGCGGCGGGAAATCACAAGATGCAGACCGAGAAAAAGCTGGCCTCGGAAGTCCTTGCAAGTTACGCGACGGTCCGGCTGGTCATGAAAGAGCTCGAGCAGGAGGGGTTCATCCGGCGAATCCAAGGTTCCGGGACCTATCTGCAACCCGAGGCCGGAAGACTTCTGGAGGAGGCTTCATGGCCGCGGCTGCGGCTTTTCTCCTCCCCACTGTTCGGAGAACCTGATCTCAATTACGCCGACTGGTTGATTCAGGAGATCAAGGAAGAGGCGCGACGAATGCAGCGTCGGGTGGAACACGTACAGGTGCGCACACACGATGAGTTTCTGGAAAGGCTCTCCTCTGCAGCAGAACCGGGGGATGCAGTGGTCTATCTGCCGCCGACAGAGCCCTTTTCGATGCGCCAACTCGGAGAGCTGGGGCGACACGACAAACTCCCGCTTATTGTAATCGACTGCGAATTGGGGAACATCAACGTCGGCAACATCACGACCGACAACCGGCGCGGCGGCATGCTCGCGGCCCGGGCTCTGATCGAAAACGGCTGCCGGGAACTGGCGGTTCTGCTGTGCGAACCGATGCTGCGACAGATCTCGCAGCGAGTTCAGGGATTTCTCGAAATCGCCGAGATGTCTGGAATCAAACCGGTCATCATCGACTGCGAAGTTCACGTGGAGGACAGCCGTCAGGAGAAAACCCGGACAAAGCTGCGGGATTTCCTGAAATCAGAACCGCTGCCGGACGGACTGTTCGCCGTCTCCGACTGCGGAGCGTTCGCGGCGATGGAAGTGCTTCGCGAATCGGGAATCGAAGCGGGAAGCGACCTTTCACTCATCGGATTCGACGGACTTGCGGCGGGCCGGCAGAATCATCCGGTACTGACGACGATCGCACAGCCGGTGACGGAAATCTGCCGTAAAGTGTTCCAGAACCTGCGGGAGTGGCGTTCCGGAGCGCACCCGCAGCATCTGCTCTCGCCGGTTCTGCGGCCGGGGGAAACATTGAACCGGGCTTGCCGGAAGCTGGCCTGAGAGAGGAGATAAGATGATTCGGAATCTGCTGTTTATTCTTCTGGCGGCCTCAGCCGCAATCCCGGCCGGTGCCGGACCGTTCATGTGGAAATTCGACTCGTCCGAATCGTGGAGTTCAACGCCGAACCTGTCGCTCAACACCGGATTCGACGGTCTCGACCTGCTTTCCCCGGGCGTCCCGGAGTGGGGAAAGCCGCCGGTCATCTACACGCTGCGCGAAAAGGGTTCAGGCAAAACCATCAGTTCCCCTGAGGAAATCATCTTTGACGCCGAACTGCTCGGAGGCGGTGGAGCGACGTTCGGACTTTATCTGCAGGATGCCGAGGGGGAATTTTTTTCTTATCCGCAACGTCCGCTGAAACCCGGCACGAATCGAATCAGCTGGCGACCCGCCACGGAATTCAACGGTTCCTGGGGAGAAAAGAAGAACGGGAAAGTCGATTTTCCGGTCCGGCTCGAAGCGCTTCAGTTTCATCAGTACCCGGAGAAAAAGGCGGCGCACATCCTGCTGAAGAGCCCGGAAGCCGCGACTGTCGACGGCCGCGCCCGGGTGATTCGGCCGTTTGTGACGTTTGACGACTCGGCCCGCTGGAATCCGACCCGGGAACTGGAATGCACTCAGCTCCCGGACGGGCTCCGCGTCCGCAGCCGCACCCTGCCGGAACCGGGAAAAGATGCCGTCATCGGCCGGCTCAAAGAGGTGATGTTCGACCTGAAGTCACCGGGGTCTCCGGACGCGGTCGGATTCGACGTTGAACTCGTCGACGGCTCCGGAGCGAATCTCGCACTCGAAATCATCGACGCCTCGGGGGAAAATTTTTCCTTGAAACAAAAGACGCTCCGCCCCGGGAAAAACCGGGTCGTCTGGGATCTGCGGTATGACATTGCAGGCAGCTGGGGGCAGAACAAGGACGGGAAAATCGATCAACCGATTCATCTCTCGAATCTCGTCATTCTGCAGTTCCCCTCGCAGAAGCCAGCGGAACTGATCTTCCGCCGCGGCGTTCTGCGCGAAACGCTGCGCGACATCGACGCGGTCGAAACCCGCCTCGACACCGGAACTCCGATGAACATCCTCAAGGTCGGCGAGGAGGATAAACTGCAGATTCATTTCCACAATCTCTATCCGCAAACCAACGCATTCACAGCGCATCTCAGGCTCTACACGCTGACCGGTCTCGAGCGCAGTTTCGAGCGGGAATTCAAATTGCCCGCAGGCGGCAAAACCGCCTGGAAACTCGATTGGCCCGCCGATTCGCCGCGAGGCGTCTGGCGATGCAGCCTGACGCTCCGCAACGCCATGGGACGGGAGGCGCACATCACACGTCCGGCTTTCGCCTACCTGACTCCGGCGGGGCCGACGCAGACGGAAAATCCCGAGTTCGCAATCGGAATGAACATGCGCCAGCAGCACTGGAGCAAACGCGAATGCGAACTTGAATCGCAGGCCGCGTCCGCAATCGGGGCGAAACTTCTGCGTACAGGATTCACCTGGGAATCCCTCGAACCCGAACGCGGAAAATTCCGCTTCGATCTGCTCGACAACCTGATCGCCATGAACGCCCGGTACGGCATGCGCCACATCTTCATGGTCGCCTATACCCCGATCTGGGCGGCGAAACCCGAACTGGTCAAAAAAGCGAAAGACTGGAACGAGTGGAACAAGAGCGCCCCCGATCCCGACGCGCTCGAATCGTTCGTCGAGGCGTTTGCGGAACATTACAAGGGAAAAATCCAATTCTACGAATTCTGGAACGAGCCTGATCTCGACTTCTGGCGCAGCTCGGTCGAAGAGTATCTGGAGTGTCTGAAACGAGTCCATCGCGCACTCGCCAAAACCGATCCGGATGCCAGACTCATCACCGGCGGGTTCGCCCATCTCGGCGCCAACGCCAAACCGGGTTTTCAGGAGCGGGTGCTGAAAGAGGGTCAGGAGTTCTTCGACTATCACGGCTATCACCAGCACGGCGACTTTGCCGAGTATGAGCGGGTGCTGGCCGGGCCGCTGGCTCAGATGCGCAGAGTGCTGCGTTCTCCGAAACCGATCTTCTTCACGGAAACCGGCTTCTACGTCAGCAACGGCAACTATCTGCAACAGGCAGACAACGTCGTCTGCAAGATCGTCCACGCCTGGGCGACCGGCGCGCGCGGTTATCTCTGGTTCGATATGCGCGACGACGGATTTCTGCCGGGCTACTGCGAACATAACTACGGACTTATTACAAATGACTGGTATCCCAAGGAGAGCTTCGCCGCGTACAATACGCTGAATCTGCTGCTCGGAAACGCGCGATTCGGCGGGACCCTGCTCAAAAACGGGCGGACAACCGCCCACTGGTTCCGGAGCAGCGACGGCCAGATCGTCACGTTATGGAAGAGCGGACGCTTCACGATTGAAGAGCCGTTGACCGTCCTGACCGACGCGAAAGAGGCGGAACTGGTCGACCTCTTCGGCAACCGGACACCTCTGCGAACCGCCGCCGGCCGGGTGACGGTCCAGCAGCCGGCACACCCCGCCTACCTCGTGCTGAAAGGGGCGGCGACGCCGCCGCGCCGCGGACGCAGCCTCGTGACGTTCCAGGGGGACCGGGTGACCGCCATCCCGGGCCGGACGACCGAGATTCCGGTGAAACTGTACAATCCGCTCCCGAGAACCGCTGAAGCTGAGCTGCGCTGGATTCTGCCGGAAACGGTTTCCGCGTCCCGGATGGAATTCCGCTGCACACTCGCGGCAGACAAAACGGCGGAACTCCGACTGCCGATTGAGCTCTCCGACCGGCTGCGCGGCGGGGTGATCCGCCCGGAGTTACAGGTACGGCTGGACGGCGGCGAGTGGTCGTCCATCTCCATCCCGGTCAATGTTGCGACGAGAATCGCCGACAGCACCTATCCTGCCGAACCGCAATTCGTGCTGGATTCGCGGGAGCACCTCGTGAGTCTCATGGAGCACAATCCCTACACGGCGCACCGGGTCTGGTCCGGTCCGGAGGACCAGAGCGTCAGAGTATTCCTCGCCGCGGACGATCACGCACTGCGGGTCAAAGTGGAAGTGACCGACGACGTTCCGGTCAAATCGCAGAGCGCCTCGTCAAGCTTCATGGAAGACGGGATTCAGCTGGCTCTCGCGGTACCGGGCCAGAACGGGCACTGGGAATTCGGATTCGCCGCGCTGACCGACGGGACTCCCGGAACACACTGCTGGATCATGCCCGCAGGCTTCACTCCGCCCGAAACCGGGCTGACCGTCTCGAGCCGCGATGCCGCCACGATCTATGACATCACGATTCCGCTCAGGGGGATCGGCATAACTGCCGGACAGCTGGCCGACGGAATCCAGTTCAATCTGCTCGTCAACGACAACGACGGAGCAGGCCGGGACGGCTGGATGCAGATCGCCCCCGGTATCGGCGAAGCAAAAAATCCGAGTTTTTATCCATTCATTCAAACGACCGTCCGGCCCCCGGCAGGACGATAACGACACTCAGGAGGCGTCATGAAAAAATATCTGATCTCAGCAACATTCACCGGGACGAGGCGGAATAGCCGTTTCACACTCATCGAACTCCTCGTCGTGATTGCGATCATCGCGATTCTCGCGTCCATGCTGCTGCCGGCCTTGAATCAGGCGCGGGCGCGGGCGAAGTCGATCGCGTGCGTCAACAATCTGAAACAGCTCTTCACGGCCGAAGCAATGTACGCAAACGATTACGGCTATTATACGATCGGCCAGGCGGATGAACCGGGAGTGGAATTCAAGCAAAACCTCTGGCACCAGAAACTGCGCCACTACCTGGGTTGGACCGGTGACGTCAAGAGCTGGGAGGATTACACCGGCGGAATCAGGCGAACGAAAGTCATGCGCTGCCCCGCCGTCGTGAATCCCGGATCCGATACGCTGGGCTATTCGATCAATCGATTCGGCTGCCTGGCGGCGTGGTTCCAGCTCTCTCCGCAGAAACCGGTCTCCGAACCCGCGAATGAAAATACACGCCGTTATGTGAAATCGACCTCCTCCTGCCCGACAATTCAGCCGTCCCGGATTGTCCTCCTCGCTGACATGGGACATAATAAGGACACGGACAGCGGCTCGCGGGAGACTCCGCCGGATATTTGCAACCGCGACTATCTCGTCGGCAAAGCGGATACGATCTTCGATCTGCGACACGGGGTCATGATCAATATTGTCACGCTGGCCGGAAACGTCAGAACCGTTCACCCGGATCAGATCGATTTCTCGATGTATCTGAAATAATTTGCGATGTATTCCGGGAGGGGTTCCGCCCTCCCCCATACACTGAAATACCCCGGACGAAAAAAATCGAATTTTTTTCGTCCGGGGTATTGCCTTTTCCCGTAAAATCTGGTATAATTTCATAGGGTTACAAATAAAAAAGTAAACATCGCAAGGGTTCAGATCTACCGTGAACAGTCGAACCAAACCGACCGTGAGGACCATCGCCGCCGAACTGGGGGTCAGCGCCATGACGATCACCCGCGCGCTGAACGGACACCCGAAGGTCAGCCGGGAAACCAGGGAGAGAGTGCTCTCCAAAGTGAAAGAGGTCGGTTACGACTTCCGGGCGAACTCCCGCATCGCCCGCCAGGAGCGGGAGCGAAATGTGGCGATTCACTGCGGGGATGACAAGCTCTTCTCCGACAACATTCAGAATTTCTACATGCGGCTGCATTATCTGTGTCAGCGGCGGCTGACGGCGGAGGGACTGCGCGGGCAGCTGGTCGATCTGAACGTTCACGTCGAAACCGCATTCCCGGTTCTGGACAACTGCGGCAGTTTGATTCTGCTCGGTCCGGTGCGGCCGGAACAACTCGAAATCGTCAAAAGCCGATATCCGGAACTCCAGCTGATTTCCGTCTTCGGCAGCGTCGATGACGTCACTCAGGTCGGGCCGGATGATTACAAGGGCGGAGTCTGCGCCGCCCGCAGATTCGCCGAACTCGGGCATCGCCATGCCGTTGTGTTCGCCAATCTTGCGGAATTCGGGTTTCGCAGGAGATACGGCGGCTTTGTCGCGGAACTGCAGGCGTTGCAGCCGGGAGCTCGGGTGGACCTCATCGAATTTTCCGAACAGCATGAGCAGCACGCAGACGATCGAACCCGCCGTCAACGGCTGGAGGAGTATTTCACCCGGGTCTCACCGCTGCCGACCGCCTGTTTTGCTCCGAACGGGTACGCCGGAGTTTTTCTTGCGGATTTCCTGACGGAGCATGGCTGGCGAATCCCGGAAGAGTTCAGTCTCATCACCTACGACAATCTGGAACTTTTCGATTTCCGCACCCCGGCCCTGGCCCGGGTCTGGTTCGACTTGAAAGAGCTGGCTGCGCAAACCGTCAGCGCCCTGCAGAATCAACTGCGGAATCGCGAATGCAAACCCGTTTCAATCACGATCGACAATGAATTCACGCCGGGAGAGTCGCTCGCCGCACCTCGGGAGGCATCGCGTATTTGATGATTTTTTTTGCAAATCGATGTTACAAAAATAAAGATTAACACCGGATAGAAGAAAATGAAAAGTCCCCTGGTCCGTTACGAGAAAAATCCGATTCTGTCGCCATCGACCATGCCGTTCGACTGTTATACGGTGATGAATGCGGGAGTGACCCGGTTCGAGGGAGATGTGCTGCTGCTGCTCCGGGTGGAAACCCGCGAACGCAAGACGCGATTCCACGTTGCCCGCAGCCGGGACGGGATTCATTTCGAGGTGAATCCGGAGTCGATCCGGTATCCGTTGACGGAACTGGATCGAATGGGGACGCGGCCGCACCGTTTCGACATGCGGATCACCCGGATGGGAGACGTTTACTATGTGTTCCATGCGAACTGGCTCGATCCCTGGGGGAGTCTCATCAATCTGGCCCGGACCGTCGACTTTGTCGATTTCGAGCCGGTCTCCCATTCGGTCCCGGCCAATCGCAATGCGGTGCTGTTCCCGGAAAAGATCAACGGTCGTTACGCGCGGCTGGAACGGCCTCAGAACATCGATGGACGCGGCACGATCTGGTACAGCGAGTCGCCGGATCTGGAATTCTGGGGGCGGTCGATGCCGCTCATGCAGCCCGCGACCGACTGGGGTTCCTGGAAACAGGGAGCGGGCTGTGTGCCGATCCGTACACCGAAGGGATGGCTTGAAATCTACCATGCCACGGCGATGACCGCCTCCACGGAAAACTATTATCTCGGGGTCTGTCTGCTTGATCCCGACGAGCCGTGGCAAGTGATTGCCGCGCCGAAGTCGTTCCTGCTTGCGGCGGAAGAGCTTTACGAATGTGTCGGCCAGACTCCGAACGTGGTTTTCACCGGAGGAGGCTGCGAAATGGATGACGGATCCTATTATCTCTATTATGGAGCGGCTGACACGCGCATGTGCCTGGCTCGCACCACGGTTGCCGAATTGGTTGAATTCTGTCTGAACGCCTGACCGGAAAGGAAGATGCCATGAAACGAGATCCATTGACTCTGCCGAAAATGCCCGTGGAGGAAACCAGTCAACGTCGCGTCCGTTCCATCGTCCCGGCCCGGCCGTCAAGAGAGGGGTTCGGGGGAGAGAAAGCGGCTCTCCCCGTACCAAACAACCATCAAACATCCCATCAGCCAATCTCCTCCCTGCAACCCATTCCGGCGCTCGGCGGAACAAGAGAGGGGTTCGGGGGAGAGAAAGCGGCTCGCAAGAGCGCGTCTCTCC
>CALXOE010000038.1 GCA_944389935.1 uncultured Victivallis sp.
TTGCAAAAGTGTGCTTATATCACCAGCTTGGCGAACTCCCTGAACCGGATTTCGCCCACAAATTCTGGTGAAGAGGCGAAAAAGAAAAAGGAGTGATCCCGGTCCGACCGTTTCGACCTGCCGCCCCGCGGTCCGGAAGCCGGGGAGACCATCGTCCCGGACGACGAGGGAGCCAGTCTCCCCGCGTAGTTGCGGAACGCCGAGATCTCCCCGGCGGGATACCACTGTCCGAGATCGGTGGAGAACCTCACACTGTCATCGAATCTGCCCTGTTCGAGCAGGTTGATGATCTGCAGTTCGGAGAACGGTCCGAGAATCTGATTGTTCCATTTCACATAATATTTCATTGTTCCTGACTCCAGTTGTTATTTTCTTGCGTTTACCGGGAAAAATTCCGGCCAGGGAATCGCCTCCGCCCCGAAACCGGAAAGCGCGTTCCGGTAGTCGAGCCCCTGCCGGATCGTATCATTCCGATCCTCCGGCATAAATGCGATCATGACGTGAGATTCCGTAAAGTTCATCTCGTTCCATGAGATGCCGTACCCGTCGGAAACGCCCGCGAGAATGCAGTTCCCCGCCGGATCAAATCCCCAGACCTCGCCCGCGGCCGGGGTCACGCCGTCGGCCGCCTGGAACGAAACCTTTCCTCCCCCGCAAACCGCGATGCCGATGGGCGTGAAACGCCGCGCGGCAAGCGCAGCATAGAACTCACGGGTCCGGCGCGAGATCTGCACGAACCGCTCGACCGCGCTGAAATCGAGCCGCCCGAGCTGCGCGCCGTATTTCTGGTTGAAATCGTTCCCGGAGCGCAGAGAGCGGTCGTCGCGCGCCTGACGCAGCAGCGACTCGACCTGCCGGTTCAACTCCGCGATCTCATGGAGAGCCCTCTCCGTCGCCGGCGTCCGGAACGGCGTTACAACCTGCCCGGAAATCTCATCTGAATATCCCTGCATCTGCAGAAACGGCGACAGCAGCATCCGGTAAAGCTCCAGCAGCGGGACGACCGGATACCGGGGCTCCCCTTTCAACGTCGTGAACAACTGACAATATTCCGGGGAGAGAATGGAGGAGATCCGGAGTTCCCGCATCCGCTTCTCGAGATTCTGCACGAGCCGCTGCCCGGGCGAAACCGCCAGCGGAATCTCCTCGACATTCACCCCCGCCGGATAGAGAAACGTCACATTCCGATAGCTCGAAGAGACCTCCGCCCCGTCCACATCCCGAGAGAGAGTCACCTCGCTGCCGCTGATCGTGACACGCACATCTCCGCTCCGGAACGAGACTTTGCCCGGCTGCACCGACAACGACGCCCGGACATCGGCGGTCGGCGTCTCCAGATCATGCACATTCCCTTTCGTATCCCGGAACACCAGGAACGAGGTCTCCCGCTCGCGATACCGGGCGGCGAAACCGTCGAACTCCCGCTTCACCGACTCGAGCAGTGCGGCATCCCGCTGCGACAGAAGCTGCTGCACGGTGATATCGCGGAAAAACGGATCGGAAAGATACTCCTCCCTCACCGGGGCGTTCCAGTCCCGGTAGTCGGCAACCCAACGGAAGTGTTCCAGCTGCCGGCGCAGGGCAGCAAGCACGGTTTGCTGATCTTTCGTCAAAGCCCGGTTCTGCCCGGCATCGGCGACGGCCTGCAGCACGCGATCGGCCACGGTGAAGTTACCCAGCTTCGTCAGATTCTCCCGCAGCGTGCGATAGATGGCGGCAAACGCCATTTTGTTCTCGAGAGAATTCGACCAGTCCGCTATCCGGTTTGCGGCGGCGACCTTTTTCACGATCTCCTCCCCGACCGGAGTGATGGCGGCCGTCTGTTCATACAGCTTGCGGTACTGCATGAGAATCCCCTCGGCCTCACCGAGGTTTTCGCTCTGAAGTGCCGCCGTGAACTTCCCGGCGAGTTCTTCAAGTTTCCGGAGAGCCGCTTCGACCCGGCTGTTGTTTTCCGCGAGGACATGCTTCTGGAACAGCGGTTCCGCCTCCGGAAGTCCCGCCGCCAGAATCTGCGGGAGCGTCCCCTCCTGCAGCAGAGCATTTTCGTTTTCCCGGTACAGGGTCAGGAGTTTCCGAAGATTCTCGGAATTTCCATCCTTCAAATCGGCCTCGATCTTCTCATAAAGCCTCTTGTGCTTTTCCAGCAGCCAGCGGAACGGCACGATGAGATCGGCATCCCCGGGATCCAGCGTCCCGGGAGAGAAATAGGGGATGGCCCGGAGCACCGCGATCTCCTTGCGGAACTCGTCGAACTTCTTCGCGGCTGCCGTATAATCCTCCCGGGAGAGATCGATCCGGTATACCTGATGGATAATCCGGATCCGGCTCAGGCATTTCTCGATGCTTTCCCGGTGTTTCTCCTGAAGTTTCCGGACGAACCTCTCCTCGTAAAGCGCCTCAAGAGAGGCAAACTGCTCCTGCAGCGACGGAGTCGACGCCCGGGTCCGGCACTCCTCCAGAAGTGTCTGAACGTGTTCCATATTCGACTCCTCCGGCTCCTTTTCCAGAACAGCGCGCAGATTCGAGGCGGACTCCTCGAACTCCCGATAGACACGTATCTTCTCCCCGACCTGCCGCTCCAGATCGCGCAGCTTCGCCGAAAACGTCAGGTAAGGCAGATATGAGTTCCGCACCGTGGCGGCGATCTTCTCCGCATTTGCGAGCTCGTCGCGGCTCACCGCCCGGGCCAGCTCCTGCTCCAGACTCTGCCGCCGGTAGACAAACCAGGTCGCGACGCCGCCGCCGAGCAGAACAGCCAGTGTCAGCAGGACATACACCGTCCGCCGGAAACTGCGCCGGACCTCCCGCTGTTTCTCCACCCGGGAGAACTCCGCACGCTGCCGGTTGACGAAAACTGCGATCTCCGGCGGAATCGGTTTGTTGAGAGCGGCCAGCTTCCGGTAGAGGAGCTCGATCTCCTCCGGTTCGGCCTCTTTCCCGCTCCGCATGAGGCAATGGAATTCTCGCAGCAGATTCTGAAACTCGTCCTCCTCGTCCGCGGCTTTCTGTTCGGCGTGAAAATAACGTTCCACCGCGGCGAAACGGCAGTTTTCTTCCTCCGACGGGAGATAGCGGTCGAGTTTGCAGAGCATCGTCCAGCGACTGTTCGCGAGCTGATATGCCGCGAGATCCCGGTTCCGGTAAGCCTGCTCGACTTTTTCGAGAATCTCGCCGGCGCGGCACCGCATCTGCCGCTGGTGCTCCTCCTCCAGGGTGCGGCGGATCTTGTCGAGCACGACGCTCGGAATCACCTGCCGCCAGTCGGGAGAGGAGAGGACCTCCTCCAGATTTTCCAGAGTCGGGTAATCGCGGTCGATAATCGCCTGCTGCGCGTTCTGAATGAATGCGGGGATGCAGGCGGATTCGGCCTGCTTCAACTGACGGAGCCACTCCGGATTCTCCGGATCCGTCCGCAGGATTTTCCGCAGGATGATGACCTTGTCCTCGCTGCCGTGCGACCGGGAAAGTTTCCGCAGTTCGGCAAACAATCCATCCTGAACGGCGGGATCATCCGACGCTCTCTTCAACGCCTGAAATACGGAAACGTTCACCAGCGGCGGTTCCGGCAGCCCGTACAGACGGCAGAGATTGAAAAACTCCAGAGTCCCCGGCGTCTGCAGAAGCGGCACAAGCTCGAACAGCGAGGGACAGCGCTCCGCAACCGTGACCGCCTCGCCCGCCCGGCCGTTTCGCAGCAGTTCCTCGCACTGGTCGAGACGCCGGTTGACATAGGAGACTCCCGCGGCATACTCCTGCAGAAGCTGCTGCAGCAGCGGAGAATTCGTGAGGTCCGCGCTCTTGACAAACGCCTCGATGCGGGCGGATAAAGTCCGGATCTGATTCATTTCTCCCCTCCCCTGACAGCAGGTATCACCTCTTTGACCACGACGGTCTGCCTCCAGCTCCGCGCCGGAAGCGAGAGTTCGATTCGCAGATCCGGAAACTGTTTGAGCACGTTCACGCCGATCTTCCGGCGGACAGCGTCAAGCGCGTCCCGGAGCGTCGAATGCGCATACTCCTCCGGCACATCGTGAACGCCCCATTTCCCGATCGGAACCGCGGCGGCGACCGCATCGACCAGAGCGGTGACGTCCCGCTCCTCCGGAGACGTTTCGACGAACCGCCGGTAAGCCGGCAGCGCCTTGACTTCCGGCGGGAAAACGGCAATGCCGTTCCGGATCTGCTGCTGCAGGATTCCGGCAAGCCGGGAGAGCTGTTCGAGGCTGCGGATCTCCGCGACACTCTCTTCCGACGGAACGATCGGAGCCTCCCATCCCGATTCTCCCGGAGACATGGTGATCTTTTCCCCCGTCGGAACCAGAAGAGCCACCTCGAACGGCTCCGTCATTTTCCCGCCCCGTTCCACGCCCGCCGGACGCGGCAGAATCAGGACGATCCCGCGGCCGCTGCTGATCCGGAACGAAAGCTGTTCCGGAACCTCCAGTTTCGTCTGCTCCGAGAAATAAAAGTTGAGCCAGCGGGAGGTCTCGTCGTTTTCGCGGGAGAACTGAATTGCGACTTCCTCCAGTTCGATCTTCCGTTTCCCCTCGTCGCGGCGCGTCACCGTGAGGACGTGCCGATCCCATTTCAGTTCGATCCGGGCCTTGCCGTCCCCCGCCGGAATCTCGTAGCAGCCATCAGGTCCGGGCTCGATGGAATCTTTCCCCCAGTAGAATTTGCAAATCCGGTACTCATCCGGCAGATCCGTGATGCGGATCGAATACCGCCCGCTGCCGTTCAGCGCTTTGAACAGAGCGCCCTGCTCCAGCCAGACTTCGGAGGATGCTCGCGTCCGGCCGAAGCCGGGCAGCGATTCGGAGTCCGGAAACTCGACATCGGGGAACGCTCCGGCCAGACTGCGCAGAATCGCCAGCCACTGTGCGGTCTCCTCCCGCGCGTCCTCCTGCGGGGCGGCGATGCGTCCGGAGTCGATCCGCGCGGAATATTCCAGATCGATCGGTGCGGCAGATTCCGTCATCTCTTTCCGGAGACGGGCCGACAATCCGGCAACCGCATCGAGATCCGCGCAGAGAGTCTGCTCCTCCTCCGCGGCCCGGCTCAGCCGTTCCAGTCTGGCCGAATATGCCGAGAGCGCTTCATATTGCGCGACCGCCTGCCGGAAAAAATCCACCGCCTGACCGGAAAAAGCCGTTCGCTTTTCCACCTTTTCCGGGAGTTTGTCGACGAATTCCTTGATCTTCGCCAGGAGTTCCCGATCCGATGGCGGCGGAGGAATCGACACATCGACCGCTTCCGCCACCGCGATTCTCGATTGCAGACTCCGCTGCAGAATCGAAAACAGTTTTTCCGTCCGCTCCGTATGCGCCTCGATTTTCCGGGCGTCGGAGATCTTGACGACCGGGAACACCACCGCGAAAATCCCGAGCAGAACAAATGCGATGCAGGCAGCGGCTTTCCATCCGCCTGACGCCGGAGCCGGAGGAAGCAACGCGGTATTCTGTACCGCCGCCACCGGCGGAATCGACGGAAAGACCGGGATTCCCGCAAAGGGAGCGGCGACCTCCGGCGGTTTCCCGGTCCTGGCAGCTTCGACGAGAGTTCCGCCCTGCGCCCTCCCGGGACACGCGGTCAAGTCGATCACCAGATTGGCCGCCGGATTCCGTCCCGCCTGCTGCAGAACCGCGGACCCGGGAGGACAGAACCGCCAGTGACAGATGGTGTTCGCCGGCAACTCCGTGAAATAGGTGCTGAACGTGACGTTCCATCTCATGTATGCCGGGAGCAGCATCAGCGCTTCATTCAAGAGCCGCAGGTTGCAGTCCGACCGCTCCGGATCGAACACGATCCAGACTTTTTTCCGCGAATCGGCCAGAAAGCTTTCCGCCACCACGCCGGCCCAGCCGGCGTCCCCGGTCATCTGCTCCCAGGTGGTGCATCCTCCCGTTTGCGGCGAAATGTTCCGCAGCACGGGAGGGTGTTCGAGATAGCCGGTCCGGATCTGCCACGACTCATCCCGGAACAGATTCTCCTGAAAAAAGAGTGCCGCAGGTCCGCCCGGCAGCCCCGGCAACTCATCCGGAGTCAGGGCGATGTGCGAGGCGAGCTGATTCGAGCGCTGCGTATAATCCAGCCCGTTGAAACAGATGCGGCTGAGCACGTGCCAGGACTGCCCGCCCGATTCGATGATCCGATGCGCATAATTCACGGGATTTCTCCGCGCCCGGGAGTCATAGTGTGCGTAGAGCGGGGTGTATGCGCTCAGGCTTTCCAGCTGCCGGCGCAGAGCCGCGTCCATATTCCGGCTGCATTCGACGACGGAGAAACCGGTATTCCCGGGGAACAATCCCTCGGGAGCGGAAGTGTAAACCAATTCAAAAATCATCAGCGACCCTCTTATCCGTTTGGTTATTTTGACCAGAAATCCAGATCCAGCGAGCTCTCATCCACCGATGCGGCGGATGGCGGCGGCGGCGGCGACGACGGCGGAGCGGATGCCTCTGACGCAGGGTATTCCGGCAGGCGGTAAAAACTCTTCGTCTCGGCACAGTAGATGGTTTTCCCGCAATAAAACGCCGGCAGGGAAAACCGCTCGCCGCACTCCGGCAACGTAAACTGAATGTGCCCCCGGTTGAACTGAAAATGTTCGACCGGCGGAACCGTATCGTCGGAATAGTAGACCGCCTGCAGCAGACGATTGAAATGCAGCTGCAGCAGAAACGGGACCTCGGCCCAGATCGGAGTGAGGTGGTCGGGCCGGATTCCGATCATCGATTTCTCCTCATCGAACTCCGGCATCCGTCCAAGAGCGCTGACCGGGATGAAAAAGACTTTCTGCGAAAACCCCTCCGCCAGCCCGACGATCTCCGGAGCGATGTCGAGCAGATACCGGCGCAGGCAGAACGAGGCGGCACAGATGGCATCCATGTTCAGATACGGCGTCATGTCCTCATCGTAAACGACCAGCTCGAGGGCATCCAGATCGAGCGGAAAGGAGTCTTTCCACGCATCGAATTTGGGAATGACCATGATGAGCGGTTTGTCATACTTCTCGTTCGCTTTCAGATTTCCGAACTTATGAATGCGGGCGATCATCTCCGTAAATATGGTCATCTGGTTCGTGATGTTGACGACGTTTCTGGAGATCTGCGGATCGTCCCCGGAACACGCCTGCCGCAGCCGGATATCTTTCAACGGGTCATAGAGAAAAATGATTCCGTCCGAATGGATCAGATGCACGGTCGCGAGATTCTCCGACGAATCCCGTCCCGTCTCGAAGTGTTCCCCCGCGTTGTCGTACAACACGATACACCGCTCGAGCTGTTCCCGGCGCCGGTTGTAGTACGGGTGCGTGGACTGGGGCGAAAGCGTAAACACAAAGGGCTTCGGGAGATCGATATGGTTGTTCTCCACCACGATCTGATTGGAGAAGTCCCGCCCGCGCAATTCGGTTTTCGGCAGAGAGACATAATCTTTCCGATCGGGATTCAGAAACAGAATCCGCTCATAGTTGTTCAATACGATGTTGAAAGACGGGTCCGCATCGAACAAACTGAAACTGAAATATTTAGGCAGACACTTCCGAAGCTGCCAGATCATGGCCGTCAGAAAATACGACTTGCCGCTCGCCGGCGCTCCGACGATCGAGAAGAACGAGGACGGCAGGTCGATCACCGAATTGGGAATCTTCAAGTGGCAATGCGGACAGGCCATATCCGAACACTCGAGACCGCGTGCGTCAAACGCCGTCCCCTTCGCGGTGAAATACTTCGGAAGAAACCGGGCCTGCGCATCCGGCCCCAGCAGCGGGTCGCCCGTCAACTCCGGATGAGCGGAAATGAACAGGATGGACTCCAGGGAACACAATCCCCAGCAGTGCGGGCAGACGATCGTGCCGTTCTCCAGATTGGAACGATCGATCCAGTCTCTCATCGTCACGGTCAGCCCGCCGGCTCCGTATTCCGCGCGGTTATCGGCAGGAGGCGGCGTCGGTTTCGGCTCTCCCCGGGGGGAACTCCGATCCTCTCCGACCGGAGAAGACGCGGGAGGCGGCTGCACCGGCGGCGGAACCTGACCCGCACCGGACTCCTGCACGGACGGGCGGAACGGCTGCACCAGCGGCGCCTCCGACTGCGCGGAGGGACGGAACGGCTGCACCAGCGGCGCAGCCTGCGCCGACCCGGGGTGAGTTGTTCCGGCGGGGAAAGCTCCCCCCGGTGCGCCGGCCGCATTCGACGGAGGCGGAGCCGCACTTCCCGGATACGGACCTCCGGCAGGAGCGAACGACGCGGCGGCTGTCCCCGGCACGAATCCCGGCTGCGGGGGCGGAAAAGCCTGACCGGGAAACGGCGCGAAAGAGGGAGCCGCCGGATTCGGGTTCTGAAAGACCACATCCTGAACCCGGTATGACCGGCCGTCCCGGGCGGACCGCACCATGGTCTGCAGTGAGATCTGATTGTTCTGAAGCATCTGCTGAAGCTGCACGATCAGACAGGGGCCGTAGAGCTGATTCCCGTATTCGATGTACCATATATCGTCCATTGTCGCACCTCCGGTTCAGTTCATCGATTCGGAATTGCGTTTCCGCTCTCCGGCGGCGAGGAAGCGCTTCACGACGGAAAAGAGGAGATGGACCAGCAGATATCCGACGTAGAACAGGAACGGAAGCAGGAGCGTATCATCGAGCTCGTCCGAGGAGACCTCCAGCGCCTGCGCCAGGCGCATTTTCGACGCTCCGAGAAAGCAGACCAGGTTGACGGAACGGTAAAACGCCTCAAACGCCCACCAGAACGGAATCGCGAACAACACTGCGTTCAGCAGAAAATCGAGAATGCCGGTCACGGTCTCCTGCGGAGAAGCCTCTCCGATTCTGACCGAAACCAGCGACGGAGCCATCCCCGTCAGGAAAAAGGGAAACCAGATGAACATCCACCCCAGGTGCTCATACAGGGGGATCATACCCCTGTCCTGCGTACAGGTTTCGACAATGCCTTCGAAAATCAGCGAAATGGTCATGTAGAGAGAAAACGCAGCGATCACATTGGCGACTCCGGCCGGAATGCGGGAGCTCTCCGTCCGCTCGGAGAGATCGTCGCACAGCCGGAAAACGCACGCGCCGAGAAGGCCGAAGATGATGGCGCGAATGCCGCCCCCGGCATCCTCAAGGAACTCCTGAAACGATGTATCATGGATGCAGAATCCGATGAACAAAAGCACTCCCAGCACCCCATATCCCCAGACACCGAACTGCACAAAGCCTTTTCTCGACCGGCCCAGAAAACCCCAGAGTCTCCATTTCCGCAACGCCCCGAAGAGCCCGTTGCAGAGTCGGACGAAAATCCCGTCCCGTTCCCGTTTCCGGACAATGGTTGCCTCCGCCGCACCGGCCGCTGCACCTCCCGGAGGGGAAACGACACTCCCGGCAGAGGAGAAATCCGGAATTGCGATCGTATTTCCGCAGAAAGGGCAGTTGGTCTGCTGTCCGCTCCAGGCCGATTCCGCCTGAAGAACGTTCGAGCACCTGGGACAATGAAACGAGAAAGCCATATCATAAACCTCCATTTCTGTTGAGTGACATGCGGACAGCTCCATGTTTTCCGCATGCCGGGGTCTCGCCCGGACTCCGGCATCGGCGATGGATTTTGCAGAGACACCGGGACGGGGACGGCGACGGCGTCACAGCATACACGGCGGAAGTCACTTCTCTCCGCGCCCTCCCGAAACATCTCTCCCAGGACTCTTACTGATCGACCCGACTGCCGGTCTTGCACGGTCAAGCGGAAAAAGTGCAAAAAAAAGCACGTTCCACTCTCCGCTGCACGAAAGGCACTTGCAAGCCCGCCACTCAACGAAGAAGCAGAACGTGCCAAGAGAACTGTCCCCGGAATCCGGGCACAATCATCCCAGGCACGCTCAGTTTCCGGAATCTTGAATGGCTGACAAAGATTGCAAGTTTTATCGCACAAGTCCGATGACTGATCGATACGGTTTTCATCAACACAGCCGAATCCATTCGGCATTTTTTCAATATACTTCCGCCCCGTTCTTTTGTCAAAGCCGGATCGGGACATTTTCGCAGGAAAACCTCTCCGGATCGCCCTGAAAACCGGCGGAGGCGCGAAAACACAGTGCCGACGTCGGAAACGGATCACGGCGGGGGGAAATCCGGAACAAAGCAGGAAGATATGTCCCAATCAAAAAAAATCTCCGGATATTTATTTGCAAAAAAAAGACATTCGCGCTATCTTTTTTACACAGGCAAACCAACCGGGAGAATCGAGATGCCCGCAAATAAGAATCAGATCCGGAGGATTCAGACGATCCTCAAAATGATGCGCCAGAACCGCTATCCGAATTTCACCTCGTTTTTCAAGGAGATGAAATGCCAGGACGTGGGCGGAGCATTCCGTCTCTCCCGGAAGACGTTTTCCCGGGATATCGCCGATCTCCGGGACGAGTACGGAGCGCCCGTCCATTATGACACGGTCCGCAAGGGTTTTTTTCTGTCCAATCCGGAGTGGTACAACGAAGATCTCATGATCGAGCCGTTCGAGATGAAGTCGGCTCTGCTCGGGGAACGGATCGCCGCGGGAATCCTGCCGGATCCGCTGCGGGGGGAAATCAGCAAGGCCGTGAGCGCCCTGCTCATGAAGAACGAAAGCGGCATGGACGCCGGAGTCGAACTCGAGAACTTCCAGGTTCTCTGCCCGGACAACCTGCCCCGGGTTCAACCGGAGATTTTCCTGACGGCCTATAACGCCTGGGAACAGCACAAATATCTGAAACTGATCTACCGTTCGGTGAAGAACCATGTGGCGGAGAAGCTGTTCGAGCCGCATATTTTCGCCTGGAACGGCGGCTGCTGGTACCTCAAGGGGAAACTGCAGCGGGACGATGCCGTCAGCTACGATCCCCCGAAGATTCAGGTTCTGGCCCTGCACCGCATTGAAAAAGCCGAGATGCTCGACTGGCAGTTCTGGCCGGAACCCTCGATTCTGAAAGGAGTGAAAGAGTCTGGACTCTTTGATTTTCAAAAACTTCCGGAAGTTGATCTGGAGATTTTCGGAGAGTATGCCCACTCCTATGCACCGGGTTTTTCAGACCAGATCACGGAGAAGACCGGGAACTCGATCCGGATTCTGCTCAAAGATATCCCGGAATACAAGGCGATCGACCTGATACTCTCCACCCGGGGGAACGTCAAAGTCCACGCTCCGGATTCCCTGCGCGCGGAGGTCCGCAAAATCGCCGAAAAATTCCTGGAAAACATGTCGTCGTAATTCGTTCCGTCTCCGGGAATTCCAACGGCGGGACGAACGCGGAACTCCCGCAGATCAGACGAAAGAATCTGTTCCGTTCCGGTCCGGTCAGACGTTATGGCGCTTCAGATAGCCGGCGGCGAAAACAAACGTGCCGGCAGTCCACCCGGAGAACAACGCAGGCTCGCCGCCGTCCGCCTTTCCGGGCTCTCCCGTCACAACATTGTACCGCTCATACAGCGCGCCGTCCCGGTCGAAATTCTCAGTGACAGTGTCGACGAATTTCCGGGCAATGCGGGAAGCGGCTTCCGTAAAACCGTACCGGTCGAGCGCTTCAATCGCTATGAGATGCAGCGGAGCGAACCCGTTCGGGTAATCCCACCGGTAATCACGCCCGGAGTGATTCGGTTCACATGCGGCAAGCCCGTGGTCGCATTCGAGTTGACTCTCGACCGCGTGCAGCGTGGACTCCGCCTGCTCCGGCGAAGCGATTCCGCACCAGAGCGGAAACAACGACGCGCACGAAAAGATCTTTGAATGCCGTTTTTCCGCAAAGTTGAAGTCGAGAAACAACTCGCGCCGATCGTTCCAGCAGTAGCAGCGGATCAGCTCCGTCCGGATCTCCGCCGCGTGGAACCACTCGTCGGACCGCTCGAGATCCCCGAGATCGCGGTAAAGCTCCCCGAGTACGTTGCGACTGTGCACCAGCAGCGAATTCAAATCGACCGCGGCGAACTCCGGGCAGCGCCGCTCGAACCGCGGATTGAATGCCCACCCGGATTCCACTTCCGCCATCGCCTCGCGGGCGGCAGCGCGGATTTGTTCCGGCGCGGCCTGGGCCGGATACCCGAGACACTCCACGCAGCGGGGATAAAACGCCTCGAGCTCCTCCTCGGTCGCATGGGTTCCGTAACGGTGCATGCCGCATTCGCCGCGGCGGCGGAACTTCCAGAACTGCGTCTCGACTTCGAGTGCCCGCGCCGCGCGCCGCAGCCAGTCGCGGTCCTCCGGGCAGACCCGGGCGGTCAACTCGATCATCGCCCCCAGAAACGGCGGTTGCGAAAGGTCGAGGCAGGTCGTACAGTTGGCGGCCGGGACAAAGCCGTATTCGTTCACGAGATAAAGAAGATTTTCGCAGTTATCGCGCACAAGTTCAGCATGTCCCTGAAGCGCGAGTCCCCGGGAGATGAAATAGGTCTCCAGATAATGGAACTTCCCGTTTCCCCCGTCGGAACTGGAGACCGTATACGGATGCGGCAACCCGATCAGCGTTCCCTCGGAAACAGGCTGAAACCGGGTCATCTTTCCCCAGCTTCGAGCGATGAAATCCAACACTTTCTGCATGATTCCGAACCCTCTTGAAATTAGTGGTTGCAACTAATATAACCGGTTCGGCATGGTTTGCAAACGATTTTTCCGCAAGATTTTCAGGACGCGCGCACCAGTGCGGAGTGGAGCCGGGAAGCCAGCAGCGAACACTCGAACAACAGCCGGTCGAAATTGCGCTCCTCCGCCCGGTCGCCGTAGAACGAAACACCGTAGAAATCCCCGTTGTATTCGACCGGGAACGTGATGTTCCAGCGCTCTTTCCCCTCACGCCGGAAGAGATAACCGTTCTTTTGAACATGCTCCACCAGAGTCCGGATCTCATCCAGATCGCTCTTGTCCTGCCCCTCGGCGCGGTTGCGGTGGATCGATTCCCGGAAAATCGACAGAATTTCCCCGCCATCCAGACGCTGTGCCAGAATTGCGATCGCAATGTTCGACCGGTAGAGCGGCACCCGGCACGGCATCCCGTAGTCGCGCTCGGTGGCATAGGCATCGCTGCGGTAAAGATAGACGAGCTGCCTGTTCTCGATCCCCGCGAACGCCCCCTGCACGCCGAGCCGCTCCACATGCGCTTTCACCATCGGATTGACCACCCGCGGCAGGTGCGAACTGTACGCGGCATTCTGCCCGAGCCGAATCATCCCCAGCGCCGGCTCGAAACTGCGGTAATCCGCCTTGAACACGTATCCCGCTTCGACCAGATCCGCCGTGATCCGGGACAGGGTGCTCGTATTGATCGCGAGCTTCTGTCCCAGTTCCTTGAGCGTCACTGGCCCGTCCGACGCGGAAATCGCCTCGAGCACTTGAAACGTCTTTTCCAGCAGTTTGTTTTTCATCGTCGTCTTTCCAGATTCCTCCCCTGAACGCACGTCCATGAAACATAAATGAAAAAATCTCTTTTTCAAGCTGTTTTTCAATCCCGATTCAGCAATTTAATTTTTTATTTGCAAAATTTCACAATAAGGAATTTTAAAATCTTTATATTGCATTTTCAAAAATCATTCTTGTTTTTCTAAAAAACGCTGGTATAATTGTATCAAACCAAATGGAACGGTATCCGAACAGGAATGCATCAAACCAAAAGAAAGAGGCAGGTACAATGAGTCGGAAATACAATTTCACCTTGATCGAGCTCCTGGTTGTAATTGCGATCATCGCGATTCTGGCCGGGATGCTGCTTCCCGCGCTGAATCAGGCGCGTGCCCGCGCCCGCGACATCAAATGCACGAGCAATCTGAAACAGCTCGGCACCTATATGAGCATGTACATCGATCAAAATCGCGGCCGCATGCCCTCGTCCTATGAGAATTACGGAAAAGAATCAGGAACCTGGCAGGATGTTCTTTTCGTCATGAACAACGGCACCGTCACGCCGGAAAACCACTGCTATCTCAACGAAGAAAAAAAGATGCCGCAGGGTGTCTTTGCCTGCCCCGCCAGCAACACGAACACCTCCGAAACCGCCGCGGTGAAGCGCCACTATGGAATCAACTGGCGCGGAACCGAAGATTGCAAAGACAACAAACAGGCGCATGTCGTAAGTACAATCCGGAATCCATCCGGTCGAGCGATGCTGTTTGACATATATCAAACAGAGAAACAGCACGGCAGTGAAAAAAATCCCGCCCCCGCAGCCCAGAACAGAGGAGAGATGAACGCAGAAAACGACCCGGACGGCTGGCGGCACAGAGGGGGGAAAGGCGCCAACTTCACCTTCGTAGACGGACATGTAGAGGCGAAACTCTACGACGAAATTCCGTACAACCGTTTGAATTCCGAACCGAAATCTTTGAACAACGGCGCCTTCTGGTGCAACAACAATGGTTAATGATCGGGTTTTCAGAAAAAGGAGAGAGGGAAAATGACGATCACCAGACGTACTCTTTCGGCGGATTTTGTCGTGGTCGGCGGCGGGCTGGCCGGACTCTGCGCGGCGGTTGCGGCCGCACGCAACGGCGCGAAAACCGTCATCATCCAGGATCGACCGATGTTCGGCGGCAACGCTTCCAGCGAGATCCGCATGTGGGTCTGCGGCGCGCACGGCGAAAACCGCAAAGAAACCGGGTTGCTCGAAGAGCTCCAGCTCGACAACTACTATTACAATCCCACGATGAAATATACGATCTGGGACGACGTGATGTACGGCTTCGCGAAACAGGAGAAGAATCTCACCATTTTGCTGAACACCTCGGTCGAAAAAGCCGAGACCGAAAACGGCCGCATCGTCTCCGTCACCGGCTGGAACCTCATCGAATACTGCCGCTACAAGGTCGAGGGGAAACTCTTCGCCGACTGCTCCGGCGACGGGATTCTGCGCATCACCGGCGCGAAGTACCGGGTCGGCCGCGAGGCGCGCGATGAATTCGATGAACCCCACGCTCCGGAGAAAGCCGACGCAAAAACCATGGGCAACTCGATCCTCTTCCAGCTGCGGCGCACGAACCGGCACATTCCGTTCCGCGCGCCGGAGTGGGCCTACCACTATACCGATGAGACGCTCCCGAAACGCAATTTCATGCCCGAGGGCAACAACTTCTGGTGGATGGAGTTCGGTGGGGTGAAAGACACCATCGGCGACGCCGAGGAGATCCGCGATGAACTCTACCGCATCGCCTACGGCTGCTGGGAGTACATCAAGAATCACCCGGACGGGCGCGGCCACGGCTGGGAACTCGACTGGATCGGAAGTCTCCCCGGCAAGCGTGAGAGCGTCCGCTTTGTCGGCGACCACGTTCTCTGCCAGAAAGAGGTCGAGGCCGAGGGCAAGTTCGAGGATGCCGTCGCCTACGGCGGCTGGACGATGGACGATCACCATCCGGAGGCGATCTACTATCCCGGCGCCCCGACGATCTTTCATCCTGCGCCGTCGCCGTTCGGAATTCCGTACCGTTCTCTCTACTCGGTCAACATCGACAACCTCTTCTTCGCAGGACGTCAGATCTCGACCACGCACATGGCGTTGAGTTCGACCCGGGTCATGGCGACCACCGCAATGCTCGGACAGGCGGTCGGTACCGCCGCCGCGCTCGCGACCCGCTACAACGAAACGCCGCGCGGCATCTACGAGCGCCATCTCGATGAACTGCAGCAGACGCTGCTCGATCAGGACCAGTTCATTCCGAACATTCCGCGCCGCGTATCCCCGCTCTCCCTGAAAGGGACGATCAGCCATGAACTGCTGCGCAGCGGTCGTGATCGCGACTGGGACGACGGCAAACAGGGCGTTGAATTCGCCGCCGGAACCGGAGCGTCCTACACGTTTGCAGAACCCGAAACCATCTCGGGGGTCCGTCTCGTATTCGACAGTGATCTTTCGGACCTGAAGCGTCAGCTCAACGTCGAGGATGCAGATATGCTCCGCACGATGCCGGCGCAGCTTCCGCGCGTCTTCCGGATCGAAGGAGTCGTGGACGGCGAAACCCGGCAGCTCGCCCGCGTGACGGAAAACCATCACCGGTTCGTCAAGCTCGCATTTGAACCGGTCGCATGCTCGGAAGTCAAACTCGTCCTCGAAGAGGGGTGGAGCGACAGACCGATGCGCGTCTTCGATTTTGAAGTTTACTGAACCCGGTGACGGGAAAATCCGAAGCCTGCCGCGGCGTTTGCGCGACAGGCTTTTTATTTGTCACAACAAAAAAATGGGGCCGCGCTACCCTATCACGGTTTGCGCGGTCCCGGTGTTGGTTTTTCTCTGTGCCTCGATGAGGCTTGCGTTTATTTGATAGACGCCTCCACTGATTTCGCCCTGCAAATCTGAAACAGCTCAATCCGCATCAGCCCTGCGGCTGTCGAATTCCAACATTCGGCTTCGGGCGGCCCGGTCGACACAAACCGCCGTCCGCCGGGTTCCGGAACCGGAAAACCTCCTCTGATTCTCCTCTCCGCCTTTCCAGTATATACGGATTGCCGCATTTATCAACCGAACCGGAAAGCCTTGTTGAAAAAAAATTAAAAAAAATTAAATTTTACGAATGTTCCGGCTGTTTTCAACGGAGGAAACATTCTTTTTTATGCTTCTATTGCTTTTTACCGGCATGATGTCTGATGCGGGTGTAAAGATCGTGAAAGAGGGATTCCCGATCGATTTTTCTCGCGATCAACATTCTGCGCCCGTCATCTGCGGGCGGGAGCCATGAGCTGTCATCGCCGAGTTTCTCCCGCGGGACGATCTCCCACTTCGTCGAACCCGGGCTCGTCAGAAACGAAACCGCCGAGATGTCCCAGATCACCTTGTCCACACACTTGTACTCCTCGACGTAATCCCGGAAAATCGTGAAGAGATAGCGTCCCGGCTCACCGCAGTCGGCCAGCTCTTTTTCCAGCTCCTCCACCGAATTCGTGAGCGCACTCGCGACGTGGCAGCAGGGAATTCGCACATAAGCCGCACCGGAATCGATCACGGTCTGCGCCGCGGGAACATCCTCATAGAGGTTGAATTCGTGGTTGACCTCCTGTTCGTAATCATGGCCGCCGAGCCAGACGACGACGATGTCCCGCGCGATTTCCGGCGCGACGAGCAATGCCGATGCGACGTTCGTAATCGCACCGATCGCAACGACGAAGAGTTTCTCTCCGCGTTCATGCGCCCGCTCCGCCTCGGCAACGATGAAGTCAACCGCCTCGGAACGGACCGGCGTATTCCGATCCGGCAGAAATGAGGTCGCCCCGCGAAAAGCCGGAACTTTCCCCGCGAATCCCATGAGATCGATGATCTTCACGATCTCCTGAAAACTCTTCTCCATTCCGTCGGCGGGCGATGTCGAACGGCCGTTCAGAAACGGCGCCGCCGTCACTCCGTGCAAATTCACCCGCTCCGGCGACAGCAATGCGTAGACCAGTGCGAACTGGTCATCGATCTCATTGTAGGTGTCGGTGTCCAGAATCATCGGCACCGGGAACGCCGATGCGGGGATCGCAAAACTCTTCTCATCGAAATTCATGGTGGAATCCTTCTGTTGTCTTTTCCTGCCGTACCATTAGCATACACCGTACTCTTTTATGTTCCCAGGCTTGCAAATGGCAATCTTCAATGGTATTATAGCACAAAACAACTTTTTCAAGGAGAAAACCGGATGTGTCCCGAAATTCTTTACAGCGGAAACTATGCGGGCAGCCGCAACACCGCCCTGCATCGCCACGACGGAGCGGAACTCGTACTCGTCACCGCCGGCAGATGCAGCAACGTCGTTCCGGGCGGTTCGCTCGCGGCGGATACCGGGAGCATTTTCGTCATTCCGCCGGAGTTGCCGCATCGCCAGATCGATTTCGGCGAGGTCAAGACCTCGTTTGTCGTTTTTGAACCACCGGACGCAGGGACGTTCGATCTCGCGTTCCGCGTAATCGATTCTTCGCATGATCCGTTCATTGCGGTGTGGATCGGGCAGATCGGCTCCCTCTATCGTCAAAAATCGATCGAAGAGTGCAATCTACTGCTCGCGCTGCTGCTGTTCCGGCTCGGCCGGATGGAGCTGGCCCTGGCCGGAGCCCCTCCCCCGCCGGAGCCGATCGGCACGGTTCTCGGCTATCTGGCGGGGCATTTTGCGGAACCGCTTTCCATCCCGGAACTGGCAGAAAGAAACGCCTTGAGCGCAAGTTACTTCAGTGCGCTCTTCCGGAAACATGTCGGACAAAGCCCGGGCGAATATGTGCGCAAACTGCGCCTAGCCTATGCGCGACGGCTGCTGCTCAGCAGCCGTCTCACCATAGCGGAAGTGGGCATTCAATGCGGATTCCCGAATACGAACTATTTCGTCCGGCTCTTCCGGCAACGCCACGGCTGCACGCCGGGCGACTACCGCGCCGGAGCGGGAACATGGACGGAAAATCTCACAGATCGCTGACCGCAGCGAGCATCCGGTCGATGTCCTCCGGATGGAGATCCCCCATCGCGGCGATTTCAAAGAGACGCCGTTCCTCGAGGTAGCGGGGACGGTAATAGACGTCAACCCCGGCCGCGTCCCACGCCTTGAGCATCTTGTTCCAAAGCGGTTCCGGCGGACGGCGGAACGCCGTGACCATCCGGCTGTTGCTTCCCGGCAGCGGCTCGATGCCGATGCGCCGCAACCCCTGAACCGTCTGCTCCTTGAGCGCGGCGATGCGGGCGCAGTAATCCACGCAGTCGCCGATCGCGCGCAGACTTGACTCGAGCGCCATCAACTGCATGGAACTCAACGTATTCCGAACCATCCCGGAAGAGGCCTCCGCAGCGATGATCTTCGCGAGATCGAGTGCTTCTGGCCGATTTTCGAGCGCGGCGGGCTTCACGCTTTCATCGAGAAGGACAATGGAGATCCCGGGCAGACCCGCGAGCGCCTTGCCGCTCGAAGCGGTCACAACATGCACATGCTCGTTGCTGAAAAGCTCCGGTGCCAGACCGACAGCGCTCACACCGTCGAGCGCGATCCGGATTCCGCGCGGGGCGGCGATTTCATCGAGCAGCGCGATGTTGTTCGCTCTGCCACAGCTCGTTTCGGTCGCGACGCCGAAAATCCAGTCGACTTCGGGATGAGCGGCCAGGCACGACTCGATCTTTTCGCGATCGATCGGCTCGCCCCACTCGAATTTCAGTGCAATCGTTTCCGGATTGCAATTCCGGCACTGTTTCAGCAGCCGGTCGCCGAACTCGCCGTTCGAGATGACCAGCACCCGGCGGGCACCGGGAACGATGTTCCACACCATGAGCTCGTTCGCCCAGGTACCGGTTCCCGCGGCGATGACCGGATGAAAACGCCCCCCGCTGATCTTTCGCAAATTGTCCGCCGCCGATCGAAACAACGCACTGAAGCGCTCGCTGCGGTGGGAAAACAACGGCTCCCGAATCGCTTCCTGCGTGATCGGGAACAGATGCGGTACTGTCGGAACCAGTTCAAGACGTCTCATTTGGTGCACCTCGCAACGGCCAGTGCGCAACGACGCAGAATCGGCGGCAAGTCCGCCACCATCGGGTAGAACAACGCCTCCCCATCCTGCACCGGGTCGCCCACCGCCCGGAAACCGATATGTTCGTAAAACTCTTTCTGCTCCGAAATTCCGGAGATAATCAGCAGTCGATAGCCCATCTCATCGAGCTTCTTGAAAATCGTCGCGCCGAGACGCGGCGCCAGCGGAGTCTTGCGGTACTCGGGACGAATCGCGAAAAGACGCAACTCGGCGGTGTGCCCCGGAACCATCTCTTTCCGGATCACTTCGCCGAACCGCTCGACCGCGGAGAACGGCTCCTTCCAGTGCGCACAGATCATGCCGACCGCTTCTCCATGGTCCCAGCCCGCATAGTAGAGATTCTTGGCGTGAAATTTGTCGATGAGAAGTCCGTCCTGATGGATCTCGTGCTGATGCAGCTCCTCGGAAAAAACTGCGTGATTCAACTGCCAGAGCTGCCGCATTTCCTCCTCGTTGCGAGGAGGACGAATCTCAACTTCCGCCATTTTCGTTCCTTTAAACTTGAATTCCGTCCGAACATGCTCCGGATTCCCCGGAGAAAAGACGGACTCCTGTCTGTAACATTCCCATTCCATCCGGCGCAGACACCGGAAAAAACGCCGGGGGGCAGAAAATCCACAACAACCCGACGTTCCACTTTTTCCGGAGTATAGTGTACATCCGAATCCATCAGATTTCAACTGTTCTCCAACGAAAAAATAAGAAAACTCTCACGATCCGGGGAAAATCCGCAGATGCCCCGCCCCGCCTGAGACCGGTTTTCAACGGCATTACCGCGGCTCGATCATGCCGTTGCGGCGGGCGATCACATAGTTGCCGATGTTGTCCCCGGCGACGTTGCAGGCGGTCTCGAACATATCCAGCAGCGGATTGATCCCGATCGCGAGCGCCACCACCATCGCAGTCTGTTCCGGCTCGAGTCCCATGTTTTCCAACACCATGAAGAGCAGAAAGATGCTCCCGCCCGGAATTCCCCCCGTCCCAATCGAGGCGAACACCACCGAGAGAATCAGCACCATGATCTCACCGAGCCCGAGCGGGATATGGAAGAGATTCGCCGCGAGAATCGCAAATACCGGCAGATGGATACATACCCCGTCCATATTGACCGTCGCCCCGAGCGGCAACGCGAAATGATCCAGTCGATCATGCGGAAACACGCCTTGAGCGCTCCCCGGGAAAGTTCGAGCAGCGACTCGAGCGACCCGCGCAGTTTCCCGTCCGAAGACTCTTCGATCACCGTCCGGATCGCAAGACCGAACAGAATCGAAAAGACGATGATCGAAAGGAATTTCCCTTCGGCAAGCGCCTGAAACGGATTCATGAAGAGATCCGCAATAAGCTGAGAGAGCGCCCCGCCGCTGCCGCCGCCGTTCATGCGCAGATGATCGACCTGCCCGAGCATCTGAGAACTCGGTGCGGCCGCCGCATCCATGCGCGGATTCAGAAAGAGCGCGAGCCCCGTCCCGAACACGCTCGCGAACAGCGAAGTCGCGAGATACCAGACGATCACCCAGACTCCGAGCCGTCCGAACTTCCGCAGCGGCAGACTCGCCGCCCCCGTCACCAGCGACAGGAAGATGATCGGGATCACCACCATCTTGAGCATCGCAATGAGAATCGTCCCGAACGGCGCAAGTACCGCAGTGAACCGGGAGAAAACCTCCTCCCCCGCATAACGGCAGGCGATTCCGGCCGCCGTCCCGAGCAGAAACGCCGCAACGATCCGCCAGACCAGCGGAATGGAAAAATAGAGACGAAAACATCTTTTCATAAAGCCGTACTCCCGGAATGTTCCAGTTCTGCAGCAGTTCCTGACTGAACCGAACGTATTTTGACATAAATTGAACGATAAAGTAGAAAAAGGCCGACCTCCTCCTTATCGCTTCCTGAACAAAACGAGCGATCAGGGAGTTGCGCTGCCGGCTTTCCTTTATTATTTACTGTAACACAGGAAATTCGCAGATGTCAACAACAACCGGTCGAATATCGGTTCTTCTGTGTTTTGTGTCACCATTGACTTCAAAACGGCACGGCAAATTGAAAGCACCCGCCGCCCACAGAAATTCCGAGCGGGAAAAGACAGCAATCTGCAACGGAAATCGTCGAAGAAAGAAAAAATGGTGGGCGTAACAGAACTCGAATCTGTGACCTCCACGATGTCAACGTGGCGCTCTAACCAACTGAGCTATACGCCCGAACTGTGCGTGTGTTGCAATCGCAAAAATGGTGGGCGTAACAGAACTCGAATCTGTGACCTCCACGATGTCAACGTGGCGCTCTAACCAACTGAGCTATACGCCCGATTTCCGGGATCAACATTTTTTAATATAGGCCCGGATTTTGGCTTTTGCAAGCTCAGCGGCAGAAAAATTTCATTTTTTTCCGCTCAAACGCGGGAGGGCCTCGCCAGAATGCTTTTCCGGCGGATTTTACCGTCGCCGAACTTGCAAAACGACCGTTCGCGGGGCACATTATAAAGATGATGGTCAGCAACCCAATCAACAATATGAGGCATAAGGTGATCGAACTCGATTTTGAAAAATCCGGCGGCCTGATTCCGGCGATCGCGCAGGACGCCGACGACGGCACCGTCCTGATGATGGCCTATCTCAACCGCGAAGCGTGGGAAGAGACCCTCGCGACCGGGCGCGCAGTCTATTTCTCGCGCAGCCGCAACAAACTCTGGCGCAAGGGCGAAGAGTCCGGCAACGTTCAGATCGTCCGCGAAATCCTCGTCGACTGCGATCTCGACACTGTGATCTTCAAGGTCGAGCAAAAGGGCGGCGCCGCCTGCCACACCGGACACCGGAGCTGCTTCTACCGCAAACTCCAATCCGGCTCCCTGGTTGAAACCGCCCCCGCCGTCTTCGATCCCGCCGCAGTTTATGGAAAGCAATCATGAAATCCCAGATCGAACTGATCCGCAATGAGTTCCCGGATCTGACCATACGCGCCGACGTGCCGTATGCGGAACTCACGACCCTCGGCGTCGGCTCAAAACTGCCGTTCCTCGCGGAAGTCGCCGACGAGAAACAGCTTGCCGCGCTGCTCGCATTCACCTCGAAACAGGGGATTCCCCTCTTCATCCTCGGCGGCGGCACCAACCTCGTCGGAATGGACGCCCCCTGCCCGATGCTCGGCGTGCGCCTCTCCCGCGAGGGATTTTCCGGATTTGAGAAAAATGACGCGGGTGTCTGCGCGGGCGCGCGCATGCGCCTGCCCGACCTCGCGCGCCGCGCTGCGGAAGCGGGGTTCGGCGGACTCGCGCCGCTCTCGGGCATTCCCGGCACCCTCGGCGGAGCGCTGCGCATGAACGCAGGCGCTTCCGGCGTGCAGATCGGCAGCCTCGTCCGGGAAGTCGCCGGATTTTACTTCAATGGAACTCCCTACCACGCGAAAACCTCCGAGATCGAGTGGAACTATCGGCGCAGTTCGATTCCGGCGGATGTGGTCATCACGCGCGCCGTGCTCGAACTCCCGGCGGCGGATTCCGCCGCCGAACTCGCCGCAATCGAGGCCGAAGTGCTCGAACGCCGCCGCCGCGAACCGGCCGGCCGCAGCGCCGGGTGTACGTTCCGCAACGTCTCGGAACTCGATCCGGCCGGGCGGCTCATCGACGAATGCGGACTCCGGGAGTTCCGGCTCGGCAAACTCAAAGTCGCCGCGGAACACGCGAATTACGTCGTCAACGCCGGCGGTGCGAGCGAAAAAGAGTACGTCGAACTCCTCTCGGTCATGCGGCGTGCGGTCGCGGAGAAACACGGGTTTTACCTGCTGCCGGAAGTGAAGTTCCTCAATCCGCAGTCGGAGCGGGATGTGCTCGACTCCGCCCGGCCGCCGAAAGTCAATGTGCTCTACGGCGGCACTTCGAGCGAGCGCGAGATCTCCCTCAAGAGCGGCGACGCCGTCGCGCGCGCACTGCGCAACACCGGATTCGCCGTCACGCTCACGGATGTGAAAGAGTGCCGTCTCTACCCGGAAATGCGTGACGCGGATGTGGTCTACCCGGTCCTGCACGGCGGATTCGGCGAGGATGGGGAAATTCAGAAGGTATTTGAAGATAACGCATTGCGCTTTGTCGGATCCGGCAGCAAAGCGAGTCTTCTCGTGATGGACAAGATCGCGAGCAAACGGCTTATGGACCGGTTCGGTCTGCCGACCGCAAAGTGGGGAATCGTCTCGGCCCGGCAGCCGCATCTGCCGGATTCGCTGCGCTATCCGGTCATTCTGAAAGCCCCGATGGAAGGCTCGACCATCGGCATCAGGAAAGTCGATTCCGCCGCGGAGTGGGAGCAAGCCCTCGAAGAGGAGCTTAAATTCGCCCCCGAACTCCTCGTCGAAGAGCACATCGACGGTGTTGAGATCACCGTTCCGATCGTGAACGGCCGCATCCTCCCCGCGATCGAGATCAAAAGTCCCCACGGCTTCTACGACTACGACGCGAAATACGTCTACAAGGACGGTCACACCGAATACTTCTGCCCGGTGCGGACACTTTCGCCCGAAACGGTTCAACGCGCTTCCGACGCGGCGTTCGCATTCTACCTCGGCGCGGGGTGCCGCGACATCCTGCGTGTCGACTTCATCGTCGGCAGGGCGGACGGCGTACCGTACATGCTCGAGGGGAACTCCCTGCCCGGCTGCACCGCGACAAGTCTCGTGCCGAAAGCCTCGAGAGTCTCGGGCGTGAGCTTCGAGCGCATGACCTCGACCCTCGTCTACGCCTCGCTCAAGCGGCCGCGCCCCGTCGCAGCCGCGCCGGCGCCGATGCCGGCGGAGACAACCACGCCGCGTTCCGAACCGGCCGCGCCCGGCGCGCGCACGGGTATGAAACCGAACCCGGTGCTGCTCAGACTCTGCCGCTGGCTTTTCCGGCTTGCGCTCGTGCTCTGTGCGATGCCGATGCTCGCGGGAGGAATTCACGGTTTGCTCACGGGAGTTCCGGCGGCGTGGATTCTGCTGGTCAACGGACTCTTCCTGCTCTGTGCGGAGTGGATTTTCAAATGGTTCAACTTTCTGGAGAAAAAAAGATGAAGAAATCTCAAGTTTTCAGTGCGGCGCTGGCCGCTCTGGCTCTGTGTTTCAGCGTTCACGCCGCGCCGCTCCCGGCCCCCGGGAAATCGGCGGCGGCGACCGGGTCGGCCGCACCGGAACTCGACGTGGCCGCCTGGCCGCAGGGGAAACCGGTCAAACTCGCCGACCTCAAGGGAAAGAAGTTCGTCGTGCTCTTCTTCTGGACCCTCAGCGAGCAGGGAACCAAGTTCTTCCCCGACGTCGCCCGGCTTTCAAAAGAGTTTGAAAAGAAAGACGTCGTCTTTCTCGGCGTCGGGATCGACTCGGCGGAATCGATCCGGGAGTTCGTCCGGCTCAAGGAGCTGCCGTTCCCGGTCGCAGCGGACGACCGGCTCAACAGCGTCAACCTCTACATGCGCGAACGCGACCGGGTTCCGATGGCCGCCGTCATCGACAAGGAGGGGCGTCTCGTCTGGCGCGGCTCCCCGGCCGTGCTGGAAGCGGCCCTCAATGAGATCACGACCGGAAAGTACAACCTCAAACAGAACATCGAACGCGAAATCTTCTCCCAGTCGGTCATGGATGCGATGAAGATCCGCGACTATCCGACCGTTCTCAAACTTCTGAACGCGGAGCTGGTCACCTATCCCGACAACATGGAGCTCATCTCCCTCAAGACCCGCCTGCTCGCGACGCTCCTCAACCAACCCGACGAAGCGCTCGAGTTCCTCAACGAGAACATCAAACGCGATCCGAAGAACCTCAAACTTCACGAGATGGGCGTCATCGTCCTGCGGGACGAAGAGCGGTGGAGCGACTTGACCAAATGGTTTGACCGCATCATCAAGGAGTTCGCCGATCAGCCGATCCTGCTGGTCAAATTCGCCCAGCAGGAGATGAATCAGCCCGTCGAACAGCTCCGGCTCGAGAACGCCTACAAGCTCTGCCGCGCGGCCTACAACGCGCCGAAATTCAAGAACGACCGGGAGAAAGGGTTCATCATCGGCGAGTACGCCCGCAGCCTCTACTACTGCGGACGGCCCGACAAGGCGCTCGAAGTCTCCAAAGAGGCGATGGTCCTGCTCAAAGGGACTCCCGAATTCGAGAAAGCGAAATCATTCGTCACCTACTACAACAAGGTGCTCGTGATCTCGCGCCAGATTCAGTGAGTCTCCCCGGCGCCGGCGAACAGCGCATACCAGGTCTGCACGGAATTCCGGTAGTCGGCCAGCACCGCGGCGGCGGTCTCCGACGCCGGATCGCAGTTCGCCAGCGCTTTTGCCGTGTACAACTCCTTGAGCTGCGCATTGCGCACCGACGTGTCCACGGTCGACCCGCGCACCCCGTCGAGCACCGCGGCCATATCCCGGAATGCGTGACCGCGGAAGTTCTTCGACTTGAGCAGTCGCTCCAGATCCCCCGCCGCCGCAGCACACGGATGCGCGAGGAAATAGAGCGCCACCGCCCGGAAGTGCGAAAACTCCGAAGCCGGGGAGAGTTCTCCCAGTTTCTCCAGCACCTGCTCCTCCCCTCCGCCGATCCGCGCCAGCGCCATGATCCACACATCGACCACAGAGGCGCTCCGGCCGAACTGCCCCATGCCGCGGTAATTCCACCCGTCGTCCCACGCCGACGCGGAGAGTGCGCGCACAAGCTCGGCGCGTCCCGCGTCGTTCCCGAGGAACGCCAGCAGCGCCGCCGTCTGCGGCGCGGGTTCGGCGGCAAAGCGCCGCAGAGCCTCCTCCACCGCCCGTTCCGGATTCAGGAACGCAGAGGCGATCTCCAGATGAGAATCGTTCTCCTCGAATCCCGCCAGGGAATCCCCGGTCTCGAGAATGGCCGGCGGCAGAATCCCGCGTTCCACAAGCTGCTTCTGCAAATCGCGAATCGGAATCGCGCGCAGCGCCGTTCCCGCTTTCGCAGCCATCGCGGCGGCGGCACCGGCGGCGTACCCCTGATTCTGAACGTCCGGCTGCATGCGGACCAGCGGCATGCAGTCCCGGTGGGCGCTGATCCCGAGTCCCGTGACCAGTATCCCCTCCCAGCCCTGCGGCAGCAGAGCCCGGTAAGGAACGTTCGCAAAATAGGGCTGGTGTTCCGCCGGCTGCAGCAGAAACATCGGATGGCAGACGAATCCGTGCGTATCGAAGTTGCTGCGCGCCACCACCACCGTATCGTGGTACTGCCGGTGCGCAAAGAAATCCATCGGCTGAAGCTCGATCTCACCGACGATGCGGCGGCGCTCGCGCGTGTCGAGCATCGGCGCAACGTCGAAGTGACCGGCG
The DNA here is from genome assembly GCA_944389935.1 of uncultured Victivallis sp. GTDB lineage: Bacteria > Verrucomicrobiota > Lentisphaeria > Victivallales > Victivallaceae > Victivallis. The sequence goes on from CALXOE010000038.1 coordinate 26,789, forward strand.
AATTTTTCATGTGCCATCGTAAACGCCGCCGTGGCATCGACCACATCGCTGTCGCAGATGAACAGATAATCGGTGTTGAAACAGGGCCGGTCCAGCTCATACGGCGGCAGCCCCGCTCCCTGCACCGCCGGTTCGGTCTCGACCAGCGGCCGGGTCGGCGCTCCGGCCGCCGCGGCGAGATCCGCATTGCCGCTGGCGTCGACGCAGACCGCCGCCCCCACCCGGCAGACCCCCCACGGGCCCGCCAGAATCGCACCACACACCCGCGTGCCGTCGCGCAACGCTCCGACCGTGAACGTGTTGTATCGGACCTCGCAGCCGGAACGGAACAGCTCGCGATTCAGCCACGCGCCCTTGCGCTCGAACGGGGAGTGTCCGCGCAACGGGACGTACCCCTCCGCCGGAGCCATCGCCCCGACGCCGGAATCGATCTCCTCGGTGAATCCGCAGCAGTTTCCGAACCAGTAACTTGCAATTCGACCCGCCGTGCAGATTCCGCCCGGCATCGAGAGCTTCTCCGCACAGAGCACCCGCGCACCGTTCCGCGCCGCGGCGATCGCCGCCGGCGCTCCGCCGGTCCCCGCCCCGCAGACGAACACATCGTAACGCGCATCAAACGGCAGTGAATTGAGTTCAAACGGAACAGCCGGGCACTTCCGCCAGCGGAACAGCGTCTCGAACGACACCGCATCCCCCCGCCCGTCGCTGGCGCCGTCGCCGGAGGGAGTGCACGCGGCGGCCCGGCCGAACGAACGGCCCGGAGTCGGCGAGAAAGCGTTTACCTGTGACACAACCTCCTCCTCATCCGGAAGTTCCGCACGGCCGCCGTCCTGCTCGAATGTCCAGATGCACTCATCCGCGAGCCGAAGCGTCTCCGGAGTCCATGCCGAGGTCCGCATTTCGAGATCGATCCGCGCGAGCTCCGCCGTCGAACCGCTCTCCAGCCGAAACTCCCTCTCCACCCGGCGGAATTTCATGCCGCAGTCGATCACGTTGAGCGCCACCCGGCAGCGCCCCTGCCGATTCTCCGGAATCGGCGCAAGCCCGTTGACCACTGCGCGGGCCTCGACCGCGAAAAAGCCGCTGCGCCCCGCGAAAAGCTGGCCGCAGACCCGCCCCGCCCCGTCGTACATCGGCGCGACCGGGCGGTTCTGGAACAGATACTCGACCCCGGCGGAAATCATCACGCTGCCGAGAAGCTGCTTGATCCCCGCCGGATTCGAGTTCGGCACATCGAGCCCGAACTCGGAAAAACGGCGCGCTCTCTCCGGCGAAAACTCGAGTGCCGCGCAGAAATCCTCCCCGAAATAGTGGTACGGCGTCACACAAAAGACGCTCAGCCCGCGGCGGCGCAGCCGCAGAGCCAGTTTACACAGATCAAATGAACCGCCGATCAGCAGAACATCCGCCGCGGCAATGACGGGAACCTCGATTCTCATAACATCCTCACTCCTGAATATCGGGATAAAACGCTGTTTCCTATTAACATAACCCCTCCTTCACCCTGATTCAAGCGGGGGACAGCCTCGGAGAAACCGGATTCTTTCCCTTTCCCGCGCCGGGTCGTCACAGGGAATCGAACTCCGCGAACCGGGCCTCCAGCAGGGAAAATCCCCCGTTCCGATACCGCACCCGGCAGGAGTACCTGCGACAGAATTCACGCCCCTCCGAATCCTCCACGACGACCACCCCCGTGACCTGGTACGTGTCGTCGGCGAGCGGCTCGATCCCCGTCCGTGCGACACCGAATTCAGCGAACGTGCAGCGGGGATGGCGGATCAGCTTCCGAACATCTCGTATCGTCTTATTCCACAATATCTTCCGATCTTCCGACAACGTTCTGCGTTCCGTCGAGTTCCGCTCGATCAGCCGCTCGGAGAGCCCGCGGGAGGAAGCGCCCCGCCCGCCCGGGACCCCCGTTCCGCCCGGAGCCGATCCATCCGCTGTGCCCGCCGAACCGGGAGTGCCGCCCCCCGTACGCTCTCCGCCGCCCGACGACTTCGGACGCTCCGGCTTCCGCTCTCCGCCGCCGGGCTGTTCCGCACGCTCCGGCTTCCGTTCTCCGCCGCCGGGCTGTTCCGCACTCTCCGGCTTCCGCTCTCCGCCGCCCGAACGCACTTTTCCCGGGGGGGCTGCCGGCGGCGGATCCGCCGGTTTGTCACAGCCGGAAATCACCGACAGAAACAGGAGCGCCGCCGCGAGAAACCTAATACCGATTTCAAACCGTCTCATTTTCACTCCGACGCTGAATAATCCGCCCGGTCAACAAGCCGCAGCAGAAATTCCTCCGTGATAATCCAGTCGAGCCGGAACCCGTTCTCCCGGAAGCGCCGGCGCAGACCGGCGAACACCTCGAACGAATCAGGATCGACAAAACATCTCACAAAATACCGCCCGCGATCGACGTCCGCGAACAGCCGCGAAAACTCCGCAGAACCGATATCCCCCGAAACCGGCACCCCGTTCCGCGGGATCAGCGTGAGCAAATTCCCCTCGCGCCGGACCTCGACCTCCCGGCAGCTCAACCCGCCCGGGCCGAGCCGGTGCAAGGCATTCCCGCTCAAAATGATCGTATACGGCTGCAGGTTCGTCGGCTCGCTCTTCGCAAACCGGATTCGGCGGGGACGCTGCGCGGCTTCCTCTTTCTTCAGTTCCTCCCGCTCCTGAATCCGCCGCTCGCGCTGAGAATGCTCTTCCCGCAGAGCCGCTTCGATCCGCTGCTCCTCTTCCTGCAGCTGTTTCGCTCCGGCGGCGTTCCTCTCCCGCTGCCGGGAGATCTCCTGCTCCAGCGCCTCGAGCTGCGACTGTTTTCCGGCGGCTTCGTTCTCGAGCGCGGCGGCTTCCCGCAGCGCTTTCCGGAGCAGATCCACCTCTTCCCGGGAGTTCGCATCGTCCCGCACAACGTGCGAATCCGAAAGCCGGAGCCGGGTCTCCATCCTCCCGATCTCCTGCTCAAGAGCCGCGATCCGCCGCCGCTCCTCCTCCAGCACCTGCCGGTCAAGCTCCTGCGGCGACGCTTCGGAGAGCATCCGCGACACCGCCGAAACCATCAGCACCATGCTGATCGTGATGAACATGACCCCGCCGAACGTATTGCACATCGTGTCCAGCAGCAGCTCCAGACTGTCCGGTAAATGACGCCCCGCCATCAGAAACAAAACTCCTTTTCCAGCAGCGGGTCCATCCCGTATCCGTAAGTCGGCAGCCGCCGGGAGAACTCCCGGAACAGATACTCCGCATAGGACGCCCCTCCGGGCTTGATCAGAAACAGAATGTAACAGCCCGACGCCGGATATCGACCGAGCTGCGTCAGAAGTTCGCCGATCTCATCGGTCACCGTCACCCCGCTGAACCGGATCCCGTGAACCTCCGGAGAGGAAAATTTCTTCCAGCGAAACCCCTCCGCCCCGCATTCGACCAGAATCGGCTCGGTATTCCGATCTCCCTCGAACTCAATGGACACGGCATTTCTCTTTTTCCGGATCTCCTCCCGCAGCCGCTGATTCTCCACCCGCAGCGCCTCCCCGCGACTCTGCGCCTCGCGCGCCTCCCGTCGCCGCTCCTCGAGCTCCTGTTCCCGGCGGGAAAGTGACTCGGCCTCCGCCGCGGACTGCGTCTGCGCCTCCCGCGCCTGGAGCAGTCGGCGATCCACCTCCGCAACCGTCGCCCGCGCCGTTGCGATCCGCTGCCGGAGACGGCCGCTCTCGTAACGCATTTCCGCCTCGCTCATCTCCCCGACGGCGTCAAGTTCGTTCGCGAGCGTTTCGAGGCGGCGGCTCATCTCTTCCGAACGCGCCTCGAGACTCCGCCGCCGTTCGCGCAGCTGCTTCAACTCCTCCATCACCGGGGAATTCCGCTCGAACGTCCGGGTCGTCTCCATCAACTCCAGCGAGAGCAGCAGCACAAAGAGAATCATGATTCCGATCAGGGTCGTGACGATATCCTGAAAGGAAAACAGCGAGACCGGCGGATCGGAATCTTTGAACATTACGACTCGAGCTCCTCACGGATGTCGATCAGCCGCAGCCGCGAAACGATGTTCCGGTAACAGTACGACGAACATTCGTCCAGAAACGCCTCCTCCTTTTGAACGAGAATCGTCAGCAGCAGCTGGACGATCAACGCGGCTACCAGCGCAATCAGCGTCGTCTCGAACGCCACCGCCAGCCCGCCGGTCACCCCGCCCAGCGAGCTCTTGAGCTCCGAAAAATCCGCCCCGCGCGCAACCACAGCACCGAATCCGCCGATCGCCTGCGACAGCCCCAGCACCGTTCCGATGAATCCCGTGACCGGAATCGCCCAGATCAATCCCCGCGGCAGCGTGTAGGTTCCCTCCGTGTATTTCTCGTCGGCCGCGGCGAGGTCTTTGAGCACGCTCGACACATCCGCCACCCGCCCGATGTTCTTCAGATTCGCCAGCGCCTTGAGAATCCGGTTGTGCACGAGAAACCCCTCGGCCATGTACACCCGGCGGTTCAAATGCCGAATCAGCTCCGCCGAGTTCTGCGGCGAAAGAATGTAGTCCGGATCGTCCGGCAGCAGCCGGATCCGCAGCGCCCGTTTCTGAATCACAAGCTTCCTCCACTTGATGAGCAGAAACGCCAGACTCCACATCGTCAGGAACATCGTGTAATACGGAATCGTGCTCCGATTCTCCGGCCCGCCGTGAAAAAACATGTTCACCATCTGCCAGCGGTTCATCTGCCACAGCGGATAGAGCAGAAGATAAAACACCCCCGTGAACAGCAAACCCAGCAGCGCCGAGGAGAGATTCCCCACACCGGTGAACCGCCGGGCGGCAAATCCGAGCCGCGCTTCGGGATCGAGTTTCTTCCAGTTCAATTCATAAGGATGCGATGCCATATTCCCTCCTCCATCAGGTCCGATTCAGTTCCGGACGAACTCCGCGATCTCGACCGGATCGCCGATCCCGTCAAGCCGGTCGATCCGCACACAAACCCCGGTGCTCCCCGGCGGCACCCAGCCTGAAACGATTCCGATCACGCGCCCGTCCTCCAGAAAGACCGGGCTGCCGCCCGCGTTCCGCGCCGGGATGTTGTGCGAAAACAGTGTCTCCCCGGGCGATACCACCTCGGCGCTCCCCGACCCCGGCTGCGACTGGAGCTCCCCCTCCGCATACCGTGCGACCGGATCGGCCAGATCCCCGTCACCGCTCCGAAGCTGATCGAGCGGAAACCCCAGAAACGCAACTTGCCTCCCCGCGGTCAACGTCTCCAGCTCCCCGCTCGACGCCCGCGGGAAGCAGACCTCCGACCGCCCCTGTATGATCAGAACCGCGACATCCGGGCGAATGATGCGCTCCGTCGTTTTCTGAAACTCCCGGGGCAGCTGGATCTGTTTCACGGCAAACGCCTCCCCGCCCGAACCGCTCAGCCGGATCTCCACGGAATCCACCCTGAATTCTTTCGACGCAACCGATCCGGAATCGTGAGAATAGAGTTTCTGCGACACTTGTTCCGGCGCTCTGCGGATATCCTGCGCCGTCTGCGTGTCCGTGACGAAATGCCCCGGTGCAACCGCGAACGCCGTCCCGACCGGGCACGGATAGCGATTTCCATTCCGGTCGACCACCATCGCGACGACCACCCCGACCCCGCGCCGGTACTGCTCCGAAACCGGCCGGAGAGTTTCCTCCGCCGGAGTACGGCTTCCGGCGTGCCACCGGAAAACTCCCGCCCCCGCCGCCGCGAACAGCAGCACGACAACGATCGCAGCGACAATCGCAATCACAAGCCGCTTCCCGCCGCTCCGCTTCTCCGCGGCCGCAGCAGAGGGCACGGACGGAAACGGAACCACCCGCGGCGGTTCTCCCCCGCCGGGAGGACTCCCCGCTGAAATCGGATACGCATGACCGCAGGCGGGACAAAGAACCGGCTCCGCGCTCGACTGCTGCTCCGGAGTCAACCGGAAACGGTGCTGACAAACCGGGCAGATCGATATGATGAACGGCCGCAGCCCGGCCGAACCGGACTCGCCCGTCCCGGACGGCGCCTCCGCCGGGCGCAAACGGGGCTCATCGGTCCCGACCGCCCTCGGCGGCGGCGCGGACGGCTCCGGAAGCGGCCCGATATCGATCGCCTCGCGCAGCAGCACCCAGCGGGAGCGGTCGATGGAAACCGGCGTATCACCGTCGCATCTCCCGCGCATCAGAAGCTGCCGGATCCTGCCCGTCTCCAGCGGCCCCACAACCTTGCCGTTCAACCGGATAAAATAGGACGCCATTGTCACTTTTCTCCTGCGGTTAAATTCCCGGGCCAGAAAGCGGGCGGACGGAAGTCGGCGACTCCCGCCTCCGCAGCCGCTTTCCGAAACTCCGCAATCAAGCCTGCCGTATCTTCCGAATCCTCCGGAGTGAACACCACGCAGCTGCCGATCCGATCCCGAACCTCCGGATTCCAGATGATCTCATTTCCCTGAAACCGTCCGGCCAGCCAGCAACCCGAACGCTTGTCGTCAAAACACCAGACCTCCCCCGTGTCGCGCGTGATGAACCGGGATTTGCGGAACATCATCCTGCCGTCCAGCCGCTGAATCACGCCGAGAAATTTCAGCTTCCGCGCCACCGCCTCTTCGATCAGCCGAACCCGGAACCGGTTCGCCGGAAGCGCCCGGAAAAGCTCGTCGATCTTGAGCCGCGCCAGTTCCGACGCGATCCGGTCGTTGAGAAGTTCATTCTCCATGCCGTTCTCGGAGCGGTCGGAGCCGAGCAGTTCGTCGGCACTCTTCTTCAGCGTCGCATACCCCCGCGTATCGATACCGCGCACACTGCACATCGCCCCCGCAAGCCGGCTGCAGAGCTGGAGTTTCCAGTAGGGGTTGCAGTACGGATCCGTGAGGATCTTCCGGATGGCATCGACGATCTTCGGCTCGAACTGCACGCCGTCGATCCTCCGGAGCATCGCGAGCGTCCCGACCGTCAACCCCTGGTGAGGCGCGATCGCTCCCTGCAGGGCGCTCCGGTCCAGCCGGGCCGGATAGACCGGGCGGACATCCGGATAGACATCTTCGCCGATCCGGACGGACGTCCTCGCCCGGTCGACCGAAATCTCCACCGTCCGGTCGTCGACGCTCAGGAACTTCAGCTTGTTCACCCCCGCATCGTACAGCGACGAAACGTTTCCGGTCAGCGGAAAGTAGATCACGACAAGCCGACCCGTATGATCACGGAAGCTGAACATCCGCAATCGGTTGTGAATCACGTTCGCCATCAGGAGCTCAAATCCTGCAATCATTTCCCGGCGGGCTTTGTCGAAAGATTCCGCCATCTCGCAGGCGGCCCGGGCGTCGTCGAAAAACTTGACGGAGAGATCCTGAGGAATCGACTCCCGCCCCGGCTTCTCCTGATACATCATGATCGCAATCAACGCCCGGGAATCCCCCGAGAGCGCGTCGACGAACGCCCGGGCCGACGGCTGCAGACTCCTCTCCCCCAGAGACTTTTCAAAATCGGTGACCGCCTCGTTGACCGCCGACACGGTATCGGCGGCGTAGACGTTCTGCTGCAGCCGGGAGATCAGACTGAGCATCATTTTATCCTCCTCGAAATACTCGAAGAGTTTCCCGTAGGAGCCGAGAAGTTCGGCGTACTCCCGGCGGCTCTCCTCCGAGACGCTCTTCAGTGCGGAGATCTCCGCGGCTTTCTCCCGGAAGCGTTCGAGCATCTGCTCGGCCCGGGTGTAATCGTGACCGCCGAGATGACGGAAAAATCCCGCACGAATCTCCTTGAGCTCCCGGATCTTCTCGAGAAACAGCCCGTCGGCCTGCCGGACCGCCGCCGCAAGATGCCGTTTCACCTCCTCCCGCTTCTCCGCAAGCGCACGCCGGTCCTCCTCGAAGTAAACGAGCTTCTCGCAGTCGGCGAACTTCGACTCGATGTATGACGCATCCGGAAACTCCTTCTCGAGCTCCTCGTCGATCTCGGCGATCCTCGCGAGAAAATCCTCCCGCCGCGTATTGATGTCATACGCCATCCGCGAAAGCTCCCCGCGCAACTCCGTGATTTTCGCCCCGTCCGCGATGATCGGATAGTTCTCCTCGATCGACTTCAACACCGACTGCGCCTCGAGCAGCTTTCCCGATTCGATGGCCGCGCGCAGCTTCTCCGCCTGCGCGTTTTCGATCCGGATGCTCAGAACCACGTAGCCGACTCCCCCCAGGATCAGCAGCCCCGCGGCGCAGACGGCAATCAGCTTGACCGTGCGCAGAATCCGCCGGTGGCGCTCGTCGCTCTCGCAGAGCTGCCGGTACATCTCCATCCGGTCGGCGAGATAATCGGGAATCGGCTCCTCATAGGCGGCAAGCGTGGCGTACTCCCTCTCGATCTCGTCCCGGGAGGCATCGGAATCGAGCAGGAACTCCAACCGCTTCCGGGTGGCGGCGCAAGCCTGTCGCTCCGCCTCCTCGCGCTGCTTCTCCCGGAGCCACTTCCCGGCGTCCTCGATCTGCACAAGTTCTTCCGGTTCCGGCTCGTAACGGTCGTCGCCGCAGAGCGACTCCCAGCGTGTCAGAGCCTTTTCTAGCCGCTCCTGCTCGAATGCGCTGTACGCCTGATTGACCTCTTCGAGAATCGCCGCAGCCCGCTTCCGGAGTTCCGCACGGCGATGCCCGTCGAGTACCCGCCGGATCTTTTCGAGCACGATCTCCGGGACCGCGATCTGCAGTTCCGGATGCGTCAGCTCCCGCTGCAAATCCGCCAGCGCAGTGAAATCCTCCTGTTCGATCGCCGCTTTCGCCCGGTCGATCAGGTCCGGCAGCAGCTCCGTTTCCAGCTGTTTCTGATTCTGTCGCCACTCGGGGTTGCCCGGGTCCAGCGCCGCGATTTTCCGCAGCAGGCGGACCTTTTCGAGCGGATCTCCTCCGCGCGCGATGCGCCGGTACTCCGTGACGAGTTCCGTGAGGCCCGACTCCGACATGCCGGACGAAGCGCTTTTGAGCTGTTCAAACACCGCCATATTCAACTGCGGCGGCATCGGCCAGTCGTACCAGTCGCACAATTCGAGGAATTGTGCGAGCCGGGGAAAATTCAGCAGCGGAACGATCTCAAACAGCGAAGGATCCCGTTCCGCCTGGTTCACCGCCTCGGCCGTCTTCCGGCTTCCCAGCAGCATCGAACACTGCTCCAGCCGGCGGTTGGCTGCGACGCAGCACTCCGTGTAGGCTGCCAGTATCTCCCGGGAGACCGGAGAGTTCGTCCAGTCGCTCGAATCCAGAAATGCGTTGATCTGCGCAACGACCTGTCGTTCTTTCTGCATAAACCGTCCTATCTTATAAGCTCAACTTTGATCTGCGGCAACAAGTTTCTCCCCAGAACGATCTCCGGCTGTTTCAACTCCGCGAGCACCTGCGCCCGCAACTCCGCAAGCTTCGCCCGTTCCTCACCCAGAACGGATTCGACGCTGCCGGGCGAAAAGGGCTCAAACAGCTTGTTCGCGCCGAACACCTCCCCGAGCTGCTTCATCGTAGCTTGTGCCAGGATTTCCCGCGCACATCTCCCGCGTTCCTGCTGAAGATCCCGCATGATCCCGGCCCGCTCAAGTTCGAGCGACCGGCGTTTTTCCCGGCGTTTCCGTGCTTCCGTCCCGGTGTCGAGAACCTCGGCCGGGCTCGTCCACTTCTCAAGCTCACGCCCGTTGCGTTCAAGCGATTCGGAAAGTCGGCAGAACTCCCCGGTATCGAGCCCGAATTTCTCCGCGCAGACGCTCGCGACCGGCAGATCGATGCGCCCGGCGAGATACTTCCGCAGCCGCATGGCCGCCGTCTCCAACTCTTTCACCCGGGCGGCCTGACGCAGGTATCCGGGGCAGATCTGCTCGAGCGTCTCCCCGGAAATCGTAAACACCGGCGACGCCCCGGTCAGTTTCACAAATCCGGAGAGCACACGCCCCGCTCTCAAAGCGATTTTCCAGTCTCCGTCCGGGACCGGCGTGGCGCGGCCGCCATACTCCAGCAGAAGATCCCCGGAAGCGGCCCACTCCGGCGTCAGATCCGCGCCGCCCGTGAACGAGAGCCGGGAACTCCCGGGCTGAAAGTAAAAATACAGATCGTGCTCCGGCTTGAAATGGAGTCGCACGCGGCTGCCCGCTGGGAGCGTTCCTTTCCGGACTTCAAATGTCAGACGCCGTCCCTCCTGCCGGACGGTCAGCTTCACCTCATTGCCGCTGCCCGAGACCAAATTAACGTCATTGCCGCTGGAGATCCCTCCCTCCGCCCATACGCCGGAGAGCGTCCACGCCGGATCGATATCGAATGACAGCGTCACAGATTCCCCCCTGGCAAGGTTGAGAAACCGCGCCGCCTCCATCCAGGCGTACTCCGGCCGGATGAGCGGCGGTTCGGGTTTCTCCGGCGGCTTCCGTTCCGGCGGCGGCGGGGATTTCAACGGAATTTCCGCAAGTGTCTCGCGCATTTCGCCGAGCCTGCGCAGCGACTCTTTCAGTCGCCCGGACGCCTCGCGGACGGTGTTCAGATTTCCCCCCGCGCTCTGCCGGATCCGGTCCAGCTCGTCCCGGAGCGAAACGGCGGGGGAATCCGCTCCGGACGTCTCCTCCGGAACGCTCCCTGCTTCCCGCCGATGAGCCCGGCTGCGCGCCTCGAATGCCTCAAGCTCCGCCGCGAGCCGGAAGTCGGACAGACGCGAAACCGCCTGTTCGCACTTCTCCGTCAACGGCTTGAGCCGCTTGAGCTCCTCCTGAAACCGTTTTTCAACCGTGGCGATCTCCCGCACAAGGGCGTCCCGGTCGGCCGCCGTCCCGGAAAACTCCCGGACCTGCCGCCGCAACTCCTCCACTTCCGCCGCAGTCTCCGCCGACGGCGGTTTCTCCGTTCCGATCGAACCGAGCCGTTCAAGCTCCGACAACTGTGCCCGGTAGTGCGCATATTCCGCCCGCAGTTTTTCGTCCGTCTCCCGGAACTCCCGGGCGGCCGCGCAGGAGTGGACGCCGAACAGCACCCCGCCAGCCAGCAGCAGGAAAATCAAGATCACCGCAAAAATCCCGATCGCACTCCGCCGACCCGGGCCGCCCTCCTCCGGCACGCCGCCCCCGACCGCCACGGGGCGAGACCTCTTCCGCCCCGGC
>CALXOE010000039.1 GCA_944389935.1 uncultured Victivallis sp.
CTCTCTCCGCTGGCGATGGACAACATCATTTATCAGGTGCACATGTATCACCCGGGGCAGTTCACCCATCAGCTTGTGGGCAACAATTTCGGAGAACAGGGGACGGTGCGGCTGGTCCGCTATCCGGGACAGATGGGCGGAGAATTCTGGGATAAGGAAATGATCCGCAAACGTTTGCAGGCGGTGCGCGACTTTCAGCTCCGGCACAACGCCAGAATCTACGTCGGAGAGTTTTCGGCTGTTGTCTGGGCGCCCGGCGCCGCGGATTACCTGCGCGACTGCATCGACATCTTTGAAGAGTACGGCTGGGACTGGAGTTACCATGCGTTCCGCGAATGGAGCGGCTGGAGTCTCGAGCATGAGGGGGAACCCGGCAAACCCCTCCGGCCCTCCGCCGACAACGACCGCAAACGGGTTATGCTTGAGGCGTTCCGGAAGAATCGCGGCAACTGATTTCCGGAATCCGGTGGAGTTACTCCGCTCCGCCGTTTCCGCCGTTTTCGTGGTTTTGATCCCGGGAGACGAGTTCGCAGAGCGGTGCGAAGAACGGGTGTTCGCAATTGGCGGAGAAGTTGATGCGGTTTCCGTCGCTGTTCTGCCGGACGAGTCCGAGTTCGAGCAGCGTGCGCAGTTCGCGGTGGACGACCGGGGCGCTGAACCCCGCTTCGCGCGCGAGTCGACGCAGATAGATCGAGGGATTTTCCGGCGTGAAGAGCCGTTTCAGGATTTCGGCGCGGCTTTTTGAACCGATGAGTTTGTCGAGCATGGGAAGTTCTCCTTGTCTGGTTGTGAAATCGTTTGTCGGCGATGGATCTCCGCGGCGAGTTCGGCGAGCGTTCCGTTCAGAAGTTTCGCCGCGTCGCCGTCCGGAATCCGGATCGAAAAGCGCTGTTCCAGCGTGAGGATGAATTCCACATCATCCATCGAGTCGAATTCGCCGTTGACGAGCAGCGCGACCGGGTCTTCCGGATAGCACATCATGGAATACCCGCGCCCCGTGACTTCGGCGGCCGTGTCGCGGACCGCCATCGCGATGACCGCCTCTTCCAGGCTCGGCCAGTAACTGCTGAAGAGCGTCTCGGAAAAGAGCGGCCGCCGTGCGTATTCCTCTTCAAAAATCTCCTGTACATCCGGATTTTTTCCGGCACGGGAAAGGTCTCGCAGTTTTCTTACACCATTTGACAGAGGCGGAGCCGGACGGGATTCCGCCGGGGGCAGCTCTCCCGGAGCGGGAGTCCTGCGTTCGGTGATTCTCCGATGGTTGTTCAGAAGCAGAACCGCCTCTCCGATGGTGGGATGGAAATCGATCGGATCGAAGTCGAGGGTTTCGCAGAGTTCCGCATATTGCCGGAAGCCGTTCTTTCCGGCTGTGAGCAGCAAAGAATCCTGCGGCAGTGTGAGAAAATGAAAATCCGCCCGGCACGCGAATTCGCAGGCTGTCCGAGCTTCCGATTCCGATCCGAAACAGCGGCAGAAACGAGCGAGATCCTCCGGACGATCGGGCGAGAAAGGGGGCCGGTGATCGGCCGCGGCCAGGCGCGTTCCCTCATCCGCCGCTGCCCGGAGGAGTCTCTCCTGCCGCCGTTCCCGGGAGCGTTCGCCGAGGGCAACCAGAAACGCGACGATCGTCCAGACCGCCCCCGTGATGGTCAGGAAAGGCAGCCCGTTTTTCGAGTGCTGAAGCTGATCCATGAAGAGAATTGACAGCACTCCCGCGGGGACGACGAGACACCCCGTCAGCAGTGAGTGGCTGAGTTTCCGGTACGAATAAAGCTCGATGGCGAATCCTGCCAGTTCCCGTTCAAAGCGTTCCGCGCGGATCGGGTGAAATTCCTGTTCCGGTTCCGCTCCGAATGGAATCGGGCAGGGGAGTCTTTCCGGTTCGACTCTCTCCGCCTGTTTCACCTGTTTCCGCTTCCGGTACAGCAGCAGCCCGCCGATCAGAATTCCGACGGCGATGTATGTCGCGATCAGCGATGGATTCCCGATATCCCATGCGAGACACCACAGGGTGAATGCCCCCGCAATCATGACTTTCCGGAATGCTCTCATTACCGTGGCCTCAATGAATTCATATTTGTTATCATTAAGATAACGTTTGTTATCAAAAAAGCAAGTAAAGAGAGAAAAAAATCGATGATTCGGAGAAAATCGGGGAGGGGTATAAAAAAACCGGGCGGAAAATCCGTCCGGTTTCAGGTGAATTGCCGGTTTATGCGTTCTTCAGCGCATCGAGCAGCTTCGGCTTGCTCTGGACGCCGGAGAGATCCTTGACGATCTCGCCGTCCTTGTAAATGAAGATGCGCGGAATGTTCATCACTTCAAAGCGAACTGCCAGATCCTTGTTGTCATCGATGTTGACCTTGCCGATGACGACGTTTTCGGGAGCTTCCTTGGCAACCTGTTCGAGGATGGTTCCGAGCATGCGGCACGGATTGCACCACGGTGCCCAGAAGTCGACGAGGACGACTCCGGATTTCACGGTTTCGTCATAGTTCGCGGCGTTGAGTTCTCTGATTTCAGCCATTCTCCTGTCTCCTCCATGATTGGATTTCCCGCGGCCGCGCGCGACCTGCGGAGTTTCATTGCAGAAATCAATATAGCATGAATTCGGAAAAATCAAAGGGGAGGAGAGTCAATTTTTTTTGTCGGCGCGGTAAGTGTGTCAGGTTGTCATGGGGTGTGACAAAATGGCGCGTGACAGGTGAGACACGCCGCGTCTGTCGTGATCGTTTCTCCGCGAAACGGAGGGAAAATCGAAAGTTGGCACGCTCTTTGCTCTATTCCGGAAACGTCATTTCAAAATGAAAAAAAATTTATTCCGAAGGAGGATTGATTATGGGTAAAATTTTAGGGATTGACCTCGGAACCACGAACAGCTGCATGGCAGTCATGGATCATGGCGAGTACAAGATTATTCCGAATGCGGAGGGTAACCGCACGACTCCGTCGATCGTGGCGTTCACCAAGACCGGCGAGCGTCTGATCGGTCAGACGGCGAAACGGCAGGCGGTGACCAATCCGAAGAACACGATTTTCTCAATCAAGCGTCTGATGGGGCGCAAATTCAGCGAAGTCGGGCGTGAGCGTGAACTCGTTCCGTACGAGATCGTCGCGGCGGCGAACGGCGACGCGGCCGTGAAAGTCGGCGACAAGGTTTACTCTCCGCCGGAGATTTCCGCAATGATTCTGCAGAAGCTCAAGACCGATGCGGAAGCGTACCTCGGCGAGCCGGTCACGCAGGCGGTCATCACCGTCCCGGCCTACTTCAACGACAGTCAGCGGCAGGCAACCAAGGACGCCGGCAAGATTGCGGGTCTGGAAGTGCTCCGCATCATCAACGAACCGACTGCTGCGGCTCTGGCCTATGGTCTTGAGAAGAAATCCGATGAAACCGTTGCGGTCTACGACCTCGGCGGCGGTACGTTCGATATCTCGATCCTCGAGATCGGCGATGGTGTCTTTGAGGTGAAAGCGACCAACGGTGATACTCACCTCGGCGGTGACGACTTCGACCAGGCGGTCATCAATTACCTGGCGGACGAGTTCCAGAAAGAGAACGGCGTCGACCTGCGCAAGGATCCTCAGGCGCTTCAGCGTCTGAAAGAGGCTGCGGAAAAGGCGAAATGCGAATTGTCCAGCAGCATGAGTACCGATGTCAATCTGCCGTTCATCACGATGAACCAGGATGGCCCGGTGCACATGAACATCACGCTGACTCGTGCGCAGCTTGAGAAACTTTGCGATCCTCTTCTCGAGCGGACGAAGAAACCGTGTATCGCCTGTATGAACGATGCCGGGATCTCCTCCGACAAGATCCGCGAGGTCATTCTGGTTGGCGGCATGACCCGTATGCCGAAAGTGCAGGACGAGGCGAAAGCGATTTTCAACCGCGATCCGCACAAAGGCGTGAACCCGGATGAGGTCGTCGCGGCGGGCGCTGCAATTCAGGGCGGCGTGCTCGGTGGCGAGGTGAACGATGTTCTGTTGCTCGACGTGACTCCGCTGTCGCTCGGTATCGAGACGATGGGCGGTGTGATGACGAAACTCATCGACCGGAACACCACGATCCCGACCAAGAAGAGCCAGATCTTCAGTACGGCTGCTGACAATCAGCCGGCGGTGGACGTCCGAGTTCTTCAGGGCGAGCGTGAGCTGGCGAAAGATAACAAGTCGCTCGGGCTCTTCAAGCTTGACGGGATTGCTCCGGCGCCGCGCGGTGTGCCGCAGATCGAAGTCACATTCGATATCGACGCGAACGGCATTCTGCATGTGACCGCGAAAGATCTCGGCACCGGCAAGGAGCAGAAGATCACGATCACCGCTTCGAGCGGCCTCTCGGACGCCGAGGTCGAGCGCATGGTCAACGAGGCCAAGGCGCACGCCGAGGACGACAAGAACGCCAAGGAGCGGATCGAGACGAAGAACCATGCCGATTCCCTGGTCTATCAGACTGAGAAACAGCTCAAGGAGTTCGGTGACAAGATTCCGGCTGATGTCAAGGGCCAGATCGAGGGCGCCGTGGCCAAGGTCAAGAAAGAGATCGAGGCCGACAACGTGCCGGGCATGAAGTCCGCGTGCGAGGAGCTCGAAGGGCTACTGCAGAAGATCGGCGAAGCGGTTTATGCGGCGCAGCAGCAACAGCAGGCTGCCGGCGGGACCGGAGCTTCGCAGAATGCGGGAACGCAGCAGAAGAATGGTGACGACGAAGGCGTGGTTGACGCCGAAGTGGTCGAGTAAGAGTACTGAGCCCCGGAGCCGGAGGCGGATGCTTCCGGAGCCGGGGAGATTATTTTGAATAAAAAGAACGAATTTAAGTTCCAACCAACCAAATAAGGAGAGTCAGAAATGGCAAAAGTCAACATCAAGCCGCTTGGCGACCGGGTCCTGCTTGAGATCTGTGAGTGCAAGGACGAGATGAAAGGTGGAATTCTCATCCCGGATACCGCGAAAGAGAAGCCGCAGGAATATAAAGTGATCGCGCTTGGAACCGGTAAAACCGATGACAACGGCAAGAAGATTCCGTTCGACGTGAAAGTCGGCGACATTGTCCTGACCAGCCGTTACGGCGGGACCGAGGTCAAGGTCGATGGAAACGAGTACAAAGTCGTCAACCAGGACGACATTCTCGCGGTTGTCGGCTGAGCGATTGATCGCTTTTACGTGATCTGACAAAGTAGAATAATTTCAGGAGTAACCCATTATTATGGCTAAGCAGCTTATTTTTTCGGAAGAGGCCCGTCGCGGGATTCTCGAAGGCGTCACCTTGCTGAGCAAGGCGGTCAAGGCAACTCTCGGCCCGAAAGGCCGGAACGTTGTAATTGATAAGAAATTCGGCGCACCCGCCATCACGAAAGACGGTGTGACCGTTGCGAAAGAGATCGAACTGAAGTGTCCGTACGCGAACATGGGCGCTCAGATGGTCAAGGAAGTGGCCAGCAAGACGAACGACGTCGCCGGCGACGGTACGACCACCGCGACGGTTCTGGCCGAGGCGATCTATCGCGAGGGTCTCAAGAACGTCACCGCGGGCAGCAATCCGATGGAACTCAAGCGCGGCATTGAAAAGGCGGTCGAGACCGTCGTCGCTGAGATCGCGAAGATGAGCGTCGGAGTGAAAGATCAGATTGCGCAGGTCGCAACCATCTCCGCCAACGGTGATGAGACGATCGGCAAGATCATCGCCGAGGCGATGGACAAGGTCGGCCAGGAGGGCACGATCACGGTCGAAGAGGCCAAAACTCTGGAAACCACGCTCGACGTGGTCGAGGGCATGCAGTTCGACAAGGGGTATCTGTCACCCTACTTCGCGACGAACACCGAGTCGATGGAAGCGGTTCTCGAGGACGCCTACGTCCTGATCCATGAGAAGAAGATCAGCAATCTCAATGACATGCTTCCGCTGCTGCAGGCGGTTGCGAAAGAGGGCAAGCCGCTCCTCATTATCGCGGAGGATGTCGAGGGCGAGGCGCTTGCCACGCTCGTCATCAACAGCATGCGCGGTATTCTCAAGGTGTGTGCGGTGAAAGCGCCGGGATTCGGTGACCGTCGCAAGGCGATGCTGCAGGATATCGCGATCCTGACCGGCGGCACCTGCGTGACCGAAGATCTCGGTATCAAGCTTGAAAATGTGACCCTCGCTCAGCTCGGCAAAGCCAAACGTGTCACGGTCACCAAGGAGACCACCACGATCGTCGAGGGCGCCGGTACGCAGAAAGCGATTATGGGTCGTGTCGCGCAGATCCGTCGCGAAATCGAAGAGACCACCAGCGACTATGATCGTGAGAAGCTCCAGGAGCGTCTCGCGAAGCTGGCTGGCGGCGTGGCCGTCATCAGCGTCGGTGCTGCGACCGAGGTCGAGATGAAAGAGAAGAAAGACCGTGTCGACGATGCTCTGCATGCTACCCGCGCCGCGGTTGAGGAAGGCATTGTCGCTGGCGGCGGTGTTGCGCTGGTCCGTGCGGCTGCCGCGATCAGCAAGCTCAAGCTCTCCGGCGACGAGGCCACTGGTGCCGCGATCGTCGAGCGCGCGGTTGAAGAGCCGCTGCGTCAGCTCGCCGCGAACGGCGGCTACGAGGGCAGTGTCGTGGTTGAGCGCGTGAAAGAGGCCAAGGGCAACGTCGGCTTCAACGTCGCGACCGGCGAATATGTCGACATGATCAAGACCGGTATTCTCGATCCGGCGAAGGTCACCCGTTCGGCGCTGCAGAACGCGGCCTCGGTCGCAAGTCTGCTGCTGACCACGGAGTGCCTGATCACGGACATCAAGGAAGAGAAAGAACCCGCGATGCCTCCGGCCGGCGGCATGGGCGGAATGGGCGGAATGATGTAAGTTTCGTCTGAACTTTCTGAAGAGCGCACTCCGGAAACGGGGTGCGCTTTTTTGCATTTCAGGAATGTTGCGGTTATATTATAAGGACCGGCGTGCGGTGAAACGGGTTTGCCGCGTTCCGGTGGAGATGTGAATGCAACAGAGGAAATTCCCGATATGTTTGAAATTGAAATTGACCGCACGTTTTCAGCGGCGCACCAGCTGCGCGGCTACAATGGAGACTGCTGCAAGCTGCACGGACACAACTACAAGGTGACGGTCGTCGTTCGTTCGGAGGAGCTCGACGAGATCGGCATCGCCCTCGACTTCAAGAAACTCAAGAGCGAACTCGACGCGCTTTTGGCGGAGTATGACCACACGAATCTCTCGGAGCTGCCGGAGTTTCAGACGATCAATCCGACCAGTGAAAACCTCGCACGCACGATCTACCGCAAGATCGGCGCGAAGATGAATGGCGGTTCGATCCAGGTTCACCGGGTGCGCATCGGGGAGTCGGATCACTCGGCCGTCACCTATTTCGAGGAGTAAATGCCCGTGCATCTGGTGGAATCGTTCACAAGTCTGCAGGGGGAGTCAACCCATGCGGGGCGAGTGTGCCACTTTCTGCGTCTCGCCGGATGTAATCTCGACTGCAGCTATTGCGATACGCGCTACGGCCGCAGCTTTGAAGCGGGGAGGCCGGCTGCGGTCGATGAACTTGTGAAACTCGCTCTCGACTCCGGCGTAAAACTCGTCGAAATCACCGGCGGCGAGCCGCTGGCGACGCCCGAGACGCCGGAACTCTGCCGACGGCTGCTCGATGCGGGATTTGAGGTGCTGCTCGAGACGAACGGATCGTTTTCGATCGCCGCAGTTCCGCGGGAAGTCCGTAAGATTCTCGACTGCAAACTTCCCGGGTCCGGCATGTTCGCCGCGAACGATTTCGTGAATTACGAGCTGCTGGCTCCGCATGACGAGATCAAATTCGTGATTTCCGACCGCATCGATTTCGACTGCATGCTCGAGGTGATCCGGAAGTATGATCTCGAGCGGAAGTGTCGGAATCTGCTCGCCAGCCCCGTGTGGGGAAGGGTGGAATTCGCCGCACTCGCGGCATGGATCGTCGACGCCCGGGCGCCGGTGCGCATGCAGTTGCAGATGCACAAACAGATCTGGGGAGACCGGCCCGGCGTCTGAGCTGGCCGCTTTTCAGAGTTTCTTCCGCAGCGTATCGAAGAGCGGCAGAAACTCTTCCGGCGTATGAAACGGATGTTCCGATCCGGCGGGAGACTCTCCGGCCGCTGGTTCGAGCAGTTGGACGTCATACTCCCGGGCGAGACGGCGGAGCGATTTCTGCAGCTCGCGCTGCGCTTCCTCCTCCCCGGGACGGACCGGGGCAGGGATGAGATAGATCGCATGCAGTTTCCGGTTTCTCCGGAGTTTTTCAAGAATCGCTGCAATATACCGGTCTCGCATCCACGGTTCTATGGTGCCCATATGATACAAGCAGGGCAGAAAGAGGATGGCATGGTCCGCTGTGCTGCTGCCGATCCGGTCGAGCAATTCCGGCAGATTATCGCGCAGCGGAACTTCAGAGTCCCGGAACGGAACGAACTCGATGGTCTGATTTTCCTTGATTTGCAGCTGTTCTCCGGCGGTGGCGGCAAAGCCGTCGATCGATTCCGCAATCATCAGAAGTTTGCGGCAGGGAACGAGTTCATCGCCGATTTTGCGGGGGAGTTCCCAGTTGCGGATGTCGCTGAGTTTCGGGCGGTGAAGCACGAGAACGGTGTTGTCCGCATCCGTCTGCCGGGCGAGATCTTCCGCCGCTACCGGCAGAACGCGGAGACGCTTACGGTCGAACTGGAAGTTTTCAATATCGAGCCGGATGTCGACCGATTCCGTTTTCTTCAGTCGTCGCGCGGGGAGGGTGATCGTATCTTTGCGGTAGACGTCCGCCGCGGCCCGGTTGAACCGCTCATCGGGTTTGGCGGGGAGGCGAACCCGGCGCAGCTCCTGCGCTTTCCCGTCGACGGCGATATCGAGCTGTGCCTCGACCTCGAGCGGGAGGCGCGAGATGGTTTCCGCCGAGATGGAAAGTGTCTCGTCGTCGTAGATGATTTCCGGCGCCCAGAGTCTGAGCTGGAGATCGGGTCTGAGTTCGACCAGATCGGCGCGATAATCCGAGTTGAGCACCGGCAACCGGGTTTCGGGCTGGCCGATGCGCCGGAACGAAAGGGCGGTTTCCGGGGTATTGCCCGGGATCACGGCGGTCGAAAGTTCGTCCAGAGGCCTCCACGGAGAATCTCCGAGCTGCCACTCTAGTTCGTCCCGTGATGTCATGAAGTCGAAATTCTCGAGCGGAATGCTGGATTGCTTGTCCGTGTAGATCAGATAGTGACCGCGCCGCGACAGCAATGGATAGGAAACGCCTTTCTGATTCTCCAGCCCGGTCGGTGTTGCGGGACGCGCGGGGGTGAAGTGTTCCGCCGCGAGAAGTCGGAACTCCCCTTTCTCCGCCGGGCGCATGTGCAGGGTCATCTGACTGTAACCGCTGTTCAGACGGTAGAAGAGCTCAAAAGGAACGCTCCCTTTTTTGAGGCTCTGTTTGACGGTGACCGTTTCCGCCGGCTGGGAGCCGTTCGCATTGACGCGGCGGGCGATGACTTTCCCGTCGAGTTTCAGCAGTGCGAGGGAGTTCGAGAGAAGTCTGAACTCATATTCTCCCTCTTCCGGAACCTCGAGAAAGCCGGAGAAGCGGGCCGAATAGTGTTCCGAGGTTTCCGGCGGGCGTACGACGAGCTGCACTTCGGTCGCGATGAATTCGCGCGGATTTCTCCACCCCGCGACGCCGAGCAGGTCATTTTCCGCACCGTGTTCCATGTCTTTGCGCGCCTGGGCATACTGACCGTTGATGCGGGTGATCTCACGCTTCATGTATAGAAGATGATTTTTTATCTGATTTTTCCGCGAGGCGTTGAAGCGGCGCATGCGTTCGCAGTACGGATAGCCGTTGAGTTCGGACGCCGCGCGCAGCCACTGCCCCTTGTTCCTGGTATGGAGTCGCTTGAAGAGATTTCTGTAATTCTTGTAGTATTGCGGGAATTTCGGAACGCCGCGCGGCGGCTCGAAGCCGGTGACCGCCTGACGCAGGATGATGAACGGACGGTTGTAGAAGTTTCGCGTGTGCCAGCGGTTGGCGCGCGTGATCTCCATATTGCGCCGGTTCAGAAACTCCTGCGGCGTACAGGGGCGGTCGCCTCCCCAGTAGAAATTCAGCTTCAACCGCTGCTCGGGAGGGCGTTCCCCGGACTCTCCGGTCCACGTATCAAAGGGCTGTCTGGCCGGATAGCCGAAGTAGATGTCGAAACGCTTCGCTTCCGGTGCCGGGGCGATCGAGAGCGAGAAGTTGTCATGCAGCTGGTACGCGACCGGTTTGCCCGCGTCATCGAATACCCGCACCCCGTTTGAGGGCAGAACCGGCAGCACGAGCCGTCGCAGGTCGATGCTGGAAGCCTCTGCCGGACGTTCCGGCACAGCGGTGAGCCGGAATTCCGCCTCCGGCTGCAGCCACTTGTGTTCTGCCGGGGCTGGTGATTCCGGCAGAGCCGCGGCTGTTTCTGGCGCGGGCGCAGCAAACACTGCGGATAGCGGCAGCAGGAGGGAAAGGCAGAAAGGCAGGACACGCATCACGGTTTCTCCTGTTCGAGTTTGAATGCCAGATCGATCCGGAATGGCGGCGCCGCGATGGTAACGGGTTTCCCCGCTTCGACCTTGACGACGGAAGAGGCTGTTTCCGCATACGGCAGAGTCGAATACCAGCGGAGGCGGTAATTGCCCGTTTCAAGCAGTTTGGTATCGAGCCGGAGCGTGAGGTCTTTCACTTCCGGAACGGTGTTTGCGTCGTCGGGATAACGCTGGGTCGCACCATGATTGAAAACCCAGCCGTAGGCGGCGCCGGGCTTTGCGAGCGCCATGGCCATGTAACGCTGATCTTTCGGCGGCGCGGGAACCGTGACCGGCGCAGAGGGCAGATAATCAATCTGGTCGGAACGCAGATCGATTCCCTGCAGGAACCGGGAAAAGGCGAGATAATGGTCGTAACGGTTGTTCAGATGAACGAAGTCGTGCCACCAGAGGAACGGAGTTCCCGCAAGCCGGGCGAAAAGAGAGCCCCAGAGACCGCAATGGATATCCCCGGTCATCTGTTCCGGGGAGCTGCCCGATGGGTTGCCGCCGTACTCGGTGATGAGCTGCGGTTTCCCGTGCTTCATGTTGTTGCAGTAGTCGCGCAGATGTTCGGCGAGGTGCTGGGACGGATTGCGGTAGGCGTCCCCCGCCAGATGGGTGATGGCAGGCTGTTGAAAGAGTTGAATGAGCCCGAGCAGATTATGAAATTCACTGCACACGTGAGTCGAGACCAGCCAGTTGATCTGCGACCAGTCGCGCAGTTCGGTTGCGGCTTTCTGGTGCCATTTCTGGACCGAGCCATCCTGGTAACGTTCGCGCATCTGGCTCGTGAGGTCGACTTCGCTCCAGAGTTCGACCGCCATGATTCCCGGGGTCGCTCCCCAGCGGGCGGCAATGTAGCGTGCGCGCCTCGAATTGTTCTCGATGGCCGGTTCGTAGCGGAAGAAGTCACCCGGAATCTTCAGAAACCCCCCGTTGGCGGCGGCGTACTCCGCGCCGGAGTTGATCGGATTTTCGCGCCATTCAGGGTCGGAGGTGTCTGAAAGTCGTCCGTGGTTGTCGATGATGAGATTCACCAGAACGCCGTTCCGGTTGGCCGTGTCGATCACGTGGTCAAGCCGCCATGCCGCTTCCGTGTTGTAACGGCCGACGCCGTAATAGCCGCTGCGCCCCGCATCGTGTTCAAGTGCGAACGTCCAGCCGGCCATCCAGACTTCGACGGCGTTGATTCCGGATTTCCCGCACGCCTCGAGATAGTCGTCGTAGTCGTAGGTGCCGCGGTCCGGCAGATGGCCGAAGTTGAAACCGATTTCGCTGCGGCGGTCGGTGTTCGTATGGATGTTCAGCCCGATCGGGAAGAAGAATTCCCCGGTGGAATATTCAAAGTAACAGGGATTCTTCGTCGATACCCGGATGGGGCCGGGGAGTTGCGACGGCGTCGCGGTGAAGCTGCGCCACTCGCTTGCGATTTCCTCATTGGCGCGCACATCTTTCACCACGAGCCGGAGCTGATGTTCTCCCGGTACGAGCGGCGTGAAGCGGATCTCCCAGAATCCGGAACCGACGGGCCGCGTGATTTCGCGCGTAAAGTGACGTGTCCGGACGTAGTCGCGCGACCAGAAACCGGGATAACGGCGGATTTTGCCGTCCGGGGTCTTGAGTTCATAATCGACCGTCACCTCCCGCGGGTCATAGGGGTTGAAGAACTCCCGGGCGAGACGGAAGCGGGAGCTGACGCGCCGGTTCACCTCGCCGGATTGCGGCAGCTTCCAGTCGATGATCGACAGCGGCTGTTGTTCGCGTTGTCCCGAGAGCGCAAGATTGCGGCATTCAAACGTGAATTTCCGGGGATCGGTGCCGTAGAGCGAAATTCCCGCCGAAAAGAGCCGGGTTGCCGCCTCCGCGTCGAAGATCGCATCGTGCCCGACCCCATGCCAGTTGCGCCCGCTCCGGTCGAGGCGGATGCTGATCTTTTTCCATTCCCCCGGAATGAACGTGAACTCTTCGATGCTCTGAAACCAGAGCCCCTCCTTGTCCTTGAAGAACATCACCCCTTTGACCGGCTCCGGCGAATCGGCTGTCACCAATGCCTCCAGTTCGATCTTCCGGGCATCAAATGCGGAACGTTGCGGGCGGAATTTCAGGCGATCCGGCTCGAGGTAGAGCTGAGCTCCGCCGGGGAACTCCACTTCGATCTTCGGTTTGTCGGGCTCGACGAACTTCGCACCGTCGGCACGCCAGACGCCGTCGATGGCCGAAACCAGCAACGGCAGGGCGAAAACGATCACTCCCGGCAACCATCTCATGGCTCATCGAGCTCCCTGAGGGCGCGGTTGCCCGGACTGCGGGCGGCGTCGCGGCGGATTGCATCGAGCGCGCGGATGCTTTTTTCCAGTTTCGCATTGCCCGCCGCGGGAGGCGTAACCAGCCCGGTCTCCTCGAGTTTCGCCAGCGCGTCGCAGACGGTATAATGTTCCGAGGGGTGGGCGGGCAGATAGTCCGGAGCGGTGTTGTCATTCTCAATTTTATAAAGCATGCCGGCTTCGACGAGTTCGTCGAGCATGGAGAGTGTGAGAACCTGTGGAAGAGGGAGTTCATCGAGAATGGTCTCCTCGTTGACCGCTCCCTGATCCCGATCGAAATTGCCGAAAACTTTCCCGAGGATCAGCAACTGGTATTCGAGTCGCAGTTTCCGGCTGATTTTGACTTTCCCGAGCCGGTCGAAGAGTCCGCTGCCGATGTGCTGGTGGACGAACGACACCTCCGCTCCGAAAAGTGCGATCTGCCACGAGAGTTTCAGCCAGATCAGAAAGAGCGGCAGTACCGCGAAACTGCCGTACACCTTGTTGTACTGGTAGATCCGGGTCTGCAGAATGATGAATCCGTCCTGCAGCAGCTGAAACAGCACACCTGCGACGACTCCGCCGATCAGGGCGGACCGGAACCGCACGCGCGTATTCGGCGCAATGAGGTAGATCGCCGCGAACGTCAGCACAATGAGCACGAGAGGCGAAAGATCGACGGCCAGCGAGTAGAGCAGCGCCCCGAGAACTCCGGCACCGGCTCCTTCGCCGATGATCCGCCGCAGCACCGGCGCCGCACTCGAGAGCAGGACGATGAGGAACGGAGTGATCAGAATCAAGGCGAGATAATCACTCAGCCGCCGGAAAAAATTCCCGTGCGCCGGCAGATTCCAGATCGCATTGAACGACTTCTCAACGTTGTTCGCCAGCCACATGACCGTCCAGAACAGCACGATCACACCGGCCCCCGCGATGACGCCGCTCTGCGTCTGCTGCAGTGTGGAGTCGGCGAACTGATAGATCCACGCGAGGATCTCCCGTTGATTGGCGAGCTTTTCGCTCAGGATCTCCTGCAGTTTCTCCTGCAGTGCGAATCCCTTGGCGATGCCGAACGCGAGCGCGAGCATCGGCACAATGGCGAAGAGCGTGTAATACGTGAGCGCGACGGCCCGGAGACTGTTCCGATCCGCCGTGAACCTCCGGGCGGCGAGCCAGAGCAGCCGGGCGAACTTCCCGGCCGGCCAGAGCTCCCGGTAGGAGCGGTCGGAGCCCGCGATGTAATGAGCGAGCAACTGCTTGATTTTTCCGGTACGCATTCGATCCCCCCGTCGCTGCTCCCGTTGTTATTTTTTCTGCTTGTTCCCCCAGGAATCTTTCAGCGTGACCGTGCGGTTGAAGACCGGAGAACCGGGCCTGGAATCCGGGTCGACACAGTAATATCCGTTCCGTTCAAACTGGACGCTGGTTCCTGCCGGGAGTTCCGCGAGCTTCGGCTCGACCAGCGCCTTGACGATCCGGACGGAATCCGGATTGAGCTGTTCGAGAAAATCCGCCCCGTCCGCTCCGGGCTGCTCGACCGTGAAGAGCCGTTCGTAGAGCCGCACTTCGGCCGGGACGGCGCTGTCGGCGGAAACCCAGTGGATCGTCCCCTTGACTTTGCGCCCGTCCGGGGCGGATCCGCCGCGGGTCGCGGGGTCGAACGTGCATTTGAGTTCGATGACATTGCCCGCATCGTCGAGCACCGCCTCTTCGCATTTGATGAAATATCCGTAACGCAACCGCACTTCGCGGCCCGGCGCGAGCCGGAAGTAACCCTTGACCGGTTCAAGCATGAAGTCGCTCTTCTCGATATAGAGTTCGGGGCCGAACGGCAGTTTGCGGCTGCCGGCGGCGGGATCCTCGGGATTGTTGACCGCATCGAGCGGTTCGACTCCGTCGGCCGGATAGTTCGTGATTGTGACTTTCAGCGGATCGAGCACGGCGAGGAAGCGCGGCGCACTGGCGTTGAGCTCTTCCCGAACGCAATGTTCGAGAAGTGCGATGTCGGTGAGCGCCTCGAACTTCGTGATGCCGACGGTTCTGCAGAGTCTGCGGATCGCGGAAGCGGGAATCCCGCGGCGGCGCATTCCGCAGATGGTCGGCATGCGCGGATCGTCCCAGCCGGCGACGTAGTGCTCTTTCACAAGCTGCAGAAGTTTGCGTTTGCTCATGACCGTATAGGTCAGATTCAGCCGGGAAAACTCGGTCTGCACCGGCGGATTCTTGAACTCCAGCGCCTGGAGCACCCAGTCGTAAAGCGGGCGGTGAATCTCAAACTCGAGCGTGCAGAACGAGTGGGTCACTCCCTCGAACGCATCTTCGAGCGGATGCGCAAAATCGTACATCGGGTAAATGCACCACTTATCCCCGTGACGGAAGTGATGGGCGCGACGAATCCGGTAGATGACCGGGTCGCGCATATGGATGTTCGGCGAAGCCATGTCGATGCGGGCGCGCAGGACCATGGCGCCGTCCTCGAATTCACCGTTCCTCATGCGGGTGAAGAGGTCGAGGTTCTCCTCCACCGAGCGGGAACGACCGGGCGACTCTTTCCCGGGGACGTTCAGCGTGCCGCGGTACTCCTCCCACTCCTCGGGCGAGAGATCGCAGACGTAGGCGAGCCCTTTCCGGATCAGCGTGACGGCGCACTCGTACATGCGCTCGAAGTAGTCGCTGGCATAATAGAGATGTTCGCCGAAGTCGAAACCGAGCCACTTTACGTCGTTGATGATTGATTCGACGTATTCGGTGTCCTCCTTGGTCGGGTTCGTGTCGTCGAACCGCAGGTGACAGACGCCTCCGTTCTCCGCGGCGACGCCGAAGTCGAGGCAGATCGCCTTGGCGTGGCCGATGTGCAGATAGCCGTTCGGCTCAGGCGGAAAACGGGTGACGACTTTCCCGTCGTTTTTGTTGTTGCGCAGGTCCTCCGCCACGATTTCGCGGATGAAATCCAGCGGTGCGTTGATTTCGTTGGTTTCCGGCATGATTGCAATAACTCCAGAGTGATTTTTTCAAAGTGATCGATACGGAAAAAACGGGAATGCAGGGACGCTCCGTTGTCGAAAAATCGAAAACGGTTCCAATGTATGTCGGGCAAATTTCATGATCCGTCCACAACTCCGGTTTCGCCATCCATAATTTTCCATCCGCGGTAACATACCACGTCAGTTGTTTTTTTGCCAGTCTCAACGGCACTTTTTTTGGGTGTTTTATCTTGAATAATGGGGAATCGGGATGTATCTTACCGAAATCAATCATACGGGGGAAATTCATGATGACGAAACTGAAACGGATCACGGTCAATTCGCTCTCCTTTGTCCGCAAGGTGGAAAGCTGCCACTGGGTGGATGACGGCGTCTGGCCGGAGAAGTGGATTGCCCTGCCTCAGACGAGTCATTCGGCCCGGACGGTGGCCTATCGCAACCGGTTTGTTCTCGGCGGTCCGGCGCGCATGCGTCTTGCCGTGACGGCGGATGCGGTTTACCGGCTCTGGATCGATGGTGTCGAGGCCGCTGCCGGTCCGGAGCTCGGGGACATTCGCAATACGTTTGTCGATACATATGAATGGGAAGCGGAGCCGGGCGAACACGTTTTCGTCGCGATGGTTACCAGTTTCGGAGGGCACGGTCCCTTTGCGAAGATCGAGTTTGAGCACGGATTTCTGCTCGCTGCCGACGGCGCCGATGCGGAGAAACTCGGGAGTTGCGCTGAAAACTGGGAGGCGAAGCTGCTGCCGGGACTTTCGTTCGAGCCGATTCGCGGCTGGGGCGGCAGCGTCGGGCAGGAGTTGACGTTCGATGCCTCCGGGTATCCCCGCGGCATTGAACGCGGCGAGGGGGAGGGGTGGCTTCCCGTTGCGGAGCTGTATCCCGGTGGCGATGCGGAACTGCGCAACGAATATGTGCCGCAGCCGCTGCTCCGGGCAGCGACGCTGCCGGATATGGAGACGCAGGAAATCCGGAGTTTTGCACTCCGTTACGCCGGTCCGTTCCGCGGTCGGCAGTTCCGTGCCGCCGACAACCGTCCCGGTGAAATCGCCGAAATCGAGAATGCTTTGCGGAATGGAATTCTCGAGATTCCGCCCCGGACGGAACTGCGTTTGCTGCTCGAACTGGATGATTATTACTGTGTGCGTCCGCGCCTTGTTACTTCGGGCGGCCGCGGCGCGAAGATCTCGCTCGGCTGGGCCGAGGCGCTCATGACCGTGGATCAGGAGGTCCGGGCCAAAGCGGACCGAACCGGTTGGCGCGACCGGTATTTTTATGGAATTTACGACCACTTCCTGCCGGACGGGCGTGATCGCATGGCGTTCTGGACGGCCTGGTATCGGGCGGGGCGGTTCGTTTCGCTGGAGATCCGGACCGCGGAGGAGCCGCTGCGGATCGACCGGCTGCGCCTCGAGGAGTTCCGCTATCCGCTCACGGTCGAGAGTTCGATCTCGACGGGGTGCGCGGATCTCGACCGGCTCGCCCGCCTCGCGCAGCGGACGCTTGAGATGTGTTCGCATGACACGTTCATGGACTGCCCCTATTACGAGCAGCTGATGTATCTCGGGGACACCCGGATTCAGGCGCTGCTGACGCTGACGATTTCCCGGGATGCGCGTCTGGTCGAAAAGGCGCTGCGGATGTTTGCTGCGGCCCAGTTCGAGTCGGGGCTCTTCCCGTCGCGTTATCCGTCGCGGATTACACAGGTGATTCCGACCTTTTCGCCGTTCTTCATCGGCATGCTCGAGGATTACGCGCGCTGGCGGGGCGGGCCGCTCGTTTCCGAGCTGCTTCCGGCGGCGCGGCGGGTTGCGGATGCCTTCGAGCGCTGGATCGGGGCGGACGGGCTCGTATCGATTCCGCGCTCATGGTGTTTTGTCGACTGGACGGGATGGCCGGCGGGGGTTCCGCCGGAGGCGGAGCGCGGAGTCTCCGGAATTGTGAACGCGCTCTATCTCTACGGGCTGGGTTCTCTCGCAAATCTGTATGAATTGACCGGGGACACGGTGATGGCAGATTATTTCCGCCGCCGCGGTCGGGAGCTGGCGGAAACGGTGATCCGGGTTTTCTGGCGCGGGGAGCGGAATCTCTTTGCGGACACGGTTGACGATCGGAGTTTTTCGGAACACATGCAGGTCCTGATGCTGCTCTCGGGGTTTCTGCCGGAGCGGATCGAGAGGGCGTGCGGCCGGGGGTTGTGCAGGGATGAAAGCCTCGTGCGGGCGACGGTTTACTTCTGCTTCTATCTTTTTGAAGCGTATCGGAAGCTGCAGCGGCCCGACCTCTTCGACCGGCGGCTGGATGTGTTCCGTTCGATGGAGACGCTCGGACTTGCGACCCTGCTGGAAGGGCCGGAACCGAGCCGTTCGGACTGCCACGCCTGGAGTGCGCATATTCTATGGCATTTTTATGCGTCGATGCTCGGCGTGCGCCCGGTGGGGTACGGTTTCCGAGAGGTGGAAGTCTGTCCGCAGCTGCTGCCGGGGCGGCGAATCTGCGGACGGGTTGCGCATCCGGCGGGCGGCGTGATCGAAGTTGAGGTTGATGCAGTGGGAGCAGTCGTGACGCTGCCGCCCGGTCTGCATGGGAATTACCGGTTTCCGGACGGGCGGCGTATCGCCCTCGTGCCGGGACGGAATGAAATCAAAGGATGAGAAGAATGGAAACGATCAAACTCTGGAAGTCGGTGGAAAGTGCGGGCACCGGGAATCCCGCCGATGATTTTGAGCCTTATCTCGAACTTTATCTGCTCGACCGGTCGCAGCCGGCGCGCGGGGCGGTCATCGTCTGCCCGGGCGGCGGGTATTGTCACCGTGCCCCGCACGAGGCCGAGCCGATTGCGCGGAAGTTCAATGAACTTGGATTTCATGCGTTTGTGGTTCAGTATCGGGTTGCGCCGTATCGGTTTCCGGCGCCGCAGCGGGATCTTTTCCGGGCGATTCGGATCGTACGGAGTCGAGCGGCGCAGTGGAGTATCCAGCCGGATCAGATTGCCGTTCTGGGCTTCTCCGCGGGCGGACACCTGGTCGCTTCGGCCGGAACGCTGTTCCATGAGGTGGATGCGACGGCCGGGGATGCTGCCGATGCGTTTTCGCAGCGGCCGGACGCGATCATCCCCTGCTATCCGGTGATTTCGTTCAGCGCGGAGTGGGGACATCGCGGCAGCGGCGAGCAGTTGCTCGGGGACTCTCTGCTGGAGCTGGAGGACCGTTACTGCCTCAGCAGCCGGGTGACGGCCGACACGCCGCCGACTTTCCTGTGGCACACCGCCACGGATGGTGCGGTTCCGGTGCGGAACTCGATCGCGTTCGCCGAGGCCTGCTGGAAAAACGGCGTTCCCGCCGAGCTGCACGTGTTTCCGTCCGGGCCGCACGGGATCGGGCTGGCGCTTGACTATCCCGATGCGAAAATCTGGCCGGAACTCGCGGCGGCATTCCTGACGACGACCTGCAAATTTGTTGCGCGGCGGCAGGCGTAACCGAAGGGGGGCGGCACAATGTTTTTCGATCCGGTTTATTTGCTGTTCACGCTGCCCGGGATTCTGCTGGGGCTCTGGGCTTCGGCAAAGACGAAACTCACGTTCGATCGGTATTCCCGGGTCGAGAGCCTGAACCGGGTAACCGGGGCGACGGCGGCATTGCGGCTGCTCGCGAATGCGGGAATTCGCGACGTCCGGGTGGAGGAGACACAGGGATTCCTGTCCGATCACTACGACCCGACCGGGAAAGTTCTGCGCCTCTCACCCGGCGTCTACCACTCCGACTCTCTCGCTGCGATCGGGGTGGCGTGCCATGAGGCGGGTCACGCGATTCAGCATGCGCAGGGGTACTCCGCGCTCTGGCTGCGCAGTTCGCTCGTGCCGATCGTGAATCTCGCGAGTCCCGGGGCTTATCTCTTCTTCCTGATCGGACTGGTGTTGAACATGTCCGCGCTGCTCTGGCTGGGCATCATCTGTTTCGGGATGGCCGTGCTCTTTTCGCTTGTGACGCTGCCGGTGGAGTATGACGCGAGCCGTCGGGCGAAACAGCTCATGGTTTCCGCCGGAATTGTGACGCAGAGCGAGGCGAAAGGCGCGGGGGAAGTGCTCTCCGCGGCGTTTCTCACTTACGTCGCCGCCGCGGTGACGGCGCTGCTTACGCTGCTTTATTTTCTGTTCCGGTCGGGACTTCTGGGGCGGAGGGATTGAAAAAAGAGGGCCGGCGTGATATATTGTGAACAGTATGGACGACGGTAATTCATTCTGAACACGAGGTTCCGAATTGGCTCGACAGATCACTTATTCCGCCCGGTTCAGGCGCGACTATGTCGCGGCGCTGGCAGTGGTTATTTTCATCGCGATCGTGATTGCGGAGATTGCACTTGCGATCAGCATCCCCGCTTATCTGAAGCGGGAGAACGCAATGGCGCTCGAGGTGCGGCGACTGCAGCTTCTCGAATCGTTCGATCAGGCGCGCAACATATCGAACCGACTCAAAGTCAAAGGCGGTGAGACCGCGGAGCTCGAAGCGCGCCTGGTCGCATGGGGACTCAACTCGCTCGCGCCGTATCTGCGTGCGCATGCCGGTTCTCTTTCCGGCGAAGAGATTTCCGAACTGCAGAATACGGTGACGGAATTCACGCGGATCATGGCCCGGCTCCGAGATTCGGGGCCGTACTGCGTGGAGCAGTCGCTCGATACGGGCAGCTACATCGACAGCCGGATTCCGCAGGAGGCGCCATGAAGACGGAGGAATTTTCCGGAATTCTGCGCGGATTCGGTTCGTGTCGGGTCGCGGTGGTCGGAGATATGATGCTCGACGTCTATCTCTGGGGACGGGTCAACCGGATCTCTCCGGAGGCGCCGGTGCCGGTGGTGAACATCGTGAATCGCACGAGCTGCCTCGGGGGAGCGGCGAACGTCATGCGCAATGTCGCGACGCTCGGCGCCCGCGCCTGCGCATTCGGTGTGACCGGATGCGACTCCTCGGGGGAGGAACTCGCCGCTGAACTCAAAAAATACCGGATCGGAGTCGAAGGCGTGATGCGCGACGAAACGCGGCGCACGACCGAAAAACGGCGCGTGATTGCGGGCGTTCAGCAGCTTCTGCGGGAGGATTATGAGGATCTGCACGCCGTGCCGGACGGAATTCGGCGCGCGATGGTCGACCGGGTGGCGGGGCTGATTCGCACCGGAGAGGTCGACGCGGTGATTTTCGAGGATTACCGGAAAGGGCTGCTCGCGGATTGGATGCTTGAGGAGATCGTCTCGGAGGCGCGTCGTGCGGGAGTCGTGACGGCGCTGGATCCGAAGCCCGAGAGCATCGCCCCGGTGAAAGGGATCTCGGTCATGAAACCGAACCGCAGCGAGGCGTTTGCGCTGGCCGGGATGCACGATTCCTCCGAATGGGTTCACCCGTTCGAGGACCGGGCGCTGGCGGAGGTGGCGCGGCGATTGCTCGACGCATGGGAGCCTGAACAGCTTCTGATTTCGCTGGCGGCTCAGGGGATGGCGCTTTTCGGGCGTGACGGGACGGTGGAAGTGATTCCGACCCGGGCGCGGGAGGTTTTCGACGTGTCGGGCGCGGGGGATACCGTGACGGCGACGTTTACGCTTGCGCTGGTTTCGGGGGCCACGCCGGTTCAGGCGGCCGAGCTTGCGAATCGGGCCGCCGGAGTGGTGGTGGCGAAAGTCGGGACCGTGCCGGTTCATTTTGCGGAGTTGGAAGAGGCCTTGAAAGAGGTCTGAAACAGATAAGGAAGAGGTCGATCATGAGTCAGGATCGGGTGGCGGTGGTGATTCCGTCGCGTTATGCCAGTACGAGATTTCCGGCCAAGCCGCTGGCGATGCTTTGCGGCAAGCCGATGGTGCAGCATGTGTATGAGAAAGCGGCCGCGTCGTCGGCGGATCTGACGGTGGTGGCGACCGATCATCAGGCGATTTACAATACGGTGACTGGTTTCGGGGGGAGGGCGGTCATGACCGCCGAATCGCATCCCTCCGGCACGGACCGCATTGCCGAAGCGGTGTCCCGGCTGGGGGAAGAGGTCGACATCGTCATCAATGTGCAGGGGGATGAGCCGCTGATTCCGACTGCGGTGATCGATGAGCTGATCGCGATCATGAAGTGCGATCCCTCGATCGAGATGGCGACGGTCGCGGTGCCGGGAAACCGCAACACGATGACCGAGAACAATGTGAAAGTGGTATTCGGAGAGGATCGGTTCGCGCTCTACTTCAGCCGTTCGCTGATTCCGTTCTGGCGCAAGGGCGGGGTGGAGGCTCCGGTCTATCTGCATTGGGGAATCTATGCGTATCGCAAGGCCACGCTCGACCGGTTCGTAGCACTGCCGCCGGGGCGGCTTGAGAACTGCGAAAAACTCGAGCAGCTGCGGGCGCTGGAGAATGGAATCCGGATCTACGTGCATCTCTCCGAGCTCGAGAGCATCGGGATCGACACGCCGGAGGATCTGGTCCGGGCGGAGAAGAAACTTCAGGAGGGCCGGTGAGATGCGGACGGTAGAGGCGGGCAAGGTGGTTTTCGGAGCCGGGCGGCTTGTGCTCATCGGCGGTCCCTGCCAGGCGGAGAGCCTTGAGCTCTGCTGCGAGGTGGCGGAGTTTCTGAAAGGGCTCTGCGCGGAGCTCGGAGTCGAGTATGTGTTCAAGGCGTCGTATGACAAGGCGAACCGCTCGAGCGAGAAAGGGGTGCGCGGTCCGGGGCTTGAGCGCGGGCTCGAGATCCTTGCGGAGGTGAAGCGCCGTTTCGATGTGCCGGTCATTACGGATGTGCATGAGACGGTGGATGTTCCGAGAGTGGCGGAGGTTGCGGATATTCTCCAGATCCCGGCGTTTCTCTGTCGCCAGACCGATCTGCTGCACGCGGCGGGCCGCAGCGGGCGCGCGGTCAACATCAAGAAAGGGCAGTTCATGGCGCCGGAGGATATGGCCGGGGCGCTCGAGAAAGTGCGCGCGACGGGGAATGAGAACATTCTTCTGACCGAGCGGGGTACGACGTTCGGCTATCACAACCTGGTGGTGGATATGCGTTCGCTTGTGACGATGCGCTCATTCGGGGTACCGGTCGTGTTTGACGCGACCCATTCGGTGCAGCTGCCGGGCGGGCTCGGCAACGCGTCGGGCGGTCGGCGGGAATTTGTTTTCCCGCTGGCGCGTGCGGCGGCGGCGGTCGGGATCGACGCGCTGTTCACGGAGGTGCATCCGCGCCCGGACGAGGCGATGTCCGACGGGCCGAATTCACTTGATTTCCAGCAGGCCCGGGAAATTTTAACGACGGTGAAGAAGATTTATGACGCACTCCGATAAACTCAGGAAAATCAAGGCGATCGTCCTCGATGTGGACGGGGTCCTGACCGATGGCCGCGCCGGCTTCGGCGGAGAGGATGAGATCAAATTTTTTCATTTGCGCGACGGTCACTGGATGAAGATGGCGATGCGGGAGGGGATCAAAGTCGGGCTGCTCTCCGGGCGCGCAGCGAAAGCGAACCGGATGCGTGCCGCGGAGCTCGGGCTCACTTTCATCTACGAAAACTGCAAAGACAAACTCGAGGCGTTTGAACGCATGCTGCGGGAGCAGGGGCTCGCCGCGGAGGAGTGTCTGTACATGGGGGACGATGTGATCGATCTCCCGCCGATGCGGCGCGCCGGAGTCGGGGTGGTGGTCGCGGACGGCGTTCCCGAACTCGACGAGGCGGCGCTCTGGCGGACGAAGCTGCCGGGCGGACACGGTGCGGTGGCTGAAGTCGTGCGCATTCTGCTGGCCGAACAGGGGAAACTCGACGCCGCACTCGAACGTTACCGGCGCTGAAAACCACAAGAGGAGAACCATGAAAAAACTCATGATTGCGATATTGGCCGGGGTGTTTGCCCTTGCTGCGCGGGGTGCGGGGGAGTTGAGCGACCTGGGCCCGGTCAAACTGTCCGGTTTGAAGCTGCCGCTCTACAACAAGCAGAATCTGCAGATGATGGTGTTCTGTACGGAGGCGGAGCGCCCCGGCCGGTTGATCGTGGGTTACGATGTGGTGATCGACCTGATCCGGCGCGGTGCGGATGTGGATTCGATCCGCAACTGCTGGGGGCTGAAAGCGTATCCGCTCGATGCGAAACTTCCGGAGGTGTTTGCGTTCTGGAGTGAGCGCCCTTACAGTGACGGAGTGATTCTGACCTCCCTGGCGAACGTCGATCAGGAGACGCGGACGGCGGACGGCGATGAACCGGTCTTCTTCCGGTCTCCGCTTCTGGATTTGAACGGAATCGGGTTCGAG
The DNA here is from genome assembly GCA_944389935.1 of uncultured Victivallis sp. Lineage (GTDB taxonomy): Bacteria > Verrucomicrobiota > Lentisphaeria > Victivallales > Victivallaceae > Victivallis. The sequence continues at coordinate 24,090 of CALXOE010000039.1, forward strand.
GCGGATTTCGACAAACGGACCGTGCTGGTCCGGGAGGATGTGAAGATCGTCGTCCGCATGGAGGGAAGTGATCCGCGCCGGATTCTGGCGGCGGGAGGAAAACTCCCCGAAAAATATGAATTCGTGACCGCCACGGCCGATTCCATGCGGATCGATATGGCGGCCAATCAGGTTCTGCTGGTCGGGAGCGTCGTCATCAACGAGGCGAATTCGGTCGTGACCTGCGACCGGCTGACGATTTTCCTCGACCGCCGCAGCGATGCGGAACTCAAGGCCGCGAACGACAGCGGGACGCTCGGCAGCGGTTCGGACATGGGCGGGGTGAGCCGGGTCCTGTGCGACGGGAACGTCGTCGTCACCCGGAAACTGTCGCCGGAGGAGATCGCGAAGAACGGCGAGCAGCAGGCTCTGGCGGATCATCTCGTCTACGATCCGGCGGCGGGGACGGTCGTCCTGACCGGTGACCGGCAGCTGCCGGTGGTCCGGCGCGGCCGGGAGTCGCTTTCGGGGCGGGCGATGACGCTTTACCGCGCCGAACAGCGCGCGGTCATCAACGGCGGGGGAAAAGTCGTGGCGTTTCAGCCGCCGCAGAAACCCGGCGAAAAGGGCACGCATGTGACGATCACTTCCGATGATGTTCAACTCGACTATTTGCGCAATTACGGCGAATTCATCGGGAACGTCGTGGCGGATGAACCGCGCATGCAGCTCAAATGTGCGCGGATGCGGATCGACCTCAAGGAGCTTGCGCAGGAGAAAGCGCAGCTTCCCGCCGAAGCAACGGCCACGCTCTCCGGCATGCCGGAATTCGACGCGGGCAGCCGGCGCGAACTTGACAGGATCACCTGTTCGGGAGGCGTGGAGGTTGTGCGCCGCGATGCGGCCGGAAAACTGCTCCCGGGCGAGCAGGGAACTTCAGACAAGGCGGTGTTCGATTACCTTGCGAAGAACATCACGATGACCGGAGGCGCTCCGACGCTGAAACGCAACAGCGATTCGCTCTCCGGCGGCGAACTCGTGATCTGGATCGACGAGGAACGGGTCAGTGCGCACAACGGCAGCAAAGTTGTGCTCGGCGCGCGCACTGCCGGGGGGGAACAGCCTGCGAAGAGCTCCGAGACGGTTGTCCTCTCCGACTCGAGCGATCTCAATTACGGCGGAAATCTGCTGGCGTTCAACGGCAACGTGAAAGTGAACGACGAACGCATGAAGCTCGACTGCGACAAGATGGACATCCACCTCGTCGGGAAAGCCGCCGACGGTACGGCGAAGAAAAGCGCGGTCGACGTGCTTTCGCTCGACGACCCGGGCCGGAGCGACCGGACATTGTCGCAGGTGGTCTGTACGGGCAACGTTCACGCGGTCGATCCGGGCAGCGACATGCGCTGCGACAAACTTACGATGCACTTTGCACCGCAGCCGCCGGGGACGAAGACGCCGGGGATGTTCCAGTCGAACGGAACGGAGCTTGTACGGATCAATGCCGACGGAAACCTCGAAGCGGTCAATATGCCGGCTCCGGGCGAGCAGGAGAAAGCCGCACAGAACAGCGATCTTGGCGGGCTTATGAAGAACAGTTCCGGCAAACCGCGGAAGATTTCCGCTGATCGCGGTCAGGTTGATTTCCGCCGGAACATCACGGAGTTCCACGGGAAAGTCTATGTGCGGGACGAGGAAAATTCGCTCAAGTGCGACGATATGTTCCTGTTTGCCGGCAAGGCGCCTGCCGCACCGGCGAAAGGGGAGCCGGCGGCGCAGCCGAATCTCGACGACGACCCGTTTGCGCTGGAGAGCGCCGGGACGGTTCCGGCCCGGATCAGCCTGACTGACGAACTGGATCTGCAGCGGGTGCTCTGTCAGAACAATGTGCTTTTCGTGCGCCGGACGACCGGCGGAGAGCTGCAGCGTGCGGGCGGCCACGAGGCTGATTACGTTGTGGCGAACCGCGAGATGGTCGTGACCGGAAAGCCCGGCGAACAACCGTGGATGAGCGCCGAAGGACGGCGGCTCTACTCCGACCGGATCATCGTCGATGTGGTCACGGAGACCATGCGGGGAGAAAACGGGACGGCCACGACGGAGAAATAGACGAATTTTTGACATAAGAGCCGTGATTCGAGCTTGAACTCGACCGGGAATGTGATATACTACTAATGAACGGGGGCGGGACGCGCGGTTCCCTCCCGGGAGGATTCTGGAGAGCCGCGGAATGACAAATGAGAATGAAAACAACGGAATGCTGATCCGTGCGGATCACCTCTGCAAAAGCTATCATGGCCGGAAAGTGGTCGATGACGTGTCGATCTCGGTGAAAGCCGGGGAAGTGGTCGGGCTGCTCGGGCCGAACGGTGCGGGAAAAACGACGAGTTTCTACATGGTTATGGGGTTGATCCGGCCGGACTCCGGGGAGATCGCGTTTCGCGATGTGGACATCACGCACATGCCGATGTACAAGCGGGCGCGCATGGGGATGGGATATCTGGCGCAGGAGCCGTCGATTTTCCGCAAACTGACGGTCGAGGAGAACATCATGGCGATCCTCGAGACGCTGGCGCTCTCCTCGGCGGAACGGAAAAAGCGGTGTCGGGAGCTGCTCGACGAATTGGAGCTGACCCGGCTCGCGAAACAGAAAGCGATGACGCTCTCAGGCGGCGAGCGGCGGCGGTTGGAGATCACGCGCGCATTGGTCACGAATCCGTCGTTCATCATGCTCGACGAGCCTTTCAGCGGGGTTGACCCGCTTGCGGTGTACGATGTTCAGCAGATCATCCTGCAGCTCAAGGAGCGGAATCTCGGAATTCTGATTACCGACCACAATGTGCGCGAGACGCTTTCGGTGGTGGACCGCGCTTACCTGATGTGTCAGGGGAAGATTCTGGTGGAGGGATCGAGTGATTTCCTCGTGAATGATGAACGGGCGCGGGAGATCTATCTCGGGCCGCAGTTTTCGATGTGAGAAAGGAACGCGCCGGGGAAGAATCCCGGTGTGCGAGAGAAGAGTAGGAGGTAAGTATGAATCTGAATTTAACCGGTCGTCAGTTCGACATCACTGCGTCCATCCGCGAGTATGTGGAGGCCCGGATCGCTTCCGTCACGGAAGATAAGTCTTTGAAGATCTCCAGCGTGAATGTGGTCATGGCGCGCGAAAAGGATCGTTACAAGACGAACATCGTGTTGAACTGCAAATATCATGTTTTCGAGTCGACGGTGGAAGATTTCGATCTTTACAAGTCGTTCGACGCGGCGGCGGACAAGATCGACGTTCAGTTGACCCGGCTCAAGGAGAAGATCCGGGATCATCAGGCTGAACCGATCCGCGAAGCCGAGGTAAAGGTCGAAGCGAAAGCCGAAGCGAAAGCCGAGTGACGGCTTTGCACGGAAACAGGTAACTGGGCCGGTCCGAGTCAGCCGATTCGGGCCGGTTTTCATTCAGAACGGGAGAGACCATGATTATTGCACTTGCCAGCGAGGGGAATCGAATTGCGGAACGGTTTGTCCGTGCGTCGGAATTTGCGGTCTACGAGGTGGATTTCGGTCGCGTCGGCGGCAGGAGCACGGTGATTCCCGGGGGCAGGGAGACCGGGTCTTTTCTGCGGGAGTGCAAGGTTGACCTGGTGATTTGCGGACGGATCGGCCCCCGGTCGCGGCAGCGGCTCATGGAGGAGGGGATCAAGTTTTTCGGTGGAGTATCCGGTCCGGTGGAACGGGCGCTTTCCGCTTATCTCGACGGTTCGCTCGAGGCCGCCGGGGATTTCAATGATTACGAGGAAGAGTAAACGGATTTTATTCGGGAGAATCGAAAAATGAGTTCATCGTGTTCGGGAAATTGCGGCAGCTGCTCCTCTGCGGGAAGCTGCAGTGAAAAAAAGGAGGAGGCGAATCTCCTCAAGGGAGTCCGCGAGGCGATTCTCGTGCTCTCCGGAAAAGGCGGCGTCGGCAAGAGCACGGTCGCCGCATCGGTGGCGGTGGAATTGGCGAAAAGCGGGAAGAAGGTCGGGTTGCTCGACGTCGATTTTCACGGCCCGTCGCAGCCGACTCTCTTCGGAATCCAGTATCTGCGGCTTGAAGAGGGGCAGAAAGGGTTTCTGCCCGTGGAAGTCGCCGGCGTGAAGCTGATTTCGGTCGGTCTTGTGCTGGACGATCCGGATCACGCGGTGATCTGGCGCGGCCCGGCCAAAAACGGGGCGTTGAAACAGCTTCTCGAGGAGACGGAATGGGGAGAGCTTGACTATCTGGTTCTCGATTTCCCGCCGGGGACGGGGGATGAAGCGCTTTCCGGCTGCCAGCTTCTGCCGATGCCGAAGCGGGCGCTTGTCGTTACGACGCCGCAGGAGGTGGCGCTGGCGGACTGCCGTAAATGCGTCGACTTCTGCGCGAAGCTCGAGGTGCCGATCATCGGGATCATCGAGAACATGTCCGGCTTCGTCTGTCCGGATTGCGGTTCGCGGCATGAGCTGTTCGGCTCGGGCGGCGGGGCGCTGCTGGCGAAAAAGGCGAATGCGCCGCTGCTGGCCCAGATCCCGATGGATCCGGCTTTCCTGAGGCGATGTGATGACGGGGAGCTCCCGGCCGGACTCGAGAATTCTCCCGCCGTCCGCGCGGAGCTCGACAAGGTCGTGAACGCGATCACTGCGGCGAAATGAGCGTGACGGAGAGAGGGTGACCGGCATGATGCACGCGGCGGATTCGACCGACAAGTTTCTCCGGATGACGCGCAGTCCGGTCGAGCCGCTGATCTGCCGGCTGGCAGTTCCGACGATCATCAGCAGTCTGGTCACGACTTTCTACAATGTTGCGGACACCTATTTCATCGGCAAGATCAGCACGAGTGCATCGGCTGCGGTCGGCGTGTCGTTTTCGCTGATGGCGGTGATTCAGGCGATCGGCTTTTTTTTCGGTCAGGGATCGGGGAACAACATCTCCCGGGAGCTCGGCAAACAGCACGGGCATGAGGCGGAGATTCTCGCGTCGGTCGGATTTTTCTCCGCTTTGATCGCGGGGGCGGTGATTATGGTCACGGGGCTGGTGCTGCTCGAGCCGCTCGCGGTCATGCTCGGTTCGACCGAAACGATTCTGCCGTATTCGACTGCTTACATGCGTCTGATTCTGATCGGCGCGCCGTGGATGACGGCGTCGTTCGTGCTGAACAACCAGCTGCGGTTCGAGGGGAGCGCGTTTTACGGAATGATCGGGCTGGTGTCGGGTGCGGTGTTGAACATCACGCTTGACCCGTTGCTGATTTTCACGTTCGGCATGGGGATTTCCGGGGCGGCGCTCGCGACGATCATCAGTCAGTTTGTCGGTTTCACGCTGCTGTTCTGCGGTTGCCGTTTCGCGGGGAACGTGCCGATCCGGCTGCGGAATTTCCGACCGTCGTTTCAGGTTTACCGGATGATTGCGAACGGGGGGACACCGTCGCTCTGCCGGCAGGGAATCGCCTGTATCGCGGTCATCTGCCTGAACACGGCGGCCAAGCCGTTCGGTGACGCGGCGATCGCGGCGATGGCGATCGTTTCGCGGATCACGCATTTCACGAACTTTGCGCTGATCGGATTCGGACAGGGATTTCAGCCGGTCTGCGGCTTCAACTACGGGGCGAAACTTTTCGATCGTGTGCGGCGGGCGTTCTGGTTTTGCGTGAAAGTGACGGCGATGTTTCTGGTGGTGCTCTCGGTGGTGGAATTTTTCGCCGCTCCGTGGCTGATCGAACTCTTCCGCAAGGGGGATCCGGAAGTGACGCGAATCGGGGCTCTGGCGCTGCGGCTGCAGTGCCTCACTTTCCCGCTGGCGGCATGGGTGACGATCAGTAACATGATGCTGCAGACGACGGGGAAGATGTTTCGGGCCTCGTTTCTCGGGCTGGCGCGGCAGGGGGTGTTCCTGATTCCGTTCGTGCTGCTGCTGCCGCCGGTGATCGGAGTGCTCGGCGTACAGGCGGCACAGCCGGTGGCGGATCTGATCTCGTTTGCGATTTCGATTCCGCTGCAATGCTCGCTTCTTCGCGAGATGCGCCGGGAGGAGATGGGAAAATCATGAGTGAAAATGCAAATATACCGACGATGGATTCGGAACGGCTGATCGCGGCGTGTGTGTTGAGCGTGGTCGGCGGATTTCTCGATATTTACACCTACCTCTTCCGGGGGAATGTGTTCGCGAACGCCGTGACCGGGAACATGGTGCTCTTCGGATTTCATTTTGCGAACGGAAAATGGGAGATGTGCGGGCGTTATCTGCTGGCGATCGTCTCATATGCGTTCGGGATTTTCATGGCGAATCTGATTCACGCGCGGCTGCCGAGTTCCCGGCGGATCACATGGAATCAGTCTGTCATTCTGCTGGAATTGATCTGTCTGCTGGCAGTGGCGTTTATCCCATACGGACGCTGGGATTTTCTGGTCAACTCGGGCATCGCTTTCGTCTGTGCGCTGCAGGTGCAGACGTTCCGGCGCGTGCACGGGCTGCCGTTCGCATCGACCATGTGCACCGGCAATCTGCGCAGCGGAACCGATGCGCTCTTCCGCTCGGTTCATGATCGCGAACCCGGAGAGTTGCGCAAGGCACTGCACTACTACGGCGTCATCGTCTGCTTCATTTCCGGGGCGGCGGCGGGGGCGCTGCTGCTGTCGAATGTCGGACCGTTCATGTTTCTGCTGGCTCCGGCCGGGTTGTGTGTGGTTTTCTTCCTGATCTCGAGCCGGAGGAAGCTCGCCGGGTGGCGGCGCAAATTCCGTTCGGTTTTCCGGCGGAAATCCGGCCGCTGACCCGGGATATCGGTTTCAGATCACGCCGAGATCTTTCAGAACCCGTTCAAATTTCACGGGATCGAAGCGTTCTCCTGGATGCCATCGCCCATTGAATTCGAGCGTCGGCACGACCCAGTCGTCGCCGCCGTTCACATCGACGACCTTTTGAATCACCTCCTGAGGTTGTTCCTCGATCTCGAGGTATTCAAACGGGATGTTGTGAGTTTTGAGCCACGCGACAGCGTCGCGCGTGTGCGGACAGACGTCCCAACCGTAAACTTTCAGCATGGAAAACCTCCTCTCTCGTTCCGGAGATACCATAGCACGGACCGCTGTTTTTTGCAAATTTTCCGTTCACTTTCCCGCAAGACGTTTTTCCGCTGCGAGACGGAACGTCTCCGCCGCTTGCCCGATCTCCGCGAGGGACTTGCCCGGTTTGTAGAGAGCCGAACCGATTCCCGCTCCGGCGCATACGGCGAGGAATGTGCCGATGTTCGACTCCCCGACGCCGCCGACCGCGAGGATCGGAGCTTTGATGACCGCTTTCAGATCTTTCACGTAGCCGGGGCCGAGGGCGCCGGCGGGGAAGAGCTTCAGATAATCCGCTCCCGCGCGCAGCGCGGTGAACGCCTCCGTCGCCGTGAAGAAGCCCGGGATCGACACGAGTCTCTGCAGTTTCGTCTCCCGGATCACTTCCGGATTCGTGTCGGGTGAGATGATGAATTTCCCGCCCGCGCCGGCCACGCGCCGCGCGTCCTCCGGCGAGAGCACGGTCCCGGCTCCGACGAGCAGTTCATCGCCCGAGTGGTACTTCTCCGCCGCGCGCCGGATGCTTTCGACGGCGTCGGGGGAATTCAGCGGAACTTCAAGCAGACGGATCCCGGATTTGCGCAGAACCTCGCAGACTTCGAGGATTTCATCCGGCGTGATGCCGCGCAGAATCGCGACGACCGGGCAGTGTTCAGCATGTTCAGAAAAGGTCATTTTCATCTCTCCTTATCGTGCGACCCGGCCGGAGCCGGAACCGTTCATCAGGGAAACGACCTCGCTGGAACTGCTGTAGTTGTAGTCTCCGGAGATCGTATGCTTCAGGCAGCTCGCCGCGACGGCGAACCGGATCGCCTGCTGCGGCGCGGCGTACTCTTCGCTGTACAGCGCGTGGATGAGCCCCGCTCCGAACGAGTCGCCGCCGCCGAAGCGGTCGACGATGTTGCGGATCTCATAGGGGGTGTAGTTCCCCGCCGCGTCGAGCGGAGCGAAAAAGGCTCCGGCTGCGCGGTCGAAGAGCATTGCTCCCCAGTTGTTGTGGTCGGCGGAAATGCTTTCGCGCAGCGTGATCGCGACTTTCGACGCTTTCGGAAACCGCGCGAGCAGCTGTTCCGCAACGGCGCGATAACCGTCGATATTCAGTTTCCCCGCCTCGATCTCGGTTGCCTCCGCCCGGATTCCGAACACGTCCGAGGCGTCCTCCTCATTGCAGATGATCCAGTCGACGAGCGGGACGATCTTCCCCATGCACTCCTCCGCAAGCGTGCGCGGCGCGGTGCCGGGCCGCCATTTCCAGAGTTTCTTGCGGAAGTTCAGATCGCAGGAGATCGCAATGCCGCGCTTCGCCGCTTTTTCCGCAAGTGCGAGCGTCGAAAGAAAGGCGTTTTCGCTCAATGAGGGCGTGATTCCGGTCAGATGCAGGTGGCCGACTCCTTCGAGCATCGCGTCGAAGTCGTACTCTTCCGGTGCGAGCAGCGAAATCGTCGACCCCTCACGGTCGTAAACCACGTTTGAGCCGCGCTGCGCCGCACCGTGTTCGGCGTAATAGACCCCCATGCGCCCTTTCGCACTCCAGGTGATGCGTGTGACGTCGACCCCGAGTCCGCGCAGCTCCGTTGCAAATGCCCGGGAAACCGGATTCTCCGGCAGCGCCGTCAGATAGCGCGACTCCGACCCGAGCATCGCCAGAGACGCGCACACATTCGCCTCTCCCCCGCCGTAAGTCGCATCGAGTGTCCCCGGCAGCGCCTGCGCAAACCGTTTCTTCCCCGGCGGGCAGAGCCGCAGCATCACTTCCCCGAATCCCGCGATCACAATCTTCCGCATGGTATTCTCCTTTTTTTGTTATTCTCATTATATGAGAATGCATTCTCATTTATTTTTAATATAGGTGAAACCGCGGAGGATTTCAAGTTGTAAAGCGGAAAAAAAGGTGGTATTGTAAAGATATGATGAAAGATGGAGAAAAGACGATGGGGCGCGGGTTCGAGCTGCTCGAACTGGTCGGACGCAGCCGGAACGGACTCAAGGGACGGGAAATCGCCGGGATGCTGGAAATTCCGGTGAGCACGGCGTTCCGGCAGTTGAAGTTTCTGACGGATCACGGATATCTGCGCAGCAGCAACGGGGTTTACACGCTCGGAAGCGCGCTGATTCGGCTCGGGAACGAGGCGATGCGGCAGAATCCGCTCTCCCGTCTCGCGCACGGGGTTTTGTCGGAACTTGCGGAGGCGACGAGCGAGACGGTGCACCTGGCCGAGCTGCGTGGCGACCGGGTTGTCTACGTGGACAAGGTCGAGGGGAGCCGGCCGGTCCGGATGGGGTCGATGATCGGCAACACGAGTCCGCTGCACTGCACGGGGGTCGGCAAGGCGATTCTCGCATTTCTGCCGGAACGGGAGCGCCGGGAGCTGATCGAAAAGATCGAATTAACACGCTTCACGGAGCGGACGATCACGGATCGTGCCGATTTCACTGCCGAACTCGACCGGATTCGAGCCAGGGGATACGCGGTCGACGACTGTGAACACGAGCCGGGCGTGTTCTGTGTAGCGGCGCCGGTGTTTGATTCGTCCGGCGCGGTTCTGGGGGCGGTCAGCGTATCCGGCTCCGAACTTTATCTGCGCGGGGCGCAGGAGTTTCTCAAAGAGCGTGTCCGGACGGCCGCGGCGGCGATCAGCGCCGAGCTGCGGTGACAGGCGAATATGCAGTGACTCTCTTTCCAGCCATTTGTCGCGGCGGATTTGGTTGGACGCTTCTCCGCCGTCGGGGCGGAATTTACTGCGGCTGCACCACCTGAAACGGCAGCTCTGCTTCCAGATCGTCGGTGAAAGCGTGGAGACGGCATTCTCCCGGTGTGCGTCCTCCCCGGACGACCGCGAGAGCCCGCCCCTCGTGCAGCCAGACCGTGTTGCTCCGGAACCGCTGAAATCCGGTCGTATCGCCGTTTGTGACGCCGAAGAGATACCCTGTTCCATCGACCCGCAGGCGGACGGGGATTTTCCGGTCCGCACAGCGGATCCCGGCGGCGTCGACCAGTTCGATCTCCGCGTGGCCGATTTCCCCGCAGGGAATGGTCCCGGAAACGGCAGTGAGTTGCAATGCGGCGGGGCGGCCGGCGGTCCGCAGCACGGTTTCGGCTGCGATTTCCCCTCCGTTGAATCCGCGCGCCAGAAGTTCGCCGGGCTCGTAGACCAGCTCGAACGGAATGCGGCAGCAGTCGTCTGCCGTGCGGGATTTCCGGCCGACGGTACGGCCGTTCAACAGGAGTTCGGCTTCCTCGCAGTTCGTATAGACGGCGAGGCGGAGCGTCTGACCGGGCGTCCAGTTCCAGTGGGGGCGCATCTCCTCCCATTCGAGCTGAACGTCGTTCCAGTTGCGGATTTCGGCCTGTTCCCCGACATGGACCGAGACATGGATGCGCGGACGCGGCTCCCAGGCGATTTGCGATTGAAAGGCTGCGCTTTTGGGGAATCCGGCCCGGTCGACGAGACCGCTGTACCAGTTCTTGTGCGGCCAGCACGCTTCCCCGAGATAATCGAACCCGCCCCAGTAGAAGCTGCCGACGGCGATTTTGTGGTCGAAGCTGAACCAGCTCCCGGCGCCGCGATTCGTGGTCGCTTCGCTCATGAGAAAGACCATTTCCGGATGTTTCCGGTGATCTTCCGCAAAGAACTCTCCCATGTAATTGGCGGAAACCACATCCATGTGGAATGCCATCTGGTGGATTTCCGCGGAACGGAATCCGGGGTTGTCCCAGCGGACGCCGTCCCGGCGGGAGGGGTAGAGGGCGCAGGTCACGCAGCGGGTCGGGTCGAGCTGTTTGACGAATTCGCGCATCTCGCGGAGCCGGTCGACGCCGAAATCGTCCTCTCCCTCCAGCTGCTGATCGACGACCTCGTTGCCGACGCTCCAGAGGAAGATCGAGGGGTGGTTGCGGTCGCGTCGGATGAATTCCCGGAGATCCTCGCGCCATGCCGACTCAAACGTCTTCTGCCAGCCGTAATATTGTCCGGTCCACTTGTCGAATGCCTCGGCGAAGATCAGCAGTCCCATTTCGTCGGCAAGTTCGAGATACTCCGGTGCATACGGATGGTGGGCCAGGCGGATCGCATTGACGCCGAGTGATTTCAAGATGCGGAACCGGCGTGCGATCCCCTCCCGGAAGATGGCCGTGCCGATGCCGCAGAGATCCTCATGCAGATTCACGCCGCGCAGCAGGAGCTTTTTTCCGTTGAATATGAGCCCCTGTTCCGGAGAGAATTCGATGGAGCGGAATCCGAAACGCGCCTCGATCCGGTCGAGTTCATTGTGCTCATCGTCGATCAGGCGGGAAACGCAGCTGTAAAGATTCGGAGTATCCGGCGACCACAATTCGGGTGCGGGGCAGTTCCAGACGACATCCCGGCCGGAAAGGGTTGCCGGAGAGCTGCCGTCCGGCGCGGTGATCGTATGTTCGACCCGGCCGCCGTTGACCGGTTCGGCGGAGATCCGGACAGTTCCGTCGATCCGGGCGTCGATTCGGAGTCCGTGCCGGGCGAAGTGCATTTCGCGGATGCGGCGGAGCCGGACGCTGCGGTTGATGCCGGTGCCGGTGTACCAGCGCGAAGTCCGTTCGATGGAATTGTCGACCCGCACGGCCACGAGATTTTCTCCGGGGAGGAGGGCTTCGGTGATATCGGCTTCAAAACCGGTGTATCCGTTCAGGTGCTTGAGGATATGGCGTCCATTGACGAACAGATCGGCCGAGCGGTAGACGCCGTCGAAGTCGAGCAGGACACGTTCGCCGTCGTCCGGTTCGATGCGGAAGTGTTTGCGATAATTCACCACGCCGTTGGGCAGATAGGCGTGCTGTCGTCCGTGGGGGAGTGCGGCGTCGAACTCTCCTGAGATGCTCCAGTCATGCGGGAGATCGACTGCCACCCAGTCAGAGTCATCCAGTTCAAGTGATTCAAATCGGGGGAACGTCCCCGCCCGGAATTTCCACTCAGTATTGAAACATTCGCTTTGGTTCCGCATGAGATTCAGCTCCTTGTCCATCAGGTTGTGCACTTCTCCCCCCGCTTGGACAACATTTTATTGAAAGATTGGTGTAAAAGCCTTTGAGTTACTATATCCCATTGCTTGCCGATTACAAGTTCCGAAATAGACTTCATCCGGCGTCCGATATTGAAGTGCCGAATGAATCCGCCTGGAGTTGTAAAAATTCACATAATGTTGGACGCCGAAGCGAAGTTGCGGTAAACTGACGTACTCTTTGATTTTGATGTCCTCATATTTCAGCGCCCACCAGAAGCGCTCCATCTTTGCATTGTCCAAACAACGTCCCCGCCCGTCCATGCTGATCAGAATACCATGAGCCCGGAGTTCCTCCACAAACTCCGAACTGGTAAACTGGCTCCCTTGATCCGAATTAAAAATCTCCGGTTTCCCATCGGAATCCATATTTCAATGCCGCGCACTTAATTCTTCCGGAGAGATCGAAGATGTCATCAAGTTTCCTGATTGGAACGCGTTCTTCATTTTTTCCGTCAAAGCACCCGATTCTGAGGTTTTGGGGGTTATTGAAATAAAGTCGACAGATTGGTTTATAACAACTGCCTTTGAAATTGATGGAAGCATAAGATTTCCAGTCTTTAGAGCCAATTTCAAAAGTATTGGCTCTCTCGTGTTAATCACTTGTTTTTTCGTGCGTCAAAACCGTTTCGGCGCA
>CALXOE010000040.1 GCA_944389935.1 uncultured Victivallis sp.
GCCAATCACTGCCCCGCAACAAAGCTCCACGCCCGGCAGTACAAGAGAGGGGTTCGGGGGAGAGAAAGCGGCTCGCAAGAGCGCGTCTCTCCCCGTACCAGCCATCCATCAAACACTCCATCGGCCAATCATCATCCCGCAACAAATTCTCCGCTCGGCAAGCGGCGAAGTGGAGCAAAAACGCGAATGGGTCTTTCCGCAGAAAAGCGGGAAGAGCCGTTCGCGTTTTTGCGGCTCTTTCTCCCCGTGCCGGCCGACCGCAGCCGAGTCCGACTCCGACCCGTACACGGCACCGGCACCTTGCCGGACGCAGGGGGTGCGGGGGGCGGCGGACACGCCCCCTGCCTCCCACGACCCAGCAACGCTCCCCGACGAGGTACCCTGCCGGACGCTGGGGGTGCGGGGGGCGGCGGACACGCCCCCTGCCTCCCACGACCCAGCAACGAGAAAGGCGGCATTTACGCTCATCGAGCTCCTCGTGGTGATTGCGATCATCGCGATATTGGCGGGGATGCTGCTGCCGGCGTTGAACCGGGCGCGGGAATCGGCCCGGAGCAGCAGTTGCCAGAACAATCTGAAACAGCTCGGTTTCGGAACGATCTCCTATGCGGGAGACAATGACGATCTCCTGCCGTTGTGCTGGTATGCCGGATGTAACTTCATTCTGCCGGATGGGACTCCGGTGAACATGCTCTGGGCATTTGAGGTGCTTCCTTACATCGGCAGGAACGATATGACCGGGACGCAGGGAACCGCGCTGGGGAAAAACGGGATTCCGGTGCTGACCTGTCCCTCCGGGCCGCAGGAGGTCCGCTCTTTTTCGCTCGGAAACAAAACGATTCCGGTGACGAACTACGCCTACAACAAGGGGTTGGGGCAGTACGAAAGCAGCAAATGGATGACACTCGCCACGGGGGTGCAGTCGCGGCCGCGCAAACTGGGCAAATTCCGGAATCCCTCCGGAATCGCCGCGATCATCGACTTCAAAAGCAACAGCAAAAGCGCGTTTGGTTTCGATCTCAACCTCGGGGGAAAAGCCGATACAAACACGCGCCGACTGAGCAGCGTCGCCGATCTGCGCCACAACAATCAGATCAACGAACTGAATCTGGACGGTTCAGTCGTCCACACGTTCGCGGAGAATCTCGGAGACGAGGAGGTAAGCCGTCGGTACGGGCTCCTCGACCAGTAGACGTTCCGGGTCTGGATTCGCCGGCACGCGCTATTCCGCCTGGGCGGAGGCCTCCTTTTCGCGGTCCCGGTTCCAGGCGCGGCGCGGCGGCGGGGAGTACGGCGTCGCTTTCAGCCGCCAGTGGCCGGGGGCAAGCAGCCGGTCGAGTTCGTCGAGCAGCGGTTTCGTCACCGTGATCCGGTCGCGACGCGCCTCGATAAACGTCACGGAATCATCTTTCCCGACCAGACAGAGGACGACCATCGCCTTGCCCGGCACCCGGAAACACGCCTCGGAAACTTTGCCGAGAACGCCCGGCTCGAGCTTGTCGGCATAAAGATGAATGTGCAATTCTTCGGTCAATTCGTTGGGGGCCTCAGCGAGCGGGACGACTTTTTCGACGATCACCCGCGGTTTTTCCGCTTCATCGCGTTTGCTGACCGTCACGGTCGCAAGTACCGGCAGGCCTGGTTCGAGCGTCACGCCCTGTTGCGAGAGATCATTCAACGCGCGCTCGTAAAGCATACATTCGATCGACGAATCCAGATCCTCCAGCAGCATGACGCCAAACGGCTTGCCGCTCTTCTTGCTGAATTTGCTCGTAAAACTGCCGACCATCCCCGCGATCCGGATCTGGGAGTTATCCGCGAGCTTCTCAATGCGCCGGATCGGACAGCTTGAAAACGCTTTCACCAGCTCCGCATACGGATCGAGCGGATGCCCGGTCACATAAAACCCGAGCAGCTCTTTCTCACTGCGCAGAATCTCCTCCCGGTCGAACTCCGGGATATCCGGGATCGGCACGGAACAGATCTCGTCCGCCCCGTCGTCCGCACCGAGCAGATCGAAGAGAGAGCCCTGCCCCGCCGCCTTGTCCTTTGCGCGGCTCGCGGCGAAATTCATCATCGGCTCGGCCACCGCCAGGATCTGGCTGCGCCGCAGTCCGAGCGAGTCGAGCGCGCCGGCCCGGGTCAGATGCTCGAGCATGCGTGAATTCACATCCGTGCCGCACCGTTCGCAGAAATCGAGGAAACTCTCGAATTTTCCCTCCGTCTCACGGCTCGTGATGATCTTCGAGGCCGCCACCTCTCCGACGCCCTTGATCGCACCGAGTCCGAATCGGATGCAGCCGGAATCCACCGAAAAACTGATCTCCGACGAATTCACGTCTGGCGGCAGAACCTTGATTCCCATCTCCCGGCATGCATTGATCAGGAATGCGATCTGATCGGCCGATTCCAATTCGCTCGTGAGCACGGCCGCCATGAATTCCACCGGGTAATTCGCTTTCAGATAGGCCGTCTGATAGCAGACGAATCCGTAGGCCGCCGAGTGCGACTTGTTGAAGCCGTATCCCGCGAACAATTTGATCTTCTCCCAGATCTGGTCTGCGAGCGCCTCGTCGATGTTGTTGGTCTCCTTGCAGCCCTTGAAGAATTTCTCTTTCTGCTTGGCGAGCACATCGACTTTCT
This sequence comes from uncultured Victivallis sp., assembly GCA_944389935.1. Lineage (GTDB taxonomy): Bacteria > Verrucomicrobiota > Lentisphaeria > Victivallales > Victivallaceae > Victivallis. Next base: position 2,644 of record CALXOE010000040.1, read on the forward strand.
TCTTGCCGATCGCCCGTCGCAGAATGTCCGCGCCGCCGAGCGTGAATCCGGCAAGCACCTGCACCACCTGCATGATCTGCTCCTGGTAGAGCATGATTCCGTAGGTTTCCTTGAGACACGCCTCCATGAGCGGATGGTCGTAGATGATCTCCGCCTCGCCTTTCTTGCGCGCGATGAAGTCAGGAATGAACTGCATCGGGCCGGGGCGGTAGATCGCCAGAAGAGCGATGATGTGTTCGAGCGTCTCCACCCCGAACGACCGGCAGAGATTCTGCATGCCGCCGGATTCGAGCTGGAACACCGCGATCGTATCACCGCGCCGGAGCATTTCAAAGGTTTTCGGATCGTCGAGCGGAATCTTCATCATGTCGATGTCGATCCCGTGGTTCTTTTTGATCATGTCGAGCGCATTCTTGATGATCGTAAGCGTGCGCAGCCCGAGAAAGTCCATCTTCAAGAGCCCCTGCTCCTCGCACGGGTGCGCCGGGAACGGCACAACCATGCTGTCCGATGCGCTTCTCGCCAGCGGAACGAGGTTGTCGAGCCGCTGGTCGCCGATGATGACCCCCGCGGCGTGAATGCCGGTCTGCCGATTCAAACCCTCGAGAACTTTCGCAAATTTGAACACCTGCGCGACGGCCGGATCGCTCTCGATGAGCGCCGCAAGCTCTTTCGACTGTTCGACCGCCTTGTCGAGCGTCATCTTCGGATCTTCGGGGATCAGCTTGGTCAACCGGTTGCCGAACTCGAAATCGTGACCGAGCACGCGGGCGACATCCTTGACCACCGCTTTTGCTTTCAGGAGTCCGTAGGTGCAGATCTGGGCCACACTGTCGAAACCGTATTTTCCGCGGACGTAATCGATCACCTCGCCGCGCCGCTTTTCGCAGAAGTCGATATCGAAGTCCGGCGGACTCACGCGCTCCGGGTTCAGAAAGCGTTCAAAGAAGAGATGGAATCGCAGCGGATCGATGTCCGTGATCCGCGTCAGATACGCCACGAGCGAACCCGCGCCCGATCCGCGCCCCGGCCCGACCGGAATCCCCTCGCCTTTCGCATGCCGGATGAAGTCCGACACCACGAAAAAATAACTGATGAATCCGGTTTTTTCAATGACGCCGAGCTCATACTCCATGCGGTCGAGAATCTCTTTCTGCCTCGCATCCGGTTCGGTGATCTTGCGCGGATCGAAGCCGTAGCGATACTCCATGTTGTCGAAACAGACTTCACGCAGATCGTTCTTATCCGCGAGCCGTCCGTCCGGCATGTAGAATTTCGGATAGTGGTTGACCTCCGGGACGTAATGGAACTTCATGCTGCACCGCTCCGCGATGAGCCGCGTATTCGTCACCGCCTCCGGGACTTCCCGGAACAGCTCTTTCATCTCCTGCTCGGTCTTGAAGTAGTAGTCCGGCCCGGAGAATTTGAAGTGTTTCTCCGCCAGCCGCGCCCCGGTCTGGATGCAGAGCATGATCTCATGCGCCTCGGCGTCCTCCTTGCGCATGTAGTGAACGTCGTTGGTCGCGATCATCCGCAGATTGTTGCGGCGGGCCAGATCGATCAGAAAACGGTTGCACCGTTTCTCCTCCTCCATGAAGTGATCCATCAGCTCAATGAAGAAGTGGTCCGGCCCGAAGATATCGAGATACTCCCGCATCGCCTGTTCAGCACGCTTTTCGTTCCCCTGCAGGAAATACTGCGAAATCTCACTGCCGATGCAGGCGCTCGTGCAGATCAATCCCTCGTGGTACTGCCGGAGAAGCTCCTTGTCAATCCGCGGCTTGTAGTGGAATCCATCCTTGTTCGCGGCCGACATCATCTTGCAGAGATTCCGGTACCCCTGCTCATTCTCGCTGAGCAGAATGAGGTGGAACCCGCCGCGATTGAACGGCTTATTCGAGTCGAAATCGCGCCGGTCCCCCGGAGCGACATAAGCCTCCACCCCGACGATCGGGTTGATCCCGGCACCGGAAAGTTCCCGGTGAAACTCCTCCACTCCGCCCATGTAACCGTGGTCGGTGATCGCCATCGCATTCATGTCATTTTCCCGGGCCAAATCGATCAGCCCCTTGACGGTGCAGGCCCCGTCCAACAGACTGTAATGGGTGTGAAGATGCAGATGAACGAAATCCGACGGCATAAAAAAATCCCTTTTCAGTGAGTAGATGATCGCAATGCGGTATTATACTCCATCCGGCCGTTTTTCTCAACCCCTCCGGGCACAATTTTACGGAAAAAACGCACTCAAACCGCACTCCGGGGACGCAGCCGCTCCCGATAGATCATCGCCCCGCCGACCGCGAAACCGGGCAGCAGCAGAATCGCCGAAAACGGGATCAGCAGCCACAAACAGCCCGCGCATCCGAATCCGAGCATCAGCATCCGGTTCCGGGCAGCCGACTGCCGCAGTACGGCGAGTTCCGTCCCGTCCGCAAACGCGCTCGAAAAAGCGTAGGTCAATCCGTACCGGTAGCCGACGATCAACGCCGACGGAATCCAGCCGACGAAAGGGATGAACATCGCCGGCAGAAGAAGCAGCAGACTCCAGCCCGCCGTCACCACCGAAAACCAGAGAGAGTGCAGCATGAACCGCAGATTCGTCCGCCACGGGAGCGGCGTATGCTCCACGTTGTAACGCATCGCCTCAAACCGCATCACCAGCGCATCGAAAAAAAACGCGCCGAACGCCTCGTAAAAAGTCGTGAGCAGAAGCGCCCCCGTAATCAATGCCGCCGCAACCGTGGTGATGCCGATCACCACCCGCGCCGCGTAGATCAGCCAGCGGAGCCAGACATTCCACGTCTCCGGATCAGGCAGAAACCCTGTCAAAAACGGGATCACCCATACGATCAGCACTGCAAGAACCACTGCATACAGCACCAGAATAATCACCATCGGAATCAGCGCATATCTCCAGAGCGCAGGCGTACGGAAAAAGTACAGCACACCCGCATGAAGATAACCGACTCCGGTGAAGAATTCCCGCAGCGAGTCCGGCATCGCCATGAATCACTCCGGCAGGTTGGTCCGGGGCGCCTCGGTCTGCTGAGGCTGCAACTGCGGTGCGGTTCCCGCATCGCCCGTCTCTGCGGGATTCTCCCCGAGGAGCCGGATCTGTATGAGCTCCCGGATCGCGTCCACAAGATTGGAATCGAGCTTGCGGGTGAAAGTCAACTTCCCGGCATCGACACTGCTGCGGAAGCCCTGCAGAAAACGGCCGTCGACGGCGGGATTCTGCGACAAGCCGGCCAGCATCAGATTGATCAGCTCCCGGGCCTGGAGGGCGGCTTCTTCCGTGGGAAAGGCTGCCGTCAGCGAGATCGTGGCCTCCGGAGTGGTGTTCTCCAATCCGATCGACAGCAGCTGCAGAGTCTGAAACTGCGGCATCATCTGCGTCGAGGTGCGCATCTCTCCGGACGGGACGAACGCCAGAGAGAACGGACGACCGCTCCGGGACGCGAGAAGAAGATTCTTGTTGATCCTGCCGACATTCAGCGGAACCGGCACGGAATCCCCGAACTGAAGCTGCACCTGAGAGGGAGATTTCAGCAGAATAACGGCTTTCTGCCCCTCCGGAGTCTCCCCCTGCATGGCTTCACATCCCGCGATGGAAGTCTGCGTTCCGCCACCGATGAAACCGGAATTTTCACAGAGCAGCTTGAACCACTTCTGCGCCTCCCCCTCGGGCGAATCGATCACCAGAACACCGTCGCGGAAATTGACGTTCATATAAGCCGTCAGCCGGCTGTTCCGCAAAAGCTCCTCGTCGATCTTCGCCTCGGCAATCTTTTCCGACAAGGTTTGCGTTCCGGCTTCGGCGGCTTTGGTGTCGAATTCGGAGCGAAACTCCACAAACTGCGGGTGCGCCATAAGAACCGGAAGATCGATCGACATAATCATATCGACTTCAGCGGCAAACAGCGACAGCGACATCAATGCCGCCGCACACAGGAAAGACAACTTCGCAAATTTCATAGGACCTCCCTCTTCATGGAATGACTCTCGAACGATCGTACGTAACCATATCGCAGAAATTGTATTTTTGCAAACCCGAATCCGAAAAACACCGAAAAAAAACGAGGAGGGAAAAAGACTCCCTCCTCCACACGCTCTTCCGCCGAAAACGCGGATATCACCCTTTCACGCCGCCGAGCATAATGCCTTTCACCAGCTGTTTCTGCATGAGAATGAAGATCACAATCATCGGAACGACGCTCATCGCGACCGCCGCCATCAGGAGGTTCGTCTCCTGTCCCTGCGAGGACTGGAACGAAAGCATACCGATCGGCAGCGTGTACTTGTCCGGAGTCTTCATCAGCACCAGCGGCCAGAACAGGTTGTTGTAACTGCCGATGAACGTGAAGATCGTCAGCGTCACAAGCGCGGGCCGCGCCAGCGGCAGAACAACGTCCCAGTAGAGCTGCCACTTCGTCGCGCCGTCGATCTCCGCGGCCTCGTCGAGCGACTTCGGGATATTCATCATGAACTGCCGCATCAGGAACGTCCCGAACGCCGAGAACGCCGCCGGAAGAATCAATCCCGTGTACGAGTCCACCAGTCCGAGAAGAATCATGTTCTGATAGTTCGGAATCATCATCACGAGTCCCGGCAGCATCATCGTCGCGAGATAGAGGAAGAACACCTTGTCCCGCCCTTTCCAGCGCAGCCGCGAAAAGCTGAACGCCGCAAGACTGCTCGTGAACACCTGGAGGAATGTGATCCAGCACGAGACAAAGACCGTATTCCAGTACCAGCGCCCGAAGAAGATTCCCTTTCTCGTGAACACATCCCGGTAGTTGTGCCACTGACAAACCTCCGGCAGCCACGAGTCATACCCGATCTCGTCGAGAACTTTCAGACTCGCGAGAATCATCCACGTGAACGGCAGCACCAGCAGCACCGCCATCAGCGTAAGAACCACATTCAAAGAAACCAATTTGGCGAAACCGCCCCAGAATCTGTTTTTTTCCTGCATGATACCCGAGCCTTCCTCACTCGTTCGTGTAACGGTTGCCGAATTTCCAGTTGAACATGGTCACGATAAACACCATGAGAAACAACAGCCAGGAGACCGCCGAAGCGTAGCCGAGACGCCCCGTGCCGAATCCCTGCGTGTAAATGTAGTACGCCAGCGTCGTGGTCGACCCGGCCGGACCGCCGTCGGTCATCACGCGCGCCATATCGAATCCGCCCTGAAGCCCGCCGATCACCGCCATGATCATGATGAAGAACGTCACGTTCGACAACTGCGGCCAGGTGATGTTCCAGAATCTTTGCCAGGGGGTCGCCCCGTCGATGTCAGCGGCCTCATAGAGCTCCTGCGGGACACCGGAGAGTCCCGCGAGATAAAGCAGCATGTTGTTCGAGCCGATCGCACCCCAGAACCCCATGATCAGCAGTGCCGGCTTCGCCCAGTAGTAATCCGAGGTCCAGTTCGGCGGCGTGAGCCCCTCCTCCGCGGCGGCCATTTCCGGCAGAATCCAGAAGACGCAGCAGAGCCCGACCAGCGCCATGTTCAGCACCATCGCCGAACCGTCGACAATCGTGGAGTCCCCGATGCCGCGGTCGATGATACAGGTGTATTTGCGCCCGACAAAGAAGAAATTGTACAGAAATCTCCCCCAGCCGATCCCGAGGAAAATCAGCATGAGCAGCAGCACCCAGTTCGCATTGCGGCTCAGCAGAGAAAGCGCCTCCTCCTTGCCCGCGATGTGCAGCCAGGTCGGTGAGACCCACCACCAGGCGAAAACCAGCGGCAGCGACGAAAGAATCATCCCGAGCCAGATGCTTACGCTCCCCGACTCGCCGTCACGCCAGAGCCGCAGCTTGCGCCGCACCATGCAGAGGTAGAAAAGCCCGACCACCACCAGCAGCCCGATGCCGATCGCCTCGCATGCCGGCGAGATGAGAATCGCCACCGGGGTCAGCGCATCGAGCAGCGGCCGCAATGCGTTGTTGATCGGCCCGTTCTCGGGGCTGTAAAGTTTTTTCCACAGGATGTAGGTCGCGACACCCGCCGTGAAGTAGGGGAAGTAAAAAAGGGTGCGGTAAACCGTCTTGCCCCCGATGGAACCGAGGATGAACACCCCGCCGACCAGCGATACCATCAGAATCATCATGCCGGTTCCGCCGAGCCCGAGCACAGCGAGCAGCCCGAAGCAGCTGACCATCACCGCGGTCAGTATCATCGTGACGGTCAACCGTTTCCGGTTGTCGCCTTTCACGAAATCCATATTCAGCAGCAGTGCCGCAACCAGACTGCCCGCAACGCCGAACGGGATTCCGATCATCATGAAGAACGTATTGCCGAAATATTGCGGAAAATCCGGATCGGAAAAGAGTTTCACGAAGTTGTCGAACCACACGAAACTGATCGGCTCCGACCGGAAGTAGTTGTGCATCTCAAGATTCCAGTCCGTGAACGCCATGTAGATGCTCATCACCAGTGGAATCACCGTGAACGCAAGGAAGCCGAGAATGTTCGGGAGCAGGAATCCGACCCCGATCGCGAGATCCTTGACATCTTTTTTCGTCATCGCCATTTTTTATTTACTCCCTCCCGCATTGCTTTCATCAAGCATTCCTCTATCACGATAATATTTCACATAAAACGGATTCTTGATCCATTCGACCGGAATCTTCTTCCCCTCTTTCTTGAAAGCGTCGATCTTCTGCTGAAGCGCCCAATCCTCCTCCCATGCTTTCATCATCGCGGGGTTCGCCTTCTTTGAGATCTCGATCTCACTGTTGTAGCGAGTCTCGATATACTCGAGCGTTTCATCCAGCGAGGAACGGTCGTTGAAGTAACGGTTGATGCCGTTCTGAAGCCAGTTCGTCGAACCGGTCTTGACATAGGGACTGTAGTAACTCGGCAACCCAATCGTACGAGCCCAGATGAATTCCAGCTCGCTGCTGTCATGCTCGTTCGGACGCTTCGTCGCGATCGCCCTCATCTCGGCGCTCACGATGTCGGGATTCGGCGGCAACCCATCGGCATGCTCGACGATATACAGATTGTAGGCCTTGCTCGCCAGAAACTGGAGGAACAGTTTTGTCAATTCCGGCTGTTTGCTGCCGCGATAGGGCATCGCCGCGCGGACCGAAAGCGGATGATTCTTATAGTCATACATCGGCAGCTGGCTCACACCGAACTGAATCGTCATATTCCGGGCCTCCTGCACCTCGCGGAATCGGATCAGGCAATATCTGCCCATGACGATCATCGCATATTTGCCGGAGACAAAGTTCGAGTAATCCGCCCCGCCATATCCGGAATCTACATTCATCGAAGCGACATCCGCCGCCGTCGGTGCAATCCGGTCGACATAAGTCCACTTGTAGAAAAGCCGGATCGCATCTTTGAGCGCGTCATTGTTCGCAATGCAGCGGGTCATGGTTTCATTGTAAATATCCAGTCCGCGACTGCGGGAGATGCACATCGCCATCATCACACCCCAGCCGCTGTCCAATGCCTGCAGGAAAAAGTACTCCTGACGGGGAAGTCCCTCATTCGCCTTTTTGACATACTCGATGGCCATCTTCTCGAACTCCTCGGGCGTCCACTCCAGCGGCGGCCGGCTGAACCCGAACTTCTCCAGCGTCGAAAGGTTGATCCACATCGCCACGCTTGCGCCGTTACAGGGATACCCATACTGTTTGCCGTCCATGCCGTTCAGGAGTCCGGCCATGCCCGGATAGGTGTTCTTAAGCCCGTAACCGTTCTTCTTCGCATCTTCGGTGATGTCCATCGCCACGCCGAGCTGGGAGTAGCCGAGCACCTCGCCGGTGTCGAACACATCGCCGGCCATACCGGAAACCGCCTGGATGAGCGTACTCTGGTTGTTGGCCGTCTCGAGCTGCACATCGCCGTTCGGCTTCGGCGAGCCGGGCTTGACATAATGGAGATCACCGGGCTTGAGCGGAGCGCCGACCGGACCATACGCCTCGTTCAAAGCGGCGGCCTCCTCCTCCGTGTAGGTCACCACGTTTCCCTGCGAATCTTTCAGAACATGGCCGTTCTCCACGAGCCACTCCCGAAACAGCATGATCTGCTCTTCCCGTTGCGGATTCGGGTCGGTCCGCCAGGTAATGACAGGCACTTCCGTAACCTGGTCGCGACTTGTGTACATCGTGTAAAACGATGCAGCCACAAGCAACAGCAGAATCGTGATGAACAATTTCTTCATTTTGCCGGGGCGCCTCCATTATTATTTCGGTTTTTAAAAGCAATTATCAAAACATACCAGAAAAAATACACCGGAAAAGCAGAAAATTCAACCCGTAGAAGTGTTTTTTTTGCAACTATTCCCCATTGGCGACTCCGGTCGAAAACGTTACTCTCTCTTCGGATAAAAAACGACGAATCACGAAATTTCGCCTCTTGCTTTACTGCGCGGCGGATGGTATATTATGTTCCGGAAATCTGCAATGGAACGGCGAAGCGCCCGCGAATCAATGCCGAGCCGACTGAACGCAAAGGAGTCTTATGAAATCCGGTTTTGACAGCGAAAAATACCTTCACGAACAATCCCAGGCCATTCTCGAGCGGGCCGGCAAGTTCGACGACAAACTTTACCTTGAATTCGGCGGGAAACTCCTGTGCGACTTCCATGCTGCGCGCGTTCTGCCGGGATTCGATCCCGACACGAAGATCAAGCTCCTGCAGCGCATGAAAGACAAAATCGACATCGTCATCTGCATTTATGCCGGCGATATCGAGAAGAAAAAAATGCGCGCGGACTTCGGCCTCGCCTACGACACCGACACCATGCGCACGATCGACGATCTGCGCGACTGGGGACTCGATGTGAAAGCCGTCGTCGTGACCCGCTATCAGGAGCAGCCCGCCGTCAAGACATTCATCAACAAGCTTTCCCGCCGCGGCATCCGGGTCTACACCCACCATCCGATCGAGGGGTATCCGACCGATCTGGATACGATCGTGAGCCCGCGCGGCTACGGCTCGAACGACTACATCGAAACCGACCGGCCGATTGTGGTTGTGACCGGTCCGGGCGCGAACTCAGGTAAAATGGCGACGTGTCTGTCGCAGGTTTACCACGAATTTCAGCGCGGCGTCAAAGCCGGGTATGCGAAATTTGAGACGTTCCCGGTCTGGAATCTGCCGCTCGCACACCCGGTCAACATCGCTTATGAAGCGGCTACGGCCGACCTCGGCGACATCAATATGGTCGACTCGTTCCATCTCGAAGCCTACGGGGAGACGGTGATCAACTACAACCGTGACCTTGAGATCTTCCCGGTGGTCAAACGGATCTGCGCGCGCATCATGTCACCCGAGCAGCTCTATAAATCGCCGACCGACATGGGCGTGAACCGGGTCGGATTCGCGATCACCGACGACGAGGTGTGCCGCCAGGCCGCAACCCAGGAGATCATCCGCCGCTACTTCCAGTACATGTGCGCCCATGCGCTCGGAAATGCCGACAAGATCGCCTCCGAACGGGTCAAACTGCTCATGGACGACCTCGGGATCACGGAATTCGACCGTCGGGTCGTCGCGCCTGCCCGCGCCGCCGCGGAAGAGGCGGAAAAACAGCCCGGCAAAGGCAGCAAAAACATCTTCTGCGGCGCAGCGCTCGAACTGCCCGACGGCACGATCGTCACCGGCAAGAACTCGCCGCTGCTGCACGCGGCCTCGAGCTGTATCTTGAATGCGGTCAAAATCCTTGCGAAACTGCCGGACGATCTCTTTCTGCTTTCGCCGCAGGTCATCGACTCGGTCAGCCAGCTCAAGAAGAAAATCTACAAGAACAAGGGCGTCAGCCTCGATCTCGGAGAGACTCTGACCGCGCTCTCGGTCAGCGTCCCGACCAACCCGGCCGCGCAACTTGCGATGAAGAAACTTTCGCGCCTTGCGGGATGCGAAATGCACATCAGCCATCTGCCGACTCCCGGTGACGAGCTCGCGTTGCGGAAACTCGGAATCCACGTCACGAGCGAACCGCGCTTCACGAGCCGCAACCTCTTCATGGAATGAGCACATCCGGGAACGCTGCGGAACTTGCGCCGGTCATCATCCGGTCCGCCCGACGGCGGCGGGTCGCCCTCACGATCCGCCCGGAGGATGGACGGCTGGCGGTGCTGGCGCCGCTCCGCGTCACGGATGCCGAGATCGTCCGCATTCTCGACCGGAATTCCGCCATCATCGACCGTTTGCGCCGGAGGTTTGAACAAAGGGCTGCCCGGCGGAGGATCGTCTCGTTCACCGACGGGAGCGAATTTCCGCTCCTCGGGAAGCCGTATCCGCTGCATTTCACCCGGCGGGTGCTCACATTCGAGGAGGGCTTTTTTGTTCCGGCAGGGGATGAGCCCTCGATCCGGGGACACATCGAAACGCTCTACCGGCATCTCGCGGCCGAGCTGCTCGAGCGGAAAGTGCGGGAAACGGCCGGGCGATTTCATCTCACTTTCCGCCGAATCCGGATCAGCGGAGCGAGCGGCCGCTGGGGATCGTGCAGCCGCGACGGGAGTCTCAACTTCAGCTGGCGGCTGATCCTCTGGCCGGAACCGGTCGTCGATTACGTGGTCGCGCATGAGCTCGCCCACCGGCTCGAGCTGAACCACTCCGAACGATTCTGGCGCGAGGTCGAACGCATGTGCCCGGAGTACCGGAAACTGGACCGCTTTCTGCGGGATCACGTCCCGGAATTCTCCGTCTGGTAAAATCCGTGCCGATGATTTGACATTTTCCCGCGGAATGCTACATTAGCAACAGATTCCAACCGATTCAAAGAGGAGGTGCATCATGTGGGAAAACGGCATTGACATCTACAGTGTCCGGCAGATCCGGCTCAGGACCGATCTCTACTTCGGCGTCGGAGCGATCGAATATTTCGCGGAGATCGCCGATCAGCTGACCGCACGGAACATCACGAGTGTGCTTGTCGTCACCGGCCACAGCTCCTACAAGCGAACCGGCGCATGGGAAGTGGTCGAACGCATCCTCAAGGAGCGGAACATCCGCTATGCCCTCTACGACAAAGTCACGCCGAACCCGACCACCGTCGAAGCGGATGAGGCGACGGCGCTCGGAGCCGCGGCGGGAGCGCAGGCGGTCGTCGCCATCGGCGGCGGCAGTCCGGTCGACACGGGCAAGAGCGCCGCGATTCTGCTGAAGCATCCGGGGAAAACCGCGCGGGAGCTCTTTTCGCAGGGCTTCACCCCGACGGGAGCCGTCCCGATCGTCGCGATCAACCTCACGCACGGAACCGGCACCGAGGTCAACCGCTTCGCCGTTCTGACGATTCCGGAGACGGAACAGAAACCGGTTATCGCGTTCGACTGCATCTATCCGACCTGGTCGATCGACGACCCGGCGCTGATGACGGGGCTCTCGCAGGCGCAGACCCGGTTCGTCAGCATCGACGCGGTCAACCACGTCATCGAAGCGGCCACCAGCAAGTCGACCAATCCCTACGCCGTCATGCTCGGGAAAGACGTGATCGAACTCGTGACACGGTATCTGCCCATTGCGGACAAGGATCCGACCGATCTGACCGCCCGGTATTTTCTGCTCTACGCCTCGATGCTGGCGGGACTCTCATTCGACAACGGGTTGCTGCACTATACGCACGCGCTGGAGCATCCGTTGAGCGCGCTCAAGCCGGAACTCGCACACGGGCTCGGTCTCGCGGTGCTGCTCCCGGCGGTCGTTCAGACGATCTATCCGCACCAGGCGGCGGTTCTCGCGGATCTGCTGAAACCGATGGCGCCCGATCTCGAGGGCAAACCCGAAGAGGCGCATGCCGCGGGCAAAGCGGTACAGGCGTGGCTCGTTCGCTGCGGCGTGCCGCAGAAACTCAGCGACGTCGGATTCCAGAAAGAGGATGTGGAGAAACTCGTCGACCTGACCATCCACGAACCCTCGCTCGCAAGTCTGCTGGAACAGGCGCCGGGATATGCGAATGCGACTTCGGTCGCGGCGATCTACATGAATTCGTTCCTGCCGCTGGTCTGAACCGCGCGAAGCGACTCAATCTTTTCCGCCGGGGGAGGACTCCTCTCCCGGCGTTTTTTTCACTCCGACGCGCTCGGCAAGCGAGCTTTGCAGCAGCTGCGCCACAAGTTCCGGTTTGCGCATGTGGACGCCCGAGTGGTAGATGTGCAGGAACGAGTATTCCGGACCGAACGAATCGATCATCATCTGCGTATACTTCCCCTCCGGATCGCGCTCGAAATTCATCACGAGCAGATTTCCCCAGAACGGACTGCGGATCACACGGGAGAAGTGTCCCTCCGGGGTCCGGAATCCCTCATTGGCGATGCAGAACGGGCAGTAGGCGCCGACCAGCATCGTGACACACCCCCAGAGCAGCAGCAGAAGCACCGGAACCACATTCCAGACCGCCGGACGCCAGGAGAGAATCCAGCGCGAAATCACGAACCAGAAGACCGGGATAACCGGAATGAGATAACGCATTCCGTAAGAGGCACCGCCGTACTCATTCGTAAAAATCATGTAAAACACGATCAACGCCGCTGCCGTGCCGAGCCCGCACCAGTCCGGGACGCGCAGCCTCTTCCGGAGAAACCAGACCGCGGGGAACACCAGAAGCAGGAACGGCTGATAACTGAACAACCCGCGGAATCCGAACAGACATTCGCAGCAGTATTCTCCAAACTGCGACCAGAGAAACACAAACCGGTACGACCCGGAACCATCGGCGACATAGAGCGGCACAACCGTTCCGTAGGCGATGAAATTCAGCAGCAGTACGCCGAGGCAGATCGCTCCGCCCGTCGCGACCACCACCGCGAGCGGCTTCCATTTCCGGCCGGCGGGGGAACAGAACCAGACGCCGGCCAGCGCCCCCAGGCCGGACAGAATCCCGAGAGGAATCTCGAACGCGCCTGCGAGTCCCGCGCAGCCCGCGGCGATCGCGGCCGCCTGCAGCGTCGGTTTCCTCCGGTACTTTTCCAGAGCGACGATCATGCCGAAGAGCGCCAGAGCCGCCGGGGTGTGATTGTTCATCACCACCGAATAACTTCCGAGCCAGGTGGTGAGCGGCATTGCCAGCGCGAGCAGAAACTTCCACTCGATCCGCCCGCGGGCGGTCCGCCTCAGATGGCGGAACATCAGGATAAAAAGCAGAATATTGCATCCTCCGGAGACCAGCAGATTCACGAGATAGATCGCCAGCATCCGGTTCTCCGTGAAATTGATCCCCGTCACGCGGTGGATCACGCCATGAATCAGAGCCGCGCAGAAACTCAGCGGCAGCGGCTTGTCGGAGTAGAGATGGCCGTTCCGTTCGAGCTTGTCGACCGTCGAGGCGAAATTCGTCCCCTCGATGTAGAACACCCCCTGCTCGCCGAGCGCCTGCACCACGCCGAAACGCGACGATTCATTGCCGGCAAGCGTGATCTCCTCTTTCGTGTAAAGAACGGCGAAAAGCAGCAGAAACACGATTCCGGCGTAGAGCAGTCTCCGGGCTTTTGTGCGCATATTCCGGATTCCTCCTTAAAAATTCAGCCGGATAATCGCCTGACGCAGCAACGTCTCGCTGCTCTGTTCCGAGGCGGGCAGCTCGGATGTCAGCGCTTTGAGCACCTTGTCGATCGCGTCGCGCTTGAATCCGAGCTGTTCGAGCGCGAGCGCCGCATCGCCGACCGCAGTAGCCGCTGCGGTCGCCCCCGGTGAGGGGAACACACTCGCGGCCCCCGAGGAAGTCACTTTGTCCTTGAGTTCGACGACGAGCCGTTCCGCAGTCCGCTTGCCGATTCCGGGGATGCGCGAGAGCGTCTTTACGTCGTTCGACTGCACCGCGGCGCAGAAGTTCGCCACCGGCAGCGCCGAGAGCACGCTCAACGCGAGTTTCCCGCCGATACCGGAGACATTCAGCAGCTGCCGGAAGAGATTCTTCTCCTCCGGCGTTGCGAATCCGAAGAGGACGATCGCGTCTTCCCGCACCTGCGTGTAGATCAGCAGCGTCACCTCGTTGCCGGGCTGCGGCAGCTTCTCAAACGTGGAGACCGGAATCGCGACCTCGTAGCCAACGCCATGCACATCGAGCACACACCCGGAAAATCCGGATTCCGCGACGATTCCGGTCAGACGCGCGATCATTTTTCCGCCTCGATGTCGAGCGAGATGTCAGCCGCCTTGACCGAATGGGTCAATGCGCCGCTCGAAACGAAGTCGACTCCGATCTTGCCGATGCGCGGCAGACGCTCGAGCGTGATGCCGCCCGAGGCCTCGAGTTTCGCGCGGCCCGCAACGAGCTTGACGGCCTCGGTCATCATGTCGTCGGACATATTGTCGAGCATGATGTAGTCTGCGCCGGCTTCGGCGGCCTCGCGCACTTCGTCGAGGGTATCGGCTTCGACTTCGACCTCGAGTTCCGGATATTTCTCCCGCGCACGCTGGACGGAGCGGGCGATACCGCCGGCCCCCTCCATCGCGGCGAGTTCCCGATGGTTGTCTTTGATCATGATCCGGTCGTAGAGGCCGACGCGGTGATTCGTCGCACCGCCGACGGCGACGGCGTATTTCTCCAGATTGCGGAATCCCGGCGTCGTCTTGCGCGTATCGAGAATTTCCGTTTTGGTGCCTTTCAACGCCTCGGCGTATTTCGATGCGGTCGTGGCGACGCCGCAGAGCCGCTGCAGGAAGTTCAGGGCCGTCCGTTCCGCGACGAGAATGCCGCGCGCGGGGCCGGAGATCTCGGCGATGATTTCGCCGTATTCGCACACGTCTCCGTCATCTTTCATGGTCCGGAATTGCAACCGCGGCTCGACCATTTTGAAGACCCGCTCCGCAATCTGGATGCCGGCGAGCACCATGCGCGGCTCCTTGCAGCGCAGTACGGCGGTGGCGACGGCCTCCTCCGGCACGACCGAATTGGTGGTCACGTCACCGGTGGTGTCGAGGTCTTCGTTGAGGGCGAGTTCGATCAACAGATCCGCACGACCCCAGTCGATCTGCGGAACCGCATCTTCCTGAATCATTTCTTTCCTTTCTCCGTTATGTTATTCCGGCAACCGGCCGGCTTTCGTTCGCTGAAAAATCAACACCCGCAGAGCAGTTCGCAGAGTTCGCGGGAGGAAGCGCAGTGAAACACCCGCGCCCGGAACGCCTCGTCTTTCAAGGAGGAGCTAAGCCGGGAGAGCACGCGCAGGTAAAGTTCATGTTGATCGGTGCGGGCGACGATCATGACGACGAGATGGACCGGCAGGGAATCCATGCTGACGTAATCCGGAATTCCACTGCGAACCAGTGCAGCGGCTGCGACCAGATCAGTGGCGGAGGGAAGCCGGACATGCGGAATCGCGATACCGAGACCGATACCCGTGCTCAGAAGTTTTTCCCGCGCATGGACGGCCTCGGCGAGTCCGTCCCTCCCCGCGGCCCCGGCGAACGGAGCGAGAAGCTCGATCAGAGTCTCGAGCGTTTCGTTTTTACCGGCTTTTTCGAGCACGGTACATCGATCCGGCGCGAGGCGGCCGGATAATCGAAACTCTCCGTCGGAAGAATCGTCCATTTGCTTGGAAAAACCTTTCCAGAAAATCCTGTTTTCAAATATACTTCTTTATAATATACTGCCGTTTTCCGGAATGTAAAGCCCCTGACGAGAAAAAAAGGGGCTGTTGCAAAACCTCATAGTTTTGCAACAGCCCCTTCATCCATTTTCCGCATGAGGCTGTGCCGCCTCATGCTTTGCTGTTATCAGGATCTATCTATTCACGCCTCAGGCGCTTCGATGGCGATCCGGTTGAAGTAGAGAAAACCCTGCCCCTTTTTTCGATCCATCAGACCGACTCCCTCGACGAGAATCATGACCGACTTCAGGTTGCCGTGCCATTTCCCATCATTTGCGCCACCCCAATAGTGCGGCGACAACTTCGGCCGTTTAATGACAAATTCTTTCCATACTCCTTCTTTCCATTCCCCTCCACTCCGAAGCCAGATCAGCATCTGATGCGTCTGGCCGGAAGAGTCAACCAGTCGGACGACAATCGCGTTGTAATCCCAACTGGCGAGTTTGATCGTAAGCTTTCCGAACGGAACAGGCTTCTGCAAATTGCGGCTCATCCCCACGTACCAGCCGCCGTTATTGAACGCACCTTCCAGCCGGGCGGCGGGGAGCGCCGGGATGCCGACCTTTTCCGGCATCATGACCAGATTTCCCTGGGCGCCCGGAGCCTCCATGCCAATGAAGAACCCCCAACCGGGATTCGTCCCCTTGTCGAAGCCGATCTCCAGCGCTCCGGCGAGGACCGGCAGAACCGCGCCGGAGAACAACAGCAAACTGAGCAGTTTCTTCATTGCAGGACAATCCAGTTGTACCGGTCGGGATTCTTGCCGTTCGCAATGCCGTCGCCCCAGTGCAAATACCCCTTGCGTCCCTTGCCGTCGTTGTCGTTGACCACCAGAGACATGCCGATCGGAATACCCGGTTTCGGGTCGACGCCGATTTCCGCAAAGGGAACGGTGATCCGGTAGACGGTCTTCGTCCCGGAGCGTTTCGCATCCAATTTCACCTGGGTCGGAGTTTCAAGATCAAGCTGGGAAGCCTCGCGGAACACCTCGGGTCCCTGCGGAGTCAATGCCAGAGCGTATTCGGTTCCTGCAGGTCCTTTCTCCCGGCGATCAAGCGCGGAAAATGCGAGCTGCAGAGAATCCCCGTTCCAGAGCCTATTACCATGATAGTCATTGGACGGAATATCGTCTGTCACGCTTACTTCAAGCAGCAGATTTTTCTTGTCGTATGCGATACGGAACGAGGCATCGAGGTCCGCAACACCGTTGCGCGGTCCCAACCCGCCCAAACGGCGGTACTGAAGTTCCGAGCCGAGCGGATGATCCTGCGCCTGATCGAGGGATTTTCCAACAAGGATGACCTCCTCCGGCACTTTGATCCCGCCATTGCCGTTGTCTTTCGGCAGACGTTCGATCCGCTTGACTGCCCGCAATGAAATGCCGTCGAGTTTGCCGAAAAGCAGCACGGGGCGGCTGCCCGCGGTAAAGCTGATCTCGTCTTTGTGCCTGCCGCCGAGACCAATCTCTTTGTTGCTGTCGGCGTTGACCCATTCAAGCCATCCCCACTTGCGCACGGTCGGGACCCCCCCGGCGACCAGCAGTTCGGCGGGAACATCCGGCGCGCTGCCGCGGGAGAATATCAACTGATGCCGCACATCTGAGACCGCGGTCCACGCCGCAAGAACATCGCGCCCGTCCGGCATCCGAAACTGCAGGAGCCACACATCTTCCGGCGTTTTCCAACGCCGCACAAACTTGCCGTGACGAATCACATCGGCGATGGAGCGCACGGCGTAGAATGCCTCTTTCGGCGTTTCATCGGCAGTGCAGAGTCCGAAGTTGTGCTCAAAATAATAGGGATCATAACCACTGTCCAAAAAGTTGTAAATCCACGCGCCTTTGATTGCCGGTTCAGTGCGAACCAACAGCAGCAACCGCGTAAGATAGTCGGCAACTTCAGCTTCTGTGCTACCCTGAATTCCTAAATGATTCGGGCGACCGATTTCAGTCAAGTACATCGGCTTTGGAATCCCGTTGTTGTACTTTTTAGAAATCTCCAATACATAGCAGACCCGGGCGAAAAACGTTTCGGCAGAACGATTTTTCGGAGTCAGTTCACTGTGATTATAATTGTGCCAGGCGATCCCGTCACAATATTGGAGAACCCCCTGCTGAAACGTCTCCTCCAAAAAAGCATCCCCGCGATGACAGGAGTTCGCCACGACAATGCAGTCTGGATCCGCTTTCTTCATCTGCACATAAGCCGCGGCCAGTGTTTTCGCATAAGGGGCGGCCGGTCCCGGCCACTCATTCCAGATCTGATAGATCTGCGGGGCGTTCCCCTTGGCACGATATCGGGCAGCGACCCAACCGGCAAAGCGACCGAAAGCATCGAACGCCTCCTGCGGCGGATTCGGATTTTCGAAAAGGAGTACACCGGAGGGATCGTAGAGTCTATGACCATAGTTGATGAGATGCATCGGCCGGAGGCCGAGTTTGAACGCTCGGTTGATGTAATCCTCATAATATCCCTGCGGACTGTACTTACCCCGCTCTCTCTCCCAGCCGTCCCAGACGATATCGTCCCGGGTGGCGGAAAGTCCTCCCTCCACCATCAAATCGAGCGTCGTATTGACATCAGCGCGACTCTTGGAAAAGTGCGCACTGCCACCAAGCAAAAACTCCTCTCCTGCAGAAAGCCAGGTGCCCGCCGCCAATACAGCGGAAACAGCCGCCGCTTTCCAAAATCTTCGATCCATTTCTTTTTCCCCTTGTTGTGGTTATTGTCCCACATTTTGTGAAACATCGTTACAACTTCCAATGCCGATGTCGATATTGCAATGATCTTTCGGTTTGCCAAATAGTCCTCCCAAGCTACGGCGTCACCAAACCTCTTGAATATGGGTCTCGCAACTTTCGTTACGCCCTTATTGCGTCACCCTTTTGCAATCTTCTGCAGATCGGCAAATACCATTACGTTTACGCACATCATCAATCTTGTTACAAATTCACCACGACCGCTCACTAAAAGCAGGGCAACTATCTTCTATTGAGAGAACGAACTGTGGACTTTGTTTTGTAACAAACAATTACGGAGCTTTGACGGAAATAACCATTCCCGGGTAAACATATCTAATCGTATCGAGCGAGTTTCCCCACAAGCAATGTGCCTTCAATTCCGTGTTTTGTAAAGCGGCCACATGACCATCCCCGTGCAGAAAATTACCACGAGCAGAGTGCCGCAAACTGGCCTCTCCTTGATAAACCGAATCAAGTCTGTACCAAGAATCATGACCACCACTTTCCCAGCTGGAATCCCCGAGAATCAACGACTGACTTGGTGAATAATGCGATTTTCTAAATCCCCATCTGGTGGTATCCTGATTAAAGGCGTTGTAAATTAATACAAGCTCACCTCCCGTCAGTCGGAGTCTACCTATGTCTCCATTGGCAATCAAACCGTAAGTCTCGCTAAACTGACCGGAAAAGGGAATGGATGGGCAGGAGAAGATTCCTTTCGTTTCCGTATCAAAATAGGCTTTGTCCCACTGCAACGTGTACGATGGACCGCTGACGTATTTTCCATCCAGCAACGGACGTAGCCAGAATCCATTATCGTAATATGTCGAGGGGGCCCAGCCTTTCGAGTCATCCGCATACGCAATAAAAGCTTGTCCGAGCTGTTTCAAGTTACTGACACAACTCGCAGCTTTCGCCCGTCCCCGTGCCTGATTCAGCGCCGGCAGCAGCATTGCCGCCAATATCGCGATGATCGCTATCACGACGAGCAACTCTATCAATGTGAATCTTCTCATGCCATATTCCTTTCTGAATTGGGGTTGGTTGTAATGGTCGAATGAAGATTGCGAACGGATTGATGTTCGTAAACGATCGCTCTGGATTCCACGATGATCGGCCCGGAGGCGGGATTCTGAAGATACCGGTGAACGGCGTCCGCTTTCTGCGTGGCCATCGTGTTCTCATCGTCGGCGATGGTAGTCAACGGCGGCGTGAAATATGCGGTGGATTCCGGATTCCCGAATGCAATCGCACTCAGATCGTCCGGAACGGAAATCCCATGCTCGTTGAGAGCGCGCTGAACGCCCTGTGCCGCATAGCCGGAGATGACGAAGAGCCCGGTGAAATTCAGTCCGAACCGGTCCAGATGCTTCATCATGGCCAGATAAGCCAGCTCCGGGGAGAAGTTGCCGCTTTCCGGATGGCACTCGATCAGAACGGGAACGCAATCGTACAGCGGGGCGAAAGTCAGAAAATCATGATGGATCGCCCAATTCTCTCCAAAAGGAGGCTCCGCAAGCAGAATGCCGATCCGGCGGTGACCGTTATTCCGAAACCGGGTCAGAGCCAGCGTGCACACGTAACCGCTATTGACAAAGAAACAGTGGTGCGAAATGTCGCGGAGATTCAGATCGCAGAGCACCAGCGGCCGGGAGAACTGCCCCAGCCAGACAAGTTCCTGCGAGCTCAGCGGCCGGGGCGGCCAAAATACGACCAGCAGGTCAGCCGGGCACGCCTCCAGCTGCGGAATCAGATCCGACTGGTAGTTGTACGGCAGCGCCGAAAAATCGTAATGCCCCAGAGCCAGCAGGGCGCGGCCGAACTGTTCGGCGATGAACCGCTGGTGGCCCCCCGGCCAGTCGATGTAAAAGAAAGCCACGGAACGGCAGGGCGCAGTGGAACGGACGTACAGCCCGCTGCGATCCCGTCGTTCCAGCAGCCCCTCCTTTTCAAGCCGGTCCAGCGTCACATCCGCAACCCGGTAGCTGACTCCGAACTTCCGTTCAATGTGCCGGATGGTGTGAAATCGTTTGCCGGGCGAGAAGCGTTTCAACTCCCGGCTCAGTTTGATATAAAGTTGTTCAGATCGTTCCTGCAGAATCATTTTCCCGGATTTCCCGTTGCATTTCTGTTATTAATTATAAACAATGGAGACAGATTGTCGCAATTTTGTAGACAGATTAAGAAAAAAATTTTTCACCGGGGAATTCTCCCCTTGAGAATGTCTCTTTTCCAGGTGGTGTCGGCACAAAAGAGAGGGCAAAGAGAGCGTGAGTTCTCTTTGCCCTTGTATGGTTTGGTTCCGCCACAGCGGGGGGACAAACGCTACAGTTCGAGGAAATCCTCGAGTTCGGTCAGGCACTGCGGACCGTTTCCGGGAGAGAGATAGACGAGATCCTCGAGCCGGATTCCTCCCCACTCGGGATAGTAGAGCCCCGGTTCGACCGTGATGACCTCACCGCCGCGCAGCGGATTCGCGTTGCGCGGCGAGAGGCGTGGAGACTCGTGGATGTCGAGCCCCACCCCATGACCGAGACCGTGGAAGAAGCCGAACGCGGATTTCTCGTTCTGCCCGGTCCGGAATCCGGCTTTCTCCATGCTCGCGGCGGCAGCGCGGTGAATCTCAGCGGGATCGGCGCCCACTGCGATGAGCGATTTGCCCAGTTCCCGCGCGGCCAGCACCGCGTCATACGCTTTCCGAACGATCTCGGGCGCCCTCCCCCGGACCACCGTCCGGGTCAGATCTCCCCAGTAACCGGTCTCCGCCGAACGGGGGAAGATATCCATAACGATCGGGCGGTTCGCGAAGAGCGGCCCGGAACCGACGTTGTGCGGCTGCGACCCCTGTTCGCCCCCCGCGCAGATCGTTCCGGTCGGAAGCATTCCGAGTTTCACCATTTCAAGATCGATCTCGCCGCGCAGAATTTCGCTGGTGAGCACTTCGCCGTTCCAGATCAGCCGCCCCGCGGAATCAATATCGGTCTCGCGCAGCACGGTGAACGCGCGGCGGCAGCCCGCCTCGCCCGCGCGCTGCGAACGAATGATCTTTCCGACCTCATCCGAGCTCTTGAACTCCCGTTCCGGGAAAAACGGTCCGCGGTGCGCGACGACCGAAATGCCGTTTTTCCGCAGCAGATCCGCCAGAAGCAATGGGAAATCTTCCGGCACAAGGTAACCGTCCGCCCGCAACTCCACCGCCAGCTTCGAGAGGATCTCAAGCCGGGTGACTCCGAACTGCTGTTCGGGCAGTACCTCCGTATCGGGCCGCGCCGAGCGCGAAGCCCGTCCGAACTCCAGCGCGGACATGACCACGCCGCGACGCCCCGCTCCGTCGTCAAACCAGATGAATTCGTCTGGCGCGGAAAATCCGGCCGCATAACGCAGGTCGCTCGACGTCTCGCCGGAGGCGACAATCAAACGCACGATTTTGGGCATTTCAATCCTCCCACTATTTGCAAAAAAACCGTTTTTGAGGTATCTTATTGAAAAAATATAGTTCCCCCCCGGGCGGGTTTCAATCGAAAAGCGGGAGATTTTTTATGAATCTGGAGTATTTCATCGTTCCGGCGGCAGCGTATCTCGTCGGCGCGATTCCGTTCGGCTATCTGATCGGGCGGCTGCACGGAATCGACATTCGCAAGGTCGGCAGCGGCAACATCGGCGCGACGAATGTCACCCGGACCGTCGGCAAGATACAGGGCAAAATCTGCTTTCTGCTCGATTTTCTGAAAGGTGCGCTCCCGGTCGCGCTTGTGAATTCCGTCTTCATGCAGGATACGGCGAATCTCGCCCTCGCGGCGGGACTGGCGGTGATTCTCGGACACATCTTCCCGATCTACCTGAAATTCCGTGGCGGCAAGGGGGTCGCGACGGCAGCGGGAGTCGCGCTCGCGCTCGCGCCGTATCCGCTGCTGTGCGCGCTGCTGGTCTGGCTCGTGACGTTCCTCACGACCCGCTACGTGTCGCTCGCAAGCATCGTCGCGGCGGCGGCACTGCCCGTGGCGGCGGCGCTCTTCTTCGGGCTCGGACTCCCGACGCCGTTCCCGCTCGGAGCATCGACGCTCATTTTCTTCACACTCATCGCGCTTCTGGCGATTCTGCGGCACGTCTCGAACATCAAGCGGCTGCTGAACGGAACTGAGAGCCGATTCGGCGGAGATGGCGACAAACGGGGGACGCAGCGGTGAAAATTGCGGTTCTGAGCGACGGCGCCTGGGGAACCGCCCTGGCGATGACCCTGATCGACAACGGCCATAAGATGGTCATGTACGGGCCCTTCCCGGAGTATCTCGCCGAAATGCGTGAAAAGCGGGAGAACGTCCGTTTTCTCCCCGGCGTGCGGCTGCCGGACGCGCTCGAATTTGAGCCGGACATTGCGCGCGCGGTCGACGGCGCGGAGCTGCTGGTGCTCGCGACGCCGACCCAGTATCTGCGCAGCGTGCTTGCGAATCTGAAACCGCACTTCGATCCGCAGAAGCATCTGCTGCTCGATGTGGCAAAAGGGATCGAAGTCGGCAGCTGGCTTTTGATCCACGAGATGGTTGAAGAGGTTCTCGGCCCCAACCGATACGCGGTTCTCTCCGGGCCGAGTCATGCGGAGGAGGTTTCGCGCCGGATTCCGACCGCCGTGGTCGCCGCCTCGCGGAATCCGGAGGACGCCCGGTTTGTGCAGAAGCTCTTCATCAACGACAACTTCCGCGTCTACACCGGCAGTGATGTCGTCGGCGTCGAACTCGGCGGGGCGCTCAAGAACGTCATGGCGATCGCGGCCGGGATCATTGACGGGATGAAACTCGGAGACAATCCGAAAGCCGCGCTCATGACCCGCGGAATCTCCGAGATGGGGCGTCTGGGCGAACTCCTGGGCGGTTCGGCGCAGACGTTCTCCGGATTGAGCGGCATCGGCGACCTGATCGTCACGTGCACGAGCGGTCACAGCCGCAACCGCCACGTCGGCGAAGAGCTCGGCCGCGGGAAGAAACTCCCGGAAATTCTGCAGGAGATGGGGATGGTCGTCGCCGAGGGAGTCACCACGGCGCAGGGGGCCTACACCCTCGCCCGCCGGGTCGGGGCGGAGACTCCGATCATCGACGAGATCCATGCGATTCTCTATCACGGCCGCGATGTTCCGACCGCCGTCCGGAATCTCATGTCCCGTTCCGCCAAGCCGGAGCTCTAAGCCGAAACAGAGGCTATCCCGAAAAATTTTCTTTTTTTTCGGGATCATCCCTTGACTTTTTCCGGAAACTCTGTCATAATTAATGCTAAAGAGCAAAATCACTTTAGCACTTTTAGCAAAGTAGAAAAAATGAACCGGAAAGATCTCTTTCAATCGGCCAAACGATACGTTGTGACACGAATCGCGGAGGAGTCGGAAACGGCGGAACGCAAGCTGCCGACCGCGCGCGAACTTGCCGGACTGGCCGGATGCAGCTACGGAACGATGCGGCTCGTGATGGCGGAACTGGAACGGGAGGGTTTCGTCCATCAACGGCAGGGGTCCGGAACCTATCTCACGGAGCAGGCGGGGAAACTGGCAGAATCATTTCTGACACGCAAGCTGCTCTACTTCCGCCCCCCGCACTTCGGAACGCCGAAGAACAGTTACAATGAATTCTTGACCGCCTCTCTTGAGGCGGAAGCATATAGACGCAACTGGAAAGTCACCACGGTAATCGTCTCATCGCATGATGAGTTTCTCGCGGCGGTTAGTCCGATCCGGGGACAATACGACGCAGTTGCCTACGCGCCGGTCAGCGATCTGTTTACTCTCGATCAGATTGCGGCTCTGCGGATTCTTAAAGACAAACCGTTTGTACTTTTTGACGATTATCTGAATACGTCTGTGTACAGCGTCACGATCGACAACCGGCGTGGTGGAGCGATGGCGGCAAGTCTGCTGCTTTCGCAGAACCACCGGCGGATCGGACTGCTCTTCGGAGAACCGGGAATCCGCCCCTGCCGTGAACGGGCGGTCGGCTTCTCGGAAATGCTGGAACTCGCCGGGATCAAGCCGGTTGTAATCAATTCCGGGGTCGGACGGGACGGTGACCGCTACGAATTCGCCTACCGGATCATGGAGCAGGAACTGCGGCGCGGACTCGACATCACCGCGCTCTTCGCCGTTTCGGATTACAGCGCATGGGGAGCACTCGACGCGATCAAGGCCGTGGGGAAACGGGTTCCGGACGATATCAGCCTGATCAGTTTCGACGGGCTGCCGTTCCTCGACACACTCACGCCAAAATTGACCGCAATCCGGCAGCCGCTGCCGGAGATTGTGGACCGGGCCTTTTCCATTCTGGCCGGCAACGTTCCTGCCGACGGATATCAGATCGTGCTGCCGCCGGCGTTCAAGCCCGGCGAAAGTGTCCGACGTCTCCCGGAGAGTACCGCCCCGGCCTCGTTCCGTCCACTTGCGAGCCGAATTCCGGAGTATTCGCTATGAAAACTCATCTTCATATCAACAGGAGGAATAGCGCCATGAGTCGGAAATATTTTACATTGATTGAACTTCTAGTCGTGATTGCGATCATCGCGATTCTGGCGAGCATGCTGCTGCCGGCGTTGAATCAGGCGCGAGATCGGGCAAAGGCGAGCAAATGTGTCTCCAACCTCCGGCAATGCGGCACCGCGCTTCTGCTGTACGCGGACGCATTCGGCGGGTGGATGCCGGATGGGATGGGATCAGATTATGCGAAAAACTGGCCGACATACCTGGTTGCCTGCAAATTGATCTCATCAAAAAACTCAAATCAAGTAGTATACCGCTGTCCGGTGGTCCCCTATCAGTCCAAAAATTGGGAAAATCCATTCGAGGTTTACGGTTTTAGGAGTACGAATTGGTACTGCTCTAAAACAGAAAAACGTTCTGCCTCCTCCGTGTTCCTCGTTGCAGACAGTTCCAAAGGGGGGCAGAGCAAAAATCAGGCGCCGTATGTCTGCATCAACCCGGGCTGGGACGATCCCCATCGGGTGATCTTCCGTCACAACGGTATCGCGAATATGGTGTTTCTGGACAATCACGTCGAGAAATTCCAACCAGCCGGAATCAAGAAGTATGAGAATTTCACCCGTATCTGGGGCACCGGATTCTGAGCGAAAGGAGAAATGAAAATGATTTTTTCATCCCTCTTCCCGCGATGGGCTCTCCTGCCGGTGCTGCTGACCTCATTGCCGCTGGCCGGCGGCGGAATCTATGAAATCACTTCGTCTCTTCCTCCCGACTCGGGGACGGTGGAGGAACTCCCGGCACTCTGGAACGGCGGGAAGCGCAAGCCGTCGAGCGTGACGCTGACCATCCGTTCGGCAACAGCCGAGCCGCTGGCCAAAGTCGTACTGCACTCCCGATCCATCAACAAGTGGTGGAGCATTTCCAAAGTCACACTCGCGGGCGTGCGCAACGGGGAAACCGTGGAACTCGCCGACCAGCCCTGGTACATGCGCGGGGACGACAACACCGCGAAAACCTTTTCCCTGACCCTGACTGCCGGAAACGAACCATTTTCCGAATACCGGCTCACGCTGTACCGTCCCCACGGCTTCATTCACATGGAACTGACGGGTCTGGAACTCTTCTTCCGGAACCGGCTGCGGCTGGAAACCGTTCCCCGGCGGACGCTGGTTCGGTCGGGGGGGACACTCGCGGGCACAGTGCGGGCCGACAATCCGTTCCCCTCCCCCGCTGCCGGGCGGCTGCGCCTGCTGGCAAATCAAAAAGTCGTCTGGGAAAAGTCTCTGACCATTCCGCCGGGCCACAGTGAAATTCCCTGGAATTTTTCTGCCGGAAGTCCGGGCGAGTTCCAACTCGAACCGCAATGGGAGTCACAGACCCGATCCGCCCCGGTGGCTTCGGGAACAATCCGGATTCTGCCGGAACGCAGTCCCTACCGCATGTCGATCGGCACCGCTCACGGCTCGGCACAATCGGGGGCGCTCGGCTTCACAGTTCGCCACGACTGGAGCGACACCGCGGGACTCACGGACCGGACCTTGAGCTTGATCGTTCGGAACGAGGGGTTGTCCCGCAGTAATTGCGGCATCAACTTTGAAACCGACGAGGACGGCCGTTTCATGGTCAACGCCGATGGTGAAATTCTGAAGAATGTCGCCATGCATGTACCGCGCCGCCTTGGAGAAAAAACCGCCCGCGTACTCGACTCGCTCAATGGGCATCCCGGTCTCGAGGAGGTGGTCTACTACAATGAGCACGGCTATCACACGTGGCACGTCAAAGGACTCGCCGACTACAGCAAACACACGTTGCGACTCTACCGCGACTGGCTGAAGAAACGTTACGGCCACATCGCGAAACTGAATCAACTGTACGGATCGGAGTTCCGGGATTTCTCCGAAGTCGAGCCGCCGCGCAAATTCATGGGCCCGGCCGCCGACTGGTTCGACTGGATGGAGTTCCGGCGATGCAGCGTTGCGGAATATTTCCGCGAAGCGTACCGGTTGCTCAAACCGCACCTGCCCGATACGCCGCTCTCACCGAAACCGATCAATTTCGACTATTATGCCGCGAGCACGGCGACCGATCCGTGGCTGTTCCGCGACGCGTGCGATTTCTACGGTTACGACCTCTATCCGTTCCAGCGCGAGGGGTATCTCGATCCCGTGATGAGCCTCGACTTCCACCGAACGCAGGTCGGGGACAAGGCATTGAAATTCCTCGAATCGAACTTCGAGTTCCGCCGCGTAAACCAGACCGAGAAAACCGCCGCGGACATGCACCTGCTCTACATGCCGGCCTTTCTGCACGGGCTCAAGGGGGTCTACTTCTACTGCTGGCATCAGCTGTGGACAGAGAATCATCGCGGATTCTGGCTGCGCGACGGCGACGGAGTGCTGACGCCGCAGGGGCGCGGCGCCGCCCAGGTCGCCAAGACTGCTCAGACGCTCGCGCCCATCCTGATGACCGGCCGCGTTCTGCCCGCGACGGCGGCAGTCTACTTTCCGTGGGAGGAGATCTCCCAGACGCCGAATGTCGCGCCGATCTCCGCCCTGCGCGGAGCGTATAAACTCATGACTCAACTGCATTATCCGGTCGACATCATCAGTTACCACAACATCCATGCGGGCGAACTGCCTCGATACAAAGTGCTGCTGCTGCCGCTCTCGCGCCACCTGCGCCCGGAAGTCGCGGAGAAAATCTTGAAATTCGTCCGATCCGGCGGCATTCTCATCACAGAGTACCAGGCCGGGAAATACGATGAATTCCACCGCGAAACCGACTCTCTCCGCAGCATCCTCGGCGGGAAGTCGCTCGGGACCACCGACGAGTTCCAGAGCTTCGACACCGACTACGCGAAAGGAATCCGGCTTTATGCCCCGATCACGAAAGAGACGCCGTTCGGCTGGCGGCATCGCCCGAACATCGCGCCGATCGACCGGGCGGAAAAAATCATCGCCGCCGACGACGCGAAGATCCTCGCCCGCTTTCCGGACGGCTCCCCGGCCGTGACGGAACGCGCGGTCGGCAGAGGAAAAGTCCTCTACTTCGCCGGAACGTTTTTCAACTCGTATCGGAATTACTTCTATACGCTCACCACCCTGCCTTCCCCGGCGACACGCGGGAACGAGATCATCCACGTCGGCGATCCGGAGTACCGGAAACTGCTCAAGGGATTCCTCGATCGCTGCGGGCTGTGCCCGCCCATGCGCCCGGCGCTCAGTTCCAACGATATCGAGACGGACGATTCGCCGTTCCAGATTCTCTCCCGTTACGGCAATGACGAGTGCATTCTCTTCGGCATTGCAAACTGGGGGCCGCATGAACGGCATCAAGTAGCCTTCGAGGCGGATATTCCGTTCGAAATCAAGCGCCTTTTCGTCATGGACACCGTGCGCGAAACGCTTGCGGAACTTCCGTTCCAGTGTCGGGATGGCGTGCTCTCCACCACACTGCCACAGCTCGAAAAGAGTCTCGTCCTCATCGCAATGCGGAATGCGGGTCCGCTGCTGGCCGTCGCCGCTCAGCCAGGGGAGGGAAAACCGGTCGATGTCCGTGTCATGAATTTCCTGCCCGAACGGGCTGCCGGCACCTTGCAGCTCCGGGTGGACGGAGTTCCGGCCCCGCTCTCGAAACCGCTGCCGTTCACGCTCGATCCCGGCGAAGAGAAACAATTCAAACTCCCGCCTGATGCCGGATTCGATCCGGCGCTGCTGCGCGACAAATGCGGCGAGCGACTGCCGTGGTATGTGTGGATCACCTACGACGGAGATGCGCGGGCGTTCGCGCGTGTCCACGCCAATCCGGAGGGACTCAGCGCCCCGTAAAAAATGCGGGAGCGCACGCGCCGCCGGTCAGGCGTCCAGCAGAAGCGAACTCATGCGGTCCATCTGCCGCTCGATCGACTCGACGAGCCGGAACTGGTTGCGGCAGCGCTCGAGGTTGTGATTCGGGCGGCGGGTCTTGAAGTAGACGTCACCGTTGATGTAATCGGTCAGAAATCGAATCCCGGTCTCGAGCGTGATGAGTTTGCCGGAGAACGGCAGATTCTCCCGCTCCGCTTCGGTCAGGAACTCGCCCGCGCTCGAAAGAAAGCCGCGCAGAAGCGCCTCGAACATCTCAAACCGCATGCCGACTTTGTCAAGATTCACCTCATCCTCCTCGGCCGGACTCGTCCCGCCACGGACCATGTCGCCGAAATCGTAGAGCGACAGCCCCGGCATGACCGTGTCGAGGTCGATCACACAGACCCCCTCCCCCGTCAGGTCGTCGATCAGAATGTTGTTCGACTTCGTGTCGTTGTGGGTGATCCGCTCCGGAATCGCCCCCTGCGCATGGAGTTTCAGCAGCAGCTCGGTTTCATCGCGCCGCTTCATCACGAAATCGACTTCGCGCCTCACCCCGGCGGCGCGGCCGACCCGATCCTCTGCCACTGCCTCGAGCAGAGCGTCAACCCGCTTCGGCGTGTGGTGGAAGTCCGGGATCGTCTCATGCAGCCGCTTCCCCGGCAGATCGACGAGATCACACTGGAACTCGCCGAACGCGCGCGCCGCGAGATACGCCTGCTTCGGACTCTCAAGCACATCGTAGGAACGCGCGTTCTCGACAAACACATAGGCGCGCCAGTAGTCGCCGCGTTTGTCCTGCACGAACGGCCGGTTCGAAAATGTGCGCAGCAGCCGCAGCGTCCGCTTGCGGGTCTCCTCGCCGCGGCTGCGGATCTTATTCAGCAGATGGGCCGTGACCCGATCGATATTCTCCATGACCTGCTCCGGTTTCTTGAACACGGAGTGGTTGATCCGCTGAAGCGTATAGTGCAGTCGCACGCCGCCCTGATCGTAGGTGACCTGATAGGTGTCATTGATGTGTCCGGATCCAAATGGAACCGCGACCAGAAAATCCCCGTAAATCGCGAATCCTGCGCAGATTTCACGGATTTCCTCCTGCGAACGGGACGGCAGCGAACTCATCATGCGAACAGTTTCTCCGGATACGCGCCCGAGGCGACGAGTTTCTTCAGAGCTGCCTGCACAAACGGCTTGTCCTCGCGGTAGGTGATGCCGAACCAGCTGTCCTCGCTGCGCAGCACCTTGATTTCGGCGCGTCCCTCGCGGATCAGCGTATCGACCGCGAACGGCAGATAAAATTCACTCTTGAGCTCGCTCCCGCGTTCGCGCAGAAACTCCGTGAAGAGCCGTTCGAGTTCCCCGACCAGCCCGGCCGAGAATCCCCACGAATTCATCGAGACAAGCTCGGAACCGGTGAACGGAACTTCGAAACCATCCTCACGCACGCTCACGATCGCTCCGTCGCGCCGGAAGATCTTCGTGTGCTCCACAACTTTCGCGAGGTTGCCGGCGGCGTCGACCGAGCAGATTCCGCGCGAAACAGAACCGTTTTCGCTGAGCGTATTCGCGAGCACGAACGAGGCGATACAGCCGTTGATCTTCCCGTTGTCGGGCTCGGAACGCAAATAGCCCGCAAGTTTACGATAGCTGTCCGCGCCGTAAAAATCATCGGCATTGATGACGGCGAACGGCCCGTCGAGCAGTTTCCGCGCGGCGTAGACCGCCTGGCCCGTGCCCCACGGCTTCACACGCCCCTCGGGAACCGTGAATCCGCCCGGCAGATCGTTCATCTCCTGAAACGCATAGGCGACTTCAATGCGGTCCGCATAGCGGCTGCCGATCGCGGCGCGGAACGCCTCCTCGATCTCCCGCCGGATGACGAACACCACGCGGTCGAAACCCGCGCGCATCGCATCGAACACAGAGTAATCCATCACAGTTTCGCCGGAGGGACCGACTTCGTCGAGCTGCTTGAGCCCGCCGTAACGGCTCCCCATCCCGGCCGCCAGCACGAGAAGAGTGAGTTTCATTTCTCAACCTTTCCTTACATTATTTTGGGAAATATACTTCAAGATAAGCGTCAAAACAAGCATTTCAACCGAAAAAAACGGCTTTGCACACGGTTTTGCAAAAAAGTCCATAAGTTTTGCACATCGCTTCATTCCGGAAACGGGAAGCTTGCCTTATATTGTAAAGTGGATGGAAAGAACTGAAAAACCGGGAGGATTTCATCATGCGTACCTTAATCACCGACTGCCGTATCGTCACTCCGGGAATCGACCTTGCCAATGGGTCGCTTCTGATCGAGGAGGACAAAATTGTTTCGCTCATTCCGGCGGGGTCGCCGCTGCCCGCAGCCGATCGGACGATCTCCGGAAGCGGCCTGACGGCGATGCCGGGCTTCGTCGACATCCACTGCCACGGGCGGAACAATGTCGACTTCTGCGACGGTTCGGTCGAGGCGGTGAACACCATCGCGCGCGGCAAACTCGAGGAGGGTGTCACCACGCTGCTGCCGACGACGCTGACGCTGCCGGAAGAGGAGTTGCGCGCGGCGCTCGACGCGGTGGCACACTACGACGGCAAGGGGTGCAAACTCCCGGGAGTCCACCTCGAGGGGCCGTTCATCAATGTGAAGTGCTGCGGCGCGCAGAATCCGGCCTACGTGCGCCGACCGGATATTGAGGAGGTCAAGCGGCTGAACGCCGTCTATCCGGTGAAGAAAGTGTCGTTCGCGCCGGAAACGGAGGGGGCGGCGGAATTGACGGCGGAACTCTGCCGGATGGGGATCGTCCCCTCCTGCGTCCATACGGCGGCGACTTTCGGACAGTTCAAGGAGTGTTATCTGCAGGGGATGCGGAATCTGTCGCACTTCTGCAATCAGATGACGCCGCTGCACCATCGCGATATCGGGATGGTCGGCGCGGGCCTGCTCAAGAGCGACGTCTACGCGGAATTGATCTGCGACAAGCTGCACATCTGCCCGGACATGATCGCGTTGGCGTTCCAGGTGAAGGGGGCGGACCACATCGAGCTCATCTCCGATGCGATGCGTGCCTCGGGGATGCCGGACGGGGAGTACACGCTCGGCGGTCTGCCGGTGATTTCGCGCGACGGCGAGGCGCGGCTGAAAGAGGGCGGCGCGCTGGCGGGCAGCGTGCTGCAGTTGAACGTCGCGCTCAAGAACGTGGCGGAAGTGACGGGGCTGCCGCTTTCGGAGCTGGTGAAATCCTCCTCCTACACGGCGGCGCGCGCGCTGGGACTGCCGGGAATCGGCAAACTCGAGCCGGGTTATCAGGCGGACGTGGTGCTGCTCGACGCGGATTTCCGGGTGATGAAAACGTTTGTGGACGGGGAGCTGCGTTTCGAGCGGTGAGAGATTTTTCAAAATTTCCCTCAAAAACGATTTGACATTCCGGCAAACAAAGGCTATTTTAGGAACACAACCGGAAAAGGAGAGATGGCTGAGTGGCCGAAAGCACAGGTTTGCTAAACCTGCGAGGGGGAAACCTCTCCGAGGGTTCGAATCCCTCTCTCTCCGCCACTGTTTGCAATCAGATGCAGGATGTTACGGAAAAACGGGCATCCGGCTTTTTTGTTGCTGGATTCGAGCAGGTTTTCCATTTGCGGGCATCCGCTGGCGGAAACGCTGAAAAAGAGGATATTCATCCCAAATGATGAAAATACAAACCTTTTTCATTCTCCCTGCCGCCGGGATTCTATTGTTCCTCTGCGGATGCGAACACGCCGCAATTCCGGCGGAAATGCTGACAAAAACTCCCTGGTATCAAAAACAGCTGAAACTGATTCGTGACAACAATGCCGACCAGATTCCGGTATCCCTCGCGAAACAGGGAATCGCGGTCGGCAGGATAATCCGGAAGCTCCCGGATAATACTTTCCAGGTCAGCGGGAACGTTCCTTTCGGAAATTCTTCCATTCGTTTCAGCGATGCCGACTCTGCCGCAAAAATCAGCGAGGGAGACTGGATTGTTGCTCGCGTAATGCGTGACCCCAAAGGGCGCCCGCCGCTGATTCAGGATTACAGGAAAGTATCGGTCAATACCGACTCCATCCCTGAAGAATTTCATCCTGACTTAGAAAAATTAATCTGCCTCGGGATCAAATACGGATGGGAGCTGAAGATCGAAGTCTCAAACAATCAGGATAGCGTTACGATTTCCAATGACGCACCGGAAGATGGGAAACGTTATACCGCAAATATGTTCCAGTTGTATATCGGGAAACAGGTACGCGCCGACAGAATAAAAGATGGTGTATATCCGAATTTTGTAGTTGTTTCGGCAGAGAAAGAGGCGAAAACATATATTCTGACCTATTCAGGAGGATTTCCGCAAATCGGCATGGCCTTGAAGATCAGGTTCCCGGTTTATGAGTCTTTGCGTCTGCCGTATCTACAGATGTTTGAATCCTTAGGAACGATTGCCGGGCATCCATCCACCCGCGCCCGCCGCGACGAACTTCAGCGGGCATTTGAAAAAGCGGGAATTCCCGGAACATGGGAAATCAGTGATCTTGGCAGGATGATTTTCAGTTATCATACCGGACTGTTTGAAGTTTACAGCGCATTTGAGAAAAGAGTCCGCACCGTATCCGGACCTCTGGCGGACGGATATATTTTTACGCTTTCCGCCCCGACAGAGGGGCCGATGTCGATCCCGATGACCTCAAAATATCGGCATGTTCCGTATTACAAGTGGAATCTGCTGTACCCGGACTTCAACTATTTGAGTTACGGTTCCGGGAATGAGCGAATCACGTACCGCTGGTCGTTTGAATACGGCAGCGGGAAAGAGCCTGTCTGTGAAGAGATAGCGGGAAAGATCCTTGAGGTCATGCGAAGCATTCCGCCGTGGACGCTGCCGGGAAACAAAAGCAAATCGCCTTAAAAAATCGTCAAGCCCGGAGTACCTGCAAACCGCATTCACGATCTGCCGGATAATGGGTTGGCCCGGCCTTGCAATCACCGGTTGCCGGAGTATAGTGATGTATTCTTTGCTTTCCACTTCAAATTCTCGCTTCGGTATCAAATCCAACACTTGACGAAAAAGACTGACTGAT
>CALXOE010000041.1 GCA_944389935.1 uncultured Victivallis sp.
GCCGCTTTCTCTCCCCCGAACCCCTCTCTTGTACTGCCGGGCGCTGGAATGAGTTGCGCGGCGGTGATTGGCCGATTGGTTGTTTGATGGATGGTTGGTACGGGGAGAGAGGCGGGCGCATCAACCGGCTTTTGTGCCCCCTGTCTCCGGCAAAGCATCGGATACGGGAATGAGTTTCGTTTCACAATGACCTCGCTGTGATTCCGTTGGCTTTCTTTCGCGTTATCAATAATTATGCGGCAGATTCCGGGAAAAAGCAAGAGACCGGAATGAAACAAAATGAAACACTTTGAACATCCATTTGCATGAGCCCCTTGAAAAAAACAGGGCCGGGAGATATATTGCCCTCCAGCAGGGTGATCTGGCAGACAGGAGAATCGGTATGACTCGGAAAGTTTCGATCCGGAGAGTTGCGGCGGAATCCGGCGTGGCCGTCTGTACGGCGTCGCGCGTCTTTTCCGGCAGCGCGCCCGTTTCGGAGGAGACCCGGCGAGCCGTCCTGGAAACCGCGCATCGGCTCGGCTACCGCTCCGACACCGGACGGTGTCGGCGGATCGCAGTCATGCTGAATGCGCAGAGTTACAGCTCCGTCTATGAGCAGGAGCTCTCCCGGAGTCTCCTTGAGCGGATTCACGGCAGCGGCGGCCTTGCAATGATTCTCACGGCGCAGGATATGGAGCTCCTCTCCCTCGGCTGGATCGATGGCGTGATCTCCTGCTGCTACGACGTTGCAAGCGAACGGAAACTGCTGGAATCGTACGATATCCCGGTCGTCTGCGTCAACAATCCGACCCGCTCCCGCGATGGAATCTATGCGGTGAATTCCGATGAGGAGGGGGCGATCCGCATGGTGCTCGAACTTCTCGTCTCCCACGGTCATGAAAGAATCGCGTTCCTCGCGCTTCAGCCGATGATGGTCTATACCCATCGCTACCGCAGAATGCTCTATGAGACAATCTGCCGGGAGACCTATCGCATGGAACCGGTTGTCTACGAGGCCTCCCGCGGCGAGGCGATTCTGACACTCTGCCGGGCGGTCCGCGACGGCGTCACCGCGGTGATGATTCCATCGGAACTGCGCAACAGCCGCTATTTTCAGCCGCTGGAAAGCCTCGGAATCCGTATCCCGGAGGATCTTTCGGTCGTCTCCTGGGAGAGTCCGGGCATCTCCGAATATTTTCATCCGCCGCTGACGACCGTGGAGCAGAATTTCGGGGAACTCGCCGCGCAGTCGCTGGAACTCCTCGAACAGGTCCGCTGCCGCCATTCTCCCCTGGTGAACCGCCTGGTCGCTTACCGGCTGCATGCGCGCGGCACCGTTGCCGAACCGCGACGGAAATGAAACTGCGGGAATTTGTCCGGCCGACGGTTGTATCCTGTTGCTCCGGAGAGTATATTATTCGAGTGCTGTCACAGGAGAAAGGAATCTGATACGATGGGTTGGGTCGGAGTTTTGACCGGCGGTGCTCTCGGGGGCATGCTGGGCGGGCCGTGGGGCGTCGCGCTCGGAGCGCTGATCGGGCACTGGGCCGAAAATAAGCTGGGCGCCCAGTCTCAGGGGGCGGCTTCCGCCGCCGAGGAGAGGCAGGCGCTGTTCGTGGTGGCGATCTTCTCGTGCCTCGCGAAACTCGCAAAGGCCGATGGCGTGGTCGACAGGAGCGAAGCCGCCTATATCCGAACTTTCATCGACCGGAACTTCGCCGCGGTCGAGCGCGAAGCGATCCGGAAAATCTTCAATGCAGCCCGGGACAACGATGTGCCGTTTCAGTGTTATGTCGACCGGATGGCGGAGGCTGCTCCGGACCAGGCGCTTCTTCAGCAGTTTCTCGGTGTGTTGTGCGAACTTGCGATGGCGAATGGAACGCTCGACCCGCGCGAGATGGAGATTCTGCGCTATGCGGAGCGCCGGTTCGGGTTTCCGGGCTATGTCGACGCATTTTTCGGATCCGGGCCCGGGCAGGATTCCGCTTCTCCGCCGGCTTCGCTCGAGGCCTATTATGAAGTGCTGGGGTGTTCTCCCTCCGCCACCGACCAGGAGCTCAAGAGCGCCTGGCGGAAAAAGTGCGCGGAGTTTCATCCCGACAAGATTCAGGCCAAAGGACTTCCGCCGGAGTTCGTCGAATTCGCCAAGAACGAAATGCAGCGGATCAACCGCGCGTATGACGAATTGAAGAAAGCGCGCGGCATCCGATGATTCCCCGTTATGTCGAGCCGCTCTTCCGGCCGCCCGCCGAGGCGGGGAGTTTGATTTTTCAGGTCGCATACGGCTGCCCGCACAACCGCTGCCGGTTCTGCGGCATGTACAAGGGAGTCCCGTACCGGCCGCGTCCGGAGGCGGAACTGTTCGCTGAGATTGCGGCGGCGGGCGAACGTTATCCCGGGACCCGGCGGATTTTTCTCGCGGACGGGGATGTCATGGCGCTCGGCTTCGATCGTCTGAAGCCGATTCTCGAGGCGCTGAATGCGGCGTTTCCGCACCTTGCGCGGGTCAACTCCTACGCGAACGGCAGTTCGATTGCGCAATATGATGACTCCGAACTTGCGGCATTGAAGTCCCTGCGGCTTCAGACGCTCTATCTCGGGCTCGAAACCGGGATGCAGACGCTTCTCGACCGGGTCGGCAAAACCGAACAAATCACACAGATGGTCGAATCGGTTCGGCGGACACAAACGGCCGGCATGCGCGCCTCGGTCATGGTTCTGCTCGGTCTCGGCGGGCGGGAGTTCAGTCATGAACACGCCGTCCGCACGGCGGAAACACTCAATCGGATGCAGCCGCGGCTGCTCTCCGCATTGCGGTTCGTGCCCGTGCTCGGGGAGCCGTTCGAGGGATTCCGACTGCTCAGCGAAGCCGGAGTGGTCGCGGAACTTCTGGTGCTGGTGGAGTCTCTGGAGCTGGAACATACTGTATTCCGCGCGAATCATACGTCCAATCCGCTGCCGCTCGAGGCGCGTTTCCCGGCGGACAAGGCGTGGTTGACCGCCGAACTGCGCCATGTGCTCACCTCCGGCATGCTCGACGAAACCGGACCGGGTTTTCTTCCGGCGGAATTGTGACGGATTGATTCGGAACTCCTTGATGAATTTTCCGGTTTCCCCCGTCGTTTCTCCTTGTAAATATGCGGCTCCCGTGCTAGGGTAAATCGCAGGACGAGGAGCAGAATCTCCCCGAAAAGAACTTTTCACTTAACAGCAGGAGTTGCGTATGGACGGGAATTCTCAGGGGTTTGCCGATTTCTGGCAGGAGATCTGGCAGATTGTGGTCGACATGAACATTCTCAATCTGGTGTGGGCGCTGCTGGTCCTGATTGCCGGCTGGCTGCTGGCCTGGATCGTCGCCGGCGTTGCCGCCCGGGCGGTGCGGAGTTTCCGGCTCGATGAAAAGCTCGAGCGGAGTTTCCCGGGAGGAAAGAGGTCGGTTTCCGGGGCGAAGATCGAGAAAGTCGTTTCGCGGATCTTCTTCTATACGATTCTGCTGCTGACCATCCTCGCCTGCCTGACTCCGCTGAATTTGTCGGAGGCGGCCGGGCCGATCCGGGAATTCGTGAACTCGGTCGTCGGATACGGAGCGAACCTCATCGCGGCGGGGCTGCTGGTTTTTGTCGCCTGGGTCGCAGCTTCCGTCCTGGAATATCTGGCGGTGACGGCCATGATGGCCTTGAAGCTCGATGAGAAATTCCCGGCCGCCGAGGTCGCGGAAGAGGGCGGAAAAACCGGCCGCCCGTTCAGTGCCGTCGCCGGGAGCGTGATCTACTGGATCGTCTTTCTCTTCTTTGTCCCGGCGATTCTGAGGGCGCTCAATATCAATGGAATCACGACTCCGCTGGAAAATATGCTCCAGAAGCTGCTCGGCTTCATTCCGAACCTCATTGCGGCGGCGGCGATTCTCGTGGTCGGACTCTTTGTCGCGCGCATTGTGCGGCGGGCGGTCGCGGGGCTGCTGTTTCTCTCGCGCCTGGATGAGTTCGGGAAAAAGTCCGGCGGCGGCAACATCTTCGGTGAGCGCGGAATCTCCTATCTCGCCGGACTGGTCGCGTATGTGCTTGTGGCGATTCCCGTGGTGATCTCGGCGCTGAATGCTTTGCAGATTGAAGCGCTGACCAATTCGGTCTCCAAATTTTTCGATATGATTCTGAATGCGACCGGCAGCGTGATCGGCGCCGGAGTGCTGATTTTCGCGGCGTTTGTTGTCGGCGGCGTGGTCGCCGGGATCGTCGCGCAGCTTTTCGAGGGATTCGGATTCGACCGACTGGTCGCATCGCTCGGGTTTGCCCCGAAAAGTGAAAAATCCGTGAAGCCGTCGGCCGTCGTCGGCAAACTGGCGTTCCTGGCGATCATGCTGTTCGCGGCGGTGTCGGCATGTGAACTGCTCGGCTTCATGGAACTCGCGGCGCTGATTCGCATCTTCATTATCTTCGGCGGCAACATCATCGTCGGCGTGGTGGTCATGATGGTGGGGATCTTCCTTGCGAACCTCGCGGCAGGTGCGCTGCGCGGCAAGGGCGGGAGTTCCGAATTTCTCGCGACGGCGGTGCGGGTCGCGGTGCTGATCTTCACGGGCGCGGTCGCTCTCTCGACGCTGAATCTGAACGGCAGGATCGTCGAGATCGCATTTGCGCTTCTGCTCGGCGCGATCTGCGTGGCGGCGGCGATCGCATTCGGCGTCGGCGGGCGCGAGTTCGCGGCGAAAAAACTCGAAGAGTGGGATCGGAAACTTACGAAAAAGTGATTCCTCCCCCTGGAAAGCGGAGTCTCCTGCGGGAGATTCCGCTTTTTTCGCTTGCAGGGAGGGTATTCCGGTGATACATTGACGGAATGAAGACGAATTCCGAGTCAAACAACATCAAATACCGCCGCATTGCGGCGATTCTGCGTGAGCGCATCCGGCGCGGCATCTACCGTGTCGGCGACAAATTGCCGAGTTATCCGCAGTTGTGCGAGCTCTTCGAGGTCAGTGACATGACGATCCGCCAGGCGATCGCTCTGCTCGCGAACGAAGGGCTTCTGCGCCGTGAACGCGGGCGCGGCAAGGGAGTCTATGTCAACCCGCCCCCGCCGCCGGAAACGGAGAAAGCCCCGCTGCTCCGGCGTCTCTGCATTCTGCCTGCCGCTCCGACGCTGCGCAGCGACGACCCCGCAATTCAGCAGGGTGCGGTTCAGGCGGTCAACGCCGAGGAGGCGGGACTCGTGCTCATGCCCGCGCTCTCCGGCGCCGCCCGCAAAAGTTATTTGAATCATCTGATCGAGAGTGCCGGAATCGACGGCTTTCTCATCAACGGGCAGATCTTCGCCTCCGGAGACGAGGCGTTCGAGATCGTCAACTCGTTCGATGCCAGGCACGTGCGTTACGTCCTGATCTTCTCGGCCGAAGACGCCTGTTCGCGTGATTTTCTGGCAAGGCGGCATCCCGGCGTCTATATCGATGAGCAGCCCGCGATGGCGGCCGCACTGAAAAAAGCGGCGGCGCGCGGGCGGTCGCGCCTGTTGTTCGCCGGGGTTGACCGCTATTCGGTGGAGCGTTCGCTTTCGGTCACGCGCAACACCCGGGGCGCGGCGGATTTCGTGCTTGAGCCGATGCTTTTCGACGAACTCGCGGCGAAGTCGCTCTTCCGGGAGTTCGAGACGCGGCTGCTGCCGGAACTCGATGAGCGCACCACGCTCGTACTCGAGGGGAGCAACCTGCCGCTCTCCTATTTCGACGCGCTCCTGAATGCGCGCGGCCTGAAGCCGGGACGGGATGTTTCGGTATTCTACTTCGAGCACTACTGCAATCTCGATCCGCTCTTCGGGGCACGATACAGCTCAGTGACGCGCCCCTACGCGGAACTCGGGCGCGCGGCCGGACTCATGCTTCAGCGCATGGTGCTTGAAAATGCTCCCGGCGAAGTGCTGCGGATTCCCGCCGAATTCACCGATCAGGGGACGATCTGAGCGCCGGGCTCGTACACCTCCGCCTCGGGGTGCTGGTGGCGGAACCAGGTGCGCTGGCGGCGCGCGAACTGCCAGGTGACGGTGCTGATGCGCTCATGCAGCGTCTTGAGGTCGAGTTTCCCGGCGAGATGTTCCGCGATGAGCCGGTAGCCGATCGCCTGATGAGCGGTCGGGGTTTCGAGCAACCCGGCTTTGACGGCGGCGGCAGCCTCCTCAATCCAGCCGGAGTCGAGCATTTTCCTTGCGCGGATCCGGATTCGTTCCTTGAGCTCTTCCGCCGGCGGGTCGAGCCGCCACGCCCGCACCGGATAGCGCAGTTCATCGAACGGATTGTTCTGGAGTTCGAGGATCGACTTTCCGGTCAGCAGCCGCACTTCGAGTGCGCGGATGAGTCGTCTCCGACAGTTTTCCCAGCGGGCGAGTCCGGCCGGATCGAGTTTCGCCATGCGCTGTTTCAGCGCCTCTTCACCCCGGTCGGAGTCGTAGGCTTCGTCGAGTTCCCGGCGCAGTTCGCGGTCGGCGGGCAGATCGTCGAGCCCGTAGAGCAATGCCCGCAGATAAAGTCCGGTCCCCCCCGCGAGAATCGGCAGCCGCCCGCGCGCGCGGATCTCCGCAATGGCTCGATCCGCGAGCCTCACGTAGGTGAAGACGTCGACCCTCGTGTGAAAGTCGAAGCAGCCGACGAGATGGTGCGGCGTCTCCCGGCGCTCTTCCGCCGTCGGCTGCGCCGTCCCGATTTCGAGTCCCCGGTAGAGCTGCATCGAGTCGACCGAGACGATCTCCCCGCCGCATCGGCGCGCGAGTTCGAGCGCGAGCGCGCTTTTCCCCGAGGCGGTCGGCCCCATGATGACCACGATCTCTTCAGCGTTCAACGGTGTAGACCCCATGGTTCGCGTTGGAGAACAGCAGCTTCAGGCGACGCCGGAAACGCTTTTCGACCGGCTGCGGTGATTCGTCCGAGCGCAGGATGACGAGCATTCCCCGTTCAAGCTGCTTCACCGGTCCGCGCGGGCCGTCGAACCGGAAGTCGCGCAGATCGGCTCCCGAAGTGCTCAAATAGAAGAGCAGCGGCCACGGATCGGCCTGAAAACTCGTGTAGATCGCCAGCGGCCGTTTCCCTAGACGCTCGACGATTTCGGCGGCGGTCCGGGAGGGCGTGTGTTCCGGGCGCAGATAGTAGCCGTAGAAGTAGTCGTCCGCCCCCGCTCCGCCGAATCGGCGCGAGAACATGAGCCGCAGATTCGGCTGCTGCGCGAGATACCCCCAGCCGACGGCCACCGCGAACAGCGCCCCGAGCCAGATTCCGCGATTCCAGCGCCGGCGCCGGCGGCAGTTCAGGGCCGTAAGATCGCGAATCCCCGCGGCGAGCAGCAGCGCCCACAGCGGCCAGAACGGAAAAAACACCCGCGGAAACGGCGCAACTTTCAACAGCAGCGCCATCGGAAGCGGAATGAGCCAGATCAGCAGCCGCACCGCACGCACCCATTTGAATCCCGTCCGGTCGAGTGCGAGCAGCGACCCGGTTCCCGGCAGCAGCAGCATCGCGAACGAGTAGACGAATGCCGCGAGCACCGCGAGCAGCGCCCCCCACCCGCTGTTCCACCCCTCGCCGAGTCGCAGACAGCCGAGGAACGAGGGGAAGATCGGCAGATAAAAGAGCAGAAACATCGCCGGCGGAATCGCTGCGAGAATCCAGAACGCGCGCCGCTTCCAGAAGCCCCATCCGAAGAGCGGCAGCGCATAGAGCACCACGCCCGCGAGCACCGCGAGATTCGACGGGATCGTCGCGACCGCCCCGAGTGACGCGAGCGCATACCAGAAACCGCGTTTCCAATCCGGTTTCCCCGCGAAGTTCAGCGCCGTATGCAGCGCGAGCACAACGAAGAGCGCGCTTTGCATATAGCCGCGCAGCGCCGTCGCATAAATCAGGAACGGCACCGAAACCGCCATCGCGGCGAGAACCGGCAGCAGAATCGTCCCCCCCGCCAGCCGTACCCGGAAGAGCCGGTAAAGCAGCAGCAGCGTCGCAATGCCGGAGAAAAACGAGAGCAGCCGGAACCAGAAGACCGGATCGATCCCCGGCGGCAGCAGCTGCGCCCAGTAGTGCAGCGCGATCGTGTAGAGAATCTGGTTGTTCGGGATCACATAGCTGCGATAGATGACCAGCGGCGAACCGCGCTGCGCAAAATCGAGGAATGTCAGCGCCTCGTCGAACCAGAGGTCGCGGTTCAGGTAGGCGGGGGCAAAGAGAAACATCGCGCCGAGAATCAGAATCGGCGGGAGCAGCTTTTTCAATCTCCTGTCCACGGAACACTCCAAAAAAAAACGGCGGAAAGCACTGCGCCTTCCGCCGTTGAAAGAAACGAAAACTCTTAGAGCGAGATCGCTTCGGAGGGGCACTCGCCGACGCAGGCGCCGCACTCGATGCAGGTACCGGCATCGACATCAGCCTTGCCGTCGTTCACGGAAATCGCTTCGACCGGGCAGGCACCGACGCAGGCCTCGCAACCAACACACTTCTCTTTGTCAACCTTAGCCGCCATTTTGATTCTCCTTGGAGTTGTTTGTTAAAACGGGCAATGCACCTAATATAACGTCTTTTTTTCAAATGTCAAATCCAAACCACTGTCTCGCGAAACCGATTGAGAAAAGAAGCAGAATCAGCACCGGAATCACCACCGCGACATAGATCCGCAGCGCCGCCGGAAAACGCACGCCGCTGCCGGTATTCGCCTCCGTGAGGAAGTTCTTCCACCCCCAGCCGTAGCGCGAGGTGCAGAAGAGCACGACGAAAAGACTCCCGAGCGGCAGCAGATTGCCGCTGACGATGTAGTCCTCGAGGTCGAGGAATGTGCTCTGCCCCCCGAGCGGATGGATTCCGCTGAGCAGATTGTAGCCGAACGCGCACGGCAGCGA
Organism: uncultured Victivallis sp.; assembly: GCA_944389935.1. Taxonomy (GTDB): domain Bacteria; phylum Verrucomicrobiota; class Lentisphaeria; order Victivallales; family Victivallaceae; genus Victivallis. The sequence goes on from CALXOE010000041.1 coordinate 8,848, forward strand.
GAGCACGGCGATGCCGATCCCGGTCGTGAGCGAGGCCGCGAGGCGGCTGAATTTCAGTTCGTCGATCAGGAATGCGATGATGTTTTCAAACACCGCCACGACCGTCGTAAGCGCCGCCGCGCTCATGAAGAGAAAGAAGAGCGTCCCCCAGACGCGCCCGCCCTGCATGACGTTGAAAACGTTCGGCAGCGAAACGAAAACGAGTCCCGGCCCCGAGTCGGGGCGCACCCCGAACGAGAAGCAGGCCGGGAAGATGATGACTCCCGCCAGAATCGCCACGAGTGTGTCGAGCGCGACGATCGCGAGCGTCTCTTTCGGCAGCGTGTGCGAGCGGTCGATGTAACTGCCGAAAATCGCGATGCTGCCGACACCGAGACTCAGCGTGAAGAACGCCTGGTTCATCGCCTCGACGATTACGAGCGGCAGCCCGACGTGCCGGATCGACTCCGGGTTCGGGAAGAGATAGAACGAGAGTCCCTCCGCCGCGCCCGGCAGGAAAAGCGCCCGCAGACACAGCCCGATGAGCAGCAGAAAGAGGCTCGCCATCAGGAACTTCGTGATCCGTTCGACTCCTTTCTGCAGACCGATCGCACAGACCGCCGTGGATCCGGCCACCGTGAACAGCATGAAGCCGGCCATCGCGACGGGGTTCGCAAGAAAATTGTTGAAATGGAGCCCGACCCCCTCCGCATCAAGTCCTGAAAGCGAGCCGGCGGCGAATTTCAGCGCATAGGCGATCATCCACCCCGTGACAGTCGTATAGAACATCATCAGAATGATGTTGCCGAGGAAAAACACCGCTCCGGGATAGTGCCATTTGAGCCGCGGGTTCGGATTGAGCGTCTTGTAAGCTCCGTAGATGTTTCGGCGGCTCGCACGGCCGAGGGAGAGTTCCATGACCATGACCGGCATGCCGAGCGCAATGAGAAAGAAAAGATAGATCAGCACGAAGATCGCACCGCCGTACTGGCCGCAGATGAACGGAAATCGCCAGATGTTTCCAAGTCCGATCGCGCAGCCGGCCGTCAGCAGAATGAAGCCGAGCCGGGAGCCGAGGCTCTCGCGGGAAGAGTCGTTGTTTTCCATGCGGTATCCCTGTTGAATTTGTTGATCTGCATAAAATACTCCTTTCTGGCGGATTGTGCAAATTTTTTTCTTGAAAATGACGGTTTGAGCGGTATCTTATAAAGATAATAAAGGTTGCCCGGAGCGGAAAAGCCGGGGAAATATCATTTCAGACGGGGAAGATGTCATCATGGTCAAGTGCGGGATTATCGGCTGCGGAGTGATTGCGCCGACCCATATCGAGGGCTACCGGGCTCTGCCGGAAGCCGAAGTCGTTCACCTTTGCGACCTGATTCCGGAGCGGGCGGCCGCTCTCGGAGAGAAGTACGGCATCGCGCGGCGCAGCACCGATTACCGGGAACTGCTGGCGGATCCGGAGGTTGAGGCGGTCAGCGTCTGCACCGACCATGCGAGCCACGCGCGGATCGTGGTTGACGCCCTCGCGGCCGGGAAACATGTGATCTGTGAGAAAGCGCTCGGCCGCGTGCCGGAGGATCTCGCCGTCATGGTTCAGGCCGCGAAAGCGCATCCCGAGCTTGTTTCGAGCGGAATTTTCCAGCACCGGTACGAACCCGCGAACCGCCGTCTGCGCAAACTTGTTGCGGACGGAAAATTCGGGAAGATCCTCACGGTGAATCTCGTCTTCAGCTGTCTGCGCACGGAGCAGTATTACCGCAAGGACGCCTGGCGCGGGACGATCGCGGGGGAGGGCGGCGGCATTCTCATCAATCAGGCGATTCACCATCTCGATCAGCTGCGCTACCTCTTCGGCAACGCGAAGCGGCTCGTGAGCCGCACGGCGAATCTCACGCATCAGGGGGTGATCGAGGTCGAGGATACGGCCGCGTTTCTGATGGAGTTCGAGTCCGGGCTTTTCGGGACGGTCGCTGCGACCAATTCGAGCTGCGTGGAGTGGCGGAGCTTCCTCACGATCGTCGGAACCGAGGCGAATCTTGAATACGCGAACGAGAAGCCGGTCTTTGTCGAGTCGCCGGTCGAGGGACGCGCCGCCGAGATCGAGCGGGCGCTGACCGTCAGCGACGAGGAGAAAGGCGCGATTGTCGGCAAGAAATATTACGGCGCCGGCCACACCGCCCAGCTTGCGGATTTCATCGACGCGATCCGGGAGAAGCGCCGGACCGAAGTCGAAATGGCCGACGCGGCCGACTCCGCCGCTCTTGTCATGGCGGTTTACGAATCGGAACGCACCGGCTCCTGGGTCGACATTCCGGCTTACTGACCGGCAGAGAAGAGAGAATTCAGTAGAGGGTCACTTTGCCGTTCTCGCGGACGGCGAACACTTTCTTCAGGGAATCGATCAGAAGTTCGTCCCCTTTGCGCAGATAGCTGCCGTTGACGCAGAAGAAGCGCACGGGTTTGCCGTTTTCGCTCGTCACGGCCAGCAGATAAGCGTCGGTCTCCCATCCCGCGAGCGTATGGTTGGAGTTGCGGTGACGCATGCGGCCGTCGGCGAGCAGATTGAGCCACACTTCGGTCGATTTCGCACCGCGCGTGATGCGGACTCCGATGGCGTTGACCGCTTCAAGCCGTTCGATTTCAGGCGTGTTGGCCGGGTCGAGCAGAATCGCCGTGACGAACTTCATGACTCTCGCCTCGCCGGGCGGCACGATCGCGTAGTAGGGAATCGGGTCGTTCTGGGCGTGATCGGCGAGTCCCTGCTTTTCGACCAGCCGGACCCGTTCAGGGAAGTCGTGTTCAAATCCCTCGGCGAACCGCTCCGGAAAGAGCGGCCGGATCGCGATGTCGACGTTTCCTTTCGTCACGTTCAGATTCAACCCCTTGCGTCCGGCTTCGCCGCCCGTGTGGATCAGCCACTCGAATTTGCCGGGACGGAAAGTCTTGAGGTCGTCGATCACGAGGATCACGTCGTCGATCCAGAGAAAACTGCGATAATTGCGGATGAAATTCTGAGAAACCGGGCCGGTCGCATCGGCCAGCACGTATTTCAGTGTTCCGGTATCGATCAGATGATGAATTGAGCAGGGGAACTTCGAGCCGTGGTAGGTGTCCTCCGGATTTTCGCCCTCGCCGTTGAACAGCACGACGTTGTGCGCGGTGCTCTGGCGGTAGTAGGCGTCGTACTGCGGATGCGGATACCAGCAGTTTCCGGAGTCGATGAGCAGGTTTTCTCCGCGGTGAAAGAGCAGGAACGAACCCGCGTCGGCATGGGCGTGATTCCAGGTGAAGCCAGATTTCACGGCGAGCAGCGTCGCGTCTTTCCTCCACGAGTCGCGCATGATCGCCCACCCATGTCGGGGTAGAGCGCGCTCGTCGGCAGATCGGGGAGGGCGGGCGCGTTTGCCAGCTCCTCCGCAGAGGGGTAGAAAACCAGCCCGAGCGGCGAATTTCGTGGAATCGCCTCCTTGCAGGAGGAGTTCGCCGTCTGTGCCAGATACCAGAGGTGGCGCGGTTTCCCGAGCCCGTTCGCGCGCAGCCAGACCAGCGGCCGGCTGCCGTCCGCGTGCAGCGAGGAGTCGCCGAAATTCAGCGAAAGCAGCCCGTTGTCCGAGGGGTAACAGCTGTTCAGAAAGAAATCCCCGACCCTGTCGAGCAGCGGAATCTCCGGCAGCGCGTCGCTCCGCGCGCTCTTCCACGCGGTGTGGAACGTGAGATAGGTCGAGAGCGCGTAATTTCCGTAGCCGACACTCTCATAGAATCCTCCCTCGCGGTCGAAAGTCGCGGGTTTGTTGTTGAGCCCGCTGCCGGGATATTCGAACCACTCTTTCGTCGCGGTTTTGATCCGTTCGAGGTACGGCAGTACGCGCGGCTCCTCATCGGAGACCGCCAGCGCCGCAAAACCCGGCAGAAAGACGCAGGCGCTCCACCAGTTGTGCCCCATCGAGTCGAGCGTGGTCGTGCGGGTTCTGCCGAAGAGCCACTCCGCAAGCATCGGCTCGATGCCGCGCGTGACGATGCCGGAAGCGATGGCTTTACGCTCTTCCGGCGAAATCGTGTCGCGGATGCTGTCGAACCCGAGTCCCATCTCGTAACACTTGTGCGCGCCGCCGAGGCCGCCGCTCCAGGGGGCGGCGTTCGGAGGGAGACACTCCCGGCGGAGTTTTTCCCGGACCTTTTCGGCGTATTTTTTATCTCCGGTCACGCGATAGGCGAGCGACCACGCTTCGATCCGGTTTTTTCCGCCGCGTTCGGCGAGTTCGACGACTTTTCTGCGTCCCTCCGGTGTTTTCAGGTGCGCGACGTTCTTCTCCGTGAAGAGCAGCCGGGGGGCGTTCCCGGCCGCGCACACGAATGCGACGCCGAGAAACAGCAGTGGGAAGAGCAGCCGTTTCATGGGACTCCCTCTTATTTCGCTTGTTTGTACAGCACGACGGTCGTGCCGGGTTTGACTTCGAGGACGGTGCCCCCCTCGACGGTCGGGCCGTCCGGAAGTATGCGGTAATTCCCGGCCGGAACCGGGAAGCGATAGCTCTGATTCCGCCGCGTGGCGTTCATGGCGATCTCATAAGGTCCGTAACTGCAGCGATAGAACTCCGCCTTGCCGATGCAGGTCTGGTCGTCGGCGTGTTCGGCCTGCGGAATCCGGGTGCCGGCCCTGAGCTGACGGTAGTAGCCGCCGGGATAGTTGAAGCGGTTCGGGCGGAAGTCGTAGACCACCCTGTCCGGCTCGGTGCTGAACTTGCCGGAGGGAATGAACTCCTGCTCCTGATGGATGGTCGCGATGTGTTCGGCGGTCGGCGTGACCATGTGGATCTTCGCGAGGTTGTTGATGCCGCGCCGGGCGCGCCAGAAGAGCTCGGCGAAGAATACGTCCGAACCGTTCCTGAGCGCGACGACGCCGATCTCCTCGTCGGTGAAGACGAAATCCTCCCCGCGCATCGGCATGCCGGAATTGACCCTGCCGAGCTTTTTCACGATTTCCATGTAACGTTCCGGCAGATGGAGCAGCCCGATGAAGTCGGGCCGTTTGCCGGGGCGCAGGCTCGCGGCGACATTCTCCTGGAAGTAACCGTCGGCGAGCATCTCCTTGAAGCAGCCGAGCAGTTTTTCGTTGCCGGTGTAGTAGATCGTGCGCAGGTCGAGCCCCTTGCCGACGTAGGAGGGTTCGCCCGGGAAGTGGGCGTTCCGCCAGTCGATGTAGACTTCGAGCCGCATGACCGGATGGTTGTCGACGGTCACGCCGGGGTAGCGGAAGATCGTGCGTGCGAGCGCGGCCTGTTCCATCGTCCGGAAGATCTCCGGATCGCCCTTGCCGATGCGGCGGTCGATGGTCGCTTCGTAGCAGTCGGCGGAGGTCCAGATGGTGCTTTCTCCGCAGTTGCTGACGAATCCCCACTCTTTGGAGTGGAATTTTTTCGTAAGTTCGTAATAGTTTTTTCCGGGGGTATTTTTCGGGTCGGCGTTGGAGAGATCGGGATTGATGCCGTTGCTCCACGGCAGGATTCCGAGCGCCTCTTTCATGAACTTCAGCGTCACTTCGAGCGGCACGCCGCGCGAGTCGTCGAGAATGTGGACAGCGCGGTTGTTGCGGTGGCCGTTGTTGTCGACGATCTGGCTCTGGTTTGCGAGCCAGCGGCGGTCGCGCACGAGCTGGAACGTGCTCGCCTCGAAGAGATCGCACCAGAGGTCGCGCCGCTTGACGGTTTTTCCGGCGCCGTTGTCGATCTCCTCGTCCAGAACGGGTTTCAGGGCGTCCTCGAGCAGAATGAGTGCGGTCGCCTGTTCGCCGCATCCGGTCCAGCTTCCTTTCGTGACGACTTTCTCCGGCTCCTTGACGAAACGGCGCGCGAGCGCGTCGATCGCGGCGGTCACATATTCGACCACTTTCGGATTGCGGTAGGCGCTGCACCACGGAACGTGGTATGCTTCGGCGACGAGCGGAAGCCGCCACGGGTCACGCGCCGGATCGCTCTTCAGACATTTGGCCAGTTCGCGCTCGATGCGCGCCTTGACCGCGTCGAGGTCGATCTCCGGTATGTCGGAGCGGGGAGTCGGCGGCTCGACCGCGACTTCGGTGCCGGGCCGGAAATACGGATCGGAGTGGATGTAGACCGCGTAGATGCCGCGGCTGTCCTGCGAGACGTTCTTCTGGAACTGGCCGAAGTTGTTGCCGTATCCCCAGATCTTTCCGGTGGCGCGGACTGCGACGTCGATTTCGGACTTGCCTTTCGTCGCAACTTCCGGCAGCACGAACGTCGTGCAGGTGAAGCGGCCCGCGTACTGCGGATTCGGGTTCGAGGCGTGCGGCGCGTCGCGCGGTTCGCACTGTTCGTAGTCGAGGATGTCGTAATCGCCGAGGTGCATGTATCCCATCTGTTTGTTGTCGATGAACATCACAAGGTGGTCGTGCGTCACGTCGCCGCCCCAGAACTTGACGGTAATGTAGTTCTTCGCTGCGGGATCGACTTTCAGCCGGAAACGCATCGGGGCGCTCTGCCAGCTCTCTGTTTCCGGTTTCAGGAGTTTGCGCCCGGTGGTGTTGTACGCCCCCTGGACGACGGCGCTCTCTTCTCCGGTGAAGTTGTGCGCCTTTTCGCTTTCGGCGTTCCCGAACCGGATTGCGTCGAAAATCTGAGCCTGGTACGCGAGGGTAATGAGCCCGACGGCCGCAACGAGAATCGTTTTCTTCATGGTTTTACCTCCGTCTTTTCCAGCAGCTTGCCGTTGCGGTAAAGTTCGACCGACGGTTTGGCCTGTGTGCTGTAGAAATTATTGATTTTCAGGCGATCGATCGTGCCGTCGACCAGTGTGACTTCCACGGTGTTTCCGTCGATTGCGCGGGCGGATTTCACGCGGGGAGTCCCCTCGTGCGGTTCGAGGACGGTCAGGAACTTCGCCTCTTTCCCGACGGTGCGGACGCTCGTGACCTTGCGCAGATTCTCCTCCTGGCCGGCCGGGAAGTCGCCCCCGACCGATGCCGTGAGCCGGACCGCGTTCAGCCCGGAGAGGTCGAATGTCAGCGTGGCAAGTTTTTTGTCATCCTTCGGCTCCGCCGCGAGCGTGTCGAAGCAGACCATTCCCGCGAGCCGCACGGGGCCGCCGTAGTAGTCGTTGCCGGACTCCGGCAGCGCCTTCAAGTTCACGGCGGCCGGTTTGAGCGACGAGAGCGGAATGGTTTTGCCATCGGCGGTTTTCAGCGCGGCGTTGCCCCAGAAGAGTGTGTCGGCGGTGCCGCGCTTGAACTGGTCCTTGCGGGTTTCGAGCGTCAGATGTTTGACGCCGGTCACGTCGATGTCGAGGTCGCCGCGGCCGAGAATCCAGGCGTGGAACATGCCGGAGGCGAGCTCTTTCCCGTCGCCGAGAACCCGATCGTTCAACCGCTTGGCGACCGACTGCGACTCGGGATAGTCGCCGATGAGCAGCTGCGCTTTCCGCGGCCAGAGCTGTCGGGCTTCGACGAAGAGTTCGCCCGGTTCATGGTAGTAGTCGTCGGTCAGCTCAAGGCCGCCGCGGCGGTTTCTGCCGTCCGCTTTTTTCGGGTTGAAGTGGTGACGGCTCGTGAGTTTCACCGGGGCGGTCATATCGTACTCGTCGACGTTGACCACGAACTGTCCGGAGGAGAGCGGGGAGGCGTCGAACTGCTCCCGGTGGCCGGTCTTCTTCACGCCCTCGAGCGGTTTTGCACCGCGCAGGTGCAGCAGATTGTCGAACGTATGCTCCTTCTCGCTCTTCAGATAGTCGGCGACGAGCACGTAGTCATCGGTCACGAGCTGCAGTCGGCGTGCAAAGACCGGTTCGGTGTAATCGGTGGTTTCCGTGAACGGCGGATGGTTTTCCGGAATCGGGACGAACCGCTCGGTTCCCTCTTTGATCTCCCTGACCTTGTCGTAGCCGCCGAGGAAAGGCGGGTTGCTCCAGCGGGCGGAACCGTCGGCCGCGACCGCCTGCAGGTATTTCCCCGTGTGGAACAGCAGCGGACGGCATTCGGTCGGCTCCTGCATTTTGCCGTCGACGATGACCATATTGTGCGCCAGAGACGGCTGCACCCAGAATTTGTACATGAAACTCGGATATCCGTACCAGGTCGATTCCGGATTCCAGAATCCGCGTCCGTAACGCATCAGACTCAGCAGGCTCAGCCGGTCGAAGTGTCCGTGAAAACCGCCGTGGGTGCCGTATTTGAAGCCGAGCTGAATCTGCTCGCGATCGGAGCCGGACTGCGAGCGCAGCAGTGCGATTCCGGCGTTATCGCTGTGGGCGGAGTTCCGGTAAAGGGTCGGTGTCTCCTCCGGCAGTTCCGCGACGGCGTAGACGAGGTCGCGGGTGGAGTTTCGCTTCAGAATCGCCGCGTAACGCGGGTCGCGATAGGCGTAGTAGGCCAGTTCAAACACATCGCCGCCGACGGAGAATTCGTGCCCGTCTCCCATGCCGATCATGATGCCGCGGTAGTCCGGGTAATCGAGTACGCCATCCTATATCGCTTTGAATCCGAGGCTGTTGCGCGTAATCGGACCGTATTTGGTAAATGCCATGCCCTGATAATTTTCCAGTTCATAGGGACGGCGGCCGGAGAGATCCGAGAGCGCGATCGGGAACTGCGCGTTCAGGAGGTCGATTCCGAACGGTTTCGCCATCAGCCCGAGCTTCGTGAAACATTGCGCGCAGTGCAGATTGTAGGTGACCGACATCTCAAACCACCAGCCGTCGCTCATCGTTCCGCAGACGAACTGGTCGATCAATCCGGTCGGCGCATAGACGAGCGTGTTGAACCGCACCAGATCGTGCAGGATGAGCGCGCAACCCGCCGCCGGAACCTGATTGAAAATCGACCAGTTCGTGATCGCGCCGTCGCCCATGCGGTCGATGACCGTGTCGACGAAGAGCCGCATCGTGTGTTCGATCTGTTCCCGTTCCGCGGGCGTGAGCCGGTCGCGGATGAGGTCGTAGGCGTTCGCCACAAGTTCAAACGTGCCGCCCTCCTGCGGCTGTCCCTGGCTCGTCGCATGCAGCAGCACGGGATAGCCGTCTTTCGGATTGCTGAACATCAGCAGGAAGTCGCGGATCTTCTTCAGATACTGCTCTTCCCCGGTCAGTTTATACAGGATGAGGCAGCTGCGCAGCTTCTCCTCGTAGCGGGTGCGAACGACCCCCATCGTCCCCTGATCGGACATGACGCCGGATTTTGCAGGCGGCGTCCAGCCGTCCGCGAGCGCTTTCGCCCTGGCGAACTCCTTTTTCGCCCACTCATATTTTTCAACGTTGGCGGCGATCTCTTTCCAGCCCGCTTCATCGCGCATCAGGAACGGGGAGGGGACGCGCTGAACGGTGATGAATTCGAGTGTTTCGGGTGCGGCGCCGGGCGTGACCGGCGAAACTTCAACTCGCGTGCTCTCGTTCGCTCCGGCGGGCAGCCGGGTCGGGACTTCGACCGTCAGGGTGACACTGGCGGTTTCGCCGGGAGCGAGTTCGACTGTGTCGTGCGAGAGTTTCGCGGCCATTCCCTCCCAGCCGCGCCTCGGCAGCGTGAGGCGGAACGCCTGTTTGCGGCCGGTCGTATTTTTGACTGTGAACGGGTATTCCGCAACGCCGTTTTCAGCGGCTTTCGAGCGGATCGGAGCACTCAGTTTCACAAACGGCGCTTCGGCGAAACGCACGTTGCGGATCTCCGCTTTGCCGCTCTTTGCCGCGAACGAGATCCGGCCGATGAATTTCAGCGTATAGATTTCTCCGCGCGCGAAGTCGAATGAGGAGATCGGCAGTTCCACGCTCTGCCACTCCTGGGAGACGGGCAGCCGGAACGTCGCATTCGTGCGGTCGAACCGGTCGCGCCGCCCCTCGTACTCCGCGACGTGCAGCGTGGCACTCCCCTCGAATGGTGTCGCGCCGAGGTTGCGCACTTCAAACCGGATGGCGTAGATGTCGCGCAGATCCCAGGATGAATCGTTTTTCTGGACGAGACCGTGCCAGTACCACCCTTTCGCTCCTTTCGGCGCGGCCAGCGTCGCGGGCTCGTCGAGCGGCACGGCGGCGGGATCGTTCAGTTTGAGGCCGGCGGCGTTTGCCGTCCCAACGAGGCAGAGCCCCGGCAGAAATGGAAGAGCGTATGGCCTGGACATGAGAAGAGTCTCCTATTTGACGATGTGAAATGTGCGCGTGACCGGGCGGGCCGTCTGCCGTTCCGGTTTGGCTCCGCTGCCTTTGAACTTCCCGCGCTCCTTGACAAGCTTCCTGGCAACGCCGGGTGCGGGATCTCGCCCCGCCATCCGGTTTCCGTCGATCCAGCCGAAATAGAGGTCGTCGTTGATCCTCATTTCCCGGAATGCGGCGGTCACGTCGGCCCAATGGTTGTCGGAGCCGAATTTTGCGCTGCGCACTTCGAGCGCCGCGACTGCGAGCGTGCCGCAGAGCAGCGTTGCGATGAACAGAGACCGGACGGGATGAGTCATCATTTCGATACCATTTTGCTGCTTCTTTCAGATCTTAGTTGACCCCTTCTCCATTCTCGTACATCACTCCAAGATTATATTGTGCCTGCGCATTTCCCTGTTCAGCCGCCAAACGATACCACTTCACTGATTCTGTGCAGTTCTTCGGAATGCCTTCTCCCAATTCATATTTCAAACCAAGATTGAACTGTGCCGTTGCATTTCCCTGTTCAGCCGCCAAACGATACCACTTCGCAGCTTCCGTTTGATCCTGCCCAACATCCATACCATCATACATCACACCAAGATTACATAGTGCCGATACATTCCCCTGCGCGGCGGCCAGGCGATACCATTTTGCAGCCTCTGTTTGATCTCGTTTGACGCCCTCTCCATTCGAATACATCACGCCGAGATTGAACTGTGCTATCGCATTACCTTGCTCTGCAGCTTTACGATACCAATGCATCGCTTCTGCATAATCCTGCAGCCGCATGAAGTCATTACCTTTTTCCAAATACCCGTTGGAAATATCTTTAAACTTCCCCCCCTCGTTAATAACTGCTTTGTTCTGATCCAATAGCGACAAAGAGCAATCTTGCTCTTTAAAACTGCCCCTTTGCTTGATTCAATCATTCGAAGTATTAAGGATATACGAATCATTTCATCAATCCCATTTCACGCAAACAATCATCATAATAATGCGGGACAAATCCCAACAAGGTTTCCGGCATTGCATCTTCTTCATAATAATAATCCGGACACCAAATTGAAAATCCATATTTAAGGGAAGTAAATCCTTCCCGATCAATATAAATTTCCGGATCAAGTTTCTGATAATGTTCTAATAATTCCTTGTAGGGACGCCGCAATATGCTTTCCCCTTCAAAAATAATGTCTATATCATAACCTTTACATAGCTCAAATCTATTGCATTTAAAATCATTATTATAACCAATAAAAAGTTGTTCAGCAAAAAAATCTCTGATAGAAGATCCTCTATCCGTCGTCATTGTAACATCTTCATACGGAAGCCCCATGATTTTTCGAACTTCATCCCTCGACATGAGAAACTTGACGGGTCCAAACCCCTCATACGGATAAAAAGTAAACTCCATGATTATTCCTTATTTTTTTTATTTATTGTATCGGCAATTAACTTAGCTTGCATATAAGACGCTTTCTGCATGAAATAATTTGGCGATATGACCGGGATCATGGGAAACATCATCCATGTATGCTTTTGCATGTTCCTCTATTTTCCCTTTTGCGCGTCCCAGCGGCTTATTGTTCAGATTTGACTTCAAATCCCGGTTCAGATATTCATCCGGGTTCAGATCAGGGCTGTAGCTTGGCAGATGGAACACTTTGATAAAAGCGGCATGTTCACGCAGAAAGTCATCAAGCAATTTACTGTGGTGAACTCGTAAATTATCCAAAATCAGGAATACTTTCCGTTCATTGCAACTTATGATACGCTCCATAAACTCAATCAGTTTTTGAACAGTCATTGTATCCTTGTAGAACATGAAATGAACCTTGCCTTGGTTCGAGATTGCGCTTATCATGTTGATTTTCTCCGGTACTGGATTCACTTTCTGAACAGGTGTTTTCCCCTTTGGGGAATAACTTCTGCCCTTCGATTCATCGTTCCGAATTCCAGTTTCATCACCCCAGAAAATATCTGCGTCTTCCGTTTTGGCTTGTTTCTTGATGTCCGGAAATTTATTTTCCAACCAGTTCTGAACAGCAACGTCGTTTCGTTGATACGCTCTTTTTACCGGTTTTTGAGGGGTGAAACCCCAGCGCTTCAAATATTCGCCAACCGTACGGATCGGCATTTCGATTCCAAACAATGACTGGATGTGCAATTTTACTGCCTGACGAGTCCAGAGCGCAAACGGAAGTTTCAGCTGATCCGGACAATGATCTATCAAATCTTTTTTTATCTGCGCTTCCTCATGCGGCGACAAATGACGGCAACTTCCGACAGGACGACCTCCCTTGTTTACGTTTTTCAGCTGTCGAAGTCCTGATTTTTTCCAACTCCTTATCCACTTCCCCACGGTAATGGGGTGAGCTCCGACAATCTCTCCTATTTCTGTATAACTTTTACATTTTCCGCTTTGATAAAGGCGAACGGCTTGCTCTCGCCTTTCGGCAAGTGCGACGGAATTTATTTGATGGGCGGTGTAATTACTCATAATGGTAAATATTATACACCAAAAATCAGAAAATGCAAGTAATGTTAATTGCCAAATCTATAACAATATCTGGTTACATTTTTTTGTAAAAAACGCCGTCTTGACAAATTCGCAGCGGGGAGGTATTTTTATTCCGGAGAGGAAAACAGCCATGCCAGGAAAACTCAAAACTCGAGCCGACCGGCTTTGTACCGACTTGCGAAGTGTGCTTGAAACCATGCCGGAGGGATATCTTCTGCCCTCCACGCGGGAAATACAGAAGAAGTATTCCGTCAGCCGCCGGGTGGTGTTTGCCGCCCTGAATCAGATGAAGAAAGAAAAGCTCATCAGCATTGTCCCCAAAGTCGGAGTATTCAGTACCGGAACACTGTGCCGAAAACGCGGTGCGCTCGTTCATCTTTGTCTGCCGGAATACCCCTCGCGCTGGCAGTTTTCTTTCCTCGAAGAACTTGAGCGATTTTCTACCCGGAGCGGCCTGGTTCATTACCGTAAACGGTTGTACAACGGCGAGAAGAGCTCCTACGTTCAAGCACTTGAGTCAAATTGCGATGCGGCGGCCGTCATTGCGGCAGGGAGGGATATCACTCCAGACGAATTGCGCGGACTGCTCAACTATCCGCACCCGTTGCTCTTCATCTCAAAACATCTGGAGGAGCTGCCGATCAATTCGATCGCCATGAATGACCACATTTGCGGCGTATTGGCCGCGGAGTACCTGCTCGAAAAAGGGCATCGCCAACTTGGCGTGCTGATTTGTGAGCCGCATTTGTACGGCACTTATATGATTGCGGATATGTTCAATCACGTCGTGAAGTGTGCCGGCGCCTCCTGCGTGATGATTGATTGCAAGATGAAACCGGAACAACTTCCGCAACAGGCGGCGTTTGATACGATTCTCCCCTTTCTTGAACAGGAGAAATTGATGTTCACGGCGCTTTTCGTCATCAATGACACGGCGGCTCCGGGCGTGCTGCGTGCGTGCCGGGAAACCAACCGGTCGATTCCGGAGGATCTGAGTCTGCTGTGCAGCGGGGAACTCCCGGACGACGCCAAGTTTCCGACTCCGCTGACCACCGTGGGCATCAGCAGCACGGAAATGGCGGCGGCAGTATCGGAAACCTTGCTCGACATGATCGGGAATCCCAATCGGGTTTTCCACGTCAATCTGACGCCGAGGCTTTATGAACGCGCTTCCGTCCAGCCTCCGGCTCCCACTCTGCCGCCGCAGCAGTGAGAGTCGGAACGAAACGGAACGGAACCTCACTCCACGGTGAGGACGACTTTCCCGATGTTTTCCCCGTCGCGCAGAATCCGGTGCGCCTCCTCGACCTGAGAGATCGGCAGAACCTTGTGCAGAATCGATTTCACGCGGCCCGCCGAAAATTCCGGCCAGAGCGTCCGTTCGAGTTCCCCCAGAATCCGCGCCTTCTCTTCCGACGAACGGCTCCGCAGCGTGCTGCCGATGAGCCGGACTCCGCGTTTGAAGAAGAGATCCATGTCGATCTGCGTCATCTTTCCGCCGAGCGTCGCCAGCACGATCCAGCGGCCGCCGCGCGCCATCTTGACCACGCATTCACCCAGTCCCGGCCCCGCCACGCAATCCAGCGCGATGTCCGGCGGATTCGCTTCGAGCACCGCCGGGAGCGACTCTTTCCGACGATTCACGATCCAGTCCGCCCCGAGTTTGCGGACGAATTCCCCTTTCTTGTCGCTGCCGACGGTCGTGATGACTTTCGCGCCACACCGTTTCGCAAGCTGAATCGCCGCAAGCCCGAGTCCGCTCGCTCCGGCCTGGATGAACACCGTATCCCCCGCTTTCATCTCCGCAATCAGCGTGAGATTCAGGAACGCTGTCGCAAACACTTCCGGAATTCCGGCCGCCTCTTCCAGGGAAACATGCTCCGGCACCGGCAGAACCATGTCCTGCGGCACCGCGACCTTCTCCGCATAGCCGCCGCCGCCGAGCAGCGCGCAGACCCGTTCCCCTTTTTTCCAGCGGGAGACCGCCGGCGCCGACTCGATCACACCGGCGACTTCGAGCCCCGGCCACTCCGGCCATCCCGGCGGGGGCGGATAGTTTCCGTCCCGCTGCAGCAGATCCGCCCGGTTCAGCGCCGCCGCGTGAATGCGGATCACCACATCGTTCGCACCGGGAACCGGATCGGCAACTTCGCTCCAGACAAATTCCCGCTTCCCATTCAAAATCATCGCGTGCATTCATTCATCTCCATTTTGTATATCCGGAGGCGGCCAGCGTAATCTCCTCCACCAGATAATCGTGTTCATAAGAATAAGGATTCTTCATCTCGCCGCGAATCATCTTCGCAAGTTCGATGAGCTGCTCCTCGTACCGGTCCGCCTGCGGCGGGAAGCGCAGCGTGTGAGTTCCCGCAGGGAAACCGTTCGCGTCTTTCGCCAGCAGCAGCATAACTTCGACCGGCTTCCCGTCGAACCGTTCGACCGGGCTGAATTCGATCACGCCGCCGGTTCCGGCGATTCGGATCCGCCGTTTTTCGATATTGCCCGGAGTCCGGCTGCAGGCGCGGAGCGTCACGATCGCATGCGGATACTCGAGCACCGCCATGCAGTTGTTGCGGATCGAATCCCGGTCGCCCGGAGCCGACTTCAGAAACGGCGTGACCGCCTCCGGCCGCCCCATCGCAGCTGCGACAAAGTCGATCAGATGACAGCCGAGGTTGTACATGATTCCGCCGGAGAACTTTCCGATGTACTCCTGATACTCCTCGCCTCCGTAGCAGTGATTCATATCCGCTTCGATTTCAAATACCTCTCCGATCAGTTTCGACCGGATCGCCTCAATGCAGAACCGGAACGCGGGATTCCCCCGGAACATGAACCCCATCTGCAGCGGCAGATTCCTTTCCCGGCAGCCGTCGAGCAGTTTGCGGTAGAGCACCGGATCCTCTCCTGCCGGTTTGTCGAGGTGCATGGGCCAGTTCCGCTCCATGCAGCGGATCGCCATCGGGACGAGATCATTGTTCGGGACTTCGACGGTCACAGCTTCGATCGTCGGATCATTCAGCGCCTCTTCGAGCGTCAGAAACTTGAGTCCTTCGTAGGGAACGAGATAATCGCCCGCGAACTTCGGTGTTTTCGAGAACGTGTTGTCATCGACCACTCCGACGATTTCGAAATAATCCGGCAGCCGTTTAAGCGAGATGATTTTTCCCAGGGCATGTTCGTGGCAGACGCCGATCTGAGCGATTCGAATCTTCTTCATTGCAAGTTCCTCCAGTCAAAAGCGATGCCTAGCGGCGGATTTTTCGTTTTCGCGATGCACTCATACACTTCGTGCGCCTTTTCCGGAGATACGACCTCCGAAATCACCGGCCGCACCTGAAGCCGTCCCGCCGCCACGAGCTTCAGGAACGTGCGGTAGTCATCAAACTCCGTCCACATGCCGGGACGCGACTCTTCGGTCGGGCGCGTCATCGTGTGCGCGCCGATCAGCGTTACGCCACGCCGGTGCACATACTTGTAGAAGTCGATCGGCGCATCCGATACGCGCGTGCAGCCGAGCAGCGAAATCCGCCCCATCCAGGCGACGTATTCGAGCGCCTGCTGGAGTGCCGCCGCGACACCGGTCACTTCGACTACACCGTTCACGCCGCGCCCGCCGGTCGCTTCGAGCACCTGTGCGATAAAGTCGGGCGCATCCGGAGAAAACGTCCGATCCGCGCCGAGTTTTTCAGCCAGCTCCCGCCGCTTCGGATCGAGGTCGCAGACGAAGAGCGGAATCGCTCCCGAGAGCCGCGCGATCTGCAGCGCGAACACGCCGAGAATCCCCTGACCGGCGATCATCGCGGACTCCCCGAGTTCGAGCCGCAGTTTGCGCACTCCGAGGAATGCGAACGAGGCGATGTGCGTAAAGGCCGCATCCAGAAGATCGATCGAATCATCTTCGATCTTGAAGACGGTGTTCGCTTTCTTCACAGTGCAGGAACGATGTCCGCCCCAGGTGATGAGCACCCGGTCGCCGATCTTGAGATTTTCGACCGCGTCTCCCGCCGCGACGACGGTTCCTGCGGCGCTGTACCCCGGATGGTAGGGAAAACTCTGCGACGTGTTCGGCAGCCCGAGCAGCCACGCGCGTTCGGTCCCCGCACTGACCGCGCTGAAATCACTCTTGAGCAGCACCTCATCCGGCTTGAGCGAGGCAGGATCGAACTCCTGATGTTTCAATACCGCGTTGCCCGGAGTCTCCACCTCCACATAATAAACTTTCATCTCGGCCATCCTCCTTTATTGAATCCAGGAAGCGTTTCTGGGGCCGATCACCCGGCCGCCGTCCACGAGGTAGTTGCATCCGGTGATGTAATCTCCGTCGGGAGAAGCGAGGTATGCGATCATCGAGGCGATGTCCTCCGGAACACCCGAACGGCCGAGCCAGGTACCCTGATTCTCCTGCACCTGCGGGCCGCAGATCATGCCGGGGGAAACGCAGTTCACCGTTACGCCATGCTTCCCCGCCTCCATCGCGAGCGTCTGGCTGAACGCGATGACACCTCCTTTCGAGGCGGCGTAATCCGCCCAGCCCGGAAGTCCCGAGACACCGGCGATCGATGCGAGGTTGATGATTTTGCCGTATCCACGCGCGATCATGCCGCCGACCGCCTCCCGGCAGCAGAGCATGGTGCCGATGAGATTCACGTCGATGATCGCTTTCATGGTTTCAACCGGTGTCTGCTGAAGCGGGGCGGATTGTTTCCGCAGCAATCCGGCGTTGTTCACGAGAATGTCGACGGGCCCGAGCGCCCGCTCCACCGCCTTGAATACGGAGGCGATTCCGTCCGGACTCGTCACGTCGAGCGCCGCGGCAAACGCCCGGCCGCCCGCAGCGGTGATTCCGGCGGCGAGCTTTTCGGCACTCTCGAGCGAAAGATCCGTGACCGCGACAGCGGCGCCCTCGGCCGCGAGGCGGCGGACGACTGCAGGTCCGATCAGGCCGCCGGAACCGGTGACAAGTGCAACTTTTCCATCCAAACGTCTTTCCATGCTCATCTCCATTCCAATCAGAGGTTGTTGATGTTCCAGTGCATGTTGCGCAGAACGCTCTTCATCGCGCGGATCGTCGGCTGGGTCATGCCGTAACGCGGCTCATAACGGGAGATGCAGAAGAAGATCGAAACCCCGAGCGCCGGCCCCATAAACCGGTGCGGGCGGCTGTAAGTCCCGTTGCAGAGATGAATGAACGGTTTCCCGAGTTCCCGTTTCAACAGCAGAGTCGTGCGGAACGCTTCGGCAAGCTCCTCATCGGTGTTGACGGTCGTGACGATCTTGACGACGTCCGCTCCGCGTTTCGCAACTTCAGAGAGATGTTCAAAGACCTGTTCCGCCGTTCGCGGACACGCCATGTGCGAGGAGATGACCACATCCGCCCCGAGGGAGTGAATGCGGTCGATCAGCCGCTTCTGCTTGTCGATGGCGGCCGGGTTGTGCGTAAGTTCCATCGGGGAAGGGTCATAAAGATCGCCCATCACGTCGATGATCGAACCGCCCGCCTCCGCCGCCGCCAGCAGGATTTCCTGTCGGCTGTCGTCATCGAGATTCTGCTGCGAATCGTTGCGGTAGAAACAGAACATGGTCGGAAGATTCACCGCGTCAATGACGCTTTTGAGCGAATCCCGGTTCCGGAACTCCGGCTTCAGATCCCGCAGTTCGATTGCGAGTCCGTCCGCCCCCTCAAATTCGCAGTTCCGCGCTTCAGCGATCAACTCCTGCGGCGTCTGGCCTGCGAAGATTCCCGTCGCAACCGGCTGCGGCTGATTCAAAAATGTCCGTTTCACTGTGCTGCCCTCCCGGGTTGAATGGGTTGTTCGTGATTCCGGAATAACAATACCGCATCGGAATTCCCCGCGCAAATGCGGTTTCCACTGGTTTGTGAAAAGAATTATGAAAGTTCTGCTTGATTCTCAAAAATTATCATGATATATTGCAAATAAGGCAAAAAAACGGGAAATATATCAAATGACGATCTCTGAGATTGCGAAACTTGCGGGAGTTTCGACTTCGACCGTATCACGGGTTTTCAGCCATCATCCGAACATCCGCGAAGATGTCCGGAATCACGTGTTCGCCGTCGCCCGGCAGCACGGCTATCATCCGCGCATCTCGAACAAACAGAAGAACGTGGTCATCATCACGCCGTACAACTCCGACTATCCCGTTCACAGCTGCGTAGATATGCTGCTCATGGCGTTGACGCAGGAGCTGCCGCCGCGCGGGTTCCGGCTCGAGATTCTGCCGCACGACAATCTCGAGCGGCTTGCGGGAATCCAGTTCTGCGGCGCGGTCGCCATCGGGGCTGAACCGGAGGATTTCCGCGACTGGCCGGACCGGTTTACGCCGCCGCTCGTGCTCGTCGACCGCAAGGGCGAGCGCATGCCGCCGGAAGTCTATCAGGTCCGTTCCGACGAAAACCAGGGCATGGAACTCGCGATCAACCACTTGTACGAGCGCGGCTGCCGGAAGATCGGCTGCATCATCCACGGCGACCCCGGAACGGGGAACGCCGACCTGCGTCGCGCGGCGATCGAACGGGCGCTCCGGGAACACGGACTGCCTGCAAACGACTACTTGATTCACTTCTCCGGGCCCGGGACGGAACGGTACGTCGATCTCATCGGCAAGCTGCTGCGCCAGAACGTCGACGCACTCTTCTGCCCGGGCGGGAACGCGGGGATCGTCTCGCTCTACGCATTTTCGCTCTTCAACAAACGGATTCCGGACGACATTTCGCTCATCGCGACCGAGCAGACGTTTTTCTCGGAATACGCCGTTCCGCCGCAGACCACGGTCACGCAGGATTACAAAGCCGTCGCAGCCGCGGTTGCGGATGTGATTGAGGCGCGGATTGACGGCCGCCGTGCCGAACCGTCGACGGTGCTCCCGTACCGGCTCATCAAACGCGAAAGCGTGCGCGTACGCGGCTGATTCCGATGAATTACTATTTTCACGTACCGTTCTGCCGCTCGAAATGCGGATATTGCGCATTTTATTCAGAACCCGCTCCGGGGGAAGAACTTCTGGACGCATATCTCGACCGGTTGGAGCAGGAGCTCGACTCGTTCAAACCGCAGGAGCCGTGCGAAACCCTCTACCTCGGCGGCGGGACTCCGACGCTCTTCGACGATCGGCGGCTCGAACGGCTGCTGGCCATGATAACGCGCACGCTCGCGCCGCCCCCCGATGCCGAGATCTCGATCGAAGCGAATCCGGAGACGCTTACGGCCGCCAAAGTCGCCCTGCTCCGCTCTTTCGCGAACCGTTTGAGCCTCGGGGTGCAGTCGTTCGATTCGCGACTCCGCGGGACGCTCGGACGCGACTGTTCCCAAGCCGCGCTTGAACGTGCGCTGGATCTCGTTGCAACAGCAAAATTTCCGCACTGGAACTGCGACCTCATCTACGCGATTCCGGGTCAGGACGGCGAGGCATTCCGGCGTGACCTCTACTCCGCCGTCGCACTCGGGATCGACCATCTCTCGTGTTACAGCCTCACGCCCGAGGAGGGGGCGCGCCTCGCGGATTCGCTCCTCCCCGACGAGGAGGAGTCCGAACGGATGTGGAAAATCGCAAACGATTGCGGGTTACCGCGTTACGAGATCAGCAACTACGCGAAGAGCGGCGGCGAATGCCGGCACAATCTGAATGTCTGGCGCGGCGGCAGACTGCGCGGATTCGGCCCCTCCGCCGCCGGGTTCGACGGTGTGCGCCGCACGATCGAGCCGGCCTCGCTCGCGGCATGGCTGCGTGGAGACCCGCCCGAAGTCGACGAGATTCCGCCGGAAGAGCGGCTCAATGAGATCTTCGCCGTGAATCTGCGCACCGTGCGCGGCTGGACGCCGGAACTCTGGAGCGGAGTACCGAACGCCGATCCGTGGGAGAGCCGTCTCGCCGTCGCACAGCGCGCCGCGGCGGAAACTTTTCCGGAATGGTTTGACATTTCGCCGGAACGCATTACATTAACGAACTCCGGATTGCTTTTCTGGAACAGTGTGGCGGAAACGATATTATGAGTTCGCTTGAACAGACCCCTTACGAACCGTATAAACGGTATTTGCTGGAGATCGCCTATGACGGCGGCAACTACAGCGGCTGGCAGATTCAGCCGCACTGCCTTGCCGTGCAGGAGGTGCTCCAGAAGATTTTGACGAAGATGTACGCCGGACTGCCGATCCATCTGATCGGCAGCAGCCGGACTGATGCGGGCGTTCACGCCCAGCGCTTTGCGGCAAGTTACCTCACGCCCGTGCGCCCGGACATCCCGCCGGATAAGATCCTGCGGGCGGTGAACCGGCAGCTGCCCGTGGACATCAAGCTGCGCACGGTCCGCGAAGTCCCGCTCGAGTTCCACGCACGCTACGACGCACTCGGGAAAGCCTACACCTATGTGCTGAATCTCGGAGCGCCATCGCCGTTCATCGACCGGTACAGCTGGGTGCCGTATCACCGCATGGATGTCGCGAAGATCCGCGCCGCCGCGCAGGTGCTTGTCGGGACGCATGACTATTCGAGTTTCGTCGTCGAGCGCAGCATGATCGATGACGCGGTGCGGACCATCTTCCGGATCGACGTGACCGAGATCGGGCAGTTCTGCTGCTGCACGTTCGTCGGCAACGGATTTCTCTACAAGATGATCCGCTGTCTCATGGGGACGCTCGAAGCGGCCGGAAGCGGCAAGCTCAATCCCGGGGCGGTCCGGCGGATCCTCGAAGCGCGCGACCGTTCGGTCGCCCCGGAAACCGCTCCGCCGCAGGGACTTTTCCTCATGAAAGTGTTTTACTCCGAGGAGGAGCGGGAGAATTTCCGGCTGGAGGGTCTGCCGTTCTGCTTTTGACGGCTCTGCGACTGGCAAAGAGGATGTTTTCGTGGTATAGTAACGGGATGACGATTCATACTTTCAGGAGATTCGAGGATGAGTGAATTCCTTTCCCGTTTGAACCCGGAACAGGCCGAGGCGGCCGGAACGATAAACGGCCCGGTGCTCGTGCTCGCCGGCGCCGGAACCGGCAAAACCCGTGTGATCACATTCCGCATTGCGCACATGCTGTCGATCGGAATTGCGCCGGAACAGATTCTCGGCATGACCTTTACGAATAAAGCTGCGCGCGAGATGCGCGAACGGCTCGCTCAGCTGGTCGATCCCGGCGTCGCGTCGCGGGTCACGCTCGGAACGTTTCACAGTTTCTGCATCCGGATTTTGCGGCGCGAGGCGACGAAACTCGGTTATCTGCCCGGCTTCACCATCGCGGATGACTCCGATCAGCAGGGACTGCTCAAACAGGCGGTCGGCAACGCGGGCTTCAGCACCCGGGAAGGGTTTCCGCTGGCCGAGGTCCAGGCGCAGATCGGCAAGTGGAAGAACCGGCTGCTGTTCCCGAAAGACGCCAAAAAATTTGCGGAGACGAGCTACGAGGAGGATTGCGCGATCGTCTACGAGTACTATCAGGAGCTGCTTGAGCTCCAGAACTCCCTCGACTTCGACGACATGCTTCTGCTCGTCCACAAGCTGTTCACGGAGTTTCCGGAGGTGCTCGCGAAGTATCAGGATCGTTACCGTTATCTGCTGATCGACGAGTATCAGGATACGAACGCCGCTCAGTTCACGATCGTGAAGCTGCTGGTCGGAGAGACCTGCAATCTCTGCGTGGTCGGTGACGACGATCAGAGCATCTACTCGTGGCGCGGGGCGGACATCAGCAACATCCTGAATTTTCCGGAACACTTTCCCGGCGCCAAAGTCGTCAAGCTCGAACAGAACTACCGCTCGACCACAAGCATCCTGAACGCGGCGAACGCCGTGATCGGCTCGAACGCGAACCGGCACGAGAAAAAGCTCTGGTCGGACCTCGGAATCGGCGACAAGGTTCAGGTCGTCAAAACTGCCAGCGGAGAGGCGGAAGCGGAGTTCATCGCCGGGATGATCCAGCAGCTTCACGAATCCGAACACTATGCCTACAAGGATTTTGCAATTCTCTATCGCTCGAATCACCTCTCGCGCGAGCTCGAGCAGTCGATGCGGCGCAACCGGATTCCGTACCGTCTCGTCGGCGGGCAGGAGTTCTACAAGCGACGCGAGATCAAAGATGCGGTTTCGTATCTGAAACTGCTCGTAAATCCGCACGACGACCAGAGTCTGCTGCGCATTCTGGGGACTCCGCCGCGCGGGCTGGCCGCCAAAGCCGTTGAACAGCTCAAAATCGGCCGCGCCACGACCCATACGCCGATGGTCGACCAGCTCGGGCTCGAGGAGTTCCGGAAAACTCTGCCTCCCAAAGCCGCCAGAGCGGCGGAGGAGCTCGACGAAACGTTCCGGCTTTACCGCGAAAAATTTCAGGAGCCCGGAGCTCTCGCGGCCAAAGTCACCTCATTTCTGCGCGACGTCGGCTACCTCGACGGACTTCAGAGAATCTACAAGGATTTGAACGACTCGATGAAGCGGCGTGAAAACGTCGACGAATTCATCAACGCCATCGCTCAGTTTGAACAGCGCGAGCAGGAGCCGCAGACTCTCGAAGCCTATCTCGAGAGTTTCGCGCTGCTCGAGGAGAGCGACCGCACCGAAGAGGACGACGCCGGCGGCGATGCCGTCACGCTGCTCACCGTGCACGCCTCGAAAGGGCTCGAATTTCCCGTCGTCTTCTGCGTCGCGCTCGAACGGAATCTGTTTCCGCACGAACGCGCGATCGAAGAGGGATCGCTCGAAGAGGAGCTCCGGCTCTTTTACGTCGCCATCACCCGCGCGCGGAAAAAACTGTTCATCACCCGGGCCGCCCGGCGCCTCCAGCGCGGCATGCTGCAACCGGCCATGCCCTCGCCATTCCTCGAACTGCTCGGGGACGACGTTGCGGAGTTCCCCTCGCCGGATGATCTGCTCCGCCCCGCCAGCGATGAGTCTGTCCGCAAAGCATTCGCCGAGATCTTCAAAATGCTCGACAAACGCAACCGCGACTGACTCCCATCCCCCCGGTTTCCGTCCCTGCTTTGCCGCTCTTCCGTGCATCGCAGGGATGTTTTTTGCCCTCCCTCCCCGCCCCCGCTACGCAAAAGAAATCCTACATTATGCAAATTTTGCATAAAAGCAGAAAATTCTGCGGAACAGCTATTGACATTTGCACATAAATCGAGTATAATATTAGTGTAATACAATGATAACGTTATGGGATGAGTCGGGAAAATGGCAGTTGCAAAGACAAAAGGCAGTGGGTCATCGAACGGAGTTCTGGCCCAGGTGGCGTTTCGTGCGCGGGTGTCGACCGGGACAGTGAGCCGCGTATTCAACAACAGTTCTCTGATTCCGTCGGAGACGCGGAGCCGGGTGCTTTCCGCGGCACGCGAGCTCGGGTTTCGTCCCCGGGTGGGCGTGCGGAACAAACAGATCGCCCTGGTCACGGAGCCTCCGCACAAAACGGTGATGGGCGGTTACGTCAATACGCTCACGCAGCATATCTGCTATGCACTGTCGCGACTCGACGCGGGGATCACGATGATCACCGAGGACCGGATCGACAATCTGACCGACTGCTGGTTCGACGGAGTGATCGGCATCGCCTGGGAAGACCGCACGATCGACATCCTGAAACAGCTTCACAACATTCCGATGGTCTGGTTCAGCGAGAATCAGTCCGCCTGGTGTCACACTGTCTTTCCGAACTGCTACACGACCGGGCAAATCGCGGGGGAGTACCTGCTGGGGAAAGGTCACCGGAAGATCGCGGTGATTCACGATATGGATTACACCGGAGGCGGCCGGGTCGAAGGAGTACGCATTGCCATGCGGAATGCGGGGCTCAATCCCGACGAATTGCTGTTGGCGCTCTCGAGCAGCGAACCGCTGCATCTCGCGGTCAAACAGCTCATCGACGCGGGCTGCACCGCGGTCTGGGTGCCGGGCGAGGATATGCGGGCGCTCGAGGTGAACTGGCTCATCCAGGAACTTGCGGGCAAACGGATTCCGGAAGACATCTCCCTGCTCGGTTCGGAGAATCCGGGGATTTCTGAATTTCAGCGGCCGTCGCTGACCACCATCGCGATTCCGCTGCACGAAATGGCGGAGATTGCGGTTGATCTGGTCATGCAGGGAGATGTTTCCTGTCTTCGGAAAATCGAGCTGCCGGCCAAACTGATCGAACGGAATTCCGTAAGCGTTTTAAAACACTGACCCGGGCTTGAATTCCCGCGGCAACAACAACAGGAAGGTCACCTTATGAAATTGAACAGAACAATACTCCCCGTGTTTCTGCTCGCATTCGCCGGGCTGCTCTGCCCGGCCGGAGAGCTCAAGCTGGACAAGGACCAGCTCGAAGCGCGGTATCACGCCAAAGTCGAACGGGATTCCAGGGGAATCAAGCTCTATTCCGATACTGCGGAATGGGATGCCGGACTCCGGATCAATCCGCCGAAAGGGGAACTCTTCGACTTTTCCGGCGCCAAATATCTCGCGGTGGACGTCGAAAACCTCTCCAAAGACCGCCAACTTCGCCTCACGATGCACATCTCGAGCGGCAAGCACAGCGGCCAGAGCTCGAGCCATGTGGATCTGCCGCTGCGCGAGGTCAACACCGGCATCGGCCTGAATCCCGGCGAAAAGCGCACGATGCGGCTCTATCTGCCGCACGCCTCGCTCTTCACCGCTCCGGACGGCGGCAAGAATATCCGGCGGCCGCTCGACACGTCGAAGATCAACTCGATCGAATTCAAAATGCAGTGGCCGTTCGAGCCGCACAAAGTTGCCGGTCTCATCGACTGCCGCCTCTCGAATCTGAGACTGGAGGGAGAGCCTGAAGTCGAGCGGAAAGTCACCGGCATGGGCGACGACTATTTCCCGTTCATCGATGAATACGGTCAGTACAAACACCTCGACTGGCCTGAGAAGATCCACTCCGACAAGGATTTGAAAGAGAATCACAAGAAAGAGCTTGCCGAGCTGGAAAAGACTTCTGCCCCCGCGACCTGGGACCGCTTCGGCGGCTGGGCGGACGGCCCGAAATACGAGGCGACCGGCAGCTTCTACCCCGTGAAACACGACGGGAAATGGTATCTCGTCGACCCGGATGGCAACCTTTTCTGGTCGCTCGGAATCGACGTGCTGCAGGCTCACACCGACGCGACGCAGGGCAAGGGGCATGAACGCTGGTTCACCCACAAGGTTCCGGCCGACGGATCGCTGCCTTTCACCCACTGGAATCTCCAGAAGAAGTACGGCCGTACCGATTATGAAAAGGAGTTTTACGACGTCATGGTCAAGCGGCTGAATGCGTGGGGCATCAACACGATCGGCAACTGGTCCAAGACCGACGTGATGATCCTCGGCAGGAAGCCGTACACGATGCAGCTCAGCGACTTTGCGCGGGGTTTCCCGCGTTTCCGCAAGAGCAACGTGAAGTTCTACGACGTGTTCGATCCCGAATTTGAAGAGAAGATGGGGAACATCCTGCGCGACCGTGCCGAAGTGGACGAGATCACGCGCAAATCGATCAACGACCCGATGTGCATCGGTTACTTCATCGACAACGAACTGCGGTTCAATGATATCATGAAAGCGGTCTTCGGCGCTGAGCCCGATCAGCCTGCGAAGCAGGCGTTCATCGCCGACCTCAAGGAGAAATACGGAACGATCGAAAAACTCAACAAGGCCTGGGGAACCGACTTTGCCGACTGGGAGAAGCTCGCGGAAAACCGGAGCATGCCGAAAGGCCGGGGATACCGTGCGGATTCCGATGCGTTCTATGCGAAATTCGTCGACCGTTACTTCCGGATCTGCCGGGAGGGGATCAAGAAGACCGCGCCGCACCGGCTCTATCTCGGCTGCCGTTTCGTCGGCTTCCGCCAGTCGAAAGCCGCGCAGGACGCCGCCGCGAAATATTGCGACGTGGTCAGTGTGAACACCTACCAGAACAGCGTGGCGAACGTCGACCCGAAGTCGTTCGGTGAAAAACCGATCCTGATCGGGGAATTCCACTTCGGCACCTATGATCGCGGCATGTTCAGCAACGGGCTCTGCCCGACGGCGGATCAGACCGAACGGGCGACCGCGTTCCTGCGGTACGTGCAGGGAGCTCTGGTTCATCCGAACATGGTCGGGGTTCACTGGTTCCAGTTCCGGGACCAGCCGCTGACCGGCCGCTGGGACGGAGAGGGTTACCAGATCGGCTTTGTGGACGTGGCTGACACTCCGTATCCGGAGCTCATCAAAGCTGCCCGTGATGCGGGCGAGAACATGTACACCTACCGGAAGAACGGAAAACTCGTCAATGCGATGAAATAAATCTTCCGCCGCAGACCGGCGGGGGCGGCTGGGAATCCGTCCCCGTCCGCGGGATCTCTCCGCGGCATTTCCAGTGCGGAAACCGGTCTGCCCTGCGACCGACGATTCACGCCCTGCATCGGCCGCGCAGTAAAAGAGATGAGAATACGGGGGCGAACGGCGAATGGAAATTGAATTCGCCGTTTTTTTCATTTGTGAACTCAGCCAGAGATTCTGTTAAAAGAGTTCCGCATTTCCGACCGCCGGATCGGAGGGGGGACGGGGGACCGGCCTGATCTTCCGGGGAATCCGGTATTTCTTTCGGCTTTCGCCTGACTTTGCATAAAAAGGGTGCGGGCGGGAAAACTCTTGAAAATGAGAGTTTTCCCGCCCGCATTTTTTGTCCTGCCGTGGAATCCGGGAAACCGGATGAAACCGCGATCCCGTCTTCCCCCGGTCGCTTCGGGAATGGGAAGGTAAGCGCCCAGCCAGCCCCATCTGGATTTGAGTCAGACAGTGTGGTATGTTCTTCCACAAACCGTAATAATGGGA
>CALXOE010000042.1 GCA_944389935.1 uncultured Victivallis sp.
GGGCAATCGACGGGACGACAAAATCATCGTAGTCCGAAGCGTAAAGCATTCCGGCCTGTCCCCACTGCTTCAGGTTGCTCTTGCAGTTCGTGTTACGCGCCCGTTCGCGCGCCTGGTTCAGCGCGGGCAGCAGCATTCCCGCCAGAATCGCAATGATTGCAATCACGACAAGAAGTTCAATCAACGTAAATGATTTTCGCATCGCAAAACACCTTTCTTTCCGGTTGTTCATGGTTCGCGTTCCTTTCATTGAGTGGTTGTTATGGAAATCAAAGTGGGGGTATCTTCAGGAAACTTCACTGATTTTGCGGGGGATTTCATGATTCTGCAGCGGTCCTCCATCGATCTCTGCAAAGAGTTGACGGCATGCGGCCCTGGCCAGGGATGCGAAATTGTGTTCGATCCGCCAGCCGCGGAAATACGATTCCAGAACCACCGGTTCGCCGATCAGACGGCATTTCTCCAGATCAAGCTTGCGCTCCAGAAGAGTCGCCTTAATGTCACGGATCGTGCCGCCGATCGCGTAAATCGCCTCCGGCGTCCCGATGCGATCGAGCAGCCGGTTCAGGTTGTTCTCCATTTCCAGTCCGCGCAGAATCAGCATCTCATCCGTATCAAGCGAAACTCCAGCCTCCCGAAACGCGCGGCGCAATCCGTCGAGTTGCGGCATGTGAT
This sequence comes from uncultured Victivallis sp., assembly GCA_944389935.1. Lineage (GTDB taxonomy): Bacteria > Verrucomicrobiota > Lentisphaeria > Victivallales > Victivallaceae > Victivallis. Next base: position 676 of record CALXOE010000042.1, read on the forward strand.
CGTGTTTCGCCGCGAGCAGCGGACGTCGCCGTCCTTCCGCGAGCAACCTCCGGCCGATTTCGTAGCCTTCGAGTTCCCAGTCGTTGCAGACGCAGGAGCGTCCGGGCCGATGCCCGTTGACCACGACCACCGGAATCGTCAGAGAGTTGACGAACTCCTCCACGGCGACGGACGGTTCAAATTCCGGATCAAGCCAGATCAGCCCTTTCATCGGAATTCCGGCAACGCACTCCTCCAGATCGTTGCTTTCTGAAAGAAAATTGACCTGATAGAGCAGTTTTCGACTTTCGGTGATTTCTTTCCCCACAGTGGAGAGCAGTTCCCACAGGTATTTTTCAAAGTAAATCTGTTTCCCGTCCGCAACCAGAACTCCGATTACGTTGATGTTTCCGTATTTCCAGCGATGTTCCGGATTCGTGAAGAGCCCGATGCCCGGCCGGGCGATCAGGAATCCATCGTCCGTCAGCTTCTTCAACGCTCTTTGAATCGTCATCGTACTCACGTTGAACATCGCCGCAAGTTCCCGCACTGAGGCGATCCGCTGCGGCGACGTGCCGGAATTCCATACCGTGTCGACCACGTATTTCCGAATCTGCACATATTCGGCAATCGGCTGGCGCTTGATGATTTTCCCCTTTGGACTGATCATGTTTTCTATTTATGGAATTGTAATTATGATAATGATGTTTGCGCTTTGTTTACACCTATGATTATACCAGAGAAAAAGAAAATGTCAAGAGATGCAGCCAAAGAAAAATGAAAAATAAACAAATCCGGAGAATCGGGACCTCGTTGTCCGCTTACAAATAAAAAAAGGCGGGAGAAGTGAATTCTCCCGCCCCGGTGGTGCGTAATTGTCAGGGCTGTTTGAGCTCCTCTTTCGGCATCTTGCCGAAAAGCCGTACAGTAAATTCCGCCATACGCTGAAATGCTGCGTAAAGACACGGAATAAACATCATTCCAATAATAGATGCAACCAGCATCCCCCAAAAAGTCGTAATCCCAATAGATTGCCGGCTTCCTGCTCCAGCCCCAGAAGCAAATACCATCGGAAATACTCCTATCACAAACGATAATGCAGTCATCATCACAGAACGAAACCTCAAACGCATTCCATTCAAAGCGGCATCAACAATGGATTTTCCCGCATCACGCTCTTGCTTCGAATATTCTGCCATTAAGATTGCACTTTTGGCTGTCAAGCCAACCAGCATCAGCAGCCCAAGCTGACAGTAAATATTTAAGTCCATGCTGTAAAACAGTAACGCGAATAATCCGCCAAGTGTGGCTGTTCCAACCGATAAAATTACAGAAATCGGCATCGTCCAACTTTCATACTGAGCGACCAAGAATAAATAAGCGAATGTAAGTGCAAGAATCAGCAGATAAACAATCATTCCTTCATTTTGGCTTTCTTGATAACTCATGTCTGTCCAACTGAGTTGGTAATCATTCGAAAATTCTGAATCAACAATGTCTTGAACAATATCCATGAGTTCTCCTGAACTGACAAATTGCTTTCCTTGAGTATTTACATTCGCAGCAGGAAACATGTTGAAACGTTCCGTTTGGCGGGGGCCCAGCGTCCACTTGATTGTTGCAAGCGTGTCAAGAGGGACAAGCGCACCTGTAGCACTTGGCACATAAAGTTGACTCACTATATTCAAATTCCGGCGAAAATCTCCAGACGACTGCATTTTAACCTTATAGGTCTTCCCATATTTGTTGAAGTCGTTAATGTAAACAGAACCAAGCTGGCTTTGCAACGTGGAAAAAATCGAGCTAATCGGGACGTGCATCGCTTCAGCCTTGTCACGATCAATGTCAAGATAGAGCATCGGTGTATTAGCGTCAAATGAGGTAAAAGCGTAAATTGCTTTGCCAGTCTCCATGATTTTACCAAGCAGATTTTGTGTTGCTTGTGACAATTCTTGTGAGGTTTGATCTCCGGTAGCTTGAAATGCAAATGTAACACCTCCTGTTGCTCCAAGTCCATTGATTGCCGGAGGAGCAAAAACTGTCACCTGCGCATCAGACAATGCTGCACAACGTTGCGTCAGCTCTCCTTGGATCGCTTTTAGTTGTGTTTCAGGAGTTTTGCGTTCTCCCCAGTCTTTCAATGTGACAATTGCCATACCGAGATTTTCCCCCTGACCAGAAGTCATGCTCCGGCCAGGAACAGTAAGCACATGTTCAACTCCTGGTAACTGACGAGCAATTTCAGACACCTCTTTGAGAGCTACTTCTGTTCGTGATAATGACGCTCCGGCCGGCAAAATAGTTTCGCAAAAGAGGGCACCTTTGTCTTCATCGGGTAAAAATGCACCAGGGAGTTCATTATAAAGGAAATAATTTCCTGACAGAATCGCAGCAAAAATAATGATGGTCAACACACCTCTTCGCACAAGCAGTCTCGCAAATCCGAGATAACCATTCCGAGTCCAATTCAATCCAATATTAAACCAACGGTAAAGCCCACGAGGTTCACTCTGCGGTCGTAAAACAATCGCGCAAAGCGCTGGAGATAGAGTAAGGGCATTGATTGTTGAAATAATTAATGCAATACACATGGTAACGGAAAATTGCAGATAAATTTCTCCAACCATCCCGCCATAGAATGCAATCGGAGCATAAACTGCTACAACAACAAGCGTAGTTGCAATCAAAGCTCCAGTAAGCTGCTCCATTGTTTTCATCGCAGCATCAAAAGGCGAAAGGTGTTCTTCTTGAATAATTCGTACACAACTTTCAGTCACACAAATGGCATCGTCCACCACTGAACCAATTACGAGAATCAGAGCAAACATTGATAGAGTATTTATGCTTATACCCAGCGCATACAAAAAAATAAATGTTCCAATTAACGAAACGGGAATTGCGACCATGGGAACAAGTGTCGCACGCCAATCTTGTAAAAACAACCAAGTAATTGCAACTACAAGAACAAAAGTCATAACTAACGTTATAACAATTTCTTCCATCGTAACTCGTACAAAATTGGTTGAATCATATCCAAGTGTCCAGCTCATTCCTTCCGGAAAATTCTTTTCAAGATTTGTGAGTTCTTTCTTGACATTGGAAAGAACTTCAAGAGCATTTGAATCACTAAGTTTAAAAATTGCTAATGGAACTGTTGGTTCCTCATCATAATAACCTGTTCCTGTATAATTTTCAGAACCTAACTCGACTCGAGCGACATCCCGAAGTCGAACAACTCGCCCATCATCACCAGCTTTAATGATAATGTTTTCAAACTCTTCCGGTTCCTGCAAACGGCCTTTGGTATCAATTTTAAATTGCATATAATTACTGGCAAATTCAGTTCCAACAGAGCCCGTTGCTGCTTGAATATTTTGACTGGCCACCGCGTTTGAAATGTCGTTGTTTGTGATTCCTAGCGCACGCATTTTATAAGGATCAAGCCAAATACGCATACTGTACGTCATGTCAGTAAATACAATTGCTTGTCCTACGCCATCAATTCTAGCAATTGCGTCTTTTAAATGAATACTTGCATAATTGCTGATATAAAGCGGCGTGTGCTCTGGATTTGAACTGGTAATAGCAACCATCGCAAGAATATCGCTTGACCGCTTATAAACAGTCACTCCATTATCAACCACTTCCGTTGGCAACGAATGCTCTGCTCGCTTGACGGCATTGTTAACATTGACATAGGCCATATCGTCATCTGCTCCAGACTTGAAAGTCAATGTCAACGTATAGTTGCCGGAATTATCTGAGGTCGATGAATAGTAGACCATATCTTCAACCCCATTAACTTCCGATTCAATAGGGGCAGCAACTGTATCTGCAATAACCTGAGCGCTAGCTCCTGGATAAGAAGCGATAACAACAATTGTCGGAGGTGATATCTCCGGATATTCAGCAACAGGAAGCTTGAACATGCAGACAAGACCAGCAAGAACAAAGAATAGCGAAATGACAATTGCAAATTTAGGTCGTTTAATAAAAAAAGCAGCAAACATGATACTCTCTCTTTCCGCTCGTCATTTACTTGGCTGTTTCCATCTTTTCCACCGGATTCACCGTCCCGCCGGGAACGGCTTTGTGAAGTCCGCCGACGATGACTTTCTCGCCTGCCGTGAGGCCGGAGAGCACTGTCTGCCGGTCGTAGACCTGCTTGCCGGTGACGATCTTGCGTTTTTCAACCTTGTTGTCCTTGTCGACCACGTAGACGAAATGGTCTTTGCCGTCGGTCATCAGCGCGGCGACGTTGACGGACGGAAGCGGTTTGTCGAACTTTTCGGTCAATTTCACGGTGACGTATCCGCCGGGAATCAGGTCAAAATCCGGATTCGGCGCCTCAAACTGCAGCATCAGCGTGCCGGTGTCGGAATCGACCCGGTTGTCGACGAAGTCGAGTTTCGCCTGCTGGTTGAATTTCTGGCCGTCGGCGCGGAAGATTTCAAGCTCGGACTTGTTTTCGCCGTCCCGGTTGAAATGACGGAAGAAATCCGCCTCACTCATCGGAAATTTGATCTTGATCGGGTCGTAGCAGACGATCGTCGTCAGCGTTCCTTTTTCCGGGGTGATGTAGTTTCCCTCGCTGTAGATGTTCGCACCGATTTTCCCGGCGAGCGGGGCGTAGATCTTCGTATAGGAGAGATCGTTTTCCGCAAGAATCAGTGCGGCTTTCGCCTCTTCGATTTTCGCCTCGTAATACTTCAGAGTGCGCAGCGAACTGTCGTAAGTGGTTTTGGCGGTCGCCTGGGTCTCGATCAGTTTCTTGTAACGGTCGAACTCCTCTTTCGCAAAAATGTACTCCGCCTCCATCTGCGAGAGCACCGACTTCGCGGAGTGGACGTTCGCGTCGTAGATGGTGTCTTCGATTTCGTAAAGCAGATCGCCCTTTTTGACCATGCTGCCTTCCTTGAACGGCCGCTGCTCAAGCGTACCTGATACGCGCGCGACGATGTCCACCGTATCCGAGGCGCCGATCGTGCCGACGTAGGTTTTCGGTTCGCCGCGGTCGAGTGTGCTCACTTCCTCCACCCGCACCGACGGGGCCTGGGATTCCGGCGCTGCTGCCGCGAGCCGGATCGCCCCCATCGACAGGAGCGCCGCCATCATGATTGTTCCGAAACGCTTCATTTGTTTTCAACTCCGTATCTTAATTTCATTTTAAAATGCTAGAAACCTAACAATATGTCTGAATATAAAAAACTCCTGTTGTTTTCATCTCCTCCATGAGTTTGCGTTATGTCGATGTATTATGCGATATTGTTGCAGATTCTGTCCGTCAGGCGGATGTAGGCGTTCACCTCATCTTCGCTCAGACCTGTTTTCAACATTTGTTCAGCCCGCTCGGTTTCGTGGATAACCAGGGTTTGAAGCTCCTTTGCCTTGTCTGTCAAAACAATTTTCTTGAGTCGCGCGTCAGTCGGCACGCTGACACGTTCGATATAACCATCCCGTTCAAGCAACTGCAGAATCCCGGTCGCCGTCGAACGGCGGATTTCAAAAACATCTTCGATGTCCCGCTGGTAGATATCCTGCCACTGCGATGTGATGAAAATGTAGCAGAGTACCCGCCCCTGCGTTCCGGTCAGACCCATCTCAGACGCATTGCGGTCGCAGTAACGTCGTATCTTCTTCGAGAGCTTGTTGATGACTCCGATCAGCAGTCTGTCAGCCTGGCTCATACTTCCCAGTCCTTAAAATGTTAGATTCCGAACTATAATATACGCCGATTCCTTTCTCTTGTCAATCAGGTTTTCCGAAAAATCATAACTTTTTTAACAATTTATCAGGTCGGTTGCGGCATGCCGGGGGAGAGTCTCCCGGCTCGGGCGGAGACTCCCGACGCCGATGCCGACGCGAAACCCTCCATCCGTAATTTTCTGTTTCGGGAGTCCCGCATTTTGATTTGCAAACAGCATTCTCCATGCTATCTTACAGTGAACGGCAGAGTGTTGCATCAAACAGGCCGTCAATGTCATCCGTCAGGGAAAAGCGTGGCGGCCGCCGGGCCGGAGTGACGAGGTGTTGACGGGGAGAGCATCGGGAGTGGGATTATGGATGGATTTTCCGGAATCAGGCAGTTTCATGTGGTTTCGCATACGCATTGGGATCGGGAGTGGTATCAGCCGTTCGAGGTATTCCGCCATCGTCTGGTGGATTTGCTCGATCATCTTCTGGAGATCTATCGTACCGAACCGGAATTTGTGTTTGAGCTTGATGCGCAGACTGTTTGCCTGGAAGATTATCTGGAAGTGCGCCCGGAGCGCCGGGCCGACCTGATGGATTACGTCCGCCGCGGCAGACTGATCGTGGGGCCCTGGTATGTCCAGAACGACTTTTTTCTGACCGGTGGAGAGGCCACCGTTCGGAATTTGCTTGTCGGCATTGCTCTGGCGGATGAATTCGGAGGAAGTTCCCGGTGCGGTTATACGCCGGATCAATTCGGACTGATCGGGCAGCTGCCGCAGATTTTCCGGGGATTCGGCGTGGACAGCTGCATCTTCGGGCGTGGATACCGGCTCTCGGGTGAGACGCCGCCGAATGAATTTGAATGGTACTCTCCGGATGGCTCCGGAGTGCTGGCATCGTTCATGAGCCGGTGGTACAACAACGCGCAGCGTTTTCCGGCGGATCCGGAGCTGGCGCTGCTCTTCTTCCGGGAGGTCGAAGCCGCGCAGGAGTCCGAGGCGGTCACGCCGCACCGGCTGCTGATGAACGGGGTCGATCACCTTGAGGCGCAGGAGGATCTTCTGCCGATACTGCGGGAGTTGAACCGGCGGATCGCGCCGGATGTCATCCGGCAGTCAACTCTCGGCGATTATCTTGCGGCGGTGCGGCATTTTGTGAAAGAACATCACATTGCACTTTCCCGGGTAACCGGGGAATTGCGGCGCGGTCCCTCCGGCAACATTCTGCAGGGGACATTGTCCGCGCGGCTTCCGTTGAAACGGGAGAATACCCGGTGCGAGGCGATGATCGAACTGCAGCTTGAACCGTTGTACGTTCTGCTGGAACATCTGAGCGGCGATGCGCTCTTCGACCGTGATTATTTCCGTTACCTCTGGAAATCGCTGCTGCGCAACCAGCCGCACGATTCGATCTGCGGCTGCAGCACCGACCGCGTTCATCAGGACAATCTGAACCGCTTTGCCCGGATCAGGGATCTCTGCGGAGACCTGATTGCGCGCGGCTTTCGCCATTTCTGGGCACGGCTTGACCGGAGGGGGCTTGATTCGGCGGAATATCTGCTCGCCGTGTTCAATCCGCTGCCGTTTCCCCGTTCTGAAACGGTCGAGGCGGAACTTTTTCTGCCGCTCGCGGAACGGCCGGAATCCATCCGGATTGTCGATCCGGCCGGAAAGGAGATCCGCTTTGCGATTCGTTCGGTGGAACGGCGTTTTCAGACCAATTATTCCGCAATCAATCTTCCCGGGAAGATCCCGTCGCTGCGGGTGGAGCTCGATGTCGCGGCGGAAGCGGTTCCAGCCTGCGGATTCCGGGTATTCCGGGTCATCCCGGGGCAGGGAGGCACGCCGCTGGAAGTTGCCGGCGGCGGGAATGCCGGGGAGACGGTACTGGAGAACGCTTTCGTCCGTTTTTCCGTCGACGACCGCGGCCGGGTTGAAATGCGGGATAAAGTCAGCGGCGAATTGTTCCCTGATCTCATCACATTCCTCGAGGAGGGCGACGCCGGACACTCCTACAACTTCCAGCCGGCAGACGGAGACCGGGTTCCGGATGTGGGGCGCGCCGCTTCGCACATTCACGTCGAGAGTTTTGTACGGGGGGAACGCCGGGGAATCCGGGTGGAATACGGGTACGATCTGCCGCGCGACTATGATTTTGAACGGCGTCGTCCCGCGGACGAGTTCGTGTTAAACCGGCTGACACTGGAGTATACTCTGGATGAGTTTTCCCGATCCGTCGCGGTTGGAGTGCGGATCGAAAATCATGCCGGTTCGCACCGGCTGCGCGCGGTGTTCAATCCGGGGATTGCGGTGTCGGAGAGTTGGGCGTCGGTTCCGTTCGGATTCGAGGAGCGAACGCGGGCGGAGGTGCTTCGCGACCCGGAACGGCACAATGCCGATCAGCCGAATTCCGGCGTGATTTCGATTCGGGATGGAAATCGGCAGTTCACGATCTTGAATGAGGGGCTGCATGAGTATGAACATCTCGACGATGGGAGAATCGCGCTGACGCTGCTGCGTTCGACCGGCAACATCAATGCGGTTTATTATGACGATGCCGGTTGCCTCATCCGTTCCGGCGCGGAGTGGTGTGTCCCGGAGGGGAAGTTGATCGGGACGCATGAGTTCCGCTTTGCGATCCGTCCCGGTCGTGCGGCGCTGGCGGAGTTGGAAAGAGAACATCAGATGTTTCTCGCTCCGCTTCTTGCGGCGTTTGATTCGGTCGATCCGCACAAGTTGACCGGCGGTCGTCCGTGCGATCAGTGCAGTGCGGTGCGGGAACTGTTCTTCCGCGATCTGCCGCTGGAAAAACAGAATTTGGCGGGGGAGGGGGAAAGCGGTCTCTCGCTGAGCGGGGACGCCGTATTTTCCGCTCTGAAGAAAGCGGAGGACGGCAATGGGGATATTCTGCGGATTTACAATCCGGAGCGGCATGAAACCGGTGTGAATCTGCATCTGCCGTCCGGTTTTCGAGCCCGTGCGGTCCGGCTGGATGAGACGCCGCTGGACAGCGGGGAGGAGTTCCTCGAGTCCTCTCCGGTGATTCTCCCGGCGGCATCGATTCTCACATTGCAACTGACGAAAGCGTGAACGGTCGAATCGCCCCCTCCACTCCATCGCCCGGGATGGGATGAACCTGTTCGGGCGAGTCTCTTTCTGATTTTTTTCGGTTTGTTTCTGTCCCTGGACCATCGTTCCGCATCCGTTGTCCTGATAATGAAATCAACACCTGCGGCTCGGAAGAAAAAAGGAGATCCCTGGGTCGTCTCTCTCCCCCCCGGGGGAGACGATCCATGGGATCTGTTTTGCAGTACGATCTGCCACGAACGAGCAGACGTCCGAATCTCTCTCCTGTCCTCCTTACTTTTCCTGCGTCATCTCCAGCCGACAATCTGTTGGCTTACCAACGATAATAGCGGTAGGGATCGTCCTCTGCGATTGGCTGATCCACGTAAAGCCTGTAGGCGGGCAAACAGTTCAGGTTCGGCTTGCCGAGGATTCCCCCGTTCTGCTGGCGGTCGTTGACCAGTACGACGAGGAGATTCCCTTTCGGCTTGATTTTGTCGGTTTTGAGTGTATAGATCCGGTCTGCGGCCCAGAAATCGTTCGGATTGGATTTCATGGTTACTTCTCCTAGAAATTCACCGTTGAGCCAGATCCATGATTCATCGTCGATACCGCCGAAGTAGAGTTTGCATTCGGTATTGGCTGGAAGTTCACTTTCAAGATCGAAAGTTTTCCGGTACCAGAAATGACCATCGTACCCGTGAAGATCTTCAAATTGGAGATCGAACATGCCGGGAACTTCAATTCCCCGCCATTCCGGCCCGGGTTTGTAGTCTGGACTCTGCCAGTTCTCCCGTCGACCGATCTGTTTCGGGTCGGCTTTCCCGAGCCAGCCGGAAGAGAGATCAATGACCCCCTCCTGATGGTTGGTTTTTCCACGGAATTTCTCCAGTAATCCACTGGTGGATTGCGCTCCCAGATTGTGCAGCAGCCGCGAGGCGAGGAAGAATGCCCGCCGCCGGGTTGTCCGGTACATAAACTCCGATTCCGGGAAGAGATCGGGGGTCACCTGACAGAATACGATTTTCCCTTTTCCGAGAGGATACACGGCAAGAGTTTTCCCGCCGGAGGAAGCTGCGGGGAAAAATGCCAATTCCAGCTCCCTGCGAAAATGCAGATCGGCATTTGAGATACCGGCAAATTCAGGAGAGAGATTGAGTCCGGGGGCGAAATCAGCATACCCTTTTTCTGTTTTCACCGCAAGTTTTCCGCCGGTCAGGGAGTCGATGCTTTCTTTCTTCAATCCGAATGCGAGTACAGTGCCTCCCGCTTCCGCATAGGCGGCAACGGAGTCCATTTCCGCTGAATTGTCGATAACCAGCAATTCGCCGGAAGCCGCTTCCCCGGTAGAAACGGTGATTTTCAACATGTTCAGCAGCTTGTGCAGTTCCGGCCCTCCCTGGACAAAGAGTTTCGGTTTCCCGGTTTGTTTTGTGACGGGGGTATCAAGTCGCTCGAGCAGTTTTTGCAACAGCTGTTCCGCTTCGGGTTCCGGTTCGGTACGACCGGAAAGATCGAGTTGCGAGAATATAATTCGGGCTTTGTCTTCCCGAAACTCAAGGACTGGAGCGTATTGCAGATCAAAACCTGATTGCAGCAGTGGCATCCAATCTCCGATGCAAGGTTTTTCCAGCGGCACACTCACGACCGCACCACGGTTTCCTGCCCGCCAGACCCGGAAGTTTGCGAAGCCGTTCCAACTCCAGAGAGGATCTTTGGTTTCCAGCGTCGGTACTGTCAGGTAAGCCGGCAGCAAAGTTGATTCGCCCCTCCAGTCGTGTACGAGCGTTTCGGAGATTCCTCCCGCGATCGGGAACACTTCTCTGAACAGCTGTTCGTTACCGCGCAAGCCGAGCTTATTGCATTCCGTCAGCGGTTGTTCGAGGATCAGAAGACGCAGGCCGTGTTGTAGTGAGCTGCTCAGATCAATCCGGAGTTTCGACAATGCGTTTCTCCCAATCACGAGAATCCCGGTTCCGGACGGCAGCGGTTCGCCGGATTTCATCCTGGTGGCTTTTACTCCAAGTTTTTCGAGCAGGGGGGCGGCGCTCCCCTCGGGATCGAAAAGTGCAACTTTGCTCTGCAGATGCAAAGAGGGCGCGGGAAGGAGTTGCAACGTGATGCTGTCGTGGACCGTTTGGGAGGGGAAAGCCATTTCCGCGGTCAACTCCAGAGATTTTTCCCGGCAGCTTTCCGGAATGGTGAATTTCACGGGAATGCGAAGCGTCTCCCCCGGTGCGACCTCCGCACTCCCGGAGTGTTTGAGATTCAGGGCGTCGACGCGCCAGAGCCAGTTGACGTTGCGAACCTGTCTGGCGTCATTGACCAGAATCAGTGATTTTTCCACCTGTTCGCCGGGATGAAAATTGTGGCTCTTTTCGGTGAACTTGTCCACCTGTCCGCCGATCCAGCCGGTTTCCGGTTGAAAGAGTTCCCGGCAGAGTTTTCCGAGCGGCAGCAATTCGACGGAATTGGAACGGTTGTTGAAGTATTCGGGCCGGACGCCGAACCGGTCGGGAACCACCCCGGAACGCTTGATGTTTTCAAACCTCCTCGGATTGTCGGCGGAGGTTCCCGCACCGCGTTGAATCCAGAACGCATCCTGGTCCCACGGCAGCAGCCCCGAGACTCCGTGCGCCCGCATGGAACGGAAATTGTCAAGGATGAAATAAGACCAGACCTTCTGGGTGTCGGGTTCTTTCCCGAACCAGTTCAACGTCGAGAAATGAACCGGTTTGTTGCCGGTGATGACTTTTTCCTGATGGCGCATCATGTTGGCTTTCTGCCAGTCGAATCGGTATGCTTCTTCTCCGAGGATCGCCGCGTTGTATTCATTGAACCAGAGACACTGCAATCCTTCGGAAGCCCAGATGAACGCCGGGCCGCGATAACTCGACCACGAACAGACGTGCGGCATACCCCATTCAAGCAGGAAGAGCGGTTTTTTCCGGTTTCGCTCCAGTGGGCGAACCAGTCGCTGCGTTCCTGGCGTGGAGCCCAGTTCAGATAGCAGTTGATCGAGTAGAGGTCGCTCAGATTTCCGCTCTCGTGATGGTAGAGCGGACGGGTCGGATCAAGAGAGTGAATGATCTCCGCCGAGAGGAGCGCCTGACGCCGCCGTTCATACTGACCGGGCTGCAGTTTGCGCATTTCCCCGTCCGGGGAGTAGATGCCGTCGATCTTGAGCGGATTCTGGTCCCCGAAGTATCCGGTGGCGTTGTGGTTGGCCACATAAAGTACGACCCCTGGCACGTTCTGGAAGCGGCGGATCAGGTATTCCGCCTGCCGGCGATAAGCGTCCCGGAATTCCGGTTCATCGAGCTTCCACTTGAAGTGCATGACATGCGGCAGCGAAAGTGTCGTCAGAATCCCCTGCTTCGAGGTTTCCCGGTGAAACAGTTCGAGAAATGAGATCGAGCCCGGGGCAAAATTGTAATTGGTTCCGATCAGGTGATTGATTCCGAAGTCGCGTGCTCGTTCGGCCATGATGCGGTACATCTCTTCCGTGGATTCGTCCGCGCCGCGCTTGGTGTTCATTCCGACCATGGAGCGCAGATGGATCTTTCTGCCGTTCAAATAGAAATCGCGCCCGCGGATGGAGAATTCCCGGAAGCCGAAAGTATCGTCGATCTGATCAACGATGTTGCCGGCGGCATTGAGAAGCGATAACCGCACCCGGTAAAGGTTCCGGGGCGTATCGACATCCCAGAGTTTAGCATCTCGCCAGGTGGCGGAGAAACTTTGCCGTTCCCCGGCCTCAGCTGCTTTCAATTCGGGGGAAAGGAATACCTTTACTTTTTCCTCGCCATCGAAAATCTCTGCCTGAATGCGGTGATGCGCCGGAAGGGGCGTGGCGAATCCGGTATCGAATGTGATTTCTCCTTTCGAGACGGAGGTGATCACATGTGTATCAGAGAGTTTTGCTCCTGTTGGAGAGGAGGCGGTCAGCCAGAGATTTCCGGGGATGCCGCGGCAGTAGAGTTGTCCCGTTGAAGTGATGATTCGTCCCGGCGCCATGAACATCCTGCTTTCTCCCTCCTCGACTCTGGCGGAGACCAGCAGTGCGATTTCATTGGTTTTGCCCGGTTTGATCGCAGCGGAGACATCGACGGATCCGCCCGGATAATAGATATCTCCGCATTTTCGGCCGTTGATGAAAATCTGTGCGCAGGTTTGAATGAAATCGAAATCGATCTCAATTTTTCGTCCAGCCCATGAAGTCGGAACGTCGATTGTCCGACGATACCAGGCGTGGTTGATCGATTTTCCGTCAATGGTCTCGTCCGGGGTTCCGTCAGCGTGAAAGATCAGTTGCATGCTGTCCGGTGCGTTCCAGCCTGCGATCCCCGGCCAGATTCCCGGAACTTTGAAGTATCGCCATTCGGGCGCGTCCTCTTCCGGCAGCTTTGCCGCAGCGAGTTCCTTAACAGGCAGAAACTGCCAGACTGTGTTCAGACAGATCGTGTCGCGTGAGTCGTTTGTATGACGTTCGACATCGTCGAGGCTCCAGAGTCGGGCATGATCCGGCAGAGCCGGACCGGAGAAATCCGCATCGCACTCTTCCCGGCTGCGGTAAGCCTTTACCGTCAAATTCCGAAATGCGATCGTTCCGGACTTCCCGTACATGGAGGGATCGATCGCCAGACGTACCGCACCGGCCGGAATTGTGTAGATTCGCTCACACTGAATCCACCCTGTTGAGCCGAATGTTTCAAACATCGGAGGCCAGCCCCCGACCTGTTTCTTATTTGCGTCGTAAAATGCCATGGAGATGCGTCCGCATTGCCAACCCTCCTTTCCGGGAACCAGGTCTGTTGCCTTCATCTCCATGTTAAGCCGAAGCACTTTCCACTCCGGTTTCAAGATGATACTGCCGGTACAAGCCGCGCCTGCCGGTACCGTGATATCCAGTGAGCCGTCGAAATTGGTTTTTATTTCACATCCGGTATGAGGCCAGATGTTTCCTCCGGGGGTTTTGTAGACGAGCAGATTTCCTCCGTGGAGATCAATCAGCAGCGAAACAAACAAAAGAAAAATGGTATGGTAATATTTTTTAATCATTTCGTCACCAAGATTTTACCAGACAAAACCAGGTTGAGCGATCCGCACTTTGGTCGAATAGAGATTTTGAAATTCAGCACAGACTACAGCCGAGGCATGACCATCCGCAAACGCTGTATTTACGTGAGTCCCACCATGTGCTGCACAAGGATAGCCGCGGTTAGTTCCGCCCTCGGGTGCCTCGAGAACGGAGATATTCTGATACCCCGGGTCGTCGCGTAGCTTGTCATCGGCAAACGCTACGAATTCAGATGGCGACGGGATTCGTTTCAAATGCAGTGTGACATATCCCTGCCAGTGGTTTTTGACCCATTTGTCTTCGCCTTTTTCATTTTTATATATTCCAAACCAGTTTATCCCATATAGATTCCAGTCCCGCATTTCATTATCGGAACGGTTGGATTTGCGAATCGTCGCCGGACAGTAGTAGGTTTCAACAGAGTCGTCCAGATAACCGGCATTATAAAAATAGACTCCCCAGTGTTTCATCTCCGACCAGTTATGAGTCAACACGGAGTCATTGAAATCATTCGCGTAAAATGTGAAAACCAGGCCGGTCTGTTTCAAGTTGTTGATGCAGGAAGTCGATTTCGCTCTGTTTCGCGCCTGATTCAGTGCCGGCAGAAGCATGGCCGCCAGAATCGCGATGATCGCAATTACAACAAGTAATTCAATCAATGTAAAATGTTTCTGATTCATTTGTCTCCTCCGTTGGTAGATGGATTGTTCCGGGGAAAATTGGCTGAACATAAAATGGATATGAAAGTCATCATTGCTGCGTTCCTGTAGTTGTAAAATCATCCCACGAGGGGGGCGGGAGCTACTGATTCGCGGTGGATGAGTTTACCGGGAATCCGGATCGAATAGCCGCGATAATCGTCTGGATTTTTTCGTTTTTCAATCAGCACCCGGACGGTTTCCAATCCCATCTCCGTCCCCGGGACCGCGAGGGCATCCAACGGCGGAATGGTGTACTGCTGCGAGGGCGTTGCATTGAATGTTATGACGCTCAACTGATTCGGAATTTGAATTCTGCGCCGCCAGGCGAAATAGAGCACCTGCATGGCAATGTCGTCGCAGTAACAGACAATCGCGGTGATCTGTCGTTTGAGCAGTTCGTCGAACTGGGTCTCAAGCGGCTCGTATTTCCACGGTTCGCTCTGAAGCGGCTCGAGATTGTATTCATCGCAGAAGTCGTTGTAACTGCGTTTGCGGTCGTTGAAACTGTGGTGATGATTGCCCGGCTGAAATCCGTCAAGATATCCGATTTTTCGATGGCCGAGGGAGTAGAGCTGTTCCATAACCATGCGCATGTTGGCATTTTCATCGCTCATAATTGCGCTGCCGGTTTTCCCGCAGACGCCGTTGAGTACCACATAGGGGATTCCGGCGTCTTCGATCTCCTTGAGCTGCCGCGGGTAGATTACATCGGGGATAACCAGGGCGGCAACGCGCCACTCCGGAAGCGGATAATAGATATTCCGGACCGATTCACATGGTGTGAAGTTGAATGTGTAATTGTGTTTCGGCAGTTCGCGCGAAATGGCATCGACCGCTTCGGCAACCGGGGTCGGATAGCGCAGCAGATCGCGATTATAAAAGAGAAAGGAGATCAGATTGCTCTCCTTGCTCCGCAGCGAGCGGAAGATTCGGTTCGGTGTATAACCATTTTTTTCCACATGTTCAAGAATGCGGGCGCGCACCTCCGGTTTGACGGTGAAATTCTTGTTGCATCCGTTCAGTACCCGGCTCACGGTCGAGGGGGAAACATTCAGCTCTTTCGCAATCTCTTTTAAGGTCATTTTTGTCCTGATTTGTTTAGGAATCCGTTTTCTTGTATAAATTATGGCTGATTTTTGTGAAAAAGTCAAGCGGTAAAACAAAAAAAGAGCCATTTTTTCTCAATAATACAGAAATCGAGCCGTTTTTTTGTTAAAAAATCTAGAAAACCGATTCCTAAACAATCTCCCGTTGAGGGACAGCAGAGTGCCGCCCCGGAATCCGCGTGGAAAACCGGGGCGGCATCAGCGGGATATCATCGGGCGTTCCGCCGTCACTGCCGGAGGATGAATTTCCGGTAGACGTATGGATTTTTGGCCTCTCCGATTCCGGGAGTCAGACCCATCCAGTAGTTGCGCCCGTGGCCGTCATGGTCGTTGGCGATGAAATTCAGCCCGAACACCGTTCCCGCCGCGGGCTTCATGTTCAACACCCGCCACGGAATCGCCATTCGGTAGCAGGTCAGGTCGCCGGAACGGAACACATTGCACTCAATCTGCTCCAGCGAGGCGGCGGCACGACCGCGTTCGTAGATGTTGTCGAACTCCTTTTCCGACCCGTTCGCTGTCAGCCCGAAGCTCATCTCGTAATCGTCCGGCGCGAACCCGTAGGCGTTCGGCAGGGCGTCGGCCTGCGTGTCGATCGCAAGCTGAATCGAGTCCGCCGCCCAGAGTCTGCCGGCGGTGAACGGCTGCACATGAACGTCGTCCCGGACGTTGATCGCCAGATAGAGATTTTCCGCGTCATGTCCGATCGCGCTTTCGATGGAGAGATCTTCCGCGCCTTCATAACCGTTTTCCGGATCATTCGGGATCAGGAAGTCTCGGCTCGCCATCGTCGGCAGCCGCCCCGCCGCCGGCAGTTTCGCCGAACGGAAATCCGGCCGTCCCGTCGCCGGGCAGGGCAGAAATTCCGCCCGGTAACGTGACTCGAGTTCTCCGAGGGTGCTCTCGACCCGCAGCGTCAACTCCCGGCTGTCGAGCGAATCAGCCGCGGAGAAAATCTCTTTCACTTCTTCGCCGGGTTGCAGTGAAATCGTCCGCTCCGGATTGCCGAATGCCGCTCCGGAGATGGTCAGTTTTCCGCTCAGCGGCGCAGTTCGCCGGTTGACCAGCGTCACTTCCACGGTTGAGCCGTTCCGGATCCGCCAGCCCGCGCTCACCGGGGGCAGATCATATTTTGCCTGCCGCACAGCCTCCGCCAGTTCGGCGGCGTTTCCGCTCCGGAGTCGCAGATAGACCGGCGCGCCCGAGAGCGCCAGCTCCAGACTGCCTGTATTCAATTTCACCGGACGGTTGAAGAAATCGGCCGCTTCCACGCGGGCGGCATCCAGCGGAATCCGGGCTCTGGTCGGCGTCCCGTCGGCGGTCCACAACGCCGCGAAAGGCCGGTTCTCCCGGTCGAGATAGGTGAAACACTGGATGTCGGAATCCGAAATGATTTCTCCCGGTTTCGCCCCCTCCAGCCACTGGGCGCTTGCCGCATACGCCAGCGCGGCCGGCAGCGGCAGCGTGTTGCGCCAGAGTCCGTAGTAATAGCGTTCCTTCTCGATGCAGAAATCCGCGAGAAAATAGAGTACGCGCTCAACCCCCGCCGCCTTGCCGATCAGCATCAGACGCGACAGATATTCGGCATGACGCAGCGCCGATTCGCTCAGAAAATCCTCCTCCACATCGAGTGCCCAGCCGATTTCGCCGTACCAGATCGGCTGTCGGCCGCCGGTTTCGCGGATCAGCTCCCGCAGTTCGAGGGTTTTGCGGTAGACTGCGTTGGCTTCCGGTCCGATATCGCTGCGGTCGGCTCCGACGTAGCGGGCGTTCGCGTAAGGGTGTACCGGAACGATATCGATCACGTTGCCCGCTTTCTCCAGAACTCTGCGGGTGAATGGAAAGCCGCTGTTGAAGTCGACTCCGGAAACTCCCGAGCCGAGCAGCCGGAAACCGGGATCGGCTCCTTTGATCACCGGCGCCGCCGCGTTTACACAGGCCGCATAATTTTCGGCCGCATCTTCAAGCCCTTTCTTGAATATACCGGGAAAGACCAGATCCGGCTCGTTTTCGATTTCCCAGTCGCGGATTGCTCCGCCCCAGGCCGCCAGCATCTGGCGCAGAAATTCATTCATGTCGGCAGGATCGGCGAACCCGTTGTCCGGTTTGCGGTATTTGTTCGGGACGAGACCGACTTTCACGCTGTTGAGCTGCTTCATCCCGGCCCGGGCATAGCGGATATCATGATCGGAGAAGCGGTATTTCCCCTCTTTCTCGGGAATGTAACGCCAGCCGGGCATGTGCCGGGTTGCGCCGACTCCGATCCGGCGCAGGATTTCCGGAGAGGTCGGCCCCATCGGATGAAGTCCGAAGTAGGGCTGTTCACTCTGCGGTGGCGGCGGCTCCGTCACGACTACCGGAAAGTCCGCACCGTAACTTCTGCCGGCCGATTCCGCCCGCAGCCGGAGCACATAGTAGCCGGTTTCCCGTTCCGTGAGGACGGTCAGCGGACGCACGGCGGTCTCCCCGGGCGCGAGGGTGAGTGTTTCGGCGAGCAGCTTCCGGGGAGAAATTCCGTAGCCCTCCAGCGTTGCCGTAAACGTCACCGGAACGGGGGCGTCCGTATTGTTGCGCAGCCGGGCGGTTTGAACGAGCGGCTTCGGACCGGTGAAGAGGATTTCTCCGGGTGCTCCGGTCCGATCCGTTCCGAGCGTCAGCGGCGCCTCGGCGGTGTAGAGCCCGGCCGCGTCCCCCTCCGCCAGCTGGAAAGCGTCCAGCCAGATGGTCGTCCCCGCCGGTTTGTTGAAGCCGAGACGGAAACTCGTGACCAGATGCTGCGGTTGCAATCGGAACGAAAATCGTTTCCATTCCCCCGGCTTCAGGGAGACACTGCCGGATCCGATCTCCTGGTACCTGTGGGAATCTGCCTTGACGACCAGTTTCCCCGGCCGGTCGGCCGTCGCGTAACCGCTGACCGTATAGGTCCGGTTCGGGCGCAGAACCCGGAAAAGATAACCGGTGGTCAGCCCGGTCAGCTCCTGAGCCATTCTGATGGAGCGCCGCCCGTGAAACGACCGCGTCTCATCGGGCGGCAACTGAAAAAAAGAACTGCCCCCCTCAAACGACCCGTCCCCGGGCCAGAGGTTGGCAGCCGGAACGTCTTTCTTCTCCACCGCCGGGGTCGCCGTGAACGAGTCGATGTAGAGTTTGCCGGAACTGTTCTGCTTCCGTTTCAGGAAGAACAGCAGTGAGGAGGCGTCCTCCGGAATCGCCTCCGCCGGAAGCGATATCCGGAACTCCCGCCAGTCGAAACTCCCTCCCGCCGAACCGAGGACGTTTACGCCGCTGCCGGGAGGCATGGCGATCCAGCTCGTCTTTTTGTCCTTGTGATTCACGAGAATCATGAATGTCGCATCCTTGTCCGGAATTTGTTCCGCTTTCAGATAAAACGAGATGTTCAGCCCCGCACCCGGACGGAATGGAATCCGCTGATAGATCGAGCCCCCCTGCTGCCCCGGCCCGAACATGCAGTATGAGCCGCCGCCGGCGTGAGTCACGGCGCGGTCGATTCCGCCCGGTTCCGGGATGTTTCGCCACTTTTCATACTCCCACCGGTCGAGTTTGGCCGCGGCGGGCGCCTTGTCGTCGACCGGCTGGATCGAAATTTCGTCGATGTAAAGATTGCCGACTCCGTTGTTCCGGCGTTTGACGTAGAAGTGCGCCCCCGTGACCTCCGGCGGAAACTCTTTGCCCGAAATGGTGAATCGCACCTGCCGCCAGTCGTGCGTCCCGCCTGTCACCGCCAGGCGGTTGACCCCGCTGCCGGCGGGATTTGACGCCCAGCCGATCACCTTGCCGCCGCCGTTGCGCAGAATCTGTATCTCCGCATCATCGGGGGGCAGTCCGTCGGCTTTCCACATCAGCGTGATTTGATGATCCCGACCGGTGACCGGCTTGAAACTGACATAGAGAAAATTGTCCTTGTCGCCGCTCAAACCCATGCGATAGGCGAATTTTCCCCCGTACACCACATCGGAGACGATCTCTCCCGGTTCCGGTTTGCCGGCGTAGTCGGGGTAGTGCCACTCCCGAAACCTCTGTTCAAATGTCCCGTTCGGCAGCAGTTCCGCGGAAATCAAAGGCAGGCAGCCCGCCATCCCGCAGACCATGAGTAAGCCGGTGAATTTCATGTGCTTCCCTTTCTGATGGTTTTCTCTGGTTATCTCAAAACGTATAAATCACTTTGTAAGGATCGCCGGTGGCGTTGTCCCCCTCGCAGGCCAGAAAATCCGAGACGCTTGCGGATTTCACATGCCCGTCGACGTACAGAACATTGCGCCGCTCGCCGTGAACGTAGTAACCCGGGTAAAACACCCCCTGTTTGTAGGATGACGAGGTACTCATTTTGGTGTCGTCGACCAGCAGCGTCCCGTCGGTCACTTGAACGATGGTTGCGAGAGTCGGCCTCGGATTGCGCCAGACCTGATTGATCTGACGACGCAGTTCCGCTTCTCTGATTGCTCTCTCCGCCCGGAATTGAGAAACATTCAGAGCGCTTGCGCAACCGGCTCCGGCCATGCACCGTGCCCCCAGGAGGCGTCCCAGCCGGAAACCCCTTCCCCCTTGAAATTGGCAACTTCCCAGCCCACCGCAACTTCGACAATCTTGGGACAGTTGAATACCGTATAGTTTTTCGTGTAAGCCTCCAGCTTGTGAAACCAGCGCCCCCGGGTCGGATTCTCGGTCATGTTCGTGCAGTCTCCCCCCGTTGCAAAGTAACCGCTCGAATCCCCCTGATACATCGCGCTGGCCAGACCGATGGTCTTGAAATTGTTGGTGCAGGTGGTCGTCTTTGCCCTGTCCCGTGCCTTGTTCAATGCCGGCAGCAGCATCCCCGCCAGAATCGCAATGATCGCAATCACCACTAACATCACTTGTTAAATATACATTTATGCCGTACATTTGCGATGTTATTCAGTGAATTTTGAGCAATAAAAAGTCATGCCAGTACAATTTGCCCTCTTCTATCTATCCACTTCCTCTACCCCCTTTAACTCAATTTTCATGCCATCAGCGGGAAAGACAGCCCTGACACATTCGACCTGCAGATGGGATAACAAACTTTGTAATGAATCCCGGGAAACAATGGAGAAAAGCAATCCGGAAACGGTGTGCAGTTCGACCATTTTGAGCGACAGGTCTGCCCTGATTAACGAGATCATGTGCCATGGGATGAGAAAATGTTCCCCCTGATCCGTACTGATTTTCAACCGGGGAATCGGAGTTTGAGCGGCTTCCCAGCCAGCGTGCTTTTGTTCATGACTCATTTGTTCACCTGTATTGTTTCGTTGATGATCTATCGCTCCGGCCCCTTGCGAGGCGGACGCGGTCTGTATCTTCTCATGGCCGGCCTTTCCGGCTCCACTCTTCGATCATGGGGAGATTCCACCTGATGACGATCCTGCCTCTTCGCCTGTTCTTCCACCGTTTCCCGCTCCTGAGTTTGTGCGTTGATTTCCTGTAATTGCCGCTGATACTCTTCCATTCGCGCCGCCATATAATTTTCACGGCATTTGCCGGAGAGCCTGGAATTGATAACCGACAATACAGCCTCCGCGGCCTGCTTTCCGGTTTTACGCAACTTGCCCCATACTCTTTTGAGGTGAAGAGAACGTATCAGACGATGCGGATCAGGATCATACTGTTCCCGAATCCCCTTGAGACGATCAAGCGCCGGCTTTTCAATTTCACCGGCCTTGACCAGATCAGCCACGGAAAGACGCTCCGCCGGAATTCTAACCAGTCCCTCCTTGAAACGCTCCTTGTCAGGCAGATGAAGCGCGAGCTTGAAACGTCCTCGGGAACAGCCGACATAAAACGCCTGCTTCGACATCTTTTCCGCAGCCACCACCACATGATCCGCAGTCATTCCCTGCGAGGCATGACTGGTCATCACCCAGCCATGCCGAATTCCATGAAACGATTCCGGCAGCCGAACAGTTCCCGCTTCCCGCCGTTCCGCGTCCAGCAGCCGGTACTCGTTCGGGATTGCCGTGGCGATCGCCAGCGAACCGTTGCTGATTTTGAATTCCGGTGTTTTCAGATTCACCGTAAAGCGAACCAGATCCCCCTCGGCAATCGGAAGCCCCGCGGATTCTCCCACATCTACCACACCGCGGATGGTACGCGGATTCACGGTTGCGCCATTGGACAAAACGAGTTCGCCTGACGATGACTTGACCTGTTCGACCTCAACCATCTCTCCGGGCTTTCCCAGCCCTTTCAGACGGGTGTTGAAAAAGAGCTTCATCCCCGGCTGATAATTTTCGATATTGCCAAGCTGCGCCCTGGTCCAGCCGAAGGATTGAAACGCTGTTATGGTTCGCTCTGTTTTAGCCTTGAGCCGTCCGGCCGCCTTGAGCTTTTCTCTCAGAATCGCAGTCAACGCATCGCATTCCCGATGCGTTGGACTGACCGCAATGCAGTTCAGCGGATTTTTTCCGTTGTCGGTCAATTCCATAAAACTGTTCGCCGCCTCATTTAGATAGCCTCCTCTGCTTTCCCGCACAAACCCTCCGTGATCCAATGTCTCGAAACCTTCCAGAGCCAGTCCCGCCGAGGCCAGCTCAATTCCCCTGCGGTATTCCGCCGTCTGCTGACGATGAATCCGCGTGAGCGTTGCTCTCGGAATCCGCGTATGCTCTTCCAGTAACCGGAAGAAATCTCCGCTTTCCACGGAGTTGTGCTGTCTGGCGTCGCCGACGAACAGCACCCGGTAATCATTCTGCAATGCGAGCTTGATGATCCCGGTTCCCTGTGATAACGAATTCAGGCCGGATTCATCGATAATCAAATAGGACCCTTTCGGCGGCAATGCCTGCCGATTCTGCAGAAACATCGCGACGGTCTGGGCGTTGGCAAATTTCTCCTTTTTCAGAACATCCACCGCAGAATTGGTCGGCGCGATCAGCTGAATGTTCTCCACGCCTCCGGATTTCAGACATCCGCAAAGTTCTTTCAAGGTTGAAGTCTTGCCCGCTCCGGCGACACCGCGAAACAGCACAAATGGAGACTTTGCCCCCAAAATCGTTTCAATCGCTTCGCGTTGCGCCGTATGATCGCCAAACAATGAGAGCAGTCCGGAGAACGGTTTTCGGAGGCTTTTGATCTCCGGCAGAAGATCACGAAACGCATTGACCGTTTCGATTACATAATTCTCCTGCTTCAGATTCGTTTCCGTGGTGAAATACGGATTGCCGGACGGACGGGAAAGATTCACCAGTCCCGGAACGCAATCAAGTGTTTTCCGCAGTTCATCCAGATTGCAGTTCCCGAGATTCTGATTCTGGATTTCGGCGAGCAAGGCATCTTCCCGCAACACGGCGTTGCGCTCGAAAAGCTGCTCTGCGACTTTGCGAATCTGCTGTTCCGGAGTTTCCTGAATCGGACGCGACGGGAGAAGGAAACTCATCTGTTCCGCCTCATACGCCATATCCGTAAAGCGGCTCCGTTCCTCATCGGTCAAAAGCGACAACTTATGTTCACGAACCTGCTGTTCAGTCCGTTCCAGCATTTTCCGGGAACGGGTCATCATTGTGATCGCCTTGATTTCTTTTGCCGTCGGATACCGCTGATTCTTTTCGTAAAACTCGGCAATCCCTTTTTCGATCTGCTGACGGCGCTGAGAACAGCGTATCAGAACCTCTTCCGGAACTCCGGCGATTTCAAAACCGGTAATCTCACCTTTCGCGTTCCGTTTCATTTCAAGTGCGTAACCGAGACGGCGGCACTCGCAGGCAAGCGCGTTCTGATAGGATTTCCCCGCATAGCGAATCGCCTTGAACATCTGCGATGGATCCAAGGCCTTGAACGATCCGTTTCCTTCCTGCGTCACATTTACGATCACATTATGCGTGTGCAGTTGCGGATCTAGCCTCCGGCTGTTGTCATGATGATACTGCGCATAGATGAACTTACCGGTGAATTCGAAGTTTTTCGTCGCATACGACTCGCCTTTGCGGATACGTACGGCGGCAAACCGTTCCAGTTCCCGCATCCCGATCTCCACCGCTTTCCGGTGCGCTTCGACCAGACGCGAATCGAACAACGACATCACGGAAACGGACTTCTGGGCTGAACACTGGAAGTCATAGAAACGTACCGCATGAGGATTGTTTCGCGGTGTCAGTTTACTCCGGCTTTCCGGATGCAGATTCTGCTGAAAAAGCGAAAACACCTCCGGTTGAACGATAGCGCCGTCAAGATGAAACGCGGATGCCAAACTGCCCCGCCAGATCCCTTCGACTCTGCCGTCCTCGTTGTAGTAGTCATTATTGGCAAGGTGCTGCCGATAGAAATCCGCACCTTTTCCACGTGTGGCTTTGATACTTGCCGCTGTAAACAAATATGCCTTTCCACACACCCCGTATACAGAATACCACGCCCGCCGGGGAAATGCAAACCGGGAACCCCAAAAAAGTGAGAAAAAAACCGCAAAAACAGTTTTTTGCTGACGCAATATCCTATCGTGCCGATAGGCGTATTTCCGGTTGCTCTCCGTTGCGGTTTGTTGCGTAATTTTGTAAATGCTGTTTCTGATATGCAAAATTACGCGATATTACGCAACAAAACGCATACATGAAAAGATGCGAGATACTGAATAAATTCGCAAAAGCATCCTCCGGGACGCCATGAAATACCCCCGTTGTAACGGAACACGAATGGAAGAGGATTTCCTCCGTCTCCTTGAATTTCAGCGTTGACAGAGTATATTGAATTTCGGCGGGAGGTTATGGCTATATGAAGAAAATTACAAGCAGTGTTTACACTTTTGAAGATATCATTAAGGATGAGTTCCTTTATATCGATAAAACTGAATTCATCTGGTCGCTTATCAGTCAGGGAAAGGCTATGTATTTCCTGTCCCGTCCGCGTCGCTTCGGCAAGTCGCTGACCGTCTCCACTCTCAAAGCGGTTTTTCAGGGCAAAAAAGAACTCTTCAAGGGGCTGGCTATTTATGACAAGCCTTATGATTGGAAGCCCTATCCCGTGATTCACTTAGATATGAACGGTTTGGATTTCAGTTCCGTTGAGGAGCTGGAAAGCAGTTTATGCGATTTGGTAACGGAAGCGGCTGCTTCGCATGAACTGACGCTGGAATCAGCGAATGCCGCCAGCATGTTTCGGGTATTAATCAACCGACTTGCCGAACAGGAACAGGTTGTTATTCTTGTGGACGAATATGACAAGCCTATCTTGAACAACTTGGGTAAGCCTCATGCTCAAAAGATTCTGGATAAGTTGAAAGTATTTTATTCCGTCATCAAGGCATTTGAATCTAAAGAGCGTTTTGTTTTCGTTACAGGAGTCAGCAAATTTTGCCATGTTTCGTTGTTTTCCGATCTCAACAATCTGACCGACATCACGATGAACCGTGATTACGCCACGATGTTCGGCTATACTCAGGAGGAATTCGAAACCTACTTTGCCGACCGCATTGACGCAGCCTGCAAACTGCAAAATATGCCACGGGGAAAGCTTCTCCCGGAAATCAAACAATGGTATGACGGATTTCGGTTCGAGGAAGAATCTGAAACGGTCTACAATCCAGTATCGCTGGCTCAATTCTTTACAAACAGCTGCAAATTCAACAACTACTGGTTTTCTACGGGAACACCTTCGTTTCTGGTGGAACTGACCAAAAAAACGGACTTCAATTTTGAAAAAACGTTGAGCGAACCTGTCATGGGACTGGCTTTCAATGCGTTTGAAATAGATAAAATTGATCCACTGGCTCTATTGCTGCAGACGGGATACTTGACCATAAAAAGTTCGTTCGTTGATCTCGGAGAAACGTTGTATTATCTCGATTTCCCCAACCGGGAAGTCAAAAGCGCATTTGAAACCTACCTGATCAGCGATTATGCTTCCATTCCGCAGGAAACAGTCGGCGCAAACGTATTCAAGATGGTCAAGGCAATCAAAGCCCGCGATATCAATCTGTTCATGGAACTGCTGAAAACATTCTTTGCAGCTGTTCAATATGATATTGCAACAGACACGGAGGGACGTTTCCAGTTGCTTTTCTACTCGGTATTCCTGTTGATCGGAGTAAGAGTGGAAGCGGAATCCCGTACGAACAACGGACGCATTGACGCGGTAATCCGCGATGGGAACCATGTCTACATCTTTGAATTCAAAATAAACAAGACTGCCGAAATTGCGCTTGACCAGATTCGCGAAAAGGAATATTTCCGGAAATATCAGCACTCCGGCAGGAAGATCGTCCTTGTCGGAGCAAACTTCGATACGGGTTCTCGGCAGATCACGAAATGGAAAAGTGAAACAGTATGCTGATACCAGGCAGTTTCTGCGTTCGCAAGAGGCTCGAAGAGGTTCTCCCATGCCTCTCAACCACTCAGGCTGGACTGATTGATTTGCTGATTCCAAGGGCTTATGAAGAGGGAATTTCAAAGAATTATGGAAAGACAATGAGCGAAATCAGAAAAATAACCGAATCCAGTCTTGTGAAGGTTACGCTGAATCCGGAGTGGAGTTTTGTTCCCGGCGCCCCGGAACCGGATTGGCAGAACCGGTTTGAATCCGGGATTCCGTTCCGCATGGAAGATGAGCTGTTTGACCTCGATGCTTTGACGCAGCCCCCCAGCCCGGTATTGTCCGATGCGGTGGTTTACAACCGGTTTCATGCAGACCGTGCCGGGATCGCCCAGCTCGGAGTCGGCTGCGACTGGTGGTGTGAAGTGTTTGTCAATGGACAGGCCTGTGTTTCCACCTTTCCCGACGGGAACGGAACCGGTGCTTATTCGCCGGAAAACAATCCGTTTTTTCTTCCGGTGAAGAAAGGGGAAAATCTGCTGGCGATTCACGTCCGCCGCGGAACCGCCGGCTGGACATTCTCATTCGGGCGGGTCCGGTTTCGCATGCCGGATATTCCCGAAATTCAGTATGGCCCCTGGCTCGGAAATCCGGATTCGGGAAAGATGAGCATCCGGTTCGTAACCTGCGGGGATGTCGCCTCCGGTGTGGAATACAGGGAGTGTGGAACGGAACAGTGGCAACTTCAATGGGATCACATTCACGGTCAGCTCAAACGGAGACCTTTTCACGTCATCCATCTTTCCGGACTGAAGGAGGGGGCACAGTATGAATATCGGATTGTGATGCTCGATCCCCGGGATCCGGAGAGGAGGAGATATGCCGATGCCGGACATGTGTACAAATTCCGGGTGCCGGATTCCGGTCGGAAAGAATTCAGCTTCTTTTATACGGCGGATCTTCAGTTTCTTCCGGAAGAGCAGATGCGCATTCTGGAGAATCTGCTGCGGGCCGCAGATGCGGAGAGTTGCGATTTCATCGTTCTCGGAGGGGATATCGGCAATGAATTTTCCCCGTCCGCGCTCTTCAGCGGTGTGATCTCGAAACTTTGTGAGAAGGAAGGGAGCGGGCGTCCGGTTGTAATGGTTCGGGGAAATCATGAATTGAGAGGGAAAGAGGCGGATCGTTTTCTCGATTATTTCGGTAACAGCGAGGGGCTTTCCTACGGAATTTTCCGGTTTGGCGATGTTGCCTTTCTGGTTCTGGACAGCTGGGAGGACAAACCGTCCGGAACGCCCGGGGAAAAATATTGCAAATACAATCTTGACGAGCTATTTGTAAAAGAAGAGAAAGAGTTTCTGGATGAGGCGTTTCTGTCCGATGAATGGATTTCCGCTCGGCGCCGAATTGTCCTTGCACACGGCGCTCCTTATTCTCACTTTGACTCGTGGCCAAGCATTCAAGCCACACTTCTGACTCTAACGGATTCCTATTTCGCCGGGGAAAAACCGAAATTCCATCTGAATCTTTGGCTGGCCGGACACACGCACCGGTATTCGCGAAGCGTTCCAGGAACCGATGTCATTGTCGCGCCCCCCGGCTCGAAAAAACCGAACCGGGGAGGTCGAAATTATCGGTATCCCGTTCTGACCGTCGCAGGGCCGAACAAGGCGCAAACTCTCCAGGCTTCCGCATTCCGGATTGATGTGAAAAGCGAAAAAATCGTGGTACGGGCTTTTTCGCCGGATGGCGAGTGCTTCGATGTGGTGGAAATCGAAAACAACGGAACTATTACGGAAATAAAGTCCCTGTTGTCCCCCCAAAAATGGCAACACTCTTCACCTGATGGTCGGGCCTCCCGGCAGCGGGGTAGCCAGACACCTTGAACAATCTCTTCCCTTGCTCCGTTTTTCTCCCGATGAATATACGATTCCGGACCGCTCGGATGCGGCCATGGCGTCGATCCGCAAAGCGGTGCGGCAGGGAATCGGGATTCGGCGTTTTCTGGAGGTGGGGAACTACTCCGGCTTCACGGACACGTTTGAGGATCTGCACGGATTCGATCAGCTTCCGGGACTTGCCGCGCAGCGGCTCAGGGCCGACGGCCACGGGTTCGGCGCGGAGGGGGACTGGAAAACCGCGGCGTTGCTCCATTCGTTGAAGGTCATGGCTTGCGGGCTTCCCGGCGGCGTGAGTTTCATGGAGGATTACACCTACCATTTTGAACCGGGGCGCGGTCGTGTGCTGGGTTCTCACATGCTGGAGGTTTGTCCGAGCATCGCCGCTGCGAAGCCGACGCTTGAGGTTCATCCGCTCGGAATCGGCGGGAAGTCCGATCCCGCGCGGCTGGTGTTCGGCACGAAGCCGGGTCCGGCGTTGAATGCGAGCATGATCGAGCTTGACGGGCGTTTCCGTCTTGTCGTGAACGAGGTGGAAGTCGTTGCGCCGGTGAGGATCTTCCGAAACTCCCGGTTGCGCGGACGATCTGGATTCCGAAGCCGGATCTGGCCGAAGGAGCGCGGCGCTGGATCGAAGCGGGTGGAGCGCATCACAGTGTACACGCTCCGGCGTTGACACCGGAACATCTGCGCGACTTTGCGCGCATTGCCGGGGTGGAACTCATCGAGATTCGTTGACGGGAAAGCTGTCCGGGGGAGGGGGGAGTGCCGCGTCAGCGTGCACCCCCCTCTTCGCATGGAACGGTGATGATTTTGACACCCTGTTTCCGGATCGTCTCAAGCATCGGCAGATTTTCCGGGCATGCCCCGGTCACGAGGATATCGACCGCGCCCCAGGGGACGAGGCGCGCCATGCCCGCTGCGCGGAACTTGCTGTGATCGGCGAGCATGACCGCGAGGTGGGCATGTTCGATCATGGTGCGTGCGACGCCTGCGGTGGCGTCGTTTGTGTCGAGAATGCCCGCCTCATCGATTCCGCGAGCGGAGAAGAGCACCGCGTCGGCGTGGTATCCGGCGATGGCGCGTTCCGCCCGGGTGCCGGTCAGGATGCCGGCCTTGCGGTCGAGTGTCCCGCCCGGAATGATGACTTCCGGCCCTTCGTCGGAGGGGAAACGTTGCCGGATCAGCTCCGCGAGGTGCAGAGAATTGGTGATGACGCTGCCGGAGTCGATCAGATTTCCGAGCCAGGTCGTCGTTGAACCGCCGTGAATGAAAATCACGCTGTTGCGGGCGATGAGTCCAGCGGCGGTTTCGGCGATCAGCCGTTTTTCGCGACTGAACCACTGTTCCCGGAGCGGGAAAGGGATGGACTGGTTTGCATCCGGTTCGATCCGGCGGATCCCGCCGTGGAATCGCCGCGCGATCCGGTTTTCCGCGAGCCGCCCGGCGATTCTCCGTGCGGTGGCGCTGCTGCATCCGAGCTCTCCGGCGATTTCGCCGGTGGTCAGGACTCCGCGTTTTTCCAGCAGGCGGCAGACGGCTTCCTCCTGACTGCTTCGATTCATGGCATTCTCCCTGTTTGGGAAACAAGATACTCTCCTTTCAGCCAGTTTGCAAGCCGAAATTTGAGCGAATGCGCAAAACATCTGAGTATTTGCAAAAAAAGAGGAAAAAAGCCGGTTCCGGCGGCTGGATTGCCGCAAAAACGCGAGGTATATTCGCATCAGAAAACCGGAAAGGAGATTTGGAAAATGAAACGGAAACCGATGTTGATCGCCCATCGCGGGCTCTCCGCGACCTACCCGGAAAACACCCTTGTTGCCTTTGACCGGGCACTTGATCTGGATGTCGATGCCATGGAATTTGATGTTCACATGACAAGCGATGGAGAGCTGGTTGTGACACATGATGACACGGTCGACCGTTGCAGCAACGGTACAGGTGCGGTGCGGAATTTCACGTTTGCCGAGCTCCGGAAACTTGATTTCGGCGCCTGGAAGGCTCCGGAGTTCGCCGGGACGCGGATTCCGACCCTGTGCGAGGTTCTCGATCTGGTGGATCGAAAGCGTCCGGAACTCTATCTTTGCGTGGAACTCAAGGAGGACGACTGCGAATGTGCCCGCAAGGTGATTGCGGAACTTGACCGGCGCGGCCGTCTGGGAAACTGTTCGATCATCAGCTTTCTGCCGCAGATGCTTTATTTTGTGAAAGGGCTGAACGAGAAGGCGTTTCTGCATGGTTTCATCGATGAGTCGGAGCTGGACAAGCCTGAAAAACGCGAGTATCTGAACCTGGTTGACCGGATCGGAGTATCGATCGGAAACGTTTCCGCAAAGTTCTCCCGCAGGCTGCATGAGCTGGGAATCGAAGTTGACTCCTGGGCTGCCGACACTCCGGAGCAGCTTCAAAAGATGATCGATGCAGGAATCGATACTTTCACCTCGAATGCGCCGGACCGCGTTCTTGCCCGTTTCCGGCAGGAGTTTCACCGTTGACGGGCCAGGGGGGATTGCAATGAGTATCATCACGATTGTCGGAGCGGGGATGATGGGTTCGGCGATGTCCGGCCCGGCAGCGGACAATGGTCATGAGGTGCGTCTGGTCGGGACGCCGCTGGACCGGGAGATCATCGATTCTGTGAGGGAGAGCGGATTTCATCCAACCCTGCGCAAGAAGTTGCCTCCTGTGGTCAGGGCATACCAGGTCGAGGAGCTTGAACGGGCCTTGGAGGGGGCGGATCTGGTCATCGGCGGGGTGAGCAGTTTCGGGGTCGACTGGTTTTCGGAAGAGGTTCTTCCGCTGCTGCGGCCCGGGATTCCGGTGCTTTCGGTGACGAAGGGATTGCGGGACAATCCGGATGGGACGCTTACGCCGTTTCCGTACCTGCTCGCGTCGCGCCTGCCGGAAAAGACGCGTGGAATGATTCCGTTCAATGCGATTGGTGGACCGTGCATCTGCTTTGAGTTGCTTGACAAACGTCATACGATGGTTTATTTCTGCGGGGAGGATCCGACTGTACTTGAGACGATTCGCGGTATGCTTGCGACGGGATACTATCACATTCTGACCACGACGGATGTGGCGGGGGTGGAAGGGTGTGTTGCGTTGAAGAACGCCTATGCGATGGGGGTATCGCTGGCGGTAGGTCTTGCGGATCGCGAGGTCGGGGATTTAGACGGGGAGGCTGCGGCGGCACTGTGTGCGCCGGGGGCGCCGGATCGAAATCCGGTCTATAATCCTCAGGCGGCGCTTTTTGCGCAGAGCTGCCTTGAGATGCGCCGCATTGTGGAGCGCATGGGAGGAGACGGGGCGCTGGCCGGCGGGGTGCCGGGGGCAGGGGATCTTTACGTCACGATTTTCGGTGGCCGGACGCGTCGTCTCGGGACGCTTCTGGGGCGGGGCATACCGTTTGCGGAGGCGGAAAAGATTTTGAAAGGTGTCACGCTGGAATCGGTTGCGATTATTACGCGGGTGGCGCGTGCGCTTCGTGCCGGAGGTGTGAATCGGGTTGAATTTCCGTTGTTGTTTCACATGGATGCGATTCTGAACGGCGGTGCGGAAGTCGATCTGCCGTGGGATCAGTTTGGTTGTTAAGATTCGAATCCGGGCCCTGCGTTGCGATTTTCGCCTGATTGGCTTGAAATTCTGCGGACGCGGGGTTATTTTGTTGTGATGCCCGGGTAGCTCAGTGGATAGAGCAGAAGTTTCCTAAACTTTTGATCGGAGGTTCGATTCCTCTCTTCAGACACTCTTTTTCTGGTTGATACAAGGAAAGTTACAAAAGATATCCATTCTCTGCAAAATCCCTTATTCTACCCTTTTTTTGGGGGAGATGTGACCAATGGTCAAGTAATGGTCAAGTAAAAATTTGAAATTGGTTCGTTTCTTTCTGAGGAAATTTGACTCTGATGGGTCGTGATGCAATTGTAAAGAGAGTTCCATATCAAATTCAAGCCGGAGACTGATTGTGGCCGAATATCACACCCTCGTTCTCGGCAATTCCGCAGACGCGGATGCCGCCGTTTTCACGCTTTCGAGCGGCGACTACGCCGCCAATGTCACCATTCTCGCGGGCGGTATGCTGCAGCTCGAACCGGGCAGCGCCGTCTCAGTCGTCATAGTCATGGAGGGTGGAACATTCGAACTTGCCGGCAGCGCCGAATCCGTCACCGCAGCGGGTGGTTCGATCCAGATCGCCGACGGTGGCAGCATTGCGCGGCTCGAACTCTTCGGCAGCCCAAAAGTGAACGTCGAAAGCGGCGGTGTCATCTCCTCTTTCCAAACGGAGGCGAGTGACCTCATCGGATACGATTTCCACGCTTCAGTCAGCGGTACAGGCGAGAGCGGCGTACTCATCGTTTCGACTCCGCAGAGTTCGTTCAACTACGACATCACGCTCCGGCAGGAGGTCGCGGACGGATATGTCACGTTTCAGTGCAGCATCGCGGACACCGCCGTGCAGGAGGTCTATTCCGGCGGCATCGCGAATGACTCGGCCGTCGCCGCAGGCGGGCTTCAGATCGTGCACGACGGCGGCAGGGCGAATGCTTCCGAAATTTCCGGAATTCTCGAACTAGAATCCGGTGCCGTTTCTAATTTCGCCACCATCAACGACGGCGGAATCCTTTGCGCGGACGACGGTTCCACGGTCAACAACGTCACGCTTGCGCCGGGCGGCACACTGGAACTCGACGCGGATGCGACTCTCGCCGGAGTGACCGTCACGAGCGGGCGGATCGAGGCCGCCGCGGAAGTCGACGCCCACACCGTCGTGCTCGCACTCACGCAGGATGAGTTCGCGGTCGCGCCGTCGGATATTTCCGAACCGCTGCTGAACGATCTCACTCTCTTCCGGAATGTCGACCTCCGCGTCAGCGTCGATTTCGACTATCAGGCGCCGGGCGAGTACATTCTCGCAGACAACGCAGCCGGATTCCGGGGAACGATCACCGTTCAGGGGGAAAATCTCCTCCAGGCCCGGGCGGAACTTTCCGTCGGGGAAACCTTTGCAAACAACGACCTCCTGTTCTCCCTCACGATCGACTCTTCGGATCGTCTCGTGCTGACCGTCGAACGCGGCTCGGGAGAAGATGCCGCGCCGCCCGATCCGGTACGAGCGTTCTCGGGACTGGTTTTCGACAACAACGCACTGCTGCTGCGCTGGCAGGATGCGACCGACGACATCGGAGTGAAACGTTATGAGGTGGAACTTCTCCGGGAGAACGGCACCCGGGCCAAACTCCTCCGCACCGATGAAACCAGCTGCGTCATCGACAACCTCAGGGCCGGCAGCTATCTCTGCCGCGTCCGCGCCATCGACGAAGCGGGGCAGCCCGGCGGGTGGAGCGAAACGGAAATCACCGTCATAGCCGACAACGACAGGTGGAACGAGGTTCCGGACGGGCCGATTCTTTCCACCACACTCTGGGGTCACGATTATCTGCCGACGCTCTACGGACCGCCCGAGCCGGCTTCCGCGAACGACGAAAGCGGCTTTTATTTCGCCGACGCGGAGAAGCTCCTCACCGTGCGGGATCTCCCCTACTGCTGGGCCGCCGCCACGTCGAACATTCTCACCTGGGGAGGCTGGGCGGCGAATTCCTCCGCCGCGTTCACTGATGAAGACGAGACATTCGAGCATTTCATCGCGAACTGGAAGAACGACGGCGGCGATGAACTGGATGGATTCTCCTGGTTTCTGAACGGAACGATGGCTTCCGGAAACAACGTCGTTCCGGTCGAGGGAGGCAATTTCTTCCCTCAAATCGAGCGCGATAAACTTCTGTTCACCGTCTCTGCCGACAAAGCGGACGGCGCTTTTGCGGAACTGCTGCTCTCGGCATTCGCCGCCGGATACGGCGTGACGCTCGGAGTCTACTCCGACGACGGGATCGCCCACGCGATCACCGGCTGGGGATTCGAGCTGGACGGTCGAGATATTTATCTCTACATCTCCGACTCCGACAGCGACTTCTGGACCGGCAGCGACGACCGCCGGGACGCGCCGAACCGTCTCTCGAAATACCTCCTCGACTGGAATTCACGGGATGGGCTCTACTATCTCTCCGGCTATATCGGGCAGTCCGACATCTACATCGGCGACTTCACGGCGCTGCGCCAGTTCGACAAGGCACTGACGGGCGAAAACGAGTCGTTCGCCGATGCGCGCCGCCTCGAATTTTCCGATGACGACACACTTCGGCGCGCCGGAAATCTCGATGGCGAACATGACGACGACTATTACGTATTCTCGACCGATTTCACCGGAACGGTCGACCTCCGGGTCGCCATGGAGAACGCGGTTTCGTTCCTCACGGGCGTCACGGTCTCGCTCTTCGACGCGGCGAAGAATCTGCTCTGGTCGGCGACGGAGGCCGCACTCGAACAGCTTTACAGCTTCACCGCTGCGGCGGGGGTCGATTATTATCTTGCGGTATTCGGTGACGCGCTCTCATCGGACTCTTCGCAGCCGCTCGACATCAACTGCTATCGAATCGAACTCACAGCCGGTCCGGAGAGAACCGCAGGAGTCTCCAGTTCCGATGACACCTGGCAGCAGGCCGCCGCCGATGCCTCGCTCGAGTTCCGACTCCCGGGCAACGCCCCCGAACTGGAAACAACCGACCTCTTCGCCGTCCCCGTCACCCCGGCCGGAACCACGCAGGAGGCCGTCGTGTCGAACCGGGTCGGCAGAGAGGACAAGGCCGACTTCCGCGCCCTCCGTTTCGATCAGGCGGGGAGTTACGACTTCACGATCAGCGCCGTTTCGCAATCAATGCAGCTTGTCGTTTATGAACTGCTCGGCAACGGCAGGCTCAAAACTGTCAAGAGCATCACAGTCAATGCGAGGACGAAAGAGGAAAAACGCGGAATTTTCAACTTGAATCTCGCGGCGGACACCGATTATTTCGTCGCCGCCCGTTCGACTGCGAAAGAGGGTACGAACTTCGAGGTCACGCTCAGCGGGGAAGTGTTCGTAAATGCCGAACGCGGCGACGACAGCTGGGAGCTCGTCTCCGCCGATCCGGACTACACCATGTCGGTTCGGAAGAAAGAGGGAGCGTTCACGATCCTCAACCCGCTCTCGCTCTTCAACTACAACTGGGTCGGATTCGGCGACACGATCGACTACCGGCCGCTGGAACTGGCTGATCCCGGAAGCTACAATTTCACCGTTTCGACGCTCGAGGGGAAAGCCTCCGGCCGCTTCACGTTCTGGAAGATCCGGGACAACGGAAAGTTGCAGAGGGTCTTTTCGATCAACGGTTCTTCCAAAAAGGAGGTCTCCCGGAACAATGTCCTGCTTGAAAGCGGGTTCTACGTCGTCTCGTTCGAGTCGACCAACTGGAGAAGCGGACAGAACACCAGTTACACCGTCAAACTCGACGGCGTCGTTTTCGGCCAGGCCGATCAGCGCAATGACAATGACTGGAAAAACGCCACGATCGTCTCCGAGGCTGAAGCCGTACGTGGGGAGTGGGTCGGGTACGGCGATCTCGTGGATTTTTTCCGGTTTGAAGTGACGGAGGAGTCACTCTGTTCGCTCGAACTCTCCGGGGCGACCGGGAAAGATGCGAAGATCACACTCTACCGCCGGAATATCGACCGGAAAGGCAACGAGAGGAACCCGGTCCGGCTCGCCGCGCAGCGGAGTCTCGACGGGGAAGCGGAGATCACCCGCACCCTGACCGCAGGGATCTACTATTTTGCGGTCGAGGCGCAGGGCGACGCGAGAAAAAGCGGTACGAACTACGACATCGACCTCTCGCTCGACCGCCCCTCCTCCGGCATGCTCGCCTGAT
>CALXOE010000043.1 GCA_944389935.1 uncultured Victivallis sp.
GGAGAGACGCGCTCTTGCGAGCCGCTTTCTCTCCCCCGAACCCCTCTCTTGTTCCGCCGAGCGCCGGAATGGGTTGCGGAGTGGGAACGGAGTGGAGAGTTGGAAAGCGAGTTGTTTTCTCTCCCCCGCACCCCTCTCTTGTCCTGTCGCGCGCTGGAATGCGTTGCGGCGGCAATGATTGGCCGATGAGGATTTTGATGGATAGTGGGGATGGGGAGAGATGCTTTTCCTCCCCCCTGTTTTTCCTCTTGCAAGACTCTATTCCGCCGGAAAAAATGAAAAAATATTTTACGATAAATTATTGACAATCAAAATATTTAAATAAAACGACGGAATAATCCGTTATTTTTCCGTCACTTTTTATAATGCGGGGCGGAGTAGAAAGTTCCGCGCTGTTGCTTTTCGATTTCAACCAATCCGGATTTGAACAGTTTCTCAAGGATCGGATTGATTTCACTGCCGGGCCGGTTGAGCGCTACTTCAAGATCGGCCACCGTCGCCGGCCGGCGGCTCACCAGATCGAGAATCCGCTTTTCCGCACCCGTGAACAAAGAGGGATCGTGTGCAATGGTCTGCGTCCGGTAACGGAACGGACCGACCGCCTCCACCGGAACAAACGGTTCGAGAGCGGCGATAAAACGACGGGTATTTCCGGCAGTTGACGGACGAATCCAATCGACCACCCCGGGTCGGTCGAGCGTATTGAGCTGAACGAGCGGAACTCTCATCGGACGAATGAGTTCCACAAATCGCGCAATCGATTCATCAGAGTCGTTTACGCCGGGAACAATGAAAAGTTCCAGGTGAACCAGACTCTTCGTAGTCCGGCAGAAATCAGTCAAATCACGGATAAATCCGTCAAATTTCAAATCCGGATGCGGCCGATTGATCACCTCAAACTCCTCCGCATTCGAGGCATCCAGCGAGGGAACGATCAAATCCACCGGCTCTATTTCGGAACGAAGTTGCCGGTCTCCCAGAGCAAAACCGTTGGTCAAAAGGCAGATCCTGTATTCCGGATGCTTCTCTTTCAGAAAAGAAACCACCCGCCCGATACCGGAATTCAGCGTCGGCTCTCCCGACCCGGAAAAAGTGATGTAATCGAGTTCCGGCTTCGTTCTCAGAACCTCATCGAGTTCCGCAATTACCGCGTCAATCGGCACATACTCTTTCCGCTCGAGCGTGAGATCAGTCGTCTCTTTCGCCTCGCAGTAAATACAGTTCAAAGAACAGGTTTTCGGACGAACCAGGTCGACTCCGAGCGAAATCCCCAGCCGGCGCGACGCCACCGGCCCGAATACATATTGTTTGATCATTTTTTATCCCCTGCACAAAATGGATCGATTGATCGCAATTTCCTCCGCATCGCGAAAGAAAGCGAGATCCGGAAATTCCGTGAATGTATAAAACTGCTGATCCGCATCCGAAATCGTCTCGAAAAAACGGATCTTGTTTTCCTCATCGAGTTCCCCGGTCACATCGTCGACCAGCACCGCAACTTTCTCCTGCGCGGAACGGCGGACCAGGTTGAATTCCGCCAGTTTCAGCAGAAGCGACATCAGGCGGATCTGACCCGTTGACCCGTAATGTCGCAACAACTTTCCGTTCAACAGAAATTCAAATTCATCCAGTTGCGGACCGCTGCCGGTGCAACCGCGGATGATCTCTTTCCCGCGGGATTTCTCCAGCGCAATCCGATACTCCTCCGGCTCTTCCGGGTAATCGCAGCGATACGATATCCGGAATTCTCCGCCGCCACGTTGAATCAGCAAACGGTTCAACTCCTCCTCCACCAGACCGGCGTATTCCCGGCGCCGTTGGGCGATCAGCGGCGCATTTTCGGCCAATTCCGGTTCAAATGCCGCCGCAATCGCGCCTTTTCCCGGACTCTTCAGCGCCCGGTTCCGCTGCGCAAGCGCCCGATTGTAACGAGCCAGCGCCGACAGATACGCACCATCCAGCGTTGAAATCAGCATGTCGAAAAAACGCCGCCGGAACGACGAACTCCCGCCGACAATATTGCGATCTTCCGGCACGAACACCACCGCCCGAAACTCCCGGATGAACTCGCTCGAACGCCGGATCCGGGACGAATCGATCCAGGTTTCCCGCCGGTTTCCCTGCTGAACAACCCGCAACGTCTCCGGATACCCGCGGGAACGGATCTTCGCCGACAGTTCAAAACCGCGGCTGCCGATCCGTACGAGTTCCCGCCCCGAGGCTGTGCGGAATGACCGCAGAATACTCAAAAAACAGATGCTTTCCAGGAGATTCGTCTTTCCGGATCCGTTCGGACCGGTGAAAACGATCTTATCTCCCGAAAAACAGAACTCGCCTCTTTCACAGTTCCGGAAATCGGCGAGATTGAGCTGTTCAAAAAGAGCCACGGACTCGAAATTATTTCTTGCGAATCGGCATAATCACGTAAAGAAACCCTTCGTCCCCCTCGATCGCAACCGGGTTCAGCGGATCATTCAGCTTCATGCGGATCGTCTCGGTGCTGCAGTTGCGCAGAGGATCAGCCAGAAACGCCGGGTTGAATGAAACTTCAAACGGCTCACCGTCAAACGCGACTTCCACCATATCGCTGCCCTCTCCAACCTCCGTGCTCGAAGCCTGGAGCGTCAGCCGGTTATCCTCAAAACGCAGGATGATGAAACTGCTCGAATCGGAAAGAACAAGCGAAACCGTCTCGATCTTCCCGAGAAACGTCGCAGTCGGAACCTCGATCGCGCGGCTGAACGAGGCGGGAACCACCTGGCGGTAATTCGGGTAATTTCCCTCGATCAGCTTCGTGGTCACTTCAAAGGTCTTTCCGATAAACATGCACTGCTTTTCGCCGATCCGGATGGTCATGAGGTCGTCGCCGTCGAGAAGTCGACGCATCTCCTGCGCGCTCTTCAGCGGAATGATTGCGTCTCCATCCCCGCCGGTGATCGATTCTGGCGTTTTCTCCTGCATGGCGAGGCGCTTGCCGTCGGTCGCAACAAGCGTGAGAGCCGTGTCGCGCGCACTCAGCAGAATTCCGGTCAGAACCTTGCGCGAATCATCGACGCTGACCGCATAGGCGATCGACGCGATCATCTTCTTGAATTCGCTCTCCTTGATTTTAATCTCGCGACGGGCCTCGAAAGGTTCCGCCGCCGGAAAATCAGCGGCAGCCAGACCATGCAGCGTAAAATGACTCGTTCCGCAGCGGAGTTTGATATGATCTTTCTCATCGACGTCGAAAACCACATCCGCTCCGATGAAGCAGCCGACCAGGGATGCCAGTTTACGGGCCGGCGCGGTCGAGACCCCCGGAACCTCCACGGTCGCTTCCAGCGTCGTTGAAATCCGCATTTCAAGATCGGTCGTGGTCAGCGTCAGAATATTGTCCTCCGCCTGCAGGAGAACATTGCCGAGCACCGGAAACATCGAACGGGATCCGATGATGCTCCCTACCCGCTGCAGCGCTTTCTGCAGTTTTTCGCGGTTGACGGTAAATTTCATTTTCAGCCTCCAGGAATGTTATTTTTTTCCGATGCTCATACCGGTAATTTACACCTCCATTCTCAAAAAAACAACCATCGAAAGCGATATTTTCCGCCTATTCTGCAGCCTCGCCGATTTCTCTCTATTCTTAGTTCTTAAATAAAGAAAAAGAAATATTCAGAAGTATTATAAGGAGTCTTTTCCTGTCAATAACCGTTTTTTTTCATCGCTAACCGTCAAATGGTAAAAGAATTCCATATGCCACATAAATTGTGAATAACTCTGATTACGGTACGGGTGAAATCATGTGAATAATGATTTTTTAACAGAAAATCAACCAATCATCAACGAATTATTAACAAACTTATCATCATTTTGAAAATCGGCGATTCTGGTGAATTCCGGGATAAAATAAATCTCGATTTCCCGTAAGGACGATTGAAAAAGCTCCTTTTACCGGTTATCTTATCTGGCGGGTTTTCCGGGAAGTTGAGAGCTGTTCCTGCGGAGCACCGCTGACCCGGCTGCCGGTTTGAGAAAGGATGGAAACTTGAACGGGGAAGTAGAACAATTTCTGGAGAGGTATCCGGCATTGTCGGTCTGCCGTGAGTCTCTCAAAACCATGATTGAAATGGTGACGGAGACATTTCGGAACGGCGGAACGCTGTTCACCTGCGGCAACGGCGGCAGTGCTGCGGACTCGGAACATATCTGCGGTGAATTTCTGAAAGGATTCCGGATGCTCCGGCCTCTGGCTGCGGACCAGCGCGAACGGTTCGACTCTTTGTTCGGAGTCGAGGGCGCCGAGACGGCGGCGAAACTGCAGAACGGTCTGCGCTGCATTTCGCTGTTGAGTCATCCCGCCTATTTGAGTGCGTTTGCGAACGACGTCGATGCGGAACTCGTCTTCGGCCAGCAGCTCTGGGCGCTCGGCCGCGCAGGGGATGTTCTTCTGGCGATTTCCACCGGCGGGAATGCCGCGAATGTGAAACGCGCCCTGATGGTCGCGAAAGCGCTCGGAATGCGTTCGATTCTGCTGACCGGAAACCGGCACGGTTGCTGTGAAGCGTATGCGGATTGTGTGGTGGCTGTCCCCGAGTCGGAGACCTATCGGATTCAGGAGTATCATCTGCCGGTCTACCATCTTCTCTGCATGACGGTGGAGTCCCGGTTGTTCGGAGGAAATAAGGCATGACGGAAAAAACGATTCGCCATGTGGCGATCATCATGGATGGAAACGGCCGCTGGGCCGAACGGCACGGGCTGCCGAAGATCGAGGGACATCGGCGCGGCGCCAATCAGGTTTCGGTGATTCTCGAAGCCGCCAGGGATGCGAAAATCGATTTTCTGACGCTCTATGCGTTCAGTACTGAGAACTGGAAGCGGTCGAAGCAGGAGGTTGCCGCTTTGATGAAGCTCATGGAGGAGTTCCTCGATGAAAAGATTCCGGAACTTATGGAGAAAAACATCCGGCTCCGGGCGATCGGCCGACTCGGTGATCTTCCGGCGGGTGTCCGGGGAAAGTTGCTCCGGGCGATCGAGGCAACGGCGGACAATACGGCCGGAACGTTGATTTTCGCATTGAGTTACGGCGGGCGGGCGGAGATCGTCGACGGCGTGAACCGCTATCTGGAAGCAGCCTGGAAGAGCGGAAAAAAACCGGAGAAATTGACGGAGGAGTCGTTCCGGAACTGTCTCTATGCGCCGGATGTGCCGGATCCGGAACTCATGATCCGCACGAGCGGAGAGTTGCGGATCAGCAATTTTCTGCTCTGGCAGCTCTCGTATTCGGAGTTTTATGTGACGGATACTCTCTGGCCCGATTTCGGCAAAGAGGAGTTTGCAGAAGCGCTCGCCGCCTACCGGAAGCGGGAACGCCGGTTCGGCGGAAGATTGAAATGACGGAAAAATAACGGAAAAATGACGGATCAATATCATAACAAGGGAGTGTTAAGTTGCTGAAGTACAGGGCGATCAGTTTTCCGATCCTCATCGCGCTGCTGGCGGTCATGGTTTTCTGGCCGGAGTGGGGGAAGTATCTCTTTTCCATCGCAGCGGGATTGATGGCCGGGATGATGTTTTATGAAACTGGAACGATGCTTGAAAAGGTTGGAATTCGTTCTTTCCGGAAGAGTGCGGCGATTCTGGGCGGATTTTTTCTCACCGTCATGCTGTTGGGGCTGACGTTTCAGCCGGACTCTTTTTACTCGCTCATAACTGGCGAGAACCAGTTGAAATCGGACTCTTTTTACTCGCTGATGACCGGCGAGAACCGGTTGAAAAACGTCCAGGTTCTCTTTCAGATTCTGACGGCATGTTCTCTTCTGGTCATTATGTTCGGCGGCTGGGTCATGCTGCTTTTCCGGAAAGAGAAGAAAGAGGTCTTAGAGCGTTCTCTCGGGTCAGTCGGGATTCTGGCTCTGTGCGGAATCCCGGTGACGGCGCTTGCGCTCGTCTATTTCGAGCCCGGGCTTGGACCGGTGGCGCTCTTCTTCGTGATGATGGTCACGAAAGCGATGGATACGGGCGGCTATATTTTCGGCATGCTCTCCAACCGGTGGATGCCGGGCGGAAATCATAAAATTGTTCCGTCGATCAGTCCGAAAAAATCGTGGGAGGGCACCGCCGGCGGCGTGATTCTGAGCATTGCAGTGAGTCTGCTGTTCTACTGGCTGTTCTGCAGCAAGGGAATCGGGGTGAATGCGCCGCTCGGGTGGTATATTGCCGCCGCCGTGGTGCTTGCGCTCGGGAGTTTCGCGGGTGATCTTACGGAGTCGGCTCTGAAGCGGACCTGCGATGTCAAAGACTCCGGCCACTGGATTCCGGGGATGGGAGGTGCCTTCGATGTGCTTGACAGCTTCATCTACAATGGAATTCTTTTCTGGCTTCTCGTGTTTTTTCTCCGCTGAGAAGTGGAAAATTCCACCTGGTCATGGTACAGTATATATAGAAGAAAAGCAGGAGACAAGGGGATTGTACGCATGAAAGCTAAAATTCTGAATCTGCTCACGGAAGATGCGCGCATGAGTCTTGCCGAGATCGCAAAACGTGTCGGCGCGACTCCGGAAGAGGTGAAAGCAGCGATTCTCTCCCTGGAAGATGAGGGTGTGATTCGCGGATACAAGGTGATTTTGAACGAGAGTGATCTCGGAATCAGCAAGGTGCGGGCACTGATCGAGGTCAAGGTGACGCCGCGCCGGGATGGTGGATTCGACCAGGTGGCGCAGCGCATCGCGCGATACCCGGAGGTCACGGATCTCTACCTGATCTCCGGGGGATTCGATCTGTTGCTGATGGTCGAGGGGGATTCTCTTCAGGATATCGCCTCGTTCGTGTCGGCGAAGCTGTCCACGATCGACGGAGTGATTTCCACGTCGACCGGTTTCATGCTCAAAAAATACAAGGAATCCGGCAGGATTATGCAGAATGATGAAGAATATGAACGACTCAAAGTGTGCCCATAGGGAGTTTGTCGCCGATCATGTGAAACAGCTGCCCAAGAGCGGCATCCGGCGATTTTTCGATCTTGTCAATACGATGGACGACGTCATCAGTCTCGGCGTTGGCGAACCTGACTTTGTGACGCCGTGGACGATCCGGGAAACGGGGATTTTTTCTCTGGAAAAAGGACATACAAGTTACACCTCGAATCTTGGAACTCCGGCGCTGCGCCGCGAAGTGTGCCGCTATGTGGAGAAGAATTATCATGTCTCCTACAATCCCGACAACGAGTGCATCATCACGATCGGCGTGAGCGAGGCGCTCGATATCGCCATGCGTTCACTCCTGAATCCCGGGGATGAGGTTCTTTACACGGAACCATGCTTTGTCTCGTACCCGGCGGAAGTGCGTATGGCGCACGGTGTTCCGGTTCCGCTCGAGACCAGATTCGAGGATGAATTTGCGCTCGATCCGGAGATGCTGCGTCGGAAAATCACGCCGAAGACCCGGGTTCTTTTGTTGAATTTCCCCTGCAACCCGACGGGCGCGGTCATGCCGGTGGAGAATCTCCGCAAAGTGGCGGAAATCGCAATCGAGCACGATCTTGTGGTGATTACGGATGAGATTTACTCTGAACTTCTTTACGAGGGGGAGCATGTTTCGATCGCCTCGCTGCCCGGCATGCGGGAACGGACGCTGTTTCTGCACGGCTTTTCCAAAGCGTTTGCAATGACCGGGTGGCGGATCGGTTACGCCTGCGGTCCGCGGGAGATCATCGATGCGATGATGAAAGTTCATCAGTACGCGATCATGTGTGCCTCGACAATGGCCCAGGAAGCGGCGCTCGAGGCGCTGCGGAACGGAGCGAAAGAGATGGCCCGCATGCGTGATTCCTACTGTGAACGCCGGAATTTGATTGTCGACGGGCTGAACAGAATCGGTCTGGAGTGTCTGCTGCCGAAAGGGGCATTTTATGCGTTTCCGTCGATTCGCTCGACGGGACTGGATTCGACCGAATTTGCGGAGCGGCTGCTGAAAGCGGAGCGGGTTGCCGTGGTGCCTGGTGTGGCGTTCGGCGCGAGCGGAGAGGGGTTTGTGCGCTGTTGTTATGCTACGGCGGCATCGGAACTCATTGAGGCGCTCGACCGTATGGGGCGGTTTATGGAGTCATTGAAACAGCGGTGAAGTTCAGCTGGAGTGGACATGAAACGGAAGATCGTTCTCCTGATTCTGTTCATTGGTCTGGCTATTTCGCTTCGCAGTGAAGTGTTTACGCTCTGGCCGTGGAAAGGTGGTGGAACCTCTTCCCGGGAGTCGCTTGCAGAGACCATTCCAGGAGTCGGGCCGGTTCTGCATACTGAAAAAATGAGTGTGAACGGAGTCGATCTGGAATTGACGGTTTCGGCGATCAACACGGATTTCGTCACATTGACAGAATTTTTGTTGCGGACGTTTCAGCCGGAGAATCTCCAATTCGGTCCCGGTTCCGTGAAAACGGCTTATCAGGTTGGCGGGAATCTTGTGGAACGGTGGTTGATGGTCGATGGCGGTCCCGGAAAACCGGTGACGTTTTTCCGGATCACTTCTCCGGAAAAACTGCCGGCTCCCGGTGAGTGGCCGTCGGAACTTCCGGAACTTCCGCCGGGGGCGGCAGTGGAGCAGATCATCCGTTTTCCCGGCCGGAACGCGGTGTATGGTTCATTCCGGAACAGC
This sequence comes from uncultured Victivallis sp., assembly GCA_944389935.1. Taxonomy (GTDB): domain Bacteria; phylum Verrucomicrobiota; class Lentisphaeria; order Victivallales; family Victivallaceae; genus Victivallis. Next base: position 8,629 of record CALXOE010000043.1, read on the forward strand.
GGCGGGGATCCGGCTGCGTTGCTGCGGACGGTTTCAGACCGTTTGCAACTGACCGGATGGACTCCGCTCGGTCGGGAAGCGGAAACACTCTCCGGCGGCAGCGGCGAAATTTTTCTCCGGAGTGATGAAAAGAAAATTCTCTGGGTGAATTTCGGAAGTAACGGAGTAGGAGCTGCTTACATTCGTCCGTATTTAAAGTGACGGGAAAGTGACGGAAAAATGACGGATAAAATAAGGTTTTTACAGAAGATGAAAATCTGGTTAAGCAGTTTGTTTCTTCCGTTTCTGACGGGATGCGCTCTGATGTCGACCACCTATGTTGATCCGGTGGAGTACGATCTGTCGACCAGGGAGGATCCGTTGCCGGAAGTCCGGTTCGAGGTGGGGACATTCCGCAATCTTTCGGGTTCGGACCGTCGCTTTCTCTATCGGGAGAAGAGCTGCCGGATGATTGCGGATGACTACAACCGCTGGCTGCTCTCTCCGGATCTGATGCTTGAGCGGCAGATGTACAGAATTCTTTCGCCGGACGGAGAACGTGCGAGCGGCAGAAATGGAACATTTGTCCGGATCAGCGGTACGATCTACCGGTTCGACTTCGATTTAAGTCCGCGGCAGGCTGTGCTGAGCGTCGACTATACCGTGCGTATTTTCACGGACCGGAAACTTGTCGGAAGTGAAAATTTGGCTGTTACAACCCGTGAGGCGATTCACGACGATACTCCCGACGCCGCGGCGGAAGCGATGTCCCGCTGTGTGCAGCACTCCATCGACCGTGTGCGCGCCATTCTTGCGGAAACGAAAACCGGAAAATAACATCCGATTCATGAAGGAGAGACCATGGAACATCTGAATGTACCGCCCGTCAATCATGTGAAAGTTCTTGACGGACAGGGATGGGTCGGCCTGATCGATCATCTCGGAACGGAAGCGACCATCGTGAACGCCGCCCGCGTTTCGTTCGGAAAACTCAAGAAAGAGATGGACGAAAAAGATGTGGGGCTGCTGTCATATCTGATTGCGAACAGACATACGAGTCCGCTGGAACACATGGTGTTCACGTTCAGCATTCACTGCCCGCTCTTCATCCGGGGGCAGTGGCATCGGCATCGGACCTGGAGCTACAACGAGATTTCGCGCCGCTACACGGAGATCGACATGGAGTTCTACACGCCGTCGGTTCTGCGACGGCAGTCGGAAAACAATCGTCAGGCCTCTTACTTCGATCCGAATTTCGATGGAAAGGAACTCCGCGAGGAGATTCGCCGCCACAATCAGGAGAGTTTGAAACTCTATGAGCATCTGATCGCCTCTGGAGTCTGCCGGGAGCAGGCGCGCGGTGTGTTGCCGCAGAATATGATGGTCACGTTCTGGGGGACGGTCAATCTGTCGAATCTGCTTCATTTCCTTGAATTGCGTGACAGCGATCACGCGCAGGCTGAGATTCAGGAGTACGCAAAGGCGATCAAAAAGCTGATCAAGCCGCTCATTCCGCACGTAGCGGAATATTATTCAAAACAGGGACAGGAGTGGTAAGATGGCGCACTACATTCCGAAGATCGCGCTGACTGCCGGAGATCCTGCCGGAATCGGACCGGAACTTGCGGTGAAAACGGCGGTTTCTCCGGAATGGAACAATCGGGCACGATTCGTCATTTACGGAGAAGTGACGGTACTTGAGGAGGCTGCACGTCGCTGGAGTGACGGAAAAGTGACGGAAATACGTTCCGCCGGTTCGTTGCCGTTCGGCAGTTTTGAGCTTGGACGCGCCGACGGCCGGTGTGGAAAAATCGCATATGACGGATTGACCATGGCGGTTCGGGATGCGCTTTCCGGAGAGGTCGACGCGATTGTGACAGCTCCAATGAACAAATACGCGGTGAATCTCGCCGGGATTCCGTTCACGGGGCACACGGAACGGATTGCGGAACTGTGCGGCTGCTCGAACTATGTCATGATGCAGTCTTCCGGAGCTTTGCGGATGGTTTTCGTGACCTGTCATATTCCGTTGGCGGAGGTGCCGTCCCGGGCGGTGAAGTCCGAGATCGTGCGGGTGACGCGGCTGCTCGATGAGGCGGTCCGGGCGGAGGGAATTGCATCGCCGAAACTTGCGATGGCGGCGATCAATCCGCATGCGGGGGAAAACGGCTGCATGGGCGTCGAAGATGAGCGGGAGACGAAACCGGCGATTGCGGAACTTCGCGCTGCCGGAATCGATGTGGACGGTCCTTTTCCGCCGGATACGCTGTTTGTCGAATCGACCCGGAGTCGTTATGACGGGCTTGTGACGATGTACCACGATCAGGGGCATATTCCATTCAAGATGCTGGCGTTTGAGAGCGGGGTGAATTCGACGCTCGGGCTTCCGGTGATCCGGACGAGTCCTGATCACGGCACGGCGTTCGACATCGCCTGGCGCGGGATTGCGGACGAGGGAAGCTTTCATGCGGCGGTGGATCTGGCGATTCGGCGGGCGATTCGCAGACGGGAGAGGGAAGCTCAATGATGAAAAGAGGTGCATTCGGGCTGTTTCTCGCATTGATTTTTGCGGCGGCAACTGGTTTTTCCGAAGAGAAAGAGCAGATGCAGGTCAATTCGATTCTGGCGTCGGTGAACGGGGAACCGGTCAGTCTGGTCGATATTCTCGGATCGACACGCAGCAGTGAGTTTCAGGCGTATGCGATTTACTCCGGCAAGCGGCTTGAGGAGGAGATCCGGAAGATCCGGATGAAAGCCGTAGATGATCAGATCGACCGGATTCTGGTGCTGGAGGCGTATCGGGAGAATCCGTTTGATCTTCCGCAGCGGAACATCGAAGAGGAGCTGGACAACATAGCGGAACGCATGGGGGTTCGTTCCCGCAGTGAGTTTACCCGGAAACTCCGGGAGTCCGGAACGACGATTGAGGAGCTGCGCCGGGAGATTGAAGAATCGATGATTGTGCAGATCATGATCTATGACCGGGTTCGAGTCGAGAGCAATGTCACGCCGCGCGAGGTGTATGAATACTTTCAGGCGCACCGGGAGGAGTTCGTCTCTCCGGAGAAGATCGAGCTTGCCATGATCATGCTCGACCCGAAAGACCCGGATCTGGAACGGAAGACGAAAGAGATTTCCGAACAGCTGGCAGCTTCGCCGGAGTCATTTCCGGAACTTGCGAAAGCGCACAGTGTCGGGCCGGATCCGCAAAGCGGCGGCAATCTCGGCGAAATCGAGTGCCGGCGTCTCCGGACGGAGTTTGCCGCTGCGATCGATTCATTCGACGCGGGGCGGGTTTACGGTCCGATCCGGACGCCGGAAGGGGTGGTTTTTCTGCGTATTCTTTCCCATACGCCGGAGAAAAAAGGAAATTTCCGGGAATTGAGCGCCGAAATCCGTGAGCGGATCGAAACCTCCCGCCATGATGAGATCCGGCAAGCATATCTGAACCGTCTGCGGGCAAAGGCGATCATTCGTTATTTCTTCTGACGGAGCTTCCGCTTTCAAAAGATTTCCTGAAAAGCGGTTGGATTGGCTACAAAAAACTTGTATTTGCACTGCTGCGAGTATATATTCCCGTGAGATGTTTTTGAGAAATGGGAATAACCGGCAACTGACATGGTACGGAAATGAAGATATATTGCGGAAAATGCAAAAAAGTGTTTGAGGCCGAAAAGCCGGAAGAGGGGAATCTGGTGAAATGCACCAACTGCGGGGAGATGGTGGAGTTTCCCGCGTCCCGCACCTCTCCCGGCGCAGTGATCGGCGGTTTCGTCATTGAGCGGGAACTCAGCAAGGGAGGAATGGGCGAAGTTTTCCTTGCGCGGCAGATTTCCCTGGACCGTCCGGTCGCCCTGAAGGTGCTTCAGGCGAAATTTCTGAACGACAAGGAGTATGTGGAGGCATTCTTCCGGGAGGCGCGTGCCGCAGGTCGTATCAATCACCCGAATGTCGTGCAGGCCTACGCCGTCGGGGAAGAAAACGGGATCTTCTATTTTGCCATGGAGTACATCCGGGGCAGGACGATGAAAGAGATCCTGAAAGAGAAGCATGTTCTCGACTTCACCACGGCGGCGAAAATCATCAAGGAGGTCGCCAGCGCGCTCGAATGCGCATGGCGCGATGAGAAACTCGTCCATCAGGACATCAAGCCGGACAACATCATGCTCGATGCGAACGGGTTCGCCAAGCTGGCGGATCTCGGGCTCGCCCGCGTGGCCGGAATCAACGACAAGGAGGCCTCCGAGGGCGATGAGGTGCTCGGTACTCCGCAGTATATCAGCCCGGAACAGCTCACCGGCGTCCCGACCGATGTCCGGAGCGATATCTACAGTCTCGGGGCGACTTTCTATCAGTTTGTGACTGGCCGGTTTCCCTATGTGGCCGACACGGCTGAAGAGATCGCCAAGATGCACGTGGCAGGCCATCTGCAGCCGCCGAAAGAGGTGAATCCGGAACTTCCGGATGAGCTCAATACAATCATCATGAAGATGATGGCGCGGAACATCGAGGACCGCTACCAGACGCCGGCTCCGCTCATCAAGGCGCTGGACATGTATCTCATGCATTCGCAGTCGGGAAACAATACGGTGCCGCGGTTGAATTTCCGTTTGCAGAAACCGGCAGGCGGTGTCGGTGCGAAAGTTCCGTTCGGAGGAAAGGGGCCCGGTGTGCCGGTAAAGTCCCCGTTCGGAGGGAAAGAGCCCGGTGCGGCACCGGTGAAATCCCCGTTCGGAGGAAAAGGGCTCGGTGCGACGCCGGTGAAATCCCCGTTCGGAGGGGCTCCGGCGGCGAAAGCTGCGGAAGCGGCAACTCCGGTAATGAAAGTTGCAGATGTTGCGAAACCGGCGGAAAAGCCCGCAGGAGCAGCAGCGAAACCGGTGGAAAAGCCCGCGGAAGCAGCCGTGAAACCGGCGGAAAAGCCCGCGGCAGAATCGATTCCGAAAGCGGTCCCCGCTGCGGAAGCAGCCGTGAAACCTGCTGCTCCCGTGGAGAGTGGAAAATCTCCTGCAAAATCCGATTCGGATGATGTTCTCGCGCTGAAAGTTGTTCCGAAACCGGAGAAAAAAGAGCCTCCGCCGCAGGAACCCGCTCCCGATGACAAGAAAGCAAAGGGAAAAGAGAAGAAGAAAGGGAAAGACGAGGAAGAAAAGAAACCGGGTGCGGTGAAAATCCTCGTATACATTGTCGTATCGATCATTCTCCTTGCGATTACGCTGGGATGTCTGGGCGGAGTATTTTATTTCCTCGCTTTGAAAGGGCAGCTGCCGGAATCGGTCAAGCCGTATGGCGACAAACTTGTTGCGCTTGTGAAAGGGGAACCGGTTGAACGAGAAGAGATTCTGCCGGGTGATCCTTTCTATGAGAAAGAGGAGAAGAAAGTTGAAGAAAAATCGCAAAGCACACAACCGGAGCCTCCTCCGAAACCACCTGAACCGCCGAAGCCGGTCACCCGGCCTGAATATCTGGCGGGAATTGAAAAACTGCTTCAAATGCGACGCAGCAATCCGGAAGATTATTCCGGTTTTCTGATCGGATCGGACGAGTTTTTCCGGAAATATCCGGCGGCACAGACTCCGGAGGAGAACGCGGCGTTGCAGTCGTATTTGCCGATTTACAATCTGATCGATGAACGTGGTCGCGTAGCGCCCGCGCGGGAAGCTGCCAGGGAGAAATTTCTCGCCGGGCTGAAAGCGCGTCACGATGCCGATGATGCGGCGAAGAGAGAAGCCGCCGAAAAACTTGAAGAGGAAAAGCGCCGCCAGGCTCAGGCCGAAGCCGAAGCCCGGAATGCGGCTGAAAAACGCAGACAGCAGGAAGCTGAGGATAGAGCGCAGGCGCAAGTACGTCTGGCGGAGATTCTTCCGAAGCTGAATCCGCTGCTGGGAGCGGCGGCTGAAGCGTTTTTCACGGCAGCCCGTACCGGGAATACGGCACCGTTTGATCAGGCGATCAGTGATCTGCAACTGTTTTCTCTGCCGGTGGGAAAAACTTCGGAGGAGCTGCAGCTCGTCAATCAGGTGAATGCATTCTGTATGGAATTACCTGCCGAACTGAAGAAGATCCGGGAGTTCTCCGCCCGTCTGGGGACGATTACGCCGGCGTCGAGTTTCTCCGTGGAGCTGCCGAGTCGTGATCTCGTCACTGTGGTCGGGATTTCCCCGGAGGGAGTGAATGCGGTCGACGGTTCCGGTAAGCGGGTTCCTTACGATCTGGCGGACAAGCGGCTTCATACACTGGTTGTCAACCGTCTGGAACGGCGCATGAAGCTTGACAAGCCGACGTTCTATCTGGATCTTCTGACCGGAACGTTTACCGACGAAACGGCGAAAGCAGCGGCCGGAAAAAGTTTCTGGAAAACATACTACAAGCCGTTTATGACGGAATATTTCCGGAAAGTTCTATCGCAGGCCTCCGCTCAAGAGCGGACGGAATTAGAAAAACGGTATGGGAATTTGCCGGAATTTCAGGCGGCGAAGTAACTTCGGCGGAAATCCGACCGCCGGATCGTGGTTGTTGGTGTGAACCGGAGAAAGCTCATTGCTTTCCCCGGTTTTTTTATGGAAAAAATTCAAAAAGCTCCGGGGAGGGCGGCAACCTGTGCCGCGAGTCGGTTTCCCTCTTCCGCAGCGGCTTTGAGGCCGCTTCCGGAGAGAAAATGGAACAGAAATCCCGCGCTGAATGCATCGCCCGCTCCGACCGTACTGACGACATGGGCAGGGCAGGCAGGGGCGTAGATGGTGTTGCCTGCGTTCCAGACTTCGCATCCTCGCGGACCGAGAGTCAGAATCACAGTATCGAGCCTGAATCGCTCCGCAAGGGCTTCGGGATGCGGTTCGATGTTGAAGAGTCGAGCGATGATTTCGAGCTCTTCATCGTTGAGTTTTGCAAGGTCCGACACGGCGAGGGACTCCTCTAGGATCGATTTTGAATAGAAATTCTGCCGCAGATTTACGTCACAGAATTTTTTGCATTCGAGGCCGGCGAGCAGAGTGCGGAGCGTCCCGCGTGAAACCTCACCGCGCTGTGCGAGTGTCCCGAAACAGAAAAGATCGGGAGTGACCGGTATGTCCGACGGCACCGGAATGAAATCCCAGGCACACTCCGGCAGAAAGCAATACGATGGGATTTTAGCCTTGTCGAGCGTGACGTTGACTCTGCCGGTCGGGTGCGATACCCGCGCGATCCGGCCGGTGTCGATCCCCTCGTCCGCGATTTTCCGGATTGCATCATCACCGGGCCGGTCCTGCCCCACGGCGGAGATGAGGGTCGTCTCCGCACCGAGACGGTGCAGGTGGACTGCGAGGTTCAGCGGGGCGCCGCCGAGTCGGGCATCCTGTTCAAACACATCAAACAGGATTTCGCCGAAGACGAGAATGTTCAAAGTAGGTTTCATCATGTTTTTCCGTGATATTCTGAGAAATAAATCTCTTGTTTTGAGCGGAAATAACGGGAAAATCCGTTATTTCCGGTGAAGTGACGGATCAAGTGGTTCAGTGGCGTACCGCAGGATGCACCGTTCTCCGTGGCTGATGAACGCCTCGACTGTCGCCGTATCTTCAACGACGAGGATCTCTTCGGCGGCCGGAAGTTCCACGCCGCGGATTGTGACCGGACGGTCGGGGGAAGAGAGAACGTAACTGCCGGGAACTTCCACGGCGGGATTCACGAGGATACGCTCCTCTTTCATCGTCAGTTCCACGGGAATGGACATCTGCTGGCTGAAGCCCTGTTCGCGGAAGATTCCTTTCCGATCGCGCAACCAGAATATGGCGATGCGCCGGTCACAGTTCGCAAAGGTCTGTCCGGCATAGGCGTCCCCCTCGAAGAGCGGCCGGGGAAAGGTCTCGGGCGTAAATGTCTCACCATCGAACCGGCCGATGGAGTAGACGCCGTTTCCGGCGAACAGAACCCAGCGCCCTCCGAGCTGGAACAGTTCCGGACACTCGTAAAAACCGTGAATCCGGCTGCGGAATGTCCAGTTTTTGAGATCGGACGAACGGTAAAAGGCGATGTGGTTGACCTCGTCGTAAACCGCGATGACATAGTGTCCCGGAGCATACTGAATGACACGCGGATCGCGTCCGTTGTGACGGATGACCGGATTGTGCTCATACTCCCGGAACGTCATGCCGCCGTCGAGACTGTAAGCGAGGCACTCCCCGCGGCCGGTCGAGGTGAAATAGACCAGCAGCGGGGGATTCTCCCGGGAACCGAATCCGGAGGCGTTTTCAGTATCGAGAATCGCGCTGCCCGAGAAGCAGAGGTCTTCGGAGCTTTTCGGTTTGAGAGCGACCGGAAGTTCTTTCCAGTGCAGCAGGTCGCTGCTTACGGCGTGTCCCCAGTGCATGTTTCCCCAGTCGGGCGCGGAGGGATTGTGCTGAAAGAACATGTGATAGTCGTTTCCGAGCCGGATCAAACCGTTCGGGTCGTTGAGCCATCCTTTCTGGACGGTGAGGTGGTATTCGGGCCGGGAAAATTTGTGCTGACTCATTGAGATTCCTCCGTTCTGAGAATGTTTCGTCTCTTATCAATTATAGCAGAAAATCGCGCCGAAACAACTGCGAAAAAGAGACGGAATGGTGCGATTTCAGCACATCACAGTTATTTATCATCGAAATATTCCTGATTTTCCCGATATTGTCCGGGGGATATGCCGGTCAACTTGCGGAACGCATGGTAAAAATAATGAACGTCACGGTGGCCGAGCATCCGGGCCGTATCCGCGATCGTTCCGCCGGAGCGGAAGAGCAGCTCCCGCGCACGATCGAGGTAGATGGAATTCAGAAACTCCTTGAGCGGGATTCCGATCCGGCGGCGGAAACTCCGGGAGAGGGCGCCGGGGGTCATATTCATCGCCTCGGCCAGTTCGGAAATCCGCAGCTGCGCGGGCGGCACCGTGTCGAGCAGGGCCAGCATCGGCCCGAATCCGGCGAAGAGTTCGCTGCGTTCGCACAGTGATTCAAGCAGCGGTTCCAAAAAGAGAGAGGCGGCCATGGCTGCCGCGTTCTGGACGGCCAGAGGATTTTCACTCAGCCAGGCCCGTTCGAGGGCTGCGGCCGTGGCGGCATCTTCCGCCCTGAGCACTCCCGGCGAGTCGAGGAAGACCGAGCGGCGCGTACGATCGACAAGCCGGAAGTGGGCATAGCAGAGTTGCGAACCCGGAAGATATCGGACGTCGAACGAATGTTCCGCATTCAGAAGATAAATCCCAGCCGCATCGAGTCGATGGAGGAGTCCGTCGATCCGGATTTCCGCCCCCGGCGAAACCGGCCCGCAGAAGTGGAACAGCCGGCAGAACGGGGGAGACGGATGGGTGAACCGGTACTCCCGTTCCCGCAGGTCGCATCCGGAATGGAAAATGTCCAGCTCAAGCGTAAGCCGGACAGCCCGGCAGGTCACTTCCAGCCGGGTTCGGTTCGGAATCCGGTCGAGATCGTGCTGCTCGGCCGCGCGTGATATCAGTACGGGATTCATGACCACTGTTTTCCTTTGCCGGGGTACAGTATACCACTTCCGGAGAGAAAAAGCAACCTTTCTTTGCGGAAACCGGAAAAAGTGCACTTGCATTCTTCCGGATCCGGAATATATTAGAAGAAGTCAGGAGGGATACTTTCAGTAGAACGGAACATTGCGGATTTGCGATCAAGCCCGGGCAGACGGCTGTCCGGTTCTTTCTGTTTTCCGTTTCTTTTTCCCTGCTGCTGCTTGCCGTTTGTTTCTTTTCCCTGATCTTCTGTGAGGGCGCTTTTGGCGATACGATTCTGCCGCGGGGGCGTGTTGAGAATGCGGAGATGTTTTCCGGAGGAGTTCGGAATCTGAAGCGGACTCTCCGCGAGGGAAAAATCCGCCCGCGCCAGACTCCATCCGGAAAGATTTCCCGTGATGCCGAGAGAGGACCTTCTTTCCAGCGGGGTGATCTCCCGGTTGCGTTTCCGGTGACGATGGATTTTCTGCCGATATTCTCCGTTCTGCGGGAAGTTCTGCTCAATGCGACGCCGGTTCGAGCCGGTCCTGTTTTGCCTGTCTGATTTGATTTTCTCCGCATTCGATCAATTCGCAGCGGCGCCGGGGCCCCGCAATCAGGCAAAATCCCGGAATCCTCGTCCGACCGGTTCGGGGGGATCGTTTTAATTTTAACAACAGGAATTTTTATGTTGACGTTGATCACCGCGGTGGCGGTAGCCATGGGTATCTCCTTTCTCTGTTCTGTGATGGAAGCGGCTCTTTTGAGCCTCAATCCCGGAAAACTCGCATTGATAAGCAAACGCCATCCGAGGCTCGGCAGAATCTGCGAGGGACTCAAGAGCGACATCGAGAAACCGATTGCGGTCATCCTGATTCTGAACACGGCTGCGCACACATTCGGCGCGGCGATCGCCGGGGCGCAGTTCGACAGCCTCTACGGGAGTGATTACATCTGGCTCTTCTCATTGATTTTTACGGTGCTGATGGTGCAGTACACGGAGATTCTGCCGAAGACGATCGGGGTTCGATTCAATGCGTTCGTGATGGCGCACACGGCGCGCATTCTGAAGTTTGCGATCGTGCTCATGACCCCGGTCATCTGGCTGGTCCACTTTATCAACCGTCCGTTCGAGGGAAAAGAACAGCCGGAACACGCCGGGAATGAGATGGAGGAAGAACTTGACGCCCTCGCCTCTATGGCGCGCCAGGCGAAGCACATCACGCCGACACAGGAGCAGGCGATTCAGGAGATTCCGGACCTGAAAGAGGACCGGATCTGTGAACTTATGGTGCCGCGGGCGGAGATGGTCTGTCTGCGCGAGAGCATGTCGCGCGACGAAGTGCTCGAGACTGCGCGCCGCAGTCCTCATTCGCGTTACCCGGTCGTTTCCGGGCGTGATCCGGAGTCGTTCTCGGGAGTTCTGGAGATCCGGCAGCTTCTGTTCAACGACGGCGACTGGCGCGGACTTCTGCGCCCCGCCCCGGTCGTTTCGGGCGATGAGTTTCAGCTTCTGCTTGCGGAGAATATCGAAAAACTCGACTCCCGGCTGCTGCTCGTGAAAGGAAAATCCTCCGAGATCATCGGTATGATCACCACGAATGATCTGCTCATGAAGCTGTTCCAGAAAGCGGAACCGGACACCGCGGCGTGACGTTTCCGCCGCGCGCATTGCCGCATTTCTTTTTTTACGGGACGGAGTGTGCGGACGCCCTCCCGGAAACGGCGGATTTCCCTTTGCGATTTTGAGGGAAAATCCGCCGTTTCATCATTTTCCCGTTATTTTTCCGTCACTTTTGTAATAAGTTGATTATCAATATATTTTCTCGATTATAACCCGATGGAGGCAGAATAGGCCCATTTTCATCCGTCATTTTTCCGTCAAATCGGGGTTTTGCACCATTTTGTGAAAAGTTCCATATAAAAATATGATTTCAGGGGTTGAAAAATTCTGTCAACCTTTTATGTTACCTCTAACAGGTTCACCGAGGACCGAAACAACCGAATAGAGGAGTTCAGTCAATGGAACAGAAAGATATCGAAAAATTCCAGGCCGAAGCGCAGATCTGCGCCCAGCCGCTTCAGCGGATTAAAACCGAGATGGGCCGCGTCATCGCCGGTCAGGAGAAACTCATCGACCGGCTGCTGCTCGCACTGGTCGCGGACGGCCATGTGCTGCTCGAGGGCGTGCCGGGGCTGGCGAAAACACTCGCAGTCAAAACGCTCGCGCAGACGCTTTCAGGCACGTTCGCCCGATTGCAGTTCACGCCCGACCTGCTTCCCGCCGACGTGATCGGCACGCGCATCTACAATGCCGAAACGCACGAATTCTCGACCCGCATCGGGCCGGTTTTCGCAAATATCGTCCTTGCGGACGAGATCAACCGCGCCCCTGCGAAAGTTCAGAGCGCATTGCTCGAAGCGATGCAGGAAAAACAGATCACGATCGCAGGCGAATGCTTCAAACTGCCGAAACCGTTCCTCGTAATGGCCACGCAGAACCCGATCGAACAGGAGGGCACCTATCCGCTGCCGGAGGCGCAGCTTGACCGGTTCATGTTCAAGCTCGAAGTCGGCTATCCCTCGCGCAGCGACGAAGCCGCCGTGATCGAACGCATGGCGCGGCCGGTTCCCGTAACCGACGTGTCGGCCGTTGCGACGCTCGACGATGTGCTGCGCGCGAGAACGATGCTCGAGAACGTCTATCTTGACGAGAAGATCGTGCAGTATATTCTCGACCTTGTCATTGCGACCCGGCCGGGCTGTCGCGCGGAGCTCTCCGACCGGCAGGCGGGAGCGAAACTCGGCGAACTCGACGGGCTGGTCAGTTTCGGTGCGTCGCCGCGTGCATCGATCGCGCTGGCGATTGCGGCCCGCGCTTCGGCGCTGCTCGCGGGCAGGGCGTATGTGCTGCCGCAGGATGTGAAAAACGTCGCGCCGGAGGTGCTGCGCCACCGGATCGTGCTCTCCTACGAAGCCGAGGCCGAGAACATCAATGCCGACGCAGTGATCGCCAAGCTCCTTTCCGAGCTGCGGACACCCTAGTCCGGGGAGGAGGTGCGCATGCTGCCGTCTGAAATTTCCAAACAGATCCGGCTGCTCGAAATCCGCACGAACCGCATGGTCGATGAAATCACCGGAGGTGCGTATCGCAGCGCCTTCAAGGGGCGCGGCATCGAATTCGAGGAGGTCCGGGAGTACACCGTCGAGGACGACGTCCGCGATATCGACTGGAACGTGTCGGCGCGGATGGGTGTCCCGTATGTGAAGAAGTATGTCGAGGAGCGCGAACTCTCCGTGCTGCTGCTGGTCGACGTCTCCGCCTCCGGCGTGTTCGGGTCGGCGGAGCGGAACAAGCGGCAGACCGCCGCGGAGCTCGCGGCGATCCTCGCGTTCAGCGCCGCCCGCAACGGCGACAAGGTCGGGCTGCTGATGTTCAGCGACCGGATCGAACTCTATGTTCCCCCGAAATCGGGGCGCAGCCATACGCTGCGGCTGATCCGGGAGATGCTCGCGTTTGAGCCCGTGTCGAAAGGGACGAACATCGACCTCGCGTTGCGCGAGAGCGCTCAACTGCTGAAAAAACGCAGCGTCGTTTTTCTGCTGAGCGACCTGATTGACGCTCAGAATTTCGAGATGAGCTTGAAGATTCTGAACCGCAAGCACGACGTGATCGTGGCCGGGATCGTCGATCCCACCGAAAAACGGTGGCCGTCGCTTCTGCCGGTTATGGTCGAAGATGCCGAGACCGGCCGCCAGATCCGGTTCGGGGGCGGGAAACGGGCGCTGAAAAAACTCGATGAAGCGTTCGATGCCGCCCGGCGCGCGCGCCGGGAGGTATGCCGCCGTGCGCGTGTCGACCTTGTGGAAATCGGAAACAATCGGGATGTGCTGCTGCCGATGGTGGAGTTCTTTTCCCGACGGCGTCGCCAGGCGGGGAGGGGGTGAACCATGAAACAGTGGAAATGGATCTTTACTGCGATCGTCGCGGCAGTGATTCTGCTGCCGCTGCTGGTCTACGGGACCGGTTGGTTGCTCAGTTTCCGGGAAACGGCTGAATTTGAGCTGCCTGCTGAAGCGGTTCTCGCCAGGGCCGGAGAGATCGAAGTCGGCACCCCCGTCGCCGGGAGTGTGGAGTTCACGCTGCCGCTCTGCCGCTCGGTCGACAGTGCGGAGCTCAAACCCGGAGAGGGTTCGCTCGCGGTCGGGAGTGTCCGCATCGAGCGGTCCGGGTGGCGTTTCACGCGCCGGACGTGGCGGATCTCGTTCGAGCTGTGCGCGCTGCGCGATGGAGCGGTCAAGGGGGGAGTTCTGGAGTTGGAACTCTCCGGAAATCCGCCGGTACGTGGAGAAGTTGAGATCCCGGGTTTCACCGCCGTTCTTACGCCTCCGGAACCGGGGACGGAGCTGGAGCTGGCCGGCGCGCTCGAACTGCCGCAGAAGTCGAACCGGATCTGGTGGATCGCTGGCGGAGCAGTCGCCGCGGTCGTCGCGATCGTACTGTTGCTGCTGCGCCGTCGCCGTTCACGCGGTTTGTCGCTGCAGGAACGCACGCTCGGGCTCCTGACGGCGCTCGGGCTTGAGTTGAGCAGCAGACGGATTTCGGTCGAAGAGGGGATCGCGCGGCTGAGCGATCTTGTGCGGGGTTATCTTGAGGAGCGGTTCGGTATTCCGGTTTCGACCCGTACCACGCCGGAGTTTCTGGCCGATCTCGATCGGGACGATTCCGTGCTGCCGGATTCGGAGCGGCTGTTTCTGCGGGAATTTCTCGAATCGGCCGACCGTGTGAAATTCGCGGCGCTGACGCCGGAGGCGGGGTTGTTTGAACAGGCGCTCGAGAGTGCCCGGAAACTGGTCGAGTCGACCCGTCCCGCCGATTCGGAAGGAGGTGCGAAATGATCGAATTTGCTTATCCCTGGCTGCTGCTGCTCCTGCTGTTGCTGCCGCTGATCGGGGTCTACTGCGTCTACCGCCAGAAACAGCCGTCGATCACGGTTTCGACGGTGGCGCCGTTTGAGTCGGTCCGGGCGGCGCGGCGGCCGGGAATCCCGCTCACGTGCATGCTGCTGGCGCTCGGGGTGACGATCGTTGCGCTCGCGCGTCCGCGTATCGGGAACGAGAAGTTTCTGATCCGTTCGCAGGGGATCGACATCGTACTGGCGATCGACCTCTCCGGCAGTATGGCGGCGTACGACGTTCCGCCGGAGATTCGATCGGGTCGCCAGCTTGTGAACGCGATCAAGGACGGCAGTTTGAAGAACCGGCTCGACGTTGCGAAAGATGAGATTCGCAAATTCATCGAGGCCCGCCCGAACGACCGGATCGGTCTGGTCGGATTTGCGGAGGCGGCCTACAATCTCGCGCCGCCGACGCTCGATCATGCGTGGCTCTTCTCGCATCTGAAGAGTCTGGAGCCGGGAGTGCTTGGTGATTTGACCGGAATCGCCTCGGCGCTCGGAACCGGTGTGAGCCGACTGAAAGACTCGGACGCACCGCGCCGTGTGCTCGTGCTCTTCACGGACGGCGCGAACACCGCGCGGAACCGGCTTACGCCGGAGCAGGCCGCGGAACTTGCGAAGAAGTTCAACGTCGTCATTCACACGGTCGGGATCGGCAGCGACAACGCGGTCGGCGTTTTCGGCGGGATGATTCAGCGCCAGGAGGGGAGTTTCGATGAGAAACTCCTGCAGGAACTCGCGAACATCACGGGCGGGCGCTACTTCCGCGCCGCCGACGCCGAGGGAATGAAACAGGTGATGGAGGAGATCAACCGGCTCGAAAAAACCGTCGTCGAACAGCCGAAATACACAGAGTATCGGGAATTTGCGCCGCGTCTCGCGCTGGTGGCGCTGGCGCTGATGGCATTCGCGTATCTGACGCAGTGCACGTGGCGGCTCCGGTTGCCGTGAAAAAATTCCGTGGATTCTCATGTTCCCGCAGAAAGCAGAGATGTTTCCTGCGGGTTTTTGTTTATTTTGCGGAGGCTGCCGGCAGATAGCGTTGATTCCGGGAGTGGGGATTTGCGCTATTTTCCAGCGCGACGAGGTGTTTTTTCACGAGAACTCCCAGACACTTCCGGAAGTTGCCGTTTTCCGGGGAGATCCCGAGACTGGCGGCCAGTTCGCGGCGCGACATCGGGCGTTCCGACAAAGCGGAGAGGATTTTTTTCTGGATCATCGTTTTCCCGGGGGCGGCAACCGATGCTTTTTCCGATGCTGAAATGTCAAAAATGCTTTTCCGATCGATGAATTTCGACGGGACGGAGATGGTTCTGGCGGGGAGTTTTCGGAACATCATTTCGTAGAGCAGCGAAACCGCCTCCCGCGCGGCCGCCTGATAGTCGTGACAGATGGTGCTGCGGGGCGGACGGAGCGCTTCCGAGATGATGGGGCACTCCCAGGATACGATGGAGAGATCCTCCGGAATCCGGACGTGAAGTTTGTGCAGAAAAATCTCCAGCCGGATGCTGGTCATTTCGTTCGGAACCAGGACGGCGGTGATGTTTCTTGCGAGAATGCTGCGCAGATTTTTTTCCAGAGTGTCGTCCGATCCGAAGAACATGAGTTCGTCGAGCACTTCGACGCCGTGAGCTCGCATGGCCGACTCATAATGGAACATCCGGCGGGAGCCTTTGATGCTCTCCGCCCGACGGGTTTCGCTGCTCAGATAGGCGATTCTGCGGTGGCCGCGGCGCCAGAAGCAATCGATGGCTTCCCGGGTGGCTTCCCCGGTGTCGATGACGACCGCTCCGATTTCGTTATCGGAGTTGACGGCCTGATTGATGTTCACGAGCGGAATTCCGAAAGTGTCGTACCATCGGGAGGAGATGTCGAGCTGGGAGGTGGAGTAATTGATCGCTCCCTGGATGACGCGGTCGTTGAGCAGCTTCAGATCCTGGACGGAGACCAGTTCGACATGGCCGCCGCGCCGGGTGATCTCCGTGTAGATCAGCGAAAAGAGCGAGCTGTAATAGCCGTATCCGATGGCATCCCCGGGAAAGAAATCTCCGATCACGGCGATGGTGGGATTTTTCAGGTCATGGGGCAGTGTAAATCCGGTTTTCCGGGCGATCTCCAGAATGGTGCTGCGGGTCTGAACCTCGACCAGGGGGGAGTTGTTGAGCGCCCTCGATACGGTCGCGGGGGAGACTCCGGCCATGGCGGCGATTTTCCGGGCGGTGATCTTTTTCATGCGCGCACCTTTTGTTTCAATTTATTTCATAATATATCCGGTTTCCTGATTGTTTTCAAATCCGGTTTCAGGTATAATTATAACAGCACGGATCATAAAAACAACGGAAAGGCGGCGATCAATGAGATTCAAACTTTCATTACAATATCCCGGAAAGAGCCGGGAAAAACTTTATTTCGGGAGGTCGATCATGAAGAGTGCGGTCAAATTCACACTGATTGAGTTGCTGGTCGTGATTGCGATCATCGCGATTCTGGCGGCGATGCTGCTGCCGGCGCTGAATCAGGCGCGGGAACGGGGCAAAGCGTCCAAATGCGTGAACAATCAGAAACAGGTGGTCGCAGCCCAGATGCTGTATGCGGGGGATTACAACGACTATTTCGTGACCGTTGCGAACGAAGATCCCCGGTGGAGCTGGTTTGTTCTGCTCGCGATAAAAGGGGAGGTTCCCGATTATGAGCACCATGCACTGTCGTACCTGACGATCCGGGCGATGCAGTGCCCGAGCGCTCCGCCGTGGGCTTACAACCCCACCAACAGTTACGCCACCGCCTATGTCGGAATGTACGGCATGCTCTGGATGAAACCCGCCCCGTATCTTGGAAGAGAGACCTATGCGGATTTCGCAGAAATCATTCCGAGTTCCACACCCCCGTACTTCATTAAAATCTCCCGGGTTCGCCGACCGTCGGAGCTGCCGGTTCTGGCGGACAATTCGAACTGCTGGAACAAGACGAACGAGAGCAGAGGATATGTGACCCCGGACGGCGAGGAGGCCGGGCTCCCCTCTCTGCGCCACCAGAACCGCTGCACTCTGACGATGGGGGACGGCCATGTCGACTCCCGTTCCGCAACGGAACTGTGGAATCAGCCGTTCAAGATGAAGGCGTGCACGGCCGACGGCATTGTACTCTCCTACTGACTGGGCCAATATGAAAACGGAAATTGAGATGAAATCATTTTTTGCCACTTTTCTGCTGAGTGCGGGGTTCTGTCTTGCCACCCTCCCCGGAGGTGCGGCGGAGGAGGCGCGCCTCGTCGACGAACCGTACGGGGTCTGCTGCCACGTGACCCGGGGAGAGAAATGGGATGCTCCGAAACTTTATCCGCTGATGCGGGAGGCGGGCGTCTCCATGGTCCGCTCCGACTGGGACTGGCGCTATCAGGAAGACGCTCCCGGGAAATTCAATCCGAAATACGATCTCCTGATCGAAAACATCTTCCGGGGCGGAATGGATTTTCTGCCGATCCTCCCTGGCAATCAGCCGAAGTTCGGGCAATGGGCCTGGAATCATCTGGACGATTTCGGGCGGTTTGTGCGCCGGAACGCGGAAAAGTACGGGAAGCAGATCCGCTATTGGGAGTTCTGCAACGAACCGAACTCCGGCGGAGCATGGAATCCGACTGCGGAGGAGTACGCCCCGCTGCTGGAACGGGCCTGGCGGGAGCTGAAAACGGTCGATCCGGAGCTGCAGGTCGTCTACGCCGGACTGGCGGGGGTTCCGGTCGACTGGGTTGAAAAGACCTTCAAACGCGGCGCCCACCGCCACTTCGATGTGATGAACGTCCACCCGTACTGTTCCGTTCCGGAGCAGATGCCCCAGTTGCTTCAGCCGCTTCAGGAGCTGATGAAACAGTACGGCGTCGGCGACAAGCCGGTCTGGATTTCGGAGGTCGGCTGGAGCGCCACCCCGACCCCGGCGTTCTACCTCGACATCCTGCCGGAAGCGGTGAGAACGCTCGGGCTCGAACCCGCGGACATCAGAATCGCGCTGGTCTGCGACGCCAAACGGGGATTCATTCAGGGGATGGACAACTTTTCGGCGGAGAACTTCCCGGAGTTCGCCGGGATTCACCGGATCTCGCTCGAAGAGCTCAAGACTCTCGATCCGAAGGAGTTTCCGGTGCTGATTCCGGCCCGGCACGAGAAGTTCGTTCTGGCGTACATTCCGGAGCTGGTCCGCTACGTCCGGGACGGCGGGACCCTCGTGCTCCCCTCCGGGCTGCCGTTCTATTTCGACATGCAGCTCGACGGAAAGGGCGGCTGCCGCGAAGTTCAGGTCAACGATAAGTACATGGCCGACTTCCACATCGGCTGGGACGCCTGGTGGACCAATCCGGCCGTGCCCAAGGCTGAAACCAATCAGCGGCCCGCCGCCGCATTCCGGGAGAAGTTCCGCTGGAGCGACAAGGATTCGACCCGCGCCGGACGTTTTCTGAGCACGCGCAATCTGAAACCCGGCGACCGGTTCATCCCGCTGCTCGAAGCCGACGGCGAAAACGGTACGTTCCCGCTGGCCGGCATCTACCGGCTCAACAGCGATCTCAAGGGCAACGTCATCATGATGACCGGAGCGAACATCTATCACACGAATCGGGAAAAGCAGGGGGAGTTTCTGCCGCGCGCTTATCTCTGCGGGTTTGCGGCGGGAGCGGAGCGCATCTTCTGGTACTGTTTCCGGGACACCGGCCGCGCCCGGAACCATTTCGAGTCGCACTTCGGACTTCTCGACCGCGACAACCGGCCGAAATTCGCGTATCAGGCGCTGAAAACGCTGACCCGGCTGCTGCCCGGCGGGTCGACCGTTCCCCGGCTCACCACGCGGAACGATGTCTACCTCGCAACCTGGACCCGGCCGGACCATACGCGGGTCTGGGCGCTCTGGAGCGCGTACAACCGGCAGGAGGGGGCTCCGGTCACCCTCAGAATCGACGGGGACGTCACCGCCGCGATGAATCATCTCGGAGAAACGCGCCCCGCTCCGAACTCCGGCGAAAAAGTGACGGCCACCGGCTCGATCCTCTATCTCGTCGGCCCGGAAAGCGTCACGTTCTCCGGAGAGTGAGGCGGAGTCTTCTGCTCCGGACCGGAATGGCCGTGAAACAGAACAGCAGGAATTTCATCGGCGGGGGGATCGGTTTCCTCCGCCTTGTATTGTGGAATCACAGAAAGTAGAGAGTTTTCCATGGATCGAATTTTTTTCAAGGGCGTGAATTTCGGCTTTTACGCGCGGAACGGGTATTACTCCTCGCCGGAGGGAGTGCGGCAGATCGACAAAATCGCCGCGCTCGGCACTCCGTGGGTCTGCCTGATCTCAACCGTCATGCAGGAGACGTTCGTCTCCACCCGGCAGTTCCGCGATTTCCGCATCACCCCCTCCGACGACGAGCTGATTCAGACGATCGACCGCTTTCACAAGCGCGGCGTCAAGGTCATGCTCCGCCCCATGATCGAGTGCTGGGACGGTCTTCAGCGTGTTCACCTCGCCCCGTTCCCCGACGACGGCGTGATCATCCCCGGCAAACCGTTCCACTACTGGCAGCTCTGGTTCGAGAGCTATCTCGATCTGACCCGCCACTACGCCGGAATGGCCGAACGCACCGGCTGCGAAGCCTACGGACTCGACAGCGAACTCAACCACACGCTTCCGCAGTCCGCCCACTGGCTGCACATCATCGAGGAAACCCGGAAAATTTACCACGGACACCTGACCTCGTCTTTCTCCGATTGCGCCCTGTTCGATTTCGCCGACCGGCTCGCCGCCGATCCGAACTGCTGGCTCTTTGCGCTCGACTCGCTCGGGTGCAGCAACTACGACCCCGCCACAAAGAAAATCGGCGCAACCGTGCAGGAGATGATGGAGGGACTCAAACCCCATCTCGAACGCAACCGCCGCTTCGCCCGGATCTACGGAAAACCCTTCTACATGGGAGAATGCGGCTGCGCTTCGACCTCCGGTGCCGCCCGGCTCCCCTATTTCTGGGAGAACGAGGGCGGATACGACGGTCAGGAGCAGTCGAACTACCTCGAAGCGGTCATCCGCCTCTTCGGCCGCGAACCGTGGTGGAACGGCATGCTGCTCTGGAAATGGGACGAGCAGAACGACCGCCCCTCCATGCGCAGCGATCCCGCCGGAGACAAGGGGTTCACGGTCGACGGCAAGCCCGCGGCGGAACTGTTGAGCCGCTGGTTCCGCGATGAGCTCGACCTCTCCGCCGATCCGGCCTGATTCCCGTTCCCTCGCGCGCACTTTTTCTCCGGGAAACCCCGTTTCCGATTTGCCGAATGCGGAAAATGGTGGTATATTATTGGATCACCGTTATTTGCAGGCAACTTCCGGGACGGGAATTCCGGAGGTGCTTTTGTTTTTCCGCGAGAAATGGGAAGGGAATCGTCATGGCAATCGAAGTATCGTATATCATCATCACGCCCTACAGTCTTCTGAAATCCCGCACTGGCGGTATCATCGCGCGATTGATGTCCCGGACCGATCTTGAATTCATCGGTGCGCAGGTGCTGGCGTTCACCCCGGAAGTGACCGAACAGTACGCGCGGAGTCTCGAGGCGATGGAGGATGCGAAAGAGACCGGCAAGATGCTCGCCGACTATGTGCGCGAAAACTTCCCCCCGCGCGAGGACGGACGCAAGGAGCGCACGCTCATGCTGCTCTTCCGCGGCGAGGACGCCTGCCGCAAACTCACGGAAATCACCGGCCGCCTCTCCCCCCATTCCCCGAAGAGCATCAGCGCCGGAGAGACGCTGCGCGACACCTACGCCGATGTGGTCGAGGACAAGGAAAATCCCGCGATCGTCCGCTATTTCGAGCCGGCGGTTCTGACTCCGCCGAACCGGCGGGAGGCGCTGACCAAACTTAAAATCTTCGCGGATTTCGCGGCATCGGCGCCGAATCTCATCGACAATTCGCTCGGCTCCGGGCCGAATGATGAGCGTACGCTGGTCATCATCAAGCCGGACAACTGGCGCTGTCCCTCGAGCCGCCCCGGCAACATTATCGACATGCTCAGCCGCACCGGACTGCGCATCGTCGGCTGCAAGGTGCACCGCATGAGCGTCAATGACGCGCTCGAGTTCTACGGCTCGGTTCAGAATGCGCTGCGCAGCAAGCTCGCCCCGAAGATCGCCGCACAGGCGAAAGAGCTCTTCGAGGAGAAGTTCGGCATCACGCTGCCGGAAAATTCGGTTGAGAGTCTGACGCAGTCGGTCGGTATTCCGTTCGCCGATGACCAGTTCTCACAGCTGATCGAGTTCATGTCCGGCCGCCGTCCCGAAGAGTGCACCGAGGAGGAGAAGAAACTCCAGAACGCGCAGGCGAAGTGCCTCGTCCTCATCTATGAGGGGCCGAATGCGATTGCGAAGATCCGTTCCGTGCTCGGGCCGACCGATCCCTCGAAAGCGCCCGGCGGCACGGTTCGCCGCGATTTCGGCAGCAACGTCATGGTCAATACGGCCCACGCCTCCGACGCGCCCGCAAGCGTCGAGCGCGAGATGAAAATCATCCGGATCAATCAGAACTCCATGGCCGCCCGCATCAGCGAGTATCTTGAAGAAGTCGGCTGCTGAATGGTATAAAAGAGAAAAAACCGGGAGTGCCGCGAGAATCGGCCTCCCGGTTTGTTTTTCCGGTGCGGATTATTCCGCCGGGGGCGCCGCGGGTCCCTCGAACACGGTACGGCTGCACGACTTGCCGATCCCCTGCACCGGAGAGAGCCCGTTCGGCGC
Source organism: uncultured Victivallis sp. (assembly GCA_944389935.1). Classification (GTDB taxonomy): domain Bacteria; phylum Verrucomicrobiota; class Lentisphaeria; order Victivallales; family Victivallaceae; genus Victivallis. Next base: position 30,786 of record CALXOE010000043.1, read on the forward strand.
GGCACTCCCCGCAGAGAAGTTGCCGCGAATGAGCGCATGATCGAGACCGTCCGCCCAGATGTCGCGGACAAATTTGTGGTTGCCCGTGTTGTTTTCCGCCAGGAAATTGTTCGTGATGACCAGGTTGGTGACTTTCCGGGCTGCGCTCCCGGTGACGTAGATGCCGTCGCGGTTCATCCGCTTGATGAAGTTATCGGCAATGAGCAGATTGTCCGATCCTGCATATTCCGGCACGGTCGTGCTGCTGGCGTATATCTGCTTCATGAGTTCTTCGGGGAGTTTCTTCTCCGGCGTGGCGTAATGGGCCGGGCTGTCGATCTGAATTCCGCGCGAACACTCCGAAATCTGATTGCCCGTGACCGTCACATCGACCGCCGCGACCAGCTGAATGCCGGAGCCGCCGTTCCGCGCCCCCGAGATGATGTTGTCCGCGATCAGCAGATTGCTGTTGGTCTGCACATGAATTCCCGAACGGGTGCCGCGCGAATCGTAAAAATCATACCCGTATTTCTCCGCTGTCCCGACGTTGCTGATCCGGTTGGACGTGATCTGGATCTTCTCCGAAATCCACCCCTCGCGCGAACAGATGATTCCGGCCTTTCCCGTGTTGAAAATCACATTCCCCGTGATCGTCAGCCCTCCGCCCGATGCGCAGATCCCCCGCGCCGGCGTGTTCGAGATGATGTTTCCCGTGATGAGCACGTTCTCGTTGCGCGGCAGCTGGTTCCACGGCGCCTTGTCGTGGTAGCTCACCACCCCGATCCCGTCGTCCCCGTTGAAATCGATCGTGTTGTTCGCAATGATAACCCCCCGTGAATAGCGCGAAATGTGAATCCCGTCCGCCCACTGATGATGAATGAAACAGTTCGTGATCCGGATATTCGCAACGTTCATCGTCCAGACCGCGACCGACGGCGACTTTGAAATGTCGCATTCGTCGATCAGAATGTTTTCCGTGTTCTTGCACGAGATCAGCCCGTGCACCGCACTCCGGGAGGTCGCATTGGAGGTGATCGTCAAATTTCGGATGGTGATCGATTTCCCGGTCACATCGATCTTGTTCATGGCGCGATTCTTCACCGGCTTATGGTCGAAGAGCAGCGTTCCGCCGCCGTCCACCGTGATCCGGTCGGTCTTGAGCGAAACATCCCCCGTCAGAAAATAGGTCCCCGAGGGAAAACGCAGCGTGTCGCCGGGCTTGAGCGCCTCAACGGCTTTCGACACCGCCGCCAGATCGTCGGCCTTGCCGTCCCCTTTCGCCCCGAATGCCGTCACTTCGACCACCGCCCCGAAAAGCACCGGTCCGGTCAAGGCACAGAAAATAGTCAGTGGAAGTTTCATCATCGTCTCTCTCTCTCTTTATTTATTTACAAGACTTTGTCGAGCCACTTGTTGACGTTGTACCGCAGCGGGGTGTCCTGTGTTGACAGCGCATGTCCGTCGGCAAACGCGACGTTGGTCATCCCCCCGTGCCGGATGATGCAGCGGCCGTTGTTATAAAGGTAGCTCGGCGGGTTGGCTTTATACAAATTCCCCTCCGCACTGGATCCGTCCGGATGCGACGGCGTATCCCCGCAGGTGATCGTCTGACTCGCTTTCGTCACCCGTGAAATCTTCGTCGAACTCCCGTAGGCCGCCACCGGAGACGCCGGGCCGATTCCCGGAAAAAATGTGAAATTCGTGATCGCCGGACACGCCAGTATCCCCGCCTTGGCACATCCCGAGTTCTTGTCGCGCCACGCCGGAACCGTGATGAGCTTCGATTTCTCCAGCAGATTCGCCCACCAGAGCCCGTTCGAGACGTTCCCCACCAGATTGTACGGCGGAAAATACCCCTCGTTCTCTTCCGTGTAGAGGAGAAGCGCCGTCCCCACCTCCCGCACCTGCCCGAGGCATTTCGTCGTCTTTGCCCGCGTACGCGCCTGATTCAATGCCGGCAGCAGCATGCTTGCCAGAATCGCAATGATCGCAATCACCACGAGGAGCTCTATGAGCGTAAATGCCGCCTTTTTCGTCGCATGGTCGTGGGCTTCAGGCGTCGCATGGTCGTGGGCTTTGACCGTTGCAGGCTCGTGGGAGGCAGGGGGCGTGTCCGCCGCCCCCCGCACCCCCTGCGTCCGGCAAGGTGCCGGTGCCGCGTACGGGTCGGAGTCGGACTCGGCTGCGGTCGGCCGGCACGAGGAGAAAGAGCCGCAAAAACGCGAACGGCTCTTCCCGCTTTTCTGCGGAAAGACCCATTCGCGTTTTTGCTCCACTTCGCCGCTTGCCGAGCGGAGACTCCGTTGCGCGGCGATGATTGGCTGATGGAGTGTTTGACGGATGGTTGGTACGGGGAGAGACGCGCTCTTGCGAGCCGCTTTCTCTCCCCCGAACCCCTCTCTTGTACTGCCGGGCGCAGGAACGGGTTGCGGGGCGGGAACGGAGCGGGAAGTTTGGGCGTGAGACGCTTTCTCTCCCCCGAACCCCTCTCTTGTACTGCCGGGCGCTGGAGTGTGTTGTGTGGCGATGTCGGGGCGGGGAGAATGGTTGTTTTCTCCCCCGAGTCCATCTTTTGTACCGCCGGACGTTGCAGCGAGGAGGGAGTGCCCGGATTGACAAGATTTTACCATCTGCGGTTCAATCAATGTAAAACATCTGCTCATTTGATTGCTCCATTCTCCTGTTGAAGTTGAAGTCGAATTCGTTCCATGATTGCGGCCGCGTTTTCCCTGCCGACCCGCCGGGCGCCGCCGCAGCTCTCGCGAATGATGATCGGCTGCCAGATCGGCGTATCCCGCTGCGCCGAGTTTCCCGCCGCGAGCGCCAGCGCGCAGTCGATCATCGAGCCGGTCACGTAATCGTAGGGAAACACCACCGAAGAGAGCGCCGGATTCGTCGCTGTCGCCAGAGAGGTGTCCCCGAGCCCGATCAGTGCGATTTCGTCGGGAATCCGCCAGTTGCGGCGGCGGGCGGCATCGATCAGCCGCGACGCGATCTCGTCGTCGTAACAGATCACCGCCAGATCTCCCCGGAGTTCTTCCACGCCGGAGAAGAACCGGTCGAGCGCGTCCGACCGCCGTTCCGCCACGGAAAGACGGATCGGAATCCCCGCTTCGGCGCATCGCCGCACATATGGGGAGATTTGAAAGGAAACCGTCCTGACCGCTTCATCCCCCGGCAGGAGCAGAACGATGTTGTGGAATCCGAGCTCCCGGAAATAGAGGAACTCCGCCTCGACCGCACGCCCCGCGGAAACTCCGAAGATCTCCGGACTTTCGTAACAATACGCCTCCAGTCCGGGAAAAGGCGTTCCGACGACGAACGGCATCCGGTAACGGTCAATGCACCCGGCGATCTCGTCGATGTTGTCATCGGAACGCAGCAGCGGCAGCAGAACCGCGAGGCAGCCGCGCACGGCGATCCGGTCGAAGATTCGTTCGGGACGGCTGAAACTCGTGACCGTGTGAAGCTCGAGGTTCAGATTGCGTTTTTCCGCTTGTTCGTGGAGACTGGCGATGAATTGTGAATCGTTCGGCAGCATCGGCGGATGGCAGATGACCGCCAGTACGCTTTCTGCTCCGGGCGGTATCGGCGTCGAAAGAGTTCGACTGCCGGCGCGCACAAAAACGCCCGATCCGGTCCGGCTCTCGAGGAGCGAGTCGTTGATGAGGGATTCGAGTCCTTTCCGGACGGTGTGATAGTTGCAGCCGAACCGGACGGCGAGTTCCCGGATTGGCGGCAGCCGGTCTCCCACGGCGAGTTCCCCGTGTGTCAGCATCGTTTCGATGGCGCTGCGCACCCGTTGATAGGCGAATTTCCCGGACTCCGCGTAGTGATTCATAAGATCCGATCCTCAGGTTTTCTATATAAATTATGATGGAAAAGAGAGATATCTGCAACATTTTCTCTGATTTTTCCGGAAAAAAAGCGGAAAAATGATCTCGTTTTGGACAAGTGATCTAGGATTGATCTATTTTCAGCCTCGCAACCCCCGGGTTGTACGTCTGTATCGAGAAATGGAGAGCCATTACCGTTGCGGAGAGCAAAAGAGCGGAGAAAACCAAAAAAGACAAAGTTTTTCAGAAAAAAAGTGAAAATCTTTCTTTCGCAGACTTGCAAAAGTTTGAATAGATTGTATATTAAGAAACACTTTTCAGGCGTCCCTATCGTCTAGAGGCCTAGGACACCGGGTTTTCATCCCGGCAACTCGGGTTCGAATCCCGATGGGGATGCCACTTTTATTTTCCCCCTCAAACATTCTCGCGAGAATGCGTCTTTTTTCCCGCTACGGCATAATCTGGGGTCACATTTGGGGTCACAAATGCCCAGAGGAGGGAACCCATTCCGATGGTCACGTGTATAATGATGAAACGAG
>CALXOE010000044.1 GCA_944389935.1 uncultured Victivallis sp.
CCCCCTGCCTCCCACGACCTGGTAACGAGAAAAGCGGCATTTACGCTGATCGAGCTCCTCGTTGTAATTGCGATCATTGCGATTCTCGCATCTCTGCTGTTGCCGGCGCTGAACCAGGCGCGGGACAAGGCGAAAGGTGCGAGCTGCCAGAATAACCTCAAACAACTCGGCTTCGCGACGATCAGCTACACCAACGATTTCAACGGACTCACAAATCCGTACTGGGCGGACAACACTCCGACCAATCCGACGAGCATCACTCCGGAAGACGTCATTCTCCGGGCCAACCGGCTCAAAGGATGGAATCTCTATTACGGAATGGGACGGTTGTATCAGCAGAAATACGTCTCAAGCGGCAAGATTTATGCATGTCCGCTCGTGGCGAACCTCTATGGGAGCAAAGGGAGTTTTGAGTCCCTCGCCAGCTATGACAGCTTTTACGACGTTTCCAGGATCAATGACAATCTCGGCAGTAAATATCTGATTTCCGGTTATTACGCCGTGCCCTACGACCACGATCTCACCTATCGGTCCGGATTTCCGAGCGACAAGGCATACTCCTGCGTCTCCTATCGGCTCACGAAACCGTATCTGCCGCTCATCAGTGACGATCTGCAGTTCAAGAACCGCCGTCATGCTCCCACGAGCGTGAACGTCTGTTATCAGGACGGCAGTGTGCGCAACAAGATCACCGCGACCCAGTGCGATTATCTCTGGTGGGAGATGCGCGACCTCTGGCGCGAGCTCGACCGGAACCGCAGCAGAAAATGAAAACGAAACTACCCGACACAGGTACAACCCGGAAAGGAAATTCCCCGATGTTGAAAATCGTCTCCCTGTTTGCGGCTGCGGCCGTGGTTCTTCCGGCTGCGGCTCTTCCGCCCGGCATTTCGGTCGACGAAAACGGTGTGTTGAAGCTTGGCGGGCTCTCCGCCACGGTCAACGTCTATGACAAGAGCTGGAGTCTGAGTGCCCAGAATCGGTCGAACATCGTTCCGGAGCCGAGCTATCCGGTTCCGTCCGAAAAGGTTTATGAACTCAAAGGAACGCTGAAAGTTCCGAATACGGACGGCTTTACGGTACATGAGTGGGTTCGGGAGCTCTCCTCGGACACGGCCACCTACTCCATGACGCTGACCAGTCAGGCGGGAATCCGCTGCCAGACCGTTGCGCTCGCCTTGAGTTTGCCGACGCACCGGTTCGATGGGAAAACCATCACCGTAAACGGGAAAGAACTTCCGGTCAAGACGACGTCGAAGCCCCTCTATCACGTCAAAACGCTCCAGATCGTGAACGGAGATCAGCTGATCACGATCAAAGGGGATTTCCCGGTTGTGATTCAGGATCACCGGAATTATTCGGTGCAGAGTTTTTCGGTCCGGCTGCTCTTTTCGCAGTCGTCCGGACTGGTGAAAGAGTCGAAGCTCGATTTTTCGGTCACGGTGACGCCGCTGGCGACTGCGCCGGTTTCTCTGGACAAGGCTTCTGGTGCGAAAGTGAGCGGGGACGCCATGGCGAAACTGCTGCGCGCCTACGGCACCAGCGGCGGCGAACTCTCGATCGGCAGTGTGAAGTTTCAGCTCGGGAACGTCCGGAAGAAAAGCGGCACCGCCCTGCGGATCGGGGAGGGGGAAAACGCCTCCATCCCGGTCGCCGGCAGCGGGAATGAACTTTATCTGATTCAGAATGCGACGGAGAGCGGCGCAAAACCGGTCGTCGTTGCGGTCTACGCCGACGGGAGCCGGAAACAGGTCGAACTCACGCACGGTCGCGAATTCAGCGCGGTCAAACCGCTCGGCAGATTGCCGAACGGGGCGCTGGCCGCGTCGAACAACGGCAGCTTTGACGGGCTTTACTTCACCCATTTCACGCTTCCGGCGGGGGAGATCAAAGCTCTTGAATTCGGGAATTCCGGTTCCGGAGAGTGGATCGTCGCGGCGGCGACTCTGGCCGAGGGGGTGACGAAACCCGCGACCGTCGAGAGCATCTACTACATTTCCGAGGGAAAAGAGTGGGCGCCGATGGAAAAGGTCAAGCCGGTGGTGGCCGGATCGATCCTCGATTTCTCCGGGATGCTCGACGCCCCGGCCGGAAAATACGGCTGGATCACAACGGACAAGGACGGCCACTTCACCGCGGAAAAGGCGCCGGGAAAACGGTTTAAATTCTACGGCCCGAACCTCTGCTTTTCCGCCCAGTATCTCGACCGGGAGAATGCGGAAAAACTTGCCGATGAGCTCGCGCGTCTCGGTTACACATCGGTGCGGTTTCACCATTACGACAACTCGCTTTCCGATCCGAAAGGGAACGACTCGACCGTCTTTCTTCCGGAGAAGATCGATCAGCTTGACTATCTCTTTGCCTGCCTGAAAAAGCGGGGAATCTACATTACGCTCGACCTTTACTGCAGCCGCCGCTTCCGCAACGGAGAACTGCCGGATGCGCCGTTCCGCGAGGGATATGCGATGAAACAGCTTCTGAGCGTCTACCCGCCCGCGCGTGAGAACTGGAAAAAGTTCGTCCGCAACCTCCTGACACACCGCAATCCGTACACGGGCCTCACGTGGGGGGAGGATCCGACGCTCTTCGCCGTGTCGCTGTCGAATGAGAATGTGACCACCAACAACTGGAACGGCAGGGCGAAACAGCTCTATCTCGACGGATACAAGGCGTATCTGGAGAAGCGGGGAATCGCCACGGAGGAAAATCTGAAGAACCGCGGCGGACTTTTTTACCGCTATCTGACCGATCTGAACATCGAGACGATCCGGGAGTTGAGCGATTTCGTGCACAAGGATCTCGGGTACAAGGGGCTCATCACGGAGATCAACTTCAAGGAAAACGCGGTGATCTCGGAAATCCGCGACACGCTTGCGTTCGTCGACAACCACAATTACTGGGATCACCCGAACTCTCTGCCGGGTCACTCGTGGAGTTTCCCGTTTCTGCACAACCAGATGAGCGCGCTCCGGGCGGCGGCGTGGAATCCCCGTACGCTGATGCCCTCCCGGATTTTCGGCAAGCCGTTTACGGTGACGGAGATCAACTACGTGTTCCCGAACCGGCATCGTGCCGAGTCCGGCCCGCTGCTCGGCGCATACGCTTCGCTTCAGGACTGGGATGGCCTCTACCGTTTCGCATGGTCGCACGACGACAAGGGAGTGCGCCACGAGTCGCCGATCAACCGGTTCGACATCGCGGAAGATTCTCTTTCGCAGGTGGCCGAACGGGTGACGAATCTCATGTTCGTGCGCGGCGACGTGAAGCCCGCGCCTTCCGGGATCGCCTGGCCGTACGGGGAGTCGACGTTCCGGGAGATGAACTCCATCGCCGAAGCGAATTTCCCGGTCGACTTCAGCATGCTCGGATTCTACTGCCGGATCGGCAGTCTGCGTGAAAACCGCACGTTCCCGGATGTGAAGCTTATCCGGAAGCCGAAAGATTTCATGCAGGAGCTTTCCGAAGCCGAAAAGAAGACGATCCGGGGCGCGGACAAGGTCAGCCAGACCGGCGAGATCGCCTGCAATCCCTCGCGGGGAACTTTGCGGATCGTCTCGCCGAAAACGGAGAGTTTGAGCTTTTTCAAAGGGGCGCTTGCCGGAGATGTGTTGACCGTTTCAGACGGTACACCGACGTTCCAGATCGTCACCGCCAGCAGTATGGACGGGAAACCGCTCGCCGCCAGCGGCAGAATTCTGCTCTTCCATCAGAGCGATGTGACCAACCGCCACATCCGTTACAGCTCCGAGTCGATGAACGCGGTCGAGCACTGGGGCAAAACGGAACCGCTGATCCGCCGCGCCTCCGCCGTCGTGCAGCTCAAACTTGAGCCGGGTGATTACCGTGTTCAGGTGATCGGTCTCGACGGCATGCCGAAAGGGACGATCCCGGCGGCATTTGCGGACGGCGCTCTGAAGTTCAGCGTGGATACGGCAAAATTCGGCGGCAGTATGATCTACCTGATCGAAAAGTAAAGCGATCCGATTCTGCGGAGAGGTTACCCCCTCTCCGTTTTTTTTTGCCCCGTTTTGACCGTTGCTAATCAAAAAATAATAAAAAAAAACGGAAAGGGGTTGACATTCGCCGGAAAGTTTGGTGTAATACACTTGTAATACATTCAATACAGAAAGGTGACAGTTGGCGATGGAGCTTTACAGCGAGATTCGCAAAGATCTGAAAGAGGGGCGTTGGGGGCCCGAGGGGCAGCTGCCTTCTTTCCGTTCTCTGGCAAAGCATTATAATTGTTCTCTGACGGTTGGGGGCTCAAGCAGTATCAGGGCGCGATCAAGGACTCGGTGCAGGAGACGAAACGGTATCAGGCGCTGCTGCTCATCGATGAAATTTCGCGGGCGCTGGGGCGGCCCGGTTTTCTGGCGCCGTCGGAGGCGGCGGGGAAGCCCGCACTCGTTTCGGCGGAGATCCCCGGAAAACGCAAAGTTGAGCGCGAGAAGATCGATCAGTTCCTCTACACGGACGGAAAGCCCTCGAGTGCATTCATGTGGTGCGGCAAAAGCGAGACGTTCCTGCGTTCCGTGGCGATTTCCGAGCAGGAGTTCTACGCGGTTTACCAGCCGCGGCAGCTGACCGTGTCTGTCGCCTGCCGGAAGAACGGTCTCGAGCTGACTTTCTTTGAAAAAGGCAGGCAGCGGAAAAAGGCGGCCCGTTCCCGGCAGGGAGTGGAACAGGAGGATGGATTCCGGTTTGTTTTCGAGCCGCAGGGGAGTACGGATGTCTATTCGTTCGCCGTGGACGACACGGGCCGCAGCGTGTGCTGGAAGAACGGCCGGAAGATTCCGGCGCGGTTTCAGATTTCGACCGATGCCGACGAAAACGGACTCACGCAGCGGATCGTGCTGCCGTGGTGCACATTCGGACGGAAAGAGGCGCCGAAACTCGAACGCTGGCGTTTCAATGCGGGACGTTTCTACCGCAACGCCTCGAAACTTGCGACCTGGACGCCGACTCCGGACGAGCTCGAATGCAACAGCGGGTATCTGGTTTTCGATCCCGCCGGAGCGCCGTCGGACTCGGTGAACATCGGGAACGTCTATCCGGGCCGCAACCGCCTGAACGGCGTGGAGCATCCTGTCGCCGGAACGCTGGTCGTGCTGCCGCCGGCCTGGTGAAATGAGGAACACAGGAGGAGACGGTGTCATGGACAAAATCCGCGTGACGATCTGGAATGAATTCCGCCACGAAAAAGAGGACCCGCAGGTCGCCGCGATCTATCCGGAGGGGCTGCACAAGGCGATCGCCGACGGCATCGCGGCCGACGATCTGGAGATCCGTCTTGCGACTCTCGACGAGCCGGAGAACGGCCTGCCGGATTCGGTTCTGAATACGACGGATGTTCTGGTGTGGTGGGGGCATTGCGCCCATCGCGAGGTTTCCGAAGTTGTGGCGCGCAAGGCGCACCGGCGCATTCTCGAGGGGATGGGGCTGATTGCGCTGCACTCCTCGCATTTCTCCCGGATCTTCGGCATGGCGCTCGGCTGCAGCGGGACGCTTCACTGGCGCGAGGCCGGAGAGAAAGAACGGCTCTGGAACATCGCGCCGACCCATCCGATCACGCAGGGAATCGGTGAATATTTCGAGCTTGAGCACGAAGAGATGTACGGCGAACGTTTCGACATTCCGGACGATGGCAGGACCATTTTCCTGAGCTGGTTCGAGGGGGGAGATGTCTTTCGCAGCGGAGTCGCTTTCGAGCGCGGCTACGGCAGGATCTTCTATTTCCAGCCGGGCCACGAGGCGTACCCGAATTACTACGACCGGAATGTGCTCCGGGTGATCGGCAATGCCGTCCGGTGGGCGAAACCGGTCTTCTTCCGGGAACTCGATGCCCCCTGCCGTCCTGCACTGGAACCGATCCGTTCCCGCGGGAAAAACGGAGACGGCGGAAGAGAGTCTGTGCTTGGATGATGAGGAGTGTTTTGATATGAAAGAGCTTGCGATTATTTTAGCTACGGGGAAACTCGGGATTTTGACTGTGCCGCTGACCGGCGGCAGCTTTGCCGGAGGCGGCTGGACGCCGGAAGAGTGGTGGGCAGTCCGCAGCCCGCGCTGGAGTCACATCGGCGGCTGGGTGCAGCATGCCGACCACATCGCCAACGAGGTCCCCGCCGGAGCCACGGCGGAGGAGATGCTCGGACCGCGCGCGCCGGAGTGTTATTCGAGTTTGCTGCTGAAGAAGCCGGTCGAGGGGAAGAGCAGCTTCACGATCGCCGCGTCATTCGATCACCTGATGGCGCCGCTGATCGTTCTGGCTCCGGCCGGAAGCATGGTTCCGGCGGAGGGGGAGGCGCTTGAGTATCGGGAGCACTTTGAAATCGTGCTCTGCAACGAGGGGATCAACGTCTGGCACCACGAGTACGGGAACGGCGCGCCCCGCTGGCATCTGGCGGCCGGCATCACGATGGAGCTGCGGCCCAAGACGATTTACGAGCTGGAAGTCTCCACGGATTTCAGCGCCTCTCAGCCGCAGATGATCGTCCGCTGCAACGGGATGGAGTTCCGTTATTCCGAGCCGGATCTGCCGGAACGGTACCATTGGGGATTCACCGGTTGCGAGGGAGTCAACCGGTTTTACTCCTGGGAGTTGCGGAGAGACGAAAACAAGTGAGAAATTCCGGGGAGAACGGCTCTCCGCACGCCCGGATGGATGCAAATGGATTCACAAGGAAGAAGATAATGAACACTGCTGCCGAACTGGAACCCAACTCGAAATACCGTTACTTTGCCGGAACGCTCAAATATACGACCGGTTCGCTCTTCATGCTTTTCTTCTGGATGCTTCTGGGATCGTTTTTCTTCAGTTTGACGGAGCGTCTGATTCCGGTGCTGATGCCGCTTTCGCTGCGGGCGTTCGACTGCAGCAACCAGACGATCGGGCTCGTGGTCGGCAGCGTGCCGTCGGTTCTGAACATCATTATAAATCCGTGGATCAGTTTCCGCAGCGACCGGACTCGTTCAAAATGGGGGCGACGGATTCCGTATCTTGCAGTGGCGACGCCGTTTGTGACGATCTTTCTCGTGCTTGCGGGATGGGCGCCGCAGATGGGTGTCTGGCTCGCATCGGTGTTCAGCGGAGTCTTTACGCCGGCTACGGCGGGGGTGATGCTGCTGATCGGATTTTCCATCTTCTATCAGATTTTCAATTTGTTTGTGGGATCGGTTTTCTACTATCTGTTCGCGGATGTGATGCCGGAACAGTTCATGGGGCGTTTTGTCGCCTGCTTCAACCTGGTCGGGCTCGGTGCGAACTTCGTTTTTCAGAGTTACCTGCTTGGATATGCTCAGGATTACATGGCGTGGATCTACACGGTCATTGCGGTCCTCTACGGGGTCTTTTTCATGGTGATGTGCGTGATGGTGCGCGAGGGGGAATATCCGCCGCCGGAGGAGACGGATGAGAAGCCGAACGCGATCGACAACATCAAGTTGTACGTGCGGGAGTGTTTTTCGATTCCGTTCTATCTCTGGTTTTTCGTCGGAACGGCGCTGAACGCGGCTTCGACGGTCTGCCGCGGGCTGTTCGGAATTTTCTTCGCGCAGGAGAACATCGGGCTGGATCTGGCCGACTACGGGAAGATCAGCGGGTACATCGCTCTGTTCATGATGGTGCTGATTTATCCGCTCGGGTGGCTGGCGGACCGGCTTCATCCTCTGCGGGTCTACATGTCCGCGGCTGTTCTTGTGATCATCACGAACATCTTCAGTTACTTCCTCACGGTCGACCGGACGAGTTTCATCGTGACGGCGACGCTGATGGCGCTGGTTTACGGCATTCAGGGGGCGAGCACGCTGCCGATGTTCGCGCTGCTGCTGCCGAAAGACCGTTACGGTCAGTTCTGCTCGGCGCAGGCGGTGTTTCAGGCGCTGCTGCTGGTGGTGGCGAACTGGGGCGGCGGGCTCTTCATCGACTGGACGGGGGATTTCCGCAATTTGTACGTCTGGGATATCATTTTCACCACGCTGGCGCTGATTGCGATGATTCAGGTTTACCGCGGCTGGATCCGGCACGGCGGGATGAAGAACTATGTGGCTCCGTGATTCCGGGGCGCTCGGGGAAAAAAGGCCGGCGGGGAGGGAATCCCCGGCCGGCTTTTTTCATTTCTCATGCGGATTCAGAACCATTCGGGCGGCAGGTGATCGCGTTCCGCTTCGAGCAGTTCGTTCATGATGTTCTTCGCATCGCCGAGGTTGTTGACGATCGGGTCGGTTGCGAGCGCGAGCAGAAGTTTCCTCCGGTCGTGGGAAACGGCGGCTTCGGCGGTGAGCTCGTGCGTGTCGAGAACCTGCTGGGTCAGTCCGAGGAGTCCGCGCGGCATGGCTCCGACCGGGAGCGGGCGCGGACCGTGTTCGAGGTCGAGCTCGCAGCGCAGTTCGAGGAACGCATCGGCGGGGAGATTCGTGACCGCGCCGCGATTCGGGGAGTTGATGTAGAACTTTTTGCCGAGATGCCCCCACATCGATTCGATGATGTCGGTCGCATGGTCGCCGCGCCCGGATTCAAAGAGGGTGGAGATCGGAGTTTCGCCGGTCGCGAGTTTGCGGGTTTTCTCCCATGCGGCGGCCATTTCGTCGGCGCGGTTGTAGCCGTCGAAACAGATGATCGGTTCGGGGGTGACCGGCGTGACGCCGTATCCCTGGAAGAACGGCACATACTCTTTTGTATGGCTGGCTGCGGTCGGAAATGCTCCGTAGAGCTCCATGAGAGCGAGTTCATAGTTCGCATTGAGACGCGGTTTCGCCTTGGTCGAGGGGGCGCGGTCATATTCGTGGCGCGCGGCCTCGCGGGTTTTTTCGAGCAGAAGCGGCATGAGATCGCGGCCGTCGAAGCGGCATTCGAGAATCCAGGTGCAGTGGTTGACGCCGGCGATCTTGAGGTCGAATTTCGCATCGATTTCGGGAGTGAATTCCGCGTCGGACCCGATGATGCCGAGTTTGCGCAGATACATTGCGCGGACGTAGGGCTCATGATTGCCGTCGCAGAGCGCGAAGCTGCGGACACCGGGGGCGTAGCGCATGAGTCCGATGCCGAGGGTCGAAGTCGGATTCACGAAGTTGATGAGCCAGGCGTTCGGGGCGAGGCGGCGGACGTCCTCGGCGATGCGCAGCACTTCCGGCAGTTCGCGGAGGGCGCGGAAGATGCCTCCCGGACCGATCGTATCGCTCGAGCACATCGTGACGCCATATTTGCGCGAGATGCGCGTGTCGAGTTCACGGTAGTAGGCGTTGCGGAATGAGAACGAGAGGACGACGAAGTCGGCATCTTTCATGACGGCGGTGCGGTCGGTTGAGCTGAGAATGTCGAGTTTGACGCCGGTGTGGGCTCTGGCCCGTTCGGCGATGGCGGTCATGGTTTCGAGCACGGCCGGATCGGTATCGACCAGCGCGAGGGTGCCGCCGTTCAGGACGGGGCTGTGGATCATGTTGTAGATGACCGGCTTGCCGAAGAAATAGCTTCCGGCGCCGATCACGACGACTTTGGGTTTGCCTGTCATGGGAATGCCTCCTGGTTTTGCTTATCATTATACCCCGGTCCGGTTGCATTTCAAAGAGGAACGATGTATTTTATCGGGTAATTTTGTCGCAGACACGGGAGGAGTCGGGAAATATGATTGAAGCGCTGTACCGTCCGACGCTGAACGGTTCGATTCCGGCGCCGTTGCGGGCGCGTTCGGCGGGACACTACCGGGTGAGCCGCCTGTGGCGGGAGGAGCCGAAGCGGAAGATGTTTCTGGAACTTTTCTGGGGGGTCTCGGGGGAGGGGGATTTCGTCGCGGAAAACGGGAGTGAATGGACGCTGCATCCGGGGGAGGTGGCGTTTTACTTTCCCGGGGACACGCACCGGATTTCGGCGCGCAGTGCGCAGTGGGAATATTACTGGCTCACCTGCGACGGGGAACACCTGGACGAAGTGATTGCGGCATTCCGTCTCGACCGCCGCCCGGTTGCCGCGGGACGCTGTCCGCATGAGCTGTTTGCGCGGCTCGGGCGGGAGCTGCGCGATTTGACGGCGGCGGGGGAGTTCCGGGCGGGGGCGACGGCGTATGAGATCATTTCGCTGGCGTGCATCCGGGGAGGAGCGGAAGAGTGCGAACCTCTGGTGGAGACGTTTCGTGCGCTGGTGGAGGAGCAATTCGAGGATGCGGATCTTTCGGTCGGCGGGATCGCTGCGGAACTCGGGGTGCACCGTTCGACGCTGGCGCGGCTTGTGCGGCGTCAGACCGGGATTTCGCCTGAAGACTACCTGATCTCGCGCCGGGTGCAGGAGGCGGCGAAACTTCTGGCCGGGACGCGGCTTTCGGTCAAGGAGATTGCGGCGCAGTGCGGATTCCCCGATCCGAACTATCTGGCGAAAGTCATGCGGAAACGGCTCGGACACTCGCCCTCGGAACTGCGCCTTGCGGGGCGGTGATCGGGCTCAGGCGAGGTTGATGCGTTCGACGCGGCCGGGGGCGCGGCCGAGGAAACGGGTTGCGTGGCGGTGGAACTCCGAGGGGAGGTCGGTCACGAAACAGCCGAAAGAGGGGGTATTCCCCGGATGTGCGGCGATGTGGTGTTCGCAGAGGAACTCCGCCGTGTATCTGGCGCAGGCGGTGGCGCTGTCGAGAATCTGCACCTTGCCGGAGAAATAGTCGTTCAGCGCTTCGATGAAGAGCGGGTAGTGGGTACACCCGAGCAACAGTGCGTCGGGCGGATCTTGCCGGAGTTTCGCCAGATAGAGGTCGAATACGGCCGGGACGATAGGTCCTGAGGTCACGCCCTCTTCGGCGAGCGGGACGAGCAGCGGGCAGGCGATGCTTTCGACCCGGATCGAGCAGTTGGCGGCGTGGATTCCGCGCCGGTATGCGTCGCTGTTGACGGTGGCGCGGGTGCCGATGACGGCGACGCGCTCGGCTCCGGAGTCGATGACGGCGCGGACGCCGGAGTCGATGACGCCGAGGATGATCTGGTCGGAATAATCCCGCTTGAGTGAATCGAGCGCGACGGCCGAGACGGTATTGCAGGCGGCGATGACGAGTTTTACGCCGCGGGAGAGCATGAATTCGACGTCCTGATGGGCGAAGTGGATGATTGCATCGACCGATTTATCGCCGTAGGGAACGCGGGCGGTGTCGCCGAGGTAGGCGACGGCTTCACCGGGCAGTTTGTGCTGCAGAGCGGCGGCGACGGTCAGCCCGCCCAGGCCGGAATCGAAAATGCCGATGGGGCGGTTGTCGAATGGTTTCATCACTGGGGTTCTCTCCTGTATCCGGCTAATATAGCGCACAATTCCATTCTTTCAAGGGGGATTTCTCTTGAAAACGGGGGGAGGCAACATTATAGTAATGCGTCGTCGATCGCGGACACGGTGAATCATGGTGAAATTCCGTGGCTGTCGCGCAACCGTCATAGTCGGATCCCGTCGCGATCGAAACGGAATCAACTTGTGCGCGTAACACAAAGGACAGAAAAGAGATGCACACTGATCACTCCCTTGTTCCCTGTTTTCGGGAAACTCTTCCGGCCGAATTATGTCTGAGTCCCATTTCCTTTTGCAGCCCGGTCTGCGCTCAGCCTGCAGAAGATGAGTCCGGAGGGGAAACGCTGCTCCGGCGCGATTTCGCCGCGCAACCCATTTCTGCGCCCGGCAGAACAAGAGAGGGGTTCGGGGGAGAGAAAGCGGCTCGCAAGAGCGCGTCTCTCCCCGTACCAATCAACCATCAAACAACCCATCAGCCGATCATCGCCGCGCAACAGAGTCTCCGCTCGGCAAGCGGCTCTTTCTCCCCGCACCGGCCGACCGCAGCCGAGTCCGAGTCCGACTCCGACCCGTACGCGGCACCGGCACCTTGCCGGCCGCAGGGGGTGCGGGGGGCGGCGGACACGCCCCCAGCCACCCACGGCCCTGCGGCGCTCAAAGCCCACGGCCAGGAGGCGAGAAAGGCGGCGTTCACGCTCATCGAGCTCCTCGTAATGATTGCGATCATTGCGATACTGGCGGGGATGCTGCTGCCGGCGCTGAATCAGGCGCGGGAGCGGGCGAGGGGGAGCAGCTGCCTCGGCAACCTGCGGCAGATCGGGGCGGCGAATCAGATGTATGCGAATGACAACGATGACATGTTCGTCATTTACTGCAACGACAGCAGTTCGACGAATGCGAAGAATGCGGATTACTGGCTGGGGCATCTCGGGGCGGAGAATTACGATTTGACGCGGAGCAATCTTCTGGGGGAGTATTACGGGGATTCGCCGCGGGTGATGGTTTGTCCGGGAGTGGTGCTCAAGAGCAAGCAGGGAAACAACGGCAGCGGGGATGAGCTGACCGGCGATCTGACCGATCTGGCGGGTGGCGGCGGTTACGGATATAACGGGAACTGGCTCGGGCAGTATGTGCTGAACAATGTGCGTTACAACTTCAAGCGGAGTCGGATGAGGCATACTTCCGACACGGTGGCATTTGCGGACTGTGCGCGTTCGGCGATGGGGTCGAGGAGCTATAATCCGGTGCGGGTGACGCCGCTGCTGTATTGCAAACAGAAGCCGGACGGGAGCCGATATGATTCCGAGGCGAGTGGGACGACCCATTTTCGACACGGAAAGATGGCGAATATCAGCTGGGTGGACGGGCACGCGAGCACGGAGCATCCGGGATCGATCAACGACGACAGCGCCGCGCAGGCCGAGCTGGTCGGTTATGTCGGCGCCCTGAACCGGGATTTGTACAATCCGATGCGCGACAGGGATGAACTGGAGTGATCGAACGATGAAAAAGCTCTGGATCGTTGTGGCAGTGCTGCTGGCAGCTGGCGGCGGAGTCTGGTTCGTTGGTTCGCGGGGGAGTGTTCCGGCCGCGGCGGAGAGCCGGGAGGCGCCGGCAGCGGAAGCCGCGGCTGCGGCGGAGTTCGTGACGGAATTCCGGGCGTTGCTGGCGGCGGGTGAGACGAAGAAAGCGGAGAGTCTCTGCGACAATCCGCGGGCGGAAGGTTTGCGCGAACAGTTTGAACTGCTGTGCCAGGTCGACTGGTCGGAGAAGCCGGAGCGGGTGGAGTTCCGGACGGCCCGCGATAACAGCTGGTCGCTCTACTATCCGGTGGCGAGCGGCGGCCCGGTGCAGATCGTGCTCCGGCGCAGGGAGGATGGTTCGTTCCGTTTCAAACGGGTTTACTGCCCAGCGGGGGAGAACGAATGAGAAAATGGTTCATCACGTGGCTGCTGGTCGGTATGGCCGGGACGGTTTCCGCGGAGATCGTCTCGGAGGGGGCGGAGTCGATCCGTTTCCGCCAGCCGGACGGAGTGGTGGTGGACGTGCGCCGGAAGCCGGAGCGGACGGTGATCGGGATCGGTTCACTGGTCGAGCTCTGGTATCTGGCAGGAGGAACGGCGGTCGGGATTCCGGGGGTGCGCAGTGAGGAGACGCTGCCGGAAGCGGCGCGGAAACTGCCGAAGATCGGCGGGACGTTCGTCACGAATCCGGAGCTGGTCATGTCGCTGCGGCCCGATCTGCTGCTCTACCCGTTCCGCCACGGGCGGTGCCGGGCGCTGGCGGAACAGATGCGGAACACGGGAGTTCCAACGCTCGGAGTGGATTATGACAACTACACGGATTTCGCGGGTCTGTTCGACTTCTTCTGCCGGTTGAACGGGAGTACGATCGAGCAGAATCCCGAGGCGGCGCGGATCACGCGGGAGGTGGATGCGATCTGCCGGAGCGTGAAGCATTATCCCGCGCCGAGGGTGGCGATCGTGTTTGCCGCGACGGCGGGCTTCAAGCTCGAGGGGGAGAAGTCGAATACGGGAACCATTGCGAAGATGCTGGGCGCGAAGAACATCGCCGTAGTCGAAGAGGGGCGTCGAATTACATTCAGCTACGAACGGCTGTTGATGGAGAATCCGGATGTGATCTGCATTGTGACGATGGGGGAGGTCAATTCTCTGAGGGAGAAGTTCCGGCGGGAAATCATGTCGCAGGCGGCCTGGCGCGAGCTGCGCGCTGCGAAGAGCGGGCGGGTTCATTTTCTGCCGTCAAATTTGTATTTATATCTGCCGGGACGGCATTTTCCGGAGGCGTTCCGCCACATGGCGAAGCTGCTCTACCCGGAGTGGCGGGAGGAGGAGGCGGAACGGTGAAAGCGTTGCGGACGAATTCCGGGCGGCTGGTGGTGGTGGTTTTTCTTGCGCTGCTGCTGGTCGGGGCGATGCTGCTGAGTCTGCGGTTCGGGGCGCTGAAACTTTCGTTCGGCGAGATTCTCGAGACGTTGTTTCAGCGACGGGACGGGATCGATTATCAGATTGTGTTCAACATCCGGCTGCCGCGGGTGCTGCTCGGGGCGATGGTCGGCGCGAGTCTGGCGGTGGCGGGGACGATTCTGCAGGGGGTCATGCGCAACCCGCTCGCGTCGCCGGGGATCATCGGGGTATCAGCCGGTGGGGGGCTTGCGGGGATTCTCGTGATGCTGGCGCTGCCGCAGTTCGGGGCGTTTCTGGTTCCGGCGGCGTTCTGCGGGTCGCTCGGGACGGCGGTACTGGTTTACCTGCTGGCGTGGCGGCGCGGGGTGAATCCGGTGCGGCTGATTCTGGCGGGGGTAGCGGTCTCCTCGATGCTCGGGGCGTTCAGCAGTACGATTCTGCTGTTGAATGCGGAGCAGGCGGGAGGTGTGCTTGACTTCACGATCGGGTCGCTGGCGACGCGAAGCTGGCCGCAGATCCGGCAGGCCGGTCCGTATATGGCTGCGGGGCTGGCTGCGGCGCTGTTTTTGAGCAGGAGATTGAACATTCTTGCGCTCGGGGACGAGGTTGCGGCCGGACTCGGAATCCGGGTGGAGCGGACGCGGTTGCTGCTGCTGACGTCGGCGGCGCTGCTGGCGGCGTCGGCGGTGAGCGTGGCGGGGCTGCTCGGGTTTGTCGGGTTGATCGCGCCGCACATTGTACGGATTGTGATCGGGACGGACAACCGGTTTCTGGTGCCGGGGTCGGCGCTGTTCGGTGCGGCGATGGTGGTCGGGTGCGACACGGCCGGGCGCATGGTGATGGAACCGTCGGAGCTGCCGGCGGGGGTGATCATGTCGCTTCTGGGGCCGCCTTTCTTCCTCTGGCTTTTGAGGAGGCACAGTTATGAGGCTTGAGGTGCGTGGCGTTTCGGCCGGATACGGGGCGAAGCTCGTTCTGGACGGGGTTGAGTTCGAGATTCCGGCGGGGAAGATCATGACGCTGGTCGGTGCGAACGGCAGCGGCAAGTCGACACTGTTGAAAGTGATCGGGCGGCTGTTGAAACCGCGGACCGGGTGCGTGCTGCTGGATGGAAAGGCGGTGCATTCGTGTGATACGGCGGAACTGGCGCGGAAGATGGCGATTCTGCCGCAGCTGCACCACGCTTCGGGAGAGACGACGGTGCGGGAGCTGGTCGGATTCGGCCGGTTTCCGTACCGGAGCGGATTCGGGGTGTTGAGTGCGCGTGACCGGGAGGTGATTGCGGAGATTCTGCGCCTCACGCGGCTCGAACCGTTGCAGGAGCGGAAACTCTCGACGCTCTCGGGCGGCGAGCGGCAGCGGGCGTGGATCGCGATGACGCTGGCGCAGGAGCCGGGCGTTCTGCTGCTGGACGAGCCGACGACGTTTCTGGACATCCGCTGCCAGTTCGAGGTGATTGAGCTGGTGCGCGATCTGAATCGCCGGTGCGGAATTACGGTGTTGATGGTGCTGCACGATCTGAATCTGGCGGCGCGTTGTTCGGACTTCATCGTCACGCTGAAAGGGCGGCGTATCCGGCACATCGGGACGCCGCGGGAGATTCTGCAGCCGGAGATTCTGCGGGAGATTTTTGAGATCGAGTCCGTCGTTCATGTCGGGGCGGACGATATTCCCTACTGCGTTCCGACCGGGAGCGTGAAAGAAGAGGACAATAAGAACGGGGATGGCGGGTTATGACGGCGAAATTTTACGGGATCGGCCTCGGTCCCGGTGATCCGGGGCTCGTGACGTTGCGGGCGCTGGAGGTTCTTCAGAGTGCGGGACGGATTTTCTGTGTGGCGGCGCGCGGGGCGTCGCGCAGCGTATCGGCGTCGATTCTCGCGGCGCTGCCCGGGGGGACGGCGGAGGTGACGGAACTGGAGTTTACGATGTCGACCGACTGGGAGGAGCGGCTGGCGCGGATCGACGGGCATGCCGCTGCGATTCTGGAACTTCTGCGCGGCGGGGTGGAGTGCGCGTTTGCGTCGATCGGCGACCCGATGACTTACAGCACCTGTTCATATCTGCTGCGGGCGTTGCGGAAACTCGAGCCTGAGCTTGCGTATGAGATCGTTCCCGGCGTGAATTCGTGGAGCGCGCTTGCGGCGAAGTGCGGCGAAGTGCTCTGCGAGGATGAGGAGACGTTACGGATCGTACCGGGATATTCGGTCGCGGATGGGGAGGACCCGGCCGCGTTTTCCGGGCACGGTACGACGGTGCTTCTGAAAGCGTACCGCAACCGGAATCGGCTGCTGAAAACTCTGCCGCCCGGGGCGCAGGTGCTCTACGGCGCGAACATCGGGCTTGCCGGTGAGGTGTGCTGTTCGGATGTCGGGGAAATGGAGTCGCTGCCGGAGGCATACTTGTCGATGCTTGTGGTGAAACATTGAGGACAACAGGATGGTAAGATGGAACACGGTGGAAATCTCACAAATCTGGCGGCGCGTGCGGGGTGCCGCCCGGAAGAGCTGCTCGATTTCAGCGTGAATCTGAATCCGCTCGGGCCGCCGCCGGGGGCGTTCGGCTGTTACTTCCGGGGATTTGACGGGCTGAGCGCGTATCCGGAGCCATATGCGGAGTCGGTCGCTGCGAAACTGGCGGAACGGTGGGGCATCCCGGCGGAACGCGCGGTGATGCCGGGGAACGGCTCAAATCTGCTGTTGAATCTGCTGCCGGCTCTGTGCGGGGCGGAGCGGGCGATCGTGGTGGTGCCGGGATACCTTGAGTACGAGGCCGCGTGCGTCCGGGCCGGGTTGACGGTCGAACGGTTTGTGCTGCGGGAGGAGGAGGCGTTCGTGCCGGACTTGAAACGGCTCGGGGAGGCGGTGAGACCGGGGGATCTTGTCATCCTGGGGAATCCGGGCAATCCGGTCGGGACGTTCCTCCCGCGCGCGGAACTCGAGTCTCTCGTCACGGCGCACCCGGAGGCGCTGTTTCTGATTGACGAGGCGTTTATCGAATTCGTCGGCGAAACGGAGTCTCTGGTCGGGAGTCCTTTGCGGAATCTGGTAATAAGCCGTTCATTCACGAAATTTTACGCGATGCCCGGGTTGCGCATGGGTGCGATGATCGGCCCGGCCGGTCTTATGGCGAAGCTGCGGGAGTTGCAGGGCGAGTGGGCGGTGTCGGCTCCGGCTGTCGCGATGATGAATTTTCTGCTCTCGCTCCCTGCCGGGGAAGACGGGTACGCCGCCGCGAGTCGGCGTGAAACGGTTCGTCTGCGGGAAATGCTGGCGACGGGTCTCGCCGGGATTCCCCATGTCCGCGTGTTTGAATCGCAGGCGAATTATCTGATGTTCAAAAGCTTGCGTGCTGATCTGGCGGAGAAATTGCTCGTTCGGAATCGGATCGCGCTGCGCGACTGCTCCAGTTATCCGGGGCTCGGACTTGGTTTCTTTCGAGTTGCGGTGCGGCGCGAGGAGGATCAGGCGAAACTGCTTGCGGCGCTCGCGCCGGGGAGGGCGCCGTTTGTCGCGAAAGCGCGCCGCCGCACCCCGGCCTTGATGCTGCAGGGAACCTGCTCGAATGCGGGCAAGAGCGTACTTGCCGCGGCGTTCTGCCGGATTCTGCTGCAGGATGGATTTGCGGTGGCGCCGTTCAAGGCGCAGAACATGGCGCTGAATTCGTGCGTCACGCCGGATGGTGGGGAGATCGGGCGGGCGCAGGCGGTTCAGGCCGAGGCGTGCCGACTAGATCCGGATGTCCGGATGAATCCGATTCTGCTCAAACCGAACAGTGATCTCGGCAGCCAGGTGGTGTTGAATGGACGGGCGATCGGAAATTTCTGTGTGCGCGACTATTTCCGGCGCAAACCCGAACTGTGGCATGAGGTCACGGCAGCCTACGATTCGCTCGCGGCGGATTACAGCGTGATTGTGCTTGAGGGGGCGGGCAGTCCCGGAGAGGTGAATTTAAAGAGCGGCGATCTTGTGAACATGCGTATGGCGGAATACGCACATGCGCAGGTACTGCTCACGGGAGACATCGACCGCGGCGGGGTTTACGCCTCGTTTGCGGGAACCTGGGCGACGTTGGAGCCGCGTGAGCGGGAACTTGTCAATGGATTCATTGTGAACAAGTTCCGTGGTGATGCTTCGCTGCTGCATGGCGCGCATGAGTGGCTAGAGCGTCTGACCGGCCGTCCGGTGCTCGGGGTGATCGATTATCTGCATGATCTCGGACTTCCGGAGGAGGATTCGGTGAACTTCTCGTTTGTCCGTCCGGTGGAAAAGGAGGCGCGAACGCTCGATATTGTACTTGTGCATCTCGGTCACATTGCGAACTTTACAGATTATGCGCCGCTTGAGCTCGAACCGGATGTGACCCTGCGGAAAGTCGATTGCGCCGCTGATTTCGGTGAACCCGACGCCGTGATTCTGCCCGGCAGCAAGAGCGTTGCCGCGGATCTTGTAAAACTGCGGGAAAATGGTTTGTTTCAAAAGATTTACGATTCGTCGAAACGGGGGGCGTTTCTCCTGGGAATCTGCGGCGGGCTGCAGCTGATCGGAGAACGGCTGCTCGATCCGGAGGGGATCGAGTCGTCGGAACGGGAGGTCCGCTGTCTCGGACTTCTGCCGCTTGAAACGGTGATGCGGCGTGAGAAAACGCTGAGGCGGACGGTAGCGTATCTTCCTGACGGGATGGAACTTTCCGGATATGAAATCCATCATGGGGAGACGGTGTCGAAAGAGTCCGGGATTCCGGAGATCCGGGATGAATCGGGGCGCGCGGTCGGATTTGTGCGGGGAAATTGTTTTACGACTTATCTGCATGGGCTCTTTGACAACGACCGTTTCCGCCGGCGCTGGCTGGACCAGCTGCGGATTGCAAAAGGGTGGAGCCCGAAAGGCGGCGTAACCGCGCGATACGGCGTCGAAGAGGCCCTGAACCGATTGGCCGATCATGTGCGCAGCCGGATCGATATCGAACGACTCTACCGGAAACTGGGGGTGCGCTGAAATGCTGGGCGACAAAGATCGAGGGCTGCTTCTGAATCTGACCGGGGACGGCAAAGGAAAAAGCACCGGCGCATTCGGTACGGCGGTGAGGGCGCTCGGCTGGGGATGGCGCGTGGCGATTCTGCAATTTCTGAAAGGCGACCGGATGACCGGTGAGCGGAATTTTTTTACAACTCATTTTCCTGAAATGATTTTCGAGGATTTGGGATTGGGACTTTCAACCCATCCAGGCGATCACGCCGGTGCGGCGCGCCGCGGTTGGGAACGGGCGAAAGAGCTGCTCGCCGGATTCGATGGGGAGCTTTTGATCCTCGACGAACTGAATGTAGCGCTACGCAATGGTTATCTCTCTGCGGATGAAGTGATTCCGGCATTGACCGGGCGGCGGGAAACATTGAATGTCATTGTGACGGGGCGCGGCGCGCCGCCGGAACTTGTTGCCGTTTCCGACCTTGTTTCGGAGGTGCGGGAGATCCGTCACCCGTTCCGGAGCGGAATCCCGGCACAGAAAGGAATTGATTACTGATGAACGACTTATTCGATACGATTCTCTGGGACAGAGACGGGAGCGCGATCGAGCGTGAGAGTTTTCGGCGCATCGATGCGGAGGTGAATCCTGCCGTGCGCGCACGGTTTTCCGAATCGGAATGGCATGTCGCCCGGCGGCTCGTGCACACCTGCGCGGATTTTACGATTCTCGATCATCTGGAATTTTCGGGCGACCCGGTCGGTGCGGCGCTTGCGGCACTGCGGCGGGGGGCGCGGATCTACACGGATTCAAACATGATTAAATCGGGGCTGTCCATCCCGAAACTGAAGCGTTTTTCCGTCGATTACGAACGAGAGTCGATTCTCTGCCCGGTTGCTGACGCGGAGACGGGTGCTTTTGCCCGGGAACGGGGCATCACGCGGGCGCTTGCTGCGGTGGAGCTGCACGCTTCGGAACTCGACGGAGCGGTGTTTCTCTGCGGGAATGCGCCGCTGGCGCTGGCTGGAGTCGTTCGACTCGCGGTTGAGCGCGGGATTGCGCCGGCACTTATCGTCGGAATGCCGGTCGGGTTCGTGAATGTGGTCGAGTCGAAGAAACTGCTTGACCTTGTGGAGATTCCATATATTCGGATCTCAGGGAGGCGAGGGGGCAGCTCGCTTGCGGTCGCGGCGCTGCACGGCATGATGGAGTGTAATTTGGAGTGAAACGGACGGGAACACTGCGGTGCGGATGGACGACCGGCAGCGCGATGACGGCGGCGGCACTCGCCGCCTGGCGCGGCTCGGGTGATCCGGTTATGCTGCGGCTGCCGGGCGGTGAAATGCCGGAGATCCCGATTGCCCGGGCCTGGCCTGGCGGCGCTGTCGTCATCAAGGACGGCGGAGATGACCCCGATGTGACGAGCGGCTGTGAGATCACAGTGACCGTCGTCCCGTTTTCCGGAGCTCCGGAGGCGGCCGATCATCTCGTGCCGTGCGGGGAAGGAGAGCTGATCGTTCGGGGCGGGCCGGGTGTCGGGCGTGTGACGCGCCCCGGGCTCGCGGTTCCGGTCGGCCTTGCAGCTGTCAATCCCGGGCCGCGCCGGATTCTCGCGGAAAATTTTCGACTCGCCGGCTTCGGGCGGATTCCGGGAGAGCGATTGCTCGTGACCGTTTCAGTTCTTCATGGGGAAGAACTTGCAAAAAAAACACTGAATCCCGTGCTCGGGATAGTCGGAGGTATTTCGATTCTTGGAAACTCCGGAATCGTGCGCCCCTATTCAAACGCTGCCTATGCCGCGACGATTGAGCTTCAACTGCGCAGTGCCGCCGCAAACGGCGCGACGGTTGCGGCGTTGACGACCGGAAACCGGACGACGGCGGCCGTGCGGCGTGACTGGCCGGAGATCCCGGAGGAAGCGGTCGTACCGGTGGCGGACTTTATCGAATCCGCGCTGAAAGCCGCGGCTGAAGCGGGGTTGCAACGGGTCATCGTCGGCTGTATGCCGGGGAAACTCTTCAAATACGCCTGCGGATTCGAGAATACTCACGCTCATCGCAATAAATTGATGTTGACTTACTTACGCGATTTAGGCGTCGATCTCCCCGGAGTTC
The DNA here is from genome assembly GCA_944389935.1 of uncultured Victivallis sp. Taxonomy (GTDB): domain Bacteria; phylum Verrucomicrobiota; class Lentisphaeria; order Victivallales; family Victivallaceae; genus Victivallis. Next base: position 21,258 of record CALXOE010000044.1, read on the forward strand.
CGCTCGAGACGATCGATACGATGGGGGAGCTCCGGGCACGGATCGGAGACGCGCGGTTTCGAGAGGTGCTTGGTCCGGTTTATGACCGGGCGCGGGAAGTTTTGCAGAAGTGGCTGAGTCCGGCGATGCTGGAACTCGCTCTCTACGATGAGGATGGAGGAAGAATTCGATGAATCCGGTACAGGTGGTCGGTTGTGATGCTTCCGGTTTTTCGGCGGAGGCGCGCGAGGTGCTGCGCCATACGGAGTTTCTGCTCGGCGGCAGGCGACTGCTCGCGCTCGCCGCGCCGGAACTGTCTCCGGGAGCGGAGTGTATTGAGCTCGGCGCGGCGCTCGTGGAGACGCTCAGAACGGCTCTTGCGCGGCGCGGTGAACGGAAGATGACGCTGCTCGCATCCGGCGACCCGCTCTGCTGCGGGATCGGCGGGACGTTGCGCCGTCTCGTTCCGGATGAGGCGTTCCAGTTTCATCCGGCGCCGACAGCGTTTCAGCAGTTTTTCGCCCGGCTCGGCACGCCGTGGGAGAAGATGTCGTTTTTTTCTCTGCACGGCGAGGCGGATGTGCTGCCGTTCCGGCGGATGCTGCGTTCGCAGCTTGCCGCGGTCTACTGCGACGCAAGGCGGACGGCGCGACACATCGCGGCGGAACTTGTGACGCGTTTTCCCGCTGCCGCCGGAAGAAGAGCGGCGGCCGGATGTGATCTCGGACTCGCGTCCGAGTATATTGTCACCGGGACGCTCGGCCGGATCGCGGAAGATCGAGCTGTGGAGCGTTCGCTCTCCATCCTCGCTCTGCTGCCTGATGTGACTGTGCCGGTGCCGGAGTTGCCGCTCGGTCTGGAGGACGAATCCTATCTTCATGCCGGGCAGATGATTACCCATCCGGAAGTCCGGGCGGTCGTGCTCTCGAAACTGCGCCCCGGGTCCGGGGTGATGTGGGATCTCGGGGCGGGGAGCGGCTCGGTCGGTCTTGAGGCGGCGGGGCTCTCGCCGGATCTCGAGGTTCATTTTGTCGAGAAGAATCCTGAACGCTTCGCGGAACTGGCTGAGAATTGCCGACGCGAGGGGTTGAGCGGTCTCTTTCCGCACCCCGGCTCGGCGTTCGAGTGGATTCCGGAGCTGCCCGAACCCGATCGCGTCTTTGTCGGCGGTGGAGGGAGCGGGCTCGGAGAGATTCTCCGTGCCGCGTTTGAGCGGTTGAAACCCGGCGGAATTCTCGCGGCTACGGCTGTTCTTGCCGAGAGCAGTGCGACTCTCGCCAACGCTCTTGCCGAATATCGGAGTGAACTTCTGACCGTGAGTGTGAGCCGCGGTGTGCCGCTCGGACATGGAACTTTGATGAAAGCGGAAAATCCGATCACAATCGCGGTTTACCGGAAACCGATGGAGAAAGAACAGGGAAAATGAGTGGACGAATCACATTTGTCGGGGCCGGTCCCGGCGCGGTCGATCTGATTACGCTGCGCGGCGCCGCCGCACTCGACGAGGCGGATCTGGTCATCTACGCCGGATCGCTTGTGAATGAAAAACTTCTTGAGCGAGCTGCAAAAGCCGAGCTTGTCAACAGCGCAAAACTCTCTCTGAATGAAGTGCTTGAACGTATGGTGTCCGGTTTTCGTTCGGGGAAGCGGGTCGTCCGGCTTCATACCGGAGACCCGGCGATTTACGGTGCGGTGTCGGAACAGTACCGTGAGCTCGATCGCCTCGGCATTCCCTACGATGTCGTGCCCGGGGTTTCGAGCGTTTTCGCTGCCGCAGCTGAACTGAAAGTCGAACTTACGATGCCGGAGTTGTCGCAGAGCGTGATCCTGACCCGCGCCGAAGGACGCACCCCTGTTCCGGAAAGGGAAGCGATTGAAGTGCTTGCCGCGCACGGGGCTACGATGTGTCTTTATTTGAGTGTGGGCGAGATGGAACGCCTGGTCGAGCGGCTGCGCGCGGGCGGACTGCCCCCGGAGACTCCGGCGGCGGTGGTTTACCGCGCGAGCTGGCCGAATCAGAAGATCGTGCGCGGCGTTCTTGCCGACATTGCCGCGAAAGTCGCCGATGCCGGGATCAAGCGGCAGGCGCTCATTGTGGTCGGGCGCGTGCTCGAGCGGGACGGCGCGCTCTCGAAACTCTATGATGACTCGTTTGCGACCGGGTATCGCAATGCGGGCGGTTCGGCGGCGTTTCCGGGCCGGGTCGGGGTGTTCGCCCTGACCGCCGCCGGAGCGCACAAAGCCGCTGAAATCGCTGCCGGGCTGGAAGATGCGGAGATTGTTCTTCCCGGGAAATACGCGGATCTGGCGCCAGCACCCCGCCTCGTTTGTTATCCGGACGGCGAATTCTCCGAGGCGTTCGCGCGCGGCTGGAATGAATATGACGGACTCGTCATGGTCATGGCGTCCGGTATCGTCGTTCGGCACGTTGCGAAGCTCTGCCGTGCGAAAGGGAGCGATCCGGCAGTGGTGGTCTGCGATGCGGCGGGGAATTACGCCGTGAGTTTACTTTCCGGCCATCTCGGCGGGGCGAACCGGCTTGCAGCTGCGGTCGCCCGGATCACCGGCGGCAGACCGGTCATCACAACCGCGACCGACAACTGCGGGCTGATGGCGTTTGACGAGCTTGCCGCACGTCACGGCTATCGGGTCGCGAATCCCGAACTCCTGAAAACGTTCTCTGCGGAAATGCTTGATGGAGAGAAATTTGATCTCGCCATCCCGCAGGAGCTTTTTGAACGCTATTATGCCGGGAATCCGCAGTTCCGGTTTGCGGGCGACACGCCTGAAATCACGATTCGCTCAACCCATTCCGGTCATGTCCTGCGTCTTGTTCCGCGCAGGTACGCACTCGGAATCGGTTGCCGCCGTGGTGCTTCCGCCGATTCAATCGATGCTCTCTCTTCCCGGATTCTGAAAGAGCGAAACCTCTGCTGGGAAGCGATTGCCGTCGTCGCTTCGGCGGAACTCAAACGGGAGGAACCGGGATTGCTCGCTTTTGCCCAGTCGCACCGGATCGCACTGCGTTTCTTCCGTGCGGATGAATTGAATGCGGTCGATGTGCCGAATCCATCGGCTGCGGCGCTCGCTCATCTGGGAATTCGTTCCGTTTCCGAGGCGGCGGCTCTGCTGGCCGCCGGGCCCGGATCGCGACTGGTGGTGGAAAAAACGGCGGCGGAGTGTGTCACTGTCGCTCTCGCAGAGGTGTTAAATGGCTGAAATTTATGCAGTTGGGATCGGTCCTGGAGCTCCTGATCTTATGACTGGACAGGCGGTAAAGGTGCTGGAATCGTGTACGGCCGTCGCCGGATATCGGCTCTATCTCGATCAGCTAGGGCCGATGATCGCAGGCAAACGCTTGATCGCCAGCGGAATGCGTCAGGAGATCATGCGCTGCCGCGAAGCGCTCGAGGCGGCACTTGCGGGAGAGCGGGTTGCCGTCGTATCTTCCGGTGACGCTGGTGTTTATGGTATGGCCGGATTGCTGCTCGAATTGTGCGAACTTGAGCGTTACCGCGAAATCGAGGTCGAAGTCGTTCCCGGTGTCACGGCCGCGCTCGCGGCGGCTGCGCTTGTGGGGGCGCCGTTCATGAACGACTTTGCCGTGCTGAGCCTCTCGGATCTGATGACCGATCGCGAGCTGATCCGGCGGCGGATCCGGGCGGTCGCCGCCTGTGATCTGCCGGTCGCGTTTTACAATCCGCGCAGCACGAAGCGGGAAGAGCTGCTCGAATATGCGGTCGCCGTATTCCGGGAAACCGATCCCGCTCTTCCCGTCGCAGTGGTGCACAATGCGTTCCGTGACGGGCAGAGAGTCGATCTCGTTACGCTTGATGACTTTCCGCTTCATCAAGTGAATATGACTTCGATCGTGATAATCGGCAACTCGCAGACTGTTGTGCGCGGCAACCGTTTTTACTGCCGCCGCGGCTATCGGGAGAAACATGAATTTGAAGCGTAAACCCTTTTCCGCCTTTCTGATCGCGGGGACGAATTCCGGCAGCGGCAAAACAACCTTGTCGCTCGGGATTCTGCGTGCGTTTTCCCGGCGCGGACTCGTGCCTGCGCCGTTCAAATGCGGCCCGGACTACATCGATCCGCTTTTTCACCGCCAGGCCGCGGGCCGGATTTCGGTCAACTGCGATCCGTTTCTGATGGGACCGGATGGCGTTCGCCGCAGTTTTTCCCGGCACGTCTCAGATTCATGTGTCGCTGTCGTCGAGGGAGTTATGGGACTTTTCGACGGCAATTCCCCCGGGACGCTCGCGGGCAGCAGCGCGGAAATCGCCGCATTGCTCGATATTCCGGTCGTACTCGTTGTGAATGCACGCGGCATGGCCGGGTCGATTGCGCCGCTCGTGCGCGGTTTTTCGCAATGGGAGCCGCGTGTCCGCATTGTCGGAGTCATTGCCGACAACATCGGTTCGGCTCATCATGCGGAATTGCTGCGCAGCGCGCTTGCGTCGGCGGGACTTCCGCCGCTCTTCGGCGCGCTCGCGCGGGATGAGCGTTTGCGACTTCCGGAACGTCATCTCGGTCTCGCTCCCGCTCAACTCGATGAGTCCTGGCTCGATATGCTTGCCGAAGCGGTCGAAACATCCATCGATCTGGATCGGCTGCTCGCGTTGACGCGCGTGGTTCCGCCGTCGGCGGAACCCGTTCCGGCTGTCGTGCCGCCGCCTTCCGTCGTACGGCTCGGAGTGGCTCGGGATGAGGCGTTTCAGTTCTATTATGCGGAGAATTTTGAGCTGCTACGGCAGTTCGGGGTCGAGACCGTTCCCTTTTCGCCGCTGCGGGACGCGGCGCTGCCGGAGAATCTCGCCGGGCTCTGGTTCGGCGGGGGCTTCCCGGAGCTGTATGTGGAGACGCTCTCCCGGAATCACTCCATGCTCGAGGCGATCCGGGCGTTCGCCGCATCCGGCCGCCCTGTCTACGGAGAGTGCGGCGGTTATCTCTATCTGCTCGAGGCTCTTACCGATTTCGACGGCGTTCGCCGCCCGTTGCTCGGACTCCTGCCGGGGGAGGCGGTCATGGGGCAGAAACTTGCTTCGCTCGGATATCGGGAACTTACTTCCTGTTCGGAATCGCTCTTTGGTCCGGCCGGAACGAAACTGCGCGGCCATGAGTTTCATTATTCATTTCTGAAAAACGGTCCGAGTGGAGGCAACCTATTCGCATCCCGCGACTTGCGTGGTGTCGAACGTCCCGCCGGAAGTGTCTGCGGCAATCTCTGCGGCAGTTATATCCATCTCCATTTCGCCTCGAATCCGGCCGCGGCGGAGGCATTGGTCCGGAGGCTTCAGGCATGACACTCATTTATCTGGTCACCCTCGCGCTTTTGTTCGACGTTCTGTTCGGGGATCCGCACAGCTCGTGGCACCCGGTGGCGCTCTTCGGCCGTGCCGCTTCTCCGGTCGAACGGTTCTGCCGGAGGAAGTTCCGTTCCGAATTCATCGCCGGTTTCGCCGGCTGGGTGATTCTTGTCGGCGGAGCGACTGCGGCGACGTGGCTGCTGGTGCGGTTATTGGTTTCCCGTCAGGAAGTTGCCGGTGTCCTGCTCGCTGCCGTAATTCTCTATTTTACGATTGCACTTCGGAGTCTTGTCGACCATGCGCGCGCGATCCGTCGGCCGCTCCGCAACGGGAATCTCTCCGGAGCGCGCCGGGCGCTGTCGATGATCGTGAGCCGCGACACGGCTGCTCTTTCCGAGTCGGAAATCGTGCGCGGCGCGATCGAGAGCCTCGGCGAAAATCTCATCGACGCGATGACGAGCGCGCTCTTTTTCGCCGTTCTCGGTTACCTCGTCGATGGTGTCGCCGGAGCCGCTGCCGGGGCGGTTTTTCTGCGTGCGGCCAACACGCTCGACGCCTGCTGGGGTTACCGGAACAGACGTTATCTCCTCTTCGGTCGTTTTGCGGCGCGGGCGGATGATGTGCTTCATTTTATTCCGGCACGCCTGACGCTGCCTGCGATCGCGGCTGCGGCTCTGCTGCTCCGCTTGGATGCGAAAGCGACGCTGAAAGCCGGAATCCGTCACCGTCACGACCACCCGAGCCCGAACTCCTGCTGGGGCATGGCCGGGTTCGCCGGAGCGCTCGGAATCCGGCTCGGCGGCCCGACTGTTTACGACGGTGTCCGCGAACCGTACCCTTACTGGGGGGAGGGTCGGAAAAAGTTGAATTGTGCTGATCTCGTTCGAGCGGAGTATCTTACTGTATTTTCAGCTCTTGTGTTTGCCGTCGTTGCGGCTGGATTGGGGGTGTGGCTGTCATGAAACGGATTCTGCTGATCCGGCACGGGGAAGTTGAGGAGAGTTACCGCGGGCGTTTCATCGGGAAAACCGATGCTCCGCTCTCGGAGGAGGGCAGGGAGGAGTGCCGGGCTTTGCGCGTGCGCGTTGCGGCACTTTCTCCGGAACTGTTTTTCTGCAGTCCGCTGCGTCGTGCGGTTGAAACGCTTGAAGTCGTGCGTGTCAAAGAGTGTCGATCTCTTATCGATCCGCGTCTGCGTGAGATTGATTTCGGACGTTGGGAGGGGTTGCTTTTCGAGGAAATCGCCCGCGTCGCAGCGCCGGCGGAGCTGCGCGTCTGGGCGGAGAATCCCGCCGGAATGGTGTTCCCCGGAGGAGAGTCGTTCGCCGCGTTTGCCGCTCGCGTCGACGCCTTTACACGCGAACTCGTTGAAATGCCGGTCGAGTGCGCCGCTGTCGTGACCCACGGAGGCGTTTTGATGCGCATGATTTCCGGTTGGAAAGGGTTACCGCCGCAGCGCCAGCACGAAGTGCTTCCGCCGCGCGGTTCGTTGAATGTTTTTGAATGCAACGATGGAGTCTGGAATCATGTCCAATAAGATCATACTGGTCATCGGCGGCGCGCGCAGCGGAAAGAGCCGTTTCTCGGAAGAGCTCGTGCTGCGCGCCGACGACACCCCGTTCTATATCGCAACCGCCCCCGTACTCGATTCGGAGATGGCCGAGCGGGTTCGGCTTCACCGCGAACGGCGCGCCGCTGCAAACTGGGTCACGATCGAAGAGGAGCGCAATCTCGTCAACGCGGTCCGGCTCGCGGCGGCGGAGGATGCCGGCGCCGTGCTGATCGATTGTCTCACCCTCTGGATCAACAATCTTCTTTATGAAAATCCGGAACTCTCCGAAACGGAGATGACGGAAAAATCCCGCGCTCTAGTTGATGAACTCCGTCTGGGCCCTCCGTTTTCCGTGCTTGTCATCAACGAGGTCGGACTCGGGCTCGTGCCGGAGCTGCCGCTGGCGCGCCGTTTTCGTGATCTGTCGGGGCGCTGTGCGCAGGTCATTGCGTCAGAAGCTGATGAAGTCTATTTTATGGTTGCAGGAATTCCACAGAGGATCAAGTGAAATGAACGACAATCTGCTTGAGAAAACCATCGCCGCAATCGAACCGGCCGACGCTGCCGTCCGGGAAGAGGCACGGCACTACATCGACACGTTGACCATGCCGAGGCGGGCACTCGGACGGCTGCTCGACCTGGCCGAGGAACTCGCGGCCATGACCCGGACTCTGCGTTTCCCGACCGCCCGGAAAGAGATCGTTCTGATGGCGGGCGATCACGGCATTGTCCGGCAGGGAGTCTGCCCGCAGCCGTCGAGCGTGACCACTCAGATGGTGCGCAACTTCGTGCATGGCGGCGGCGGGATCAATGTGCTCGCCCGCGTCGCGGGGGCTCACGTGACTGTCGTCGACATGGGAGTCGATTCCGACCTTTCGGATCTCGTCGACGCAGGCGCGGTCATCGACTGCAAAATCGCCCCCGGAACCGCCGATTTCTCCATCGGCCCGGCCATGAGCCGCGAACAGGCCGTCCGTTCTCTCGAGGCCGGGATCCGGATTGCGGAACGACTCGCCCCGGAAGTCGACGTCTTCGCCACCGGTGAGATGGGCATCGGCAACACTTCGCCCTCTTCCGCGGTCGTCACGGTACTCTCCGGCGCGGACGATCCGGCTCCGTTCGTCGGCCGCGGCGCGGGGCTCGACCCGGCGAAGCTCGCGCACAAGGCGGCGGTGATCCGGCGCGGCATCGCATGCAACTCCCCCGATCCCGCCGACGGCATCGACCTGCTCGCGAAAGTCGGCGGATTCGAGATCGGCGGCATCGCCGGAGTCGTCCTCGGCGCGGCCCGCATGCGTAAACCCGTTGTGATCGATGGCTTTATCTCCAGTGCAGGCGCTCTGGTCGCCGCTGTTCTCGCTCCTGCGTCGCGCGATTACATGATTCTCGGCCACGGCAGCGCTGAACCCGGCCATGTCGCGATGGCCCGTCTGCTCGGGAAACAGCCGCTGCTCGACCTCGGCATGCGGTTGGGGGAGGGGACCGGCGCCGCCCTCGCTCTGCAGCTTCTCGACGCCGCCCGGGCGATCATGACCGAGATGGCCACGTTCGAGTCGGCGAACGTCACCGAGGAGGGTCTCAAGTGAGAACGTTTCTGGCCGCCGTTTCGATGCTGAGCGCCCTCCCGCTCGGCCGGTTTTGCCCGACTGAAACAGAGCTGCAGCGGTCGCAGAATCTCTTCCCGGCTGCCGGACTCCTTTTCGGCGTGCTCCTCGGCTGCGCGGCGTGGGGACTGATCTATCTCCAGCTTCCGCTTCTGCCGACGGCGATGCTGCTCGCGCTGCTGCCCGAGGCGTTGACGAAAGGATTCCATCTCGACGGACTCGCGGATACGGCCGACGGGTTCCTCTCGGGACGCTCGCGTGAACGCAAGCTCGAGATCATGCGTGACAGCCGCACAGGTTCGATGGGAGTCGCGGCGATTTTCGCGCTGCTCGGCATGAAGTTCGCACTCTTCGGGTCGATTCCCGCTGCGGCACTCCCGGTCGTCGCCGGAATCATGATGCTCTCGGGCCGCTGCGGAATCGTGCTCTACAATGCGATGAGCCGTTACGCGCGACCAGACGGACTCGGCGCAATCTGGTTCCGCCGCCGACCCGTCGTCGGAATCGTGCTCGCGCTGCTGCTGCCGGGCGTGGTTGCCTGGTGGTTCTTCGGGCCGGCGGCAGGTGGGGCGTTTGTCGGTGCGCTGCTGCTCTTTACGTTCATCTGGAGCCGCGTTACGCGGGCGGTCATCGGCGGCGCGACCGGCGACACCATCGGCTGCTGCGAAGAGTTGTGCGAACTTCTCACTCTCGCCTGGGGGGTCGCCTTATGAAAGTGCGGGTCGGAATCAGCGCGTGTCTGCTCGGGCGGCCCGTCCGCTACGACGGGCGCGACAAGTTCGATCCGCTGCTCGCGGAAACCCTTGCCGCCCGGATCGAATGGATCCCCGTCTGCCCGGAAACCGAATTCGGGCTGCCCGTCCCGCGGGAGCCGATTCAGCTTGAGGACGATCCCGCCCGACCCGAATTGCGCGGCGTTCATTCCGGATGCAGCCTGAGCTGCGCCATGCGCGCATTCTGCCGCCGCCGGGTCGATGAGCTTGGGGAATTCGATCTCGCCGGTTTTGTCTTCAAGGCGAAATCTCCCTCCTGCGGGCTCCACGTCGCTGTTTTCCACGGCGGAGAGACGGTCGGCCGCGCCGCCGGACTCTTCGCCGCGGCATGGATGGAACGTCATCCGGAACTTCCCGTCGTCGAGGCCGAGACTCTGCACGATCCCGCCGCGCTTGAGGAGTTTCTCGCGAAATTAAAGATCGAGCAGTGAACTTCTGCGCGATTCCAGCAGCAGCCCGAGCGAGATCGGCGCATTGGTCCAGCCCGTGTAGATACTTCCCGCTCCGCCCTCGAAACAGTTGCCACCGCCCCAGCTGCGCGTGGTGAGATCGTACATCCCCCGCCAGCAGCCGCGGAAGAAGTCCGAGTCACTGCGGTCCTGAATCGAGAGCAGCAGTTCCGCCTGTTTCCGTTTCGCCGCGGCGACCGCTTCCGAGCGGGTCAGTTCCGCCGCCATCTGCAGCGCGAGAAACGACCAGTTCAGGGTGTAAATCGTGTCGGCGAGATGTTTCCCTTTCGGAGCTTCATAATGTTCCGCCGGAATGTTTCCCGTCGCCGGATCGAGTTTTGCGAGAATCCGGTCGACGGCCTGTTCCGCCAGATCCCAGTCCGCCTGTTCTCCGAATGTGCGATACGCCTCGGCCGCCCCGATGAGCGCATAAGCGTGTTCACTGACCGTGAAGCCGTCCAGCGCTTTGGCGACGTAATCGTGATAGCGGCGCACCTCTTCCCGCCACGCCGGAGTCGGTTCCACCTGGTAAGCGCGGCTGAGCGCCATTGTCGCGAGCGATCCCCAGTGCGGCAATTCGAGCCGCCCGCGCCACTGATGCTCCGGATCTCCCCAGGTGCCGGGCTCTTTCGGATTTTCCGCTCCGAACGTGCGATGCATCGCTCTGAACAGCTCATCCGCCAGGGTCAACGCCCATTTTGTGAGGTCGTACTTCGCATCGAGTTCCGGCGCGCGTTTCGCAATCGCCAGCGGAATGAAGACGCACCAGGCATTGTCATCGAAGTAGACGACATCCTCCCATTTGATGTGCGACCAGTTCCAGCTCCCCCGCGGAAACCGCCCGTCGTAACGGTTCAGCAGTCCGCTGCGGAAATAGAGAAAGTCGAGGATCGATTCGCCCGTCTTCCGCGCTCCCGCTTTCACGCCGCACTCCCCGGCGTACAGATACAGCAGCGCCGTCTCGAAATTGCAGTCCGCACGCCGCTGCTCAAGCACATAGCCCTCCGGCGTCGACCGCCATGCCGGAAACTCCCGCAACATCTGCTCCAGCGCCGCTCCATCCGCCACACTCAGCCGTTCCGCCACGCCCCAGCTCCCATCCGCCGGATCCATCACCCCGGAACGCTCAAACCATTCCAGATTCCGCTCCACCGCTTCGGTCAGTGACTCCATTGCCCCGCTTCCCTTTTGTTTTTTTGTTAAAACATTTTAGTTGACTTCTGGTTTAGTATAATCCCGATCGGCGAAAATGCAAGTCCCCTCTTGCAAAGAAAAGGGAAATGGATTATTTTAGGAGGAATGAGACGGAATTTCCTTGAGAGGATGCCAATGGCGAAACGGGTGAAACTTGCGGATATCGCACGCGAAGCGGGAGTGTCGGTGACGGCGGCTTCGTTCTACATCAACGGCAAGGCGGAGCAGTACAAACTCTCGAAAGCGACCTGCGAACGGCTCGAAGCTGCGGTACGCAAATACGATTTTGTGCCGAACCTCTTCGCCCGCGCGATGCAGCAGAATCGCACATTTCTCGTGGGATTGCTCGTTCGTGACCGGATCAACTCCTCGTTCTGGAGCGACATCGTCGCCGGGATCGAGGACGGGCTTTCCGCATCGGGCTGTCATCTCGTTCTGGCGAGCACCCACACCGATCCGGAGCAGGAGCTGGAAGCGCTCCGGCAGATGCGGGCGAAAGGCGTGGACGGTTACGTCATCAGCCCCGTTCTTCGTGGCGACGGCGGAGTTCCCAATCTCGAATATCTGCGGAATCTGAACCGGAATCGCCCCGTCGTCGGATTGAATCTGAACCTCGACGGCATCCCGTCGGTCTACAACGACGACGCTGTCGGCGGCACGCTCGCCGCCGGTTTCCTCTGGGAGAACGGTCATCGCCGCGTCGCGCTGCTGGGGAATCCGTTCGGTTTCGGACAGCCCCGTTTCCGCGCTTTCGAGGCGTTCTATCGGGAGCGCGGTTTCGTTCCGCTGCACTTTTCCGGACCGGGGGAGGCGCTTGCCGCGGTCGGGAGTTTCACGGCGGTTTTCTGCCTCCACGACCTGCTCGCAACAGCGCTCTGCAGCAACGCGACTGCGGCCGGGCTGCGAATCCCCGAGACATTCTCCGTGATCGGATACGATGGTCTTGAATGGCTCAAACTGCTCAATCCCGCTCCGTCAACCATCTTTCAGCATAAATATGAACTCGGGAGCGCGGTCGCCACACAGTTGCTGCGCGCATTCGAGACGGGAGCGTGCGAGTCGGTCCGGTTCAAACCGCTCCTCGTCCCCGGGGGGACCGTAGGCGTCGCCGCTACTTCGTGATGACCTGAATGAAGATGGCCAGGATGACGACCGGACCGACGAAACGGATCAGGATTCCCCAGAGCGTCATGATCGTCAGCCCGGAATTCGCCGCTTCCATGTAGCGCGGCTCCCCGCGGAAGCCGGAGAGCCAGGTGATGAGATTTTCATCAACAAGCCCGTGCGTCCCCTCACGCAGTTCCCGTCCCGCTTTGCGGGCACCCCAGATCCAGCCGACGAAGATCACCGTCAGCAATCCCATGAGCGGGAGCAGCCAGTTCGAGGTCAGCTTGTCGAGCAGATCGAACCAGGAGCCGGTCCGGACGTTGAATACGTTCTGGACGAAATGCTCGATTCCGGGCAGATTCTCCCAGTGATTCGTGCTGTAACAGGTCAGGAATCCGAGCAGCGTGACGCCGAGGAACGTCCCGATCACCGCCGGAACGCGCCGCACTTTGAACTGATCCATGATGAATGTCACGCCGCTTTCGAGCAGCGCCGCCGCGCTGGTCAGCGCCGCAATCGTCATCATGAGGAAGAAAAGCCCCGCCCAGAACCAGCCCATGCCGCCCGGAATCCGGTAGAATGTCGCCGGCAGCACGTTGAAGATCAGTCCCGGACCGGCGTCCGGCGCAAGCTGCATCGCGAACACCGCCGGGAAGATCGCCAGCCCCCCGAGCAGCGCCGCGAGCGTGTCGAGCGCCACGATCCAGAGCGAGGTCGACAAGATGTTCTCATCCTTGCGCAGATAGCTGCCGTAGGTGATCGTGATTCCCATGCCGAGGCTCAGCGAATAGAATGCGTGTCCCAGAGCTTCAAGCACCCCCGCAATGCTCAGTTTCGAGAAATCCGGATTCAGGAAAAAACGAATTCCCTCTTTCGCACCCGGCAGCGTCACGCCGCGGACGATCACCGCCAGCAGCAGAAAGAAGAGCAGCGGCATCAGAACCTTTGAGCACCGTTCGATCCCTTTCCGGATTCCGAAGATGATCATCGCCGCAGTCAGCACCATGAAGATGATGAGCTCCGCCGCAATCCTCCCCGGCTCCCGGTCGAGGTAGTGGTTGAATGCCCCGGCCGCCTCCGACACCTGCGTGAAATGAAGCCCGCCCGTGAACGATCGGTAGACGTAATCGACGATCCATGCCCCCACCACCGCATAGTAGGAGAGAATCAGCATCGCCGTGATGAGCGAGATCAGCCCCACCGCCGCAAATCCGAGCCAGACGAAGAGGCACGCCGCCGCAAACAGGATCACCGCAAATCCGTAATGTCCCGACGCCGCCAGCGAAACTGCTCCGAGCATCAGCAGCACCCCGATCACGTCCGCCGTCCGCGAACGCTTCAGCTGCAGCGATTTGAATGCTCCGTACGGGTTTTTCCCCGTCTTGCGGCCGATCGTGATTTCACAGAGCATCAGCGGCAGTCCGAAAAGAAGAATACACCCCAGATAAACCAGTACAAATGCGCCGCCGCCGTTCATTCCGGTGATGTAGGGGAACTTCCAGATGTTGCCGAGACCGATGGCGGAACCGGCTGCAGCAAGCACGAAACCGAGTTTCCCGCTCCAGCTCTCACGAGTTTCTGTTGACATGGCGTTCTGCTCTTTCCTGAATTGAATCGATATCCTAATACTATATCACCGTCTGCGCTTCTTTTCAATTTACAGACGATTTTTTTTGCGCTTTGCAGATTTGCGGTGTATAGTGTAAATACAGACAGGAGATGGTATGATAAATGACTGACGTTCGCGGTTTCTGCTTGCGGCGTGTAATTTATGGCGATTAACTTACACG
>CALXOE010000045.1 GCA_944389935.1 uncultured Victivallis sp.
GGAAACGGATCATCCTGATCGGCGCAAACCTCAACATGGAAACCCGCCAGCTTGACGACTGGAAACAGGAAGAAGTCAGCTTATAATCCCTGTTCCCAGAAAACGTGCCGGAATGTGAATTGGTCTCCTAAGAATTCCGGTATATCGCGCATGAGGACTGGGAATTTGGTCTCTATAATCAATCAGAAAACAGATCCTTTTTCAAGTGCCCTCTCTCTAAATGTGCGCAATTTTCCGGACGTTATCAGACGGCATGCAGCACATCGAACCCGAGTTGTTTCAATTACCTGCCGGCAAAGCCGCCTCAGGTATGATTCGATTTCCCTCGGCAATCACCCCTTGAACAGTATCTGGAACGATGAAAACACCCGGATTCGGCACATTTGGTGAGGCCTCCCAAATGTTATTCACGATCTTGACATTCTGCGCATGCGTCACAAAAAACGCACTCCGGTACGGGAGCGGATTCAGACGACTCCCCGGATTCAGAAATGTATTGTTGCGGAACGTGACGTTGCCCGCAGAACTGATGAACGCAATCAAGCCGAAGCTGTCCCTGAACGTGTTGTTTTCAAAAAGAATATCGGATAAAATCGGATAGGAGGTCCGTTCCGTAGAGGGATCGGTCTTCATGTAGACGCCGATGAAAATGTCGCGCGCTTTGCCGTCATTTTTCGCATCCACCGGATTGACCGTGTCAAATATATTATTCCGAATTACAATATTTGATGCTCCGTATCCCTCACTCCAGGAGTTGAAAGTATATCCGGTTTCAATTTTGATTGCTCCCAGCTGCGTGTGGTAAAACCGATTGTTTTCCACGGTGATGTCACGGCCAAGCAACAGCAGCCCGCGAGCCTGGCTGCGATGAAAATAGTTGTTGCGGATTATAATGTTCCGGGAATCGTAGGTCCAGTTGAAAAGAATAAACCCATCTCCCCCCGCCAACGGTTCGGGAAGCGAATCGGCAAAACGGATCTCATACATTCCCTGACCGAGCGGTTTCACCTCCTTCACCCGGGTTCGGATGCCCGCAGGAGAATAATCCCAATGCCGGAATTCAACCTCCGCACCCGGAACATATCCCGAGGCATTCCGCACTTCCACCGAAAACGGACCGCGTTTCTTCCCATAGCTGGAACTCTCATGAACGTTGATAAAATCATCCGCCCCATAACCGAATTCACAATCTTCTATTTTCAGAAATCCGCATGACTGGTAGATGTGCAGGTGATCTGCCGTACAGGTTCCCGGGCGGCGCGCGACGTTTTCCGGCGGAGCAATCCGAACCCGGCGGAACTGCCAATACTGCTGCTGCCCGGAAACCGCAAAAGCATGTCCGGGATTGGAATAGAGATTGACATCTTCCAGCGTCAAATGACGGTTGTTGTTCATGAAAATTCCGCCCATATCATAGTAGTAATGCTGCATGCGGTACAGTTTTCCCGGCTTGAATCCGGAAAAATCCCCATAGAGGTCCGGGCCGTAGATTCGCAGCACGTTGTCGGAAAGCCATTCAATTTTTGCCCGGTTCTCACCAGCATTGAACTCAAACCCGCGTCCATAATGAATTTCCTGACCGACTGCCTTGCAGGTGGCGTCGTAACTGCTGACCAACGCAACTCTCAAATCCCGGCGGGGAAATCTGTCATATTCGATAAACTTGAAATCAATGAACTTCGGAGTCCGTTCCAGACATTCAACCAGACTGAACAATGGATCCCGTTCCCAGTCCCAGTCATGGTTGAAGTTGCGAAACACAACCCGTTCGCAGTTGACGATCCGAAAATTCGGCGTCCGTTTTTTCAGGAACACCAGAGTCGCTCCATTTCCATCAAATTCAAAATCATGCAGATTCTCAAACAGGACAGAGCGATCCACGGTCATCCGATACACTCCGGGAGCCAAAACCAGTTTCGAGGCTCCTGTTTCCCGGCAGTGAACAATCGCTCGATTGAGCGCATCAATGTTGTCCGGAGCCTGTTCACTGACACCGAATTCCGCGGCATGAACAACCGCCCCGCCGGTCGGTCGCGGAAGCTGCACCTCGAATTCCCGGGAACCGACCGGCAACTTGCCGAAATCACCTTTCCATTCGACGGCGTTGACAAGCGCCGGAATGTAACGTTCCGGAAGTTTTTCTGTGACTTTGAATGCGGTGATTTCGCCCCGGACCTTGTTCCGGGCATAAATCTGCAGGGCGTAATCGGGCTGATCGCCTGTTTGGAAAGTCACGTTCACCTCCCGAAATCCGGGAGTTCCCTCATACTTGTTCCTCAATTTATCGTGGAGGGTGCCTGTCTCCCGCAAAGGACGAACCAGAAGGACGAACGCACCCGTCCGCGCTTCCGGCTCATTGATGCGGTAACGGAAAGTCACGGTGTATTCCGTATTCGGCTTGAGCACACCCTCCCGGGAACGGTAAAGCCAGTTCTTTTCTCCGCTCAGCTCGCGCGTATCAACCTGAAATCCACTCCCGTTTCCGGCAATCCGGGCGGCTGCCGGATTCAGCAGGAATCGGGTCTGGTCGAAAAAACCTTGCAGAACAACAGATTCCGCGGCACTCAACTGAAAGCAGAGCAAAAGAGTCAATGCGATAAAACGCAACATCTTGATTGTCACTTGATTTATGCTCCTGACATGAATTATTTCGCGTTGCGTTTTGCCATATCGGAATTAAAATATTCCTGAATCTCGAGAGTGGTGGCAGAGCGCAGCTCCCCCTCCTGGAGAGCTTCCACATGACCGTCAAAAAATCCCATGTTCGCCTGACCACGATGACGGGTCTGGATGCCGAATTCCCCGGAATCATTCCCGAATTTCGCTCTGAACATCCACCATCCGCCACGATATTCCTTATAGGCGTTATTGAAGTGATTGGTATCTGACAGGGCGGCGGTTTTTCCCGGAAGACGCACTTTTTCCGGAAACAGCAACCGTTCATTCCCATTGCCGCCATACCGGAAAAATGTTCCAGCGATATCGGTGTCAATGCCGCCAGACTCTATGGAGAATCCAAGCCCCTGGGGATCCACCATCCCATAAGTTGCCGATACTCCGGTCGTCCACGGACCATTCCAGCCTTTCCCGTAAGACATCGTGTTGGAGGGGCAAATCAATGTATCCAGAGAAATATATCCACTCTCCGTAAATGTTTGTCCATTGATAGATCCCGCTCGGGAGAGCAATGTGACGAAATTTTCAAAATCGAAACCGCCCCAGGCTGCCTGAACCACCCATATCCCGCCATAATCGCCGGCATAAAACATCTGCCCCTGCAGAACTTGTTTCTGATTGTTGAGGCAAGTACTGGATTTGGCTCTCTCACGCGCCTGATTCAACGCCGGCAGCAGCATCGAGGCGAGAATCGCGATGATCGCAATCACCACGAGGAGCTCTATAAGCGTAAACGCCGCCTTGACCGTCGCGTGGTCGTGGGAGGCGGGGGGCGTGTCCGCCGCCCCCCGCACCCCCTGCGTCCGGCAAGGTGCCGGTGCCGGGTACGGAGCGGTTCCGGACGTGGCCGCGGTCGGCCGGCGCGAGGGGAAAGAGCCGCAAAAACGCGAACGGCTCTTCCCGCTTTTCTGCGGAAAGACCCATTCGCGTTTTTGCTCCACTTCGCCGCTTGCCGAGCGGAGACTTTGTTGCGGGGCGATGACTGGCCGATGGGGAGTTTGATGGTTGTTCGGTACGGGGAGAGACGCGGCTGCCATAGCCGCTTTCTCTCCCCCGAACCCCTCTCTTGTACTGCCGGGCGCGACACTCTGTCGCGGGGCAGTGATTGACCGATGGGAAGTTTGAGGGTCGGCCGGAATGAGAAGCGTCTCTCTCCCGAATCCCGGGCTCCCATGCGTACCGGAAACAGCGGAGGCAGCTTCACTCGTCCGGATTCGACCAAGAGAAACTCGAGTTGACGCAATAGAAAACGTGTGGGGGAACAGGTATTTCATTGCTGTTTTCATCGTGATAATTCTCCCTTTTTTCAACAATGACATCGAATTCAGGTTTTTCGTATCTGCTTTTATTATACTTGATTTTTCTGTTTTAGAGAATATATTAAATTCAAAATGATGTATATTATTTCTGAACAGCAATCGCAATGAAAAACATCCTTTGCGCATTTTCAGAACCGGATTGCGGCCTCCTTGAAGAAATCTATATCTTCGGGAAAAAACACCATTGGCAGATAGAACAGTGCGGGCGGCAACTGCCGGTCAACTGGTTCGGGGACGGCGTCTTAACCGATTATCTGCAAGCGGTTGAACTGAGGCAAATTCGCAATTTCAGCCGTACGCCGATCATCGCACGGGAATTCCATCGGGAGAAGAATATCTGGACGGTGGCCGGCGATACCCGGCAGATCGCGACCATGGTCGCCGAATACTTTATCGGAAAGGGATATTCCCGATTTGCGGCAATCGACAGCAGAGAGTGGCCCGGAAATTACAATGGAATTCCCCAGGATCTGGTGAAAGCGTTTCAGCTTGTGCTCTCAGAACATGGATTTTCCCTGGAGATCTGCCATTGGAAACCGGATATGAATTCGGATGAACGGATCAATTATGCCACAGTCATTCCGAAGCTGGAACAATTCTTCCGCCGGCTGCCCAAACCCGTCGCCCTGCTCATCCCGAACAGCCTTTATCTTGCCATAACCTACCGGGTGCTGGCTGCAGCCCGGATCAAGGTTCCGGAAGAGGTTGCGATTCTGTGCAATACCGACAGCAGCATGATGGCGGACAATGCCTTGATTCCCACGACAAGAATCAGCGGTGAACTCCGGGAAGTCGGCAGAAAAATGGCGGATCTGCTGCACCGCATCATGATTGGAGAGACGGTCCCGCATGCTCCCGTTTTTGTCACCTCTGCGGCGATCGTTTCCCGTCGCAGCACAGATACATTGGCGGTGCCTGACTTGCGATTGGCTACGGCAATCAGTTTTCTGCTGGCCAATTACATGAACTTCATCAGCGTGGTTGACGCTGCTCATGAGGCAGGAATCTCCGCAAGCATGCTGAATCGAAAATTCAGAAGATATCTTGGCATATCACCACAGCGCTTTCTCCTGGAGCTCCGTCTGAACCGGATTCGCGAATTGCTTGACAATACGGAGCTCTCCTTATCGAAAATCGCGAAACAGACGGGGTATGGTTCCAGTATGGCGCTGTCGAGCGCATTCAAACGGGAAACCGGAATGACTCCGGGAACTTATCGTCAATCCCGGCGATCCGGTCAAACCTCGAACCTGCCGCCGCGATAAATTCCGGGCGACCAGTTTTACAGGAAGCATTGTACGGCGGAATACAAAAAAATATTCCAATCATTGAACAGCCATAGAAAATCTTGTTTCCGCATGATATATTATCGAGAGTTCCTCGTAAACAGGAGAAAGAAAATTTGCAAATGCCGACAATGAGTAACTCTCTGCACGAACAACCGGAAGATTTGTTCGACCTCAGACGACGCGATACAGTTTCGCCTCGCCAGGCGGCGGAATGGATCCCTGATTTATTTGACAGTCAATCTCTTGCCGGAGTCTCCGCCGCAAGTTTTTCCCCACAGCCCAGTCGCAATGCCGGAGGAGGAGACCGGCAGGAATTATCCGGCGCGGGCGAAGGTATTTTCCATCAAAATAAAGTGATAATTGAAAAATCGATTTCACCGGCAGCTCACGATTCCCGGGGAGAGAGAAAGGGAACGCTCCTGCCAAATCACCCCCCGCTCCTCTTCCTGACCGGGTCGGTCACTTCAGCAAAAACAAACCGGATGATCGTGAGAACGGAGGCATATTCCGAAAAATCCCGCAATGACCATCCCGCCCGAAAGCCTCTTCATTCCCGGATCGGCTTCCATCATCAACTTATTGATATTACCCATAACAGGAGATGCTCCAGATGCCCTTGAAATACCCGACCACTTCGCGAACGCTGCTGGACAGGATCGCTTCGGGCGATGAGATCAGCTGGGATGAATTTTTTATCCGGTACAGTCCCATCGTGAAAGCGCTGGCCATGTTCAAAGGGTTGAACGAATCCGACGCCGACGATATCTGCCAGCAGGTGATGACCCAGTTTTTTCAGCAGAGCAGACAGTTCAAATTCGATCCCGGCATCGCCCGTTTCCGGACCTATTTCGGCCGGATCGTCCGGAGCAAGATCGCGGATTTCTACCGGCGGAAACGGGAAATCCCGATGGCGGAATTCGAGCCGCTCCCCGTCGAGCCGGAAACCGAGCAGCTCTTTATGGACGAGTGGCGGCGAATGGTGCTCGGGGAGGCGGAGCAGGAGCTCCGGCAACTTGTTACGCCCGAAACGTTTCAGGCGTATCAGCTGTTTGCCGTGCAAAAACGGCCGATGGAGAAGATCACCGCCTATTTGAACTGTTCGCCCAATCAGGTTTATCAGGCAAAGAAGCGCTGTTTCGCCAAGTTGCGGGAGATCCTGCGGCGTATGAACGAACAGGATCCGGAGCTGCAACTGGAGCTGTCGACCTATGATATACCGGAACGGTGATCGGCTTTGCAACTGCACACTGCTGCAGAAGTGCGGCAGCGGGTCCTACGGCGAGGTCTGGCTGGCGGAGGATGCGATCGGAACGCGCGTCGCGCTGAAAATCATCGCCAATCGCGGCAGTTATTCCGAACGGGAGCTCGCCGGACTCCGGAATTACAAGGAGTGCAACCATCCGAATCTGCTCAAGATCCGCTACGTCGAGATCACCGACGACCGGATCTGCTACACGATGGATGCCGCCGACAACCTCAACCGGGGAGAGGGAGAATATCTGCCCGATACCCTCGCCAATCGTTTGCAGCGTTCCGGGAGGCTCGACGGCAAAGAGATCGCGCTCATGCTGGACGGGTTGCTCGCAGGGCTGGAGGAACTGCACCGGCGAAAGCTCGTCCATCGAGACATCAAACCGGACAACATCCTGTGGGTGAACGGTCGAGCGACTCTCGCCGATGCGGGTTTGATCGCGCCGGACGGCAAAGGTTCGCTGGTCGGAACGCCGGGATTCCTCTCGCCGAAACTCATGGCGGGACGCGGCTCGGCGGATGCGAGTGACGACTTCTACGCGCTGGGCAAGGTGATCTAGCTGACCGGACTGCCGGTCCGGGAGTATCCGGGGCTTCCGGAGGATATGACCATCAGCGTGGATGCGGGATTGAATCGGGCGTTGCGCGAAAGCTGTACCCATCCGATCGGTTCGGCGGCGGAGTTCCGCCGGCTGCTGCGGGAGCCGGAGCGGGTTACATGTCAACGGGATGAGAACCCGGCAACCGATCGGAAACCGATGCATATTTTCGGGATTGCCTGCGGGATTTTCGCTCTGATCGGGCTGCTGTTTCTGGCGGCTCTTGTCATCGGGATCGTGCTGTTCTTTCTGCAGATGAAAGAGCCGGAGTCACAACACATTCCGGAATCAGCGGAAGAACCCGTGCCGACGCGGGAAACCGGATTTCAGGCTGCCGTGCGCACGGCAGCGGAGAAACGGCCTCCTGCCGCAATGGAGCTGCAAACGCGGAAAGATCCGGACAGGGAGTTGCAGAAAGAGGTGCAGAAACTTGCCGTGGAACAGTTTCGGAAACTCGGATTCTTTTCGGATGGGGGGCGGCTGCTGCCGGTGCTGCTGGAGTATGAGGTGTTGACGGCGGATCAGATTTCGGATCTGCTTTTGAAAGGCAGCGGCAATCCCCGGCTGCAGATGCGGAGGCCCATTGTGAAAGAGAATCGGACTCCCTCGGCTCTGGAACAGGAGCTGGCGAAGATCTGCAGTCATTTCTTCTATCCGGATTTCGATCCGGATGTGGTGAAGCGGCGCCAGAACCATTGGCGGGTGGCGTCCGGGACGAACGCAGTGAAACAAAATGCGATGCTGACGGAAGATCCGATCATGCAGGCGGTTGCATTGGATGCGCTGATCCGTTCCGGGGTCAACCGGATTCTGGCCGGCGGGGAATTGCCTCAGGAGGAAAAGGATCTGCTGCGTTCGCTGCTGCTGATGCGATACAGTTTGCTGGATCCGGGTAAGGCGAGGTTGTATTTCGACTGATCCTGAATCGCGGATCGCAGAAAAACATTCTTTTTTCGCAAACTGCGCGACAGATCGCGATTCGGTCCACGAATAATCAGACAGGGAAAGGAAAAATTTCCTGTGCTCGTCGAAAATTTTTCCATGCAGACAGAGCTGCGATTTGATTTTGGCGAATTGTTGTGCTATGTTTTAATCCGGAACAACAGAAAGGATAGAAAACAACGAGCTGACAATTTTTTAAAATCATAAACATTCGCAGTCTTCAAGCGGGTCGACTCAGGAAAACGCCAAAGTACAGAGAAAAGATCGCTGCCTGGAGTGCGTCATTCTATTGGCGTACTCTGTTTGCATGGTCTTTTCGGGTATTGGCGTACCTCCTGAGTCGTGGAACAGGGTACGTCTTTTTTTGTACCCCAATTAGAAACTATCTACAATATGGAGGTTGAGTAATAGCATTTGAGGTGTTCCATTGTAACGTTGGGAAAGAAAAGCCACTGTAATCAGAACAGTGTAGCTGGTTCTTTCCAGTCTGAAAGAGCCCGGGTAATTCAGACCCTGGTTCATTTTTCAGGAAGTAGATCGGAGAAATTTCAAATCAGCAAGGAGAAAATACGATGTTCTGTACGAATTGCGGGAATGAAGTTGCGGAAAATGCGGTGGTTTGCATCAAATGCGGAGTTCCTCCGCGGAACTCAAAGAAATTTTGTTACAACTGCGGAGCTGCAATTCAGGAAGCTCAGATTGTCTGTGTGAAATGTGGTGTTTCTTTGTCTTCCGTCGGAGCCGGAAATGTTTCGCTCGGCAAATCGACTCGGGGAGAAGCTTCCGAAGCCCCGCGCTCATCCCTGGTTGATCAGATCAAAGGCTTGTTCAAACCAGCCGTGCTTCCTCCCAGAACGCCGGATATTGAGGCTTTGGCGGCAGGGCCGGCAAAAAGTCGAAAGGTCTATCTGCTGTTGGGGTTGTTTCTGGGGGGGTGGGGAATTCATAATTTCTATGCCGGATATCGTCAGAGAGCATTGGCTGCATTGTTGTGTTCGATCATTCCTCCCTGTTGTTTTGTGCTTGGTATTGCAAGCCTTATTGGAGCTATTCAGGATCTGATTAATACACGCCGTGATGCAGCCGGGCGTCCTATGGTATGAGGAAAACTTATTTCATAACGGGCGCGACTGTGATCTTTCTGATCATGGTCGCGCTATGGGTACTGTACCGGGTGGGTCCAGAAAGGGGTTGGTTCCCGCCCTGCTTTTTTCATTCCGTAACTCATCTGTACTGCCCTGGGTGTGGTTCGACCCGAGCAGTGTATCGATTGCTGCATGGTGATCTGAAAGGATGCTTTTCCGCCAATGTGCTGCTGTTTCCCTCCGCTCTGCTGACTTTGTGGGTGGCAAGAAGAATGGATACTCCATTGAGCGGCAGGGAATATTTCAGTATCATCGTACTCTATCTTTTTTACGGGATTGCCCGGAATCTGCCGTTTGAACCGTTCGTTTTTCTGATGCCGCGATAACATTGGTAAAACCGATTTCCCTGCTGAAGAAGCCGGAAACTATAGGAAAACTGAGATATTCTGTAAAAATTGTGGGAATGGGGTTGTGGACAACATCGTCATTTGCGTCAACTGCGGAGTTCCTCCGCGGCAGAAAAAGAACTATTGTG
This sequence comes from uncultured Victivallis sp., assembly GCA_944389935.1. Taxonomy (GTDB): domain Bacteria; phylum Verrucomicrobiota; class Lentisphaeria; order Victivallales; family Victivallaceae; genus Victivallis. The sequence goes on from CALXOE010000045.1 coordinate 9,697, forward strand.
GCTGTTGCCGCGTCAAGATCGCCCCTCGGACAGGCAGCTGGGTTGCGTGAAGTGCGGCATAAGTCTCAACAATAATAGCGGTTCGGGAGGCAAAATTGCAAGGCGTAGCCAATCCAGTCGATCAGCTGCTGGCAAAGTATTCCGATGCAGCAATACAAATCTTGAATTGACCGTCAAACGCATTTGTTTCTCGATATTCCCGACAAAAACACAAACCTCCTGCGAATAATAGGTTGAATTACCGCAATTCGCAGGAGGTTCTCTTTTCCTCCCGCGGCAGAAAAACGCATTTTTCACAGGAGGAACAATATGCAGGATTCCGGCATCACCGCCATGACCGGAAACAATATCGAAACTTTCGCCGGTCTCGTCAGAAATTGTCTCTCGCCGGAAACATGCGTCCCGGCGACTCTCGACGTCGCCTATCTCCTCGGCAACCTCGACGGCTGGTTCACCGAAAAACAGGACCGCAGTTTCGAGCGCATCGCCTCCGCCCTCGGCAGAAAACCGGCCGACGTCTCTCCCGACGCCGTCGGCCTCAATGCCAAACTCGCCCATCTCCGGGGACGGATTCCCGAAAAGGAGTTCCTCGACACTTTCCTCGCCGGAGTCAGACCCGCCTGCGAAATTCTCGGCAGAACTCCGAATTTTCCCGTTCGTCACGCTTTTGCTCTGTGGCTCGCCGTCAGCCTCGCCGACGGCGCCATCTCCCCCATCTGCAAAAAAGCACTCGAACGGCTGCATAACCAGGTTCAATCTTATACCGCGGCCGACCGCGGCGAAAACGAAAAAAACAGCGCAAACCGCAGAAATCGGTCATGAAGAAAAGCAACGGAGATCTCCTCGCATTGATCATCGTAGTTCTGGTGACAATTCTGTCCCCCTTCCTAGTCTGGGCAGCCGAACTGCGCTGTGCCATTTTCGTCTATCTTCTACCATTCCTGGCTGTCGGGGCGATCGGATTCGCCCTGTTGTTCTTTTATTATTATTTCTTCAAAGGATTGAAAGGATCGTAACCATGGATAACAGAGAATGGAAAACGCCGCAGGAAATCGACGAAATGCTCCGTGATCTTGACGAAATTGCCGAAGATATCGAAAAAGCCATCAACATGTGGCCCGGGATCGAAGCCGAGTTTCTGGCAGAACATGATTCGGTGCAGACCGAAAGCGAGAACGAAAACGAGAACGAAAGCGAAAACGAGAACGGCAACGATCCGGAGCCGTCAATGGAAGAGGAAAAGGAGGAAACAAAATGAAGAAAGGTCTTTTGATTGTCTGTTTGATTGGTTCTGCGCTTCTGGCGTTCGGAGGCCCCCCGGGAGGTGCTCCGCCGCGCCACGGCGGCCCCGGTCCGCGTCACCACAGGCACGGCGGCGACGGCGTCCGGCTCGCGGCGGATATCACGGCAATCGTGGCGAACAGCCTCGGAATCCTGAATGAGCTGGCCGCTCCCCGCAGTTACTGCGTCGCCCCCGCCGCCCCCTGCGTGACAACCCCGGTTTATGTTCAGCCGGTACCGGTTTACGCGGAACCGGTCTGCCCGGTACCGGTCTACCGGACTCCGGTCTACCGCGTGCCGGGCGGTCGCCCCTCCGCTCCGCCGCCGGCGCGGTGGTATTACGCTCCGCCGCGCCGGTTCGCGCCGCGATGCCCGCGCTGACCCGGATTCCCGGGAAATGCGATGCGCGGCTCCCGAAATTCATCGGGAATGATGATAATGATGATAATGATGATGAGGAGGAGGTTGAAAATCCTCCCCCATTCGCCGGCAGACTCGTCCTGAGTTACGGCTTCGCTGCCCGGGAGACTCCAAAGGAGCATCCGAGATATCGGCCGGTACGGCTTTCCGGCTCCCGGGCGACGGTTTCCGGCGTTCCGGCAACGACGATCCGGCCGCCCTCGCTTCCGCCGCCCGGCCCCATGTCGATGATGTAATCGGCATTGCGGATCACATCGAGGTCATGTTCGATCACGATGACTGTCGCGCCGTTCGCGATCAATTTCTGGAACACGCCGATCAGAAGCCGGACATCCAGCGGATGCAGCCCGATGGTGGGCTCGTCAAAGACGAACAGCGAATCCTCCTGCGTCCGGCCCATCTCGCCGGAGAGTTTCAGTCGCTGCGCTTCGCCGCCGGAAAGACCCGGAGTCTCCTCCTCGAGCGTCAGGTAACCGAGCCCCAGATCGCGGAGCGTCTCGAGTCTCCGGCGAACCACGGGCCAGCCGTCGCAGAACGACAACGCCGCATTGATGTCCATGTGCATCAACTCCGGCAACGAGCGGAGTTCCCCCCGCCGGTTCGAGAGCCGAATCTCCCCGGCCGCGGCGGAATACCGCGTGCCGTGGCACTCCGGACAGGGAATTTCCACATCCGGCAGAAACTGGACGTCCAGACTGATCGTGCCGGTGCCGTCGCAGCCCGGACAGCGCAGCTGCCCGGTGTTGTAGGAGAAATCCCCCGCCTTGAAACCGCGCTTCTTCGCATCAGGAGTCGCCGCATAGAGTTTGCGCAATTCATCATGGACGTTGGCGTACGTCGCCACGGTGGAACGCACGTTGATCCCGATCGGCGTGGCGTCGATCAGCTTCACCTGCCGGATTCTCCCCGGATCGACCGCAAGCACATGGGCGGGCAGTTTTTTCCCGGCGATGGCGGCTTCCAGCCCCGGAATGAGACTCTCGAGAATCAGCGTCGTCTTTCCGGAACCCGAGACGCCGGTCACCACCGTGAGCCGCCCCGCCGGAATATCGGCGCAGAGCGGCCGGACCGTGTGAATCGCACCAGTCGAGAGGTGAATCCTCCCGAGAGAAAAGAGTTCATGCTCCGGGGCGCGGGGACGGACGCTCGTCTCCGCTTTTCCGGAGAGAAACGGTCCGATCTGAGAAGCAGGATCGGCCGCAATTTCCGCCACGCTCCCCCGGGCGATGACACGGCCCCCCTCCGCCCCGGCGCCCGGCCCCATTTCGATGAGGTAATCAGCCCCGGAGAGAATCTGCGTATCATGGTCGACCAGCACCACGGAGTTGCCGTCGGAAATCAGATCGTCCATGACCCCCGTCAGCCCGGCGAGATTGAAAGGATGAAGACCGATCGAGGGTTCGTCAAGGACGTAAAGCACGCCGGTCGTACGGTTGCGGACCGCCCGCGCAAGCTGCATCCGCTGCCGCTCTCCGGTCGACAAAGTTGAAGCCGCCCGGTCGAGCGTCAGATATCCGAGCCCCAGATCGAGCAGCCGCCGGGCCGCCGTCCGGAACGAGTCGCAGATGCTCACGGCCATCTTCCGCATCTCGGCGGGGAGCGAATCGGGAACGCCGTCCACCCAGTCGCAGAGTTCGGAGAGCGTCATCCGGCATGCCGCATCGAGGGAGATGCCCCGCACCTCCGGCATCCGGGCCGCGGCCGAAAGGCGGCTGCCCCCGCAGTCGGGACAGATGCTCTCGCACAGAAACCGCGCGACCCGCTTCATGCCGCTCTCGTCCTTGACTTTCGCAAGCGCGTTCTCGACGGTGCGGACGGCGCTGTAATAGGTGAAGTCGAGCTCTCCGGCGGAATCGGTGTTCTTCGCATGGTAAAAGATATGTTTCTTCACTGCTGGCCCGTCGTAGACGATCTCTTTCTCTTCCGGCGTGAGTTCGGAGAACGGAACGTCGGTGCGGACTCCCATCGCCCGGCAGACGTCGACCATCAGCGACCACATCAGACTCTTCCACGGAGCGACGGCACCGGCTTCGATGGAGAGGGACTCATCCGGAACCAGGGTGGAGCGGTCCACGGTCCGCACAATGCCGGTGCCGTCGCAGGTGCGGCAGGCCCCCCGGCTGTTGAACGCGAGATCCTCCGCCCCCGGAGGTGTGACGACAACACCGCATACCGGACAACGCAACTCCATTCCGGCAGCGACCGCGGTCGACGGGGCGAGCCGGTGACCGTTCGGGCAGCGGTGACTCGCCAGCCGGGAAAACATCAGCCGCAAGCTGTTCAGAAGTTCGGTTCCGGTTCCGAACGTGCTGCGAATTCCGGGAACTCCGGGACGCTGGTGCAGAGCGAGCGCGGCCGGAACATAGAGAACCTCGTCAACTTCCGCTTTCGCCGCCTGCGTCATCCTGCGGCGGGTATAGGTGGAGAGAGCCTCGAGATATCGGCGCGATCCCTCCGCATAGAGGACGCCGAGTGCGAGGGAAGACTTGCCGGAGCCGGAGACCCCCGCGATTCCGACGATCCGGTTCAACGGCACATCCACATCGATGTTCTTCAAATTGTGGACCCGGGCGCCATGGATTTCAATATGGTCTTTCATTGGAGGAGCTGTTTTTCTTTCCTTAGCATGCTGTTTGCTTTACTATAGCATGAAACAGGGAAAAAATCGCCTCCGGGAGATGTGGAAATTCCGGAAAAACCGCCCTGCCCTGCTCCGCGGCACCGGGGAAATTTCACCGGGGATCCCGATCCCCGCCGGCGGGAGGAGTGCAGGAAAAATCGAATTCGGCCTGCACCGGAGTCTCTCCTGCCGCCTCTCCGGTCTCACGGCACTTGCGTTCCATGAAAGCGATCTGATCCGGGCGCAGTTTCGACTTCTGCACAATCCGGTACGGGCGGCTGTCCGCGCAACGACCTCCGCGCGTTTCGGAATGAAACTGGACACAATAAAAATTTCCCCCGGTCAAAACAACGAAAATATCTCCGGCAGGAGCCGGAGGACACGCATGGCGTTCGCGCTTCGCCCGCCGATATTCCGCCAGAGCCGCATGCTTCCGCTGAATCAGTTCATCCACGCGACGCCGGGCAACAGCCGCAGGCATCAGCCGCACCGGAAGCGTCTCAAGAAATCTGCCGGTCGTTCCCATCGTATTTTTCCCTTTCTCCCTTTTTCGCATTGATCCGCACTCCTTTCCCGTCACGAGGCTGCTTCCGTGCGGCAGTCGGTGGAAGAGTCCCGCCTCAACCGGAGAGTGTGGTCGAGATAAGCGTGAAAGATATCGATCTCATCCCAGTCCGGCTTCGGCATCGTTCCGACGCGCGCCCCCAGACTGCGCAGACTCTCCGGCAGCCGGAGTTGCCGGCGGGAGACCGTCTCAAGGCATCGGGAAAACGGAGTGTCCTCCTGGTAACTCATTGATTTGTCGTCATATCCGACCCGGAGCATGCGTTCGTAAAATCTCCGATCGTGCTTCGTGCTCCGGGTATACTGATAATCCCGGATGTGATTCATCTCGTGCAGTATGACCCCGAGCAGACACCCGCTGGAGAGCTCCATGCACGGAAATAAATTGATCTCCATGGAACAGAACGGTTTGCGCCGCCACGGAATCGAGAGGCAACTGGTCATTGCGAAGATTCTTTTCTGATTTCCGTCCAGATTCAGGGTCAGAGGGACACGCTCGAGCCGTCCCTGAAAGCAGTGCAGATTCAGCACATCGCAGACAAAGTACAATTTGAAGTAGAGCGAACGGCACTCCCGCAAAAAGTCACCGGAATGCGCAACGGATCCATCGGAAAAATTCATATCGCCTCCGCCAGGTTCAGAATTGCAATGCTCGAATCGTCCGCGCCGCGCGGATCGCGCGTCCAGCGGGCGCCGGCAGGATGAGCCGGCCGCTCCCCGTTCCACGTCGCCGCGGCGGCGGGGCGGAAGCCTCCTGATGTCCCCGGGGGGACACGGGAAAATGTTTCAGAAGTGAGGCGAAACCGTTGCTGATCAATTTACTTCCACTCCTTTTTCTTCGCTTCGCATTCTCCGGCGAGGAACTCCCTGCGGAGTTCCTCTTCATTCATCGTCATGCCTGATTCAAAGTAGGCCTGCGCGGCCTTGCCGACCCCGTATGTAACCGCCGCGGCGATCGGGACTTTCAGAAACGGCAGAAAACTCGCTCCGACCTTGCCCGCGATCGAACCACCCGCACAGCCGAGCAGCATCGTGACGATCGTGTTGTCCGCCGCAATGCCGTAAATCCCGGCGAGTTTGTAGAGCATGTACACCTCGTTGGCGATCAGCGGAGCGATGTCCGCCAGCGGCAGCGGTACAAACGCGATTGCCGCGGCACGCCCGGCAGCCCAGTTGATGTAGCTGTCCGCTTCGGCGCTGACACTCTCGGCCCAGACCCGGCGCATGTTGGCGTAATATCGATCCCAGCGGGAGCGGAACGCCTCGTGCTCCTCCGGGGAATTTCCCGTCGCCGCCGCGTTCATCGCCTCCGCCCGGGCGACCAGCTGCGCCAGACCGCTCCGATTTTCGGAGGAGACCAGCACAATCCGGTCGCGTTCGATCAGGTCGAGCAGCGTGTTCATCACGGTTCTAACCTGCTCGCGGCGCATGAGATCGCATTTGGTGACAACAAGGATCACCTTGTCGCTGAACAGCTTGATCCGTTTTGCCTCGGCGTCCGGAATCCGCGCGCCGGATCCGTCGATGCAGTACCAGATGGTGTGGACGAACCGTTCGCCTTTTCCGGCCTCGATCCGCCGGAACAGTTCATCCGGGATGGAGTCGGCATATTCATCGACGGAGCATCCGCCGGAATCCATCCCCCCGGAATCGATGAAGTTTGCGACTTCCGTCTCATACAACTGAAACCCGACGGTCGTCGGACTGCCGTCGCCTACCGCGCGGTCCGGCACGACACCGCGATGTGTAACAGCTTGAATCAGCGAGGTTTTCCCGACACCGGTCTTTCCGCACACGAGAATATTCGGTTTCATTTTCATCCTCTGTTTCCTGATTTGACAAGAGTTCCGGAACGGTTCGGAGCCGAAACCGTTTCCGATGCGGCCGGCCGACAAAACGTCGGACCTCCCGCAAAATGCGATCTGTCCCTCAAATTGCCGTTCGGATTCCGCCCGGCACTCCATATCCTCCATCCCGGTTCCGGCGGCGCCGTTGATTTCGATCTTTTCCGCCTCCTCCGGGGCATGACCGCACTCCTCCAGCAGGCGGTCGATGGTCCGCTCGAGTTCCTCGCTCACGGCGATGCGCCGCTCGAGACTCTCGAGAAAACCGCCGGAGGGAGGAATCAGCGGAATCCGCCCCGGATACACCCGGATCAGACTTTTCGCGACCTCCGAAAGCAGCGCCCGGTGGCGGCGGTCCAGCTCCCGGATTTTTCGGAGTTTCCGCGCCGGACTTCCGGACGGAGAGTCCGCGGCGATCATGCCGAACAGCAGTTCCGAAATCCGCAGGGAAAGGCGGCCGCCCTCCTCGAGCTGTCCGCGCAACTCCAGCAGCATGGCGCGATAGAGTTCCGAAACCCGGTGATTCATCTGGTTCGATCTTTCCTGTCAATGCTTTCGGCCATGTCCGCCACGGTCGGAGCGGAGTACGGCGACGCCTCCCATCTGTCATATTGTTCAATGTAGTTCCGCACCTGCGACAAATATTGTCACAGGAGAGTTGTTTCCCTGAAAAAATTCATCCAATCGCACCGCTTTCGGGATTCTGCCGGTGGATCTGCATGCGAATATACGCGACAGCAAGGCGGAATCTGTCACTCCTTCCCCATTTTCAGGGAAAGAAATGTTCGCCGGGGAGAAAACGTTTGCGTTTTTGAATTCCGGGGCGTATATTGATCCGGCGCATCACGAACATCCCAAACGGAGAATCACCTTGAGCAACCAGAGTCGGCAGGCGCTCCGCCTGATCAAGCTGATCGCGGAGATGAAGAAGAACAACTACCCCAATGCCAACAGTTTCTCGGAACTGCTGCGCACGATCGACATCGATGAAAACGTGGACTGCGGCTGCAGCGCCCGGACGATCATGCGGGATATCAGAACGCTTCAGCAGGAGTACCATGCACCGATCTCCTACGATCCTGTCCGGCGCGGCTACTATCTGCGGAATCCCGACTGGGAGTTTCAGGTTCCGATCATGAGCGAAGAGATTTTGAGCATGACGCTGCTCGGGACCCGCCTCGCCTCGGATCTGCTCCCGGAACCGCTCAAAAGCAGCGTAGACAGCGCCGTCGAAAAGTCGCTGACCGGCAACAGCACGGAGTTTTTTGATGACGCGATGATCGAATCGCTGATCTGCGCCACCGGCATCAAGGCGGCCGTGGAGCCGGCGATCTTCAAAAAGGTGTTCGACGGCTGGCGTCTGCACCAGGTGCTGACGCTGACCTACCGGAAGCCGAACGGCGAGGACAGGAGACACCGGTTTGAGCCGCATCTGATCGCCTTTCACCGGGGGATCTGGTATGTCAAGGGGCGTGAGTGCGACAGCCGGGAGGTGAAATGTTACGCGATCCAGCGGATTCACGCGGTCGAATTCGGTCTCGACACGTTCGAGACGGACCGGAAACTCGTGGAGAATACGAAGCGGAACGGGCTCTTTGAATATCCGCGGATCGACGGGGTCCAGCTCCGCTGCGATGCGGAGATCGCGTTTTATCTCCGGGAGCATCAGAAGATTAAGAAATTCAAACTCGAGCCGCAGACGGACGGTTCTCTGATCGTCACGCTGCGTCCGGCATTTGAGCATGAGGTGATCCGCTGGGTGCTGGGAGAAGCGGGGCATATTGAAGTGCTCTACCCGGCTGAGCTCCGCCGGAAAGTCGCTGCCGCCGCGCAGAAAGTCTGCGAACGGAATTCGTGATCTCCTCCGTCATAAGCGGAACTCCTCCGGTTGTCTGACGGGGCGCATTGCATTTTTCCCGGACGGATTTATATTATAGGAGGATCATGGGTCGCAGGCGCTGCCGGGCGTCCGTTTTCATGCGAACGGAAGCTCCGCCGGCCTGCAGGGAAACAGCAGGGAAAAAAAACAATATGCGCGTCCTTATGCTCGGCAAGAACAGCTCCTGGATGGGGCTGCATCTCTCGCACATCGAAGCCGCATTCCGCCGCCGCGGGCACGATATCCGGATCGGAGACTATCACAGGATGGCGACTCTCTGCGGGATTCCGCTGCCGCGAGAAATGGCACGGGAACAGCTTCAACGTTCTCTGGAACATCTCGTGAAGCGCTTTCAGCCGGACCTGATCTACTGCGTCGCCAGCTGGAAATATGATTTTCCCCGGTTGAAATCCTATTTCAAAGGAGTCGTCGCAATCCACGATCTGGACGGACCGCGGAGCCCTCTGCCGGAGGTTCTCGCCGGATTCCGGGAGGCGGATCTGCCGCTCACCGCCTCCCGTTATATGGTCCGACTGGCGGAAGAGCAGGGAGTTACGGCATATTATCTGCCGTCCGCCGCAGATCCGGACTATTATGCGCCGACGACTCTGACGGCACGTGAATCGCGCCTCTTCTCCGCGCCGGTCTCCTACATCGGCCGCGCGACGGAGCGCCGGGTCAAATACTGCTCGCTGCTGAAAGAGAAAGGTCTGGCCCTCTACGGCAACCGCTGGCGGAATCACCGCGCCGCCAGAGAGGCCGGACTGGACCGCTGCGCCCGGCTGGACCGCAATGTGGCCGGGCGCGAACTCGTGAAAATCTATCAGGCGTCCGGGAGCGTCATCAATATTCTGCAGGAGCCGCTCGAACACTACCTGACCATCCTGAGTCTGCAGTGTTTCGCCGTTCCCTCCACGGGGAAATGCCTCGTTGCGGAATGGGTGGAGGAGGCTGAAGAGGCGTTTGAACCGGACCGGGAGATTCTGCTCTTCCGCACCCCGGAAGAGCTGCTCTCCCAGGTGGAACGGTGTCTGGGCGACCCCGAGTTCGCCCGGAAAATCGGCGAAGCGGCAAGACGGCGCTGCCTGGAATGCCATACGCACGACCACCGGGTCGCGGAAATCGAACGGCTTCTCTCCGCCCGCCCGGCAGAAATCCCGAGACGGCATTGACGACATCCGTCAGAACAGAAACGGACAGGACAGGACAGAAATGAATGCTCTTTTTATCAGAATCGCCGCAACTCTGCTCTATTTTTACAGTTCGGAGAAACGGAAGAAATTCCGGCGGCGCCACTCCAGCTTCGGGCAGCTCAACCGCAAACTGCTGCGGGCCGGAATCATCGGAGAGCATACGTATCTGGTTCCCGGATGCACCGTCGCGGATTCCCGCTCCCGGATCGGGAAATTCTGTTCCATCGCGAAAAACGTCTCGATCGGAACGACGATGCATCCGCTTCAGGCGCTGACGACCCATCCGGTCTCCTACACCGGCGAAGCGGATGATCTCCGGATTCCACCGGAGAACCGCATCGAATTCCAGAACAAAACCCCCGTGCACATCGGGAACGACGTCTGGATCGGACTCAACGTCGTCATCATGGACGGCATCACGATCGGCGACGGCGCCGTGATCGGCTCCGGAGCGGTCGTAACTCGGGATATTCCGCCGTACGCCGTGGCCGTCGGCATTCCCGCCCGCGTGATCCGGTACCGCTTCGACCCCGAAACCATCGAACGGCTCCTCAAGACCCGCTGGTGGGACCGGACGCCCGAGGTCATTGCCCGCCTCCCGCAGGGGGATGTCGCCGCCAGTTTGAGGATTCTCGAGGAAATCGACGCCGCCGGGCAGCCGCGGCGGAATGCGTGAATGCGCCCACGCGATCCGCACCCGATCCGGCTCGGGAAAACAACGACTCAGGGATTCACGAGCGACGTGGGGAGCTCCTCCCGACAGAACGGTTCGGAACTTCCCTGCATACGCAGACGGATGAGTTCGCAGATTCTCCGCGTCAGCGCGGGGTAATCGACGCAGCTGGTCGTAATCACGGGATACCAGTATTGCAGTTCCCGGAAATTTCCCTCCCCTGAAAGCAGCAGATCGCGGCCGGGAACACGCCCTCTCCCAAGCGCACATGAAGCGACGCCGTGCGCGACAATGTCATTGTGACAGATCACCGCGTCGACACCGGCAAGGGCCTCCGGCCGGTCGGCGAGAAGCTCCCGGACCAGCGCAAACTCCCGGAACATGTTGAAGTCTAAGCTCATCGGCGGCGTGAGAACTGTGCCCGCGCAATCCGGATGAGCCTCGAGCGCCCGCCGAAAACCGTCCAGCTTCGCCTGCGCGTCCCGGCCGTAATACTCCGGGCGCTGCGACCGGACGTTGCAGCTGGAGATGTAGAGGAAGCGCCGCGCCCCTTTCGCGTAGAAATGTTCAAACGTCATTTCGATCTGCCGGTCATTCCGCCAGTAGAGGAAGTCAAACTCATCTTCGACGCCGGTAAAATCACCGTGACGCCGGAACTCTTCGGTCGAAGCGACCTCGATCATCGGCAGATTCCGCCGCGAAAGCGTGTCGCACATGAGCGCGTTGACTTGCCCGAAGTTGATCAGGCACTCCAGATCCAGAAGCTGTTCGATCCACTCCGCCCGCGAATCTTCGTCCCCCACCCGGAGAATCTCCAGCGACATCCCGAGCTCCCGCGAAAGAGCCGGTTCGAGCTCCAGCAGAAACCGCTGCACGAGCGGAATACCCGCTGTGTACAGCACCGGCTGCCGGCAATCCTCCCCCATCACAAATCCGACCTTGCCCGGGCGCACCGGGTGCCGGCGGATCAGAACCCCGCCGATGTGCGGCCGGTAATTGAGCTGCCGCATCGCGGTCCGGATTCTTCCCCGCGTCTCCGCCGAAATCGGAAACACCTCGGTGCCGTTGATGAAATTCGACACCGTCGTGGTCGAAACCCGCGCCGTTCTGGCGATGGTGTTGATGTTTACTTTCTCCATGAAAACGGAGTCCCCGGCTGCTTCACTCCTCAAACATTTGTCACGATACTAAGTATACCCGAATTCCCGCTTTTTTGCAACCCGGAAATCCGCTTCCTTTACACATATTCCGTTTTCCACGCAAATTTTCCTGCGGAGGATTGCAAACAAAACAAAGAAACGATATATTATCCCCATAACGCATGAAACCGTTTCTTGTTCACCATTCAAAGACAGGACAGAGCAATGGCAGAGAAAATTCGGGTTGGGATCTGGGGACTCGGACGTGCGGGCAACACCATGCACATCCCTGAACTCGGATTGTTTCCGGAGATGTTTGAAATCGTCGCGGGATGTGACTGGGACGCTTCCCGCCGGGAAGCCGCCGCAGAGAAACTCCCCGGGAGACCGATCTACGCCGCAGGAGAGGAGCTGCTGAAAGATCCGAACGTCGAACTCGTTTCGATCGCGACCCGCTCCCCCGACCACGTGAAGCATGCGATTGAGGCGGTCAACGCCGGTAAAATCGTCATGGTCGAAAAACCGATGGCATGCCGCATCGAGGACGCGCTCGAACTTCAGAAAGTTTCCGACGCGAACCCCGGCAAGGTGTTCGTTCGCCACAACCGCCGGTTCGAGGCGGCGTTCTCCCACATCCGCGAGATCATCAAATCCGGCAAACTCGGCGAGATCTTCGAGATCAAGCTCTGCCGCCACAACTACCAGTGGCGCGCGGACTGGCAGACGATTCTCGAGTGCGGCGGCGGCCAGCTGCTGAACTGGGGACCGCACCTCGTCGATCACGCATTGCAATTCCTCGAGTGCCCGGTCAAGGAGCTCTGGAGCGATCTGGCGATCGTCGCCTCCCGCGGAGACGCGGAGGATCATGTCAAGATCGTATTCAAAGGGGAAAACGGCCGCGTCGTCGATGTCGAGATCTCCGGCGGAGCTGCCCTCGGCGACCCGATCTACGCCGTCCGCGGCAGCCGCGGCACCCTCATGAGCTGGGACGAAAAACGGCTCAAACTCAAATACCTCGCCCCGGGATATCCGGAGTGCGACTCCGAGGCCTCCCCGGAAAATCCCCCGCTCGAGGGCGGATTCGGCGGCCGGATCGCCCCGGTCTGGGTCGAGGACGATCTCGGCGTCGCCCCATCCAACGGCGATCAGCCTCATAAAATCTGGCAGTATCTCTACCGGGCGATCCGCTGCGGAGAACCGTATCCGATCACGATGGCGCAGGCCGTCGAAGTGGTCCGGGTCATCGATCAGGTCAAAAAGACCCCGATCCGGGACGTCCGCTGAATCAGACTCAACCAAAGGAATACAGGAAAATGAAAGCTCCCGACACTCAAATCGCGGTTACCCTCTACAATCTGCGCGACTACTGCAAAACTGAAAGCGATCTGGACAAGACCCTCGACAAGGTCTGCGAAATCGGCTATCAGGCCGTTCAGGTTTCCGGCACGCCGCTCGCGGCAGACGTGATCAAGCGGCAGCTCGACCGGCACAACCTCTTCTGCTGTGCGACCCACGAGGGAATCGATACGCTCAAGGGGGACGCGGCCCCGCTCATCGACCGACTCCAGACGCTTGAATGCGACTTCACGGCACTCGGCGCGCCCCCGGTGGAATACCGCAACAGCGTCGAGGGTCTCAATGAGCTGATCCGCATCTTCGAGACGATGGGCGCCAAACTCCTCGAAAAGGGAATCCGCCTCGGCTACCACAACCATCACTTTGAATTTGAACGGCTGCCCGGAACCCGCGAGATCGTGCTCGACTACTTCTACCGGAACAGCAATCCCGACCTGGTGGCTGCCGAGATCGACGTCCACTGGGTCACGCGCGGCGGCCAGAATCCCGTCAACTGGATTCACAAGGTCGGCAAGCGCATGCCGGTGATTCACTTCAAGGATTTCGCGATCATCGACGGCGGCACCCCGGTCTTCTGCGAGATCGGCGAAGGCAACCTCGACTGGCCCGCGATCATCCAGGCGTGCCGCGAGGAGGGAGTCCGCTGGTATTCGATCGAGCAGGACGCGCTCTTCCGCGACCGCGACATCTTTGAATCGATCAAGATCTCTTTCAACAATCTGAAAGCGATGGACGTGAAATAAGTTCACGTGAAAGGCGGCCGGCGGAATTCGTTCTCCGCCGGGCCGCCTCTTTTTTTTACGGAGTTCCATATGTTACAGTCATTGTCCGGCTGGCTGCCGCTGATTCTTTTTTCGGCGTTCTGCCTCGGGTTTTACGACCTCTGCAAAAAGCATGCGGTCCGGGACAACCCGATCATGCCGGTGCTCTTTCTCGCAACGCTCTGCGGCAGCACGTTTTTCGTGCTCGGAACCATCGCCGCGGGGAAGCTCGGCGAAGTTCTATTCTGCGGGCCGCGCATCGGACTGTTCGTCCTTGCGAAATCGCTGCTGGTGGCGGCGAGCTGGAGCTGCGTCTACTACGCAATGCGTGAACTGCCGATCTCGATCGCGGCACCGATCCGCGCGACCGCGCCGCTCTGGACGTTCCTCGGCAGTTTGATCCTCTTCCGGGAGATCCCGACGATCTGGCAGGGCGTCGCGATGCTGGTGATCTTCGCGGGGTACTACCTCTTTTCCGTGATCGGGAAACACGAGGGAATCAATTTCCGGCAAAACCGGGGCGCACACATGATTGTGCTCGGGACGCTGCTCGGTTCGGTTTCGGCGCTCTACGACAAGTTCCTGCTCGGGACGCTCGCGATTCCGCGCGAGATGATGCAGTTCCACTTTTCGGTCGACCTTGTCGTGATTCTCGGCATCGCCTGGCTGCTGAACTGGAAATTCGGACACTCCACGCGCCCATTCCACTGGCGCTGGAGCATCCCGGCGACGGGGGTTTTGCTGATCGTGGCGGACTGGCTCTACTTCTACGCTTTGAGTCTGCCGGATACGCAGGTCTCGATTCTCTCGCTGCTGCGCCGCTGCAGCTGCGTGGTGACTTTCACCGCGGGCTGCGCCTGTTTCCACGACCGGAATGTGAAAGTCAAAGCGGCGGCACTCGCCGCGATCCTCGCAGGCGTCGTGCTGCTCGCACTCGCCAAATAGAAAACCCCGCCGGGAACCGCGCAATGCGCGGCGGGCGGGGCGTCTCGTTCAGCGAAACGATTTACCGGAGGCCGACCGCCTCACGGACTTTCGCCATGGTCACGGTGGCTTCGGCGCGCGCTCGTTCCGCCCCTTTGCGCAGGACTTCCCAGACGTAGTCGAGGTTCTGTTCGAGTTCCGCGCGCCGTTTGCGCATCGGCTCGAAGTAGGCCCAGAGTTTGTCGAAGAGCGCAAGTTTCGCGTGGCCGTAGCCGTAGCCGCCGGCGCGGTACTTCGCTTTCATCTCCTCGAGCTCCTCCGGCGTGGCGACGAGTTTGTAGAGCGCGACGACGTTGCAGGTGTCGGGATCTTTCGGCTCTTCAAGCTGTTTGCAGTCGGTGACGACGTTCATGATCGCCTTCTTGATCTCCTTCTCCTTGCCGAAGATCGGGATCGTGTTGTTGTAGCTTTTGGACATCTTCTGCCCGTCGGTGCCGGGAACGATCGCGACTTCCTCCGGAATGAGCTCATCCGGGATCGTGAACACTTCACCGTACTGGTTGTTGAATTTGATTGCGATGTCGCGCGTGATTTCAAGGTGCTGCTTCTGGTCCTTGCCGACCGGCACGAGGTTGCTCTGGTAGAGCAGGATGTCCGACGCCATCAGCACCGGGTAGGAGAAGAGACCGTTGTTCGGGGAGAATCCTTTCGCGATCTTGTCCTTGTAGCTGTGGGCGCGTTCGAGCAGCCCGACCGGCGTCACGTTGTTCAGAATCCAGGTCAGTTCGCACACCTCCGGCACGTCGGACTGCCGGAACAGCACGGTCGACTTCTCGGTGTTCACGCCGCATGCGAGAAAGTTCAGCGCCAGCTCAAGCACATTTGCGCGCAGCTGCGCCGGTTCCGGCGAGGTCGTCAGCGAATGGTAGTCCGCCAGAAAGACGAACGTCTCGCCCTTCTCCTGAATGTTGATGATCTGGCGCATCGCGCCGAAATAGTTGCCGATATGCGGCGTGCCCGAAGGCTGAATCCCTGTTAAAATTCTCATTGGTTCACTCACTTTTCAATCGTAATCGAATCCGGATCATCCGGTTAATATCTCCGCAGGAACCTGCCGACCAGCACGATCAGGCGATTCCACACATTCGGAATCGTCAGCAGCGTGACTGCGAACAGCAGATGGAGGACATACCACGCCGGTTCGGGCGGAAACGCCTGCGCCCATACGATTTCCGCAAGCGGAGGATCCATCAGGAACTGGATGATCCACGGGAAACTCCCCAGCACCAGAATCGCCTGGTAGAGCCCGAACAGCCGGAAGAGAAACTCCGATACTTTCCGAGTCTCCTCCGTTTCAGGCCCTTTTCGCACTGTGAAAAAGCCGCAGACCGGAATCAGCAGCACCAGCAGCGCAAATGAAATCCAGCCGATGACTCTCCACTCTCCATCTCTCAGCCATGTCAAACTTCCCGGCAGTTGGAGGAGCAGCAGAGGAATCGCAAATTTGAATACGATGGCATTGAAGTCAACGTTTTTCATCATGTGGTTCCTCCCGGGTTCCAGTGGTATTCCCTTGTTTCTGTATTACAGTTTCTGCGCGCTCGCTCCGTCGCCGATCGCGCAGATGATGTACTCGGCGTCGATGCCGGTACGTGCCTTGTACCCGGCGACGACCCGCTTCGCGTACTCTTCGGCGTCGTCGCTTTTGACGAGGTGGATCGTGATTCCGCCGAAGCCGCCGCCGGAGAGACGCGCGCCGAGGCCGCCCGGAATCGACTTCGCAAGTTCGACCAGATAATCGAGCTCCTCGGTGCTGTTCTCGAAGTTCACGCGGCTCGACTCGTGCGACTCAAACCAGAGACGGCCGAATCCGACGACGTCGTTCTTCTCGAGCAGCCGGATCGCCTCCATGACCCGCGTGCACTCCCCGACCACGTGCAGCGCGCGGCGGTACTCCCGCTCGGTGAGCACCGGTCTTGCGACTTCGAGCTGTTCGAGCGAGACGTCGCGCAGCGTCTTCACATCGGGGTACATCCCGGCGAGCTTGTGCGCGGCCGATTCACAATCCTGGCGGCGAACGTTGTACTCCGAGTCGACGAGGTTGTGTTTCGCCATCGAGTTGATGACCACGATCGAATATCCCGCCGGCAGCGCGACCGTGCGCAACACTTCGACCGTGCGGAAATCCGAGAGGATCATCGAATCCTTCTTGCCGAAGATCGAGCTGAACTGGTCGAGCAGCCCGCTCTTGAGCCCCATGTAGTTGTTTTCAACGCCCTGTCCGACCCGCGCCCAGTCCGCTTTCGAGAGCTCGATGCCGAACGCCTCCGCGAACGCGAATCCGGCCGAGGTCTCGAGCGCCGCCGAGCTCGACATGCCCGCCGAGAGCGGAACCGTGCTCTCCATGCCCGCGTCGAATGCGCCGACCTTGATGCCGCGCTTTTCGAGTTCGACGATCACGCCCTTGATGTAGTTGCTCCAGTCTTTCGGAATCGCAGTCGCGATGTTGCCGAGGTCGAACTCCCGCACGCTGTTGTCGCGGAAGTCCTTGATCCGGCAATGTTTCCCGTCGACCGGGGCGAGCACGAACTTCGTGTTCTGCTCGACCGCGCATGAGAGCACGAATCCCTGGTTGTAGTCGGTGTGGTTGCCGAGGATCTCGAGTCGCCCGGGCGCCTGCGCCGCGACGGTCGGTTTCTTCCCGTAGAACTTCTCGAATTTCTCAATCAGAGTCTGCATGATGAAATTTCCTGTTGTTGTGGTTTATAGAAAGCAAATTCTGGAAATGCACTGGTCGAAACTCTCCTGCCCGCTCAGGATGTCAATCTCGATGCGCAGATAGTAGAGCGGCACGTCACAGCGGCCGATCTTCGGAACGCGCACGGCGTCTTTCTCCGTGGTCACGATGAAATCCGCACCCGCCTCTTTCGCCTGGTTGATGAAGTCGATGATCTCCTGCTGCGTGTAGCGGTGGTGATCGGCGTAGTGATCCTTGAGCACAAGTTCCGCGCCGAGCTGCCGGAGGAAATTCTCGAAACTCTCCGGCCTGGCGATGGCCGAGAGCGCCGCGACTTTCGCACCGCGCAGCTTCTCGAGCGGCTCCTGAATGCCGCCGGAAAACATCTTCACGAGGTGTTTCGGCTTGTGACAGCATTCGATGATCTCGGCCCGGCGCGTATGACGCCGCAGGAAGTGCTTCAGATGGTTGATCTTATGGCTGCCGTCGGATTTCGTAAGAAAGATGTAGTCCGCTCTCCGGATGTTCTTGATCGGTTCGCGCAGGATTCCGCGCGGCAGCGTGTTGCCGTTCCCGAACGGGTCGGTCGAGTCCACGAGCACGATGTTGATGTGCGGTTTGAGCATGAGATACTGAAAACCGTCGTCGAGAATGATGACGTCGCTCTGATACTGCTCGACCGCGTAGAGACCCGATTTGACCCGGTCTTTGTCGACGAGCACCGCGACTTTGCTCAGATTCGAGGCGAGCATGAACGGCTCATCCCCGGCGTAGTCCGATTCGAGCAGCAGATTGTGGCCGTCCGAGACGACTTTCGGCGGCAGCTCGATCTTCTGCGACTGGAACCGCTGCATGAGCCGGAAGAGGAACGAACGCTTCTTGCTGCGGTATCCGCGCGACAGGATCGCGACCTTGCGCCCCTTTTCGCTCAGCGTCCGCGCGAACACCTCGACCACCGGCGTCTTGCCCGTGCCGCCGCAGGAGAGGTTGCCGATGCTCACGACGAGGCAGCCCAGCGCATGATTCCGGATCACGCGCTTGTCATACATCCAGATCCGGAACTGGACCGCCATGCGGTAGAAACGCGAAGCGATGAAAAGAATGTCGATCATCACCCGATCGTACCACGCTTTCCGCCGGCCGTCCATGAGTTCGAGAAAATACTGCTCGAAATCCTCGCCCTTGAATTTAAAACGGGAATGCATCCGCTCTCCTGAAAAAAACAGTTGTGTTTTATAAATTAATGCACATTTGCCCCGCATGCAAGCTGGCACTTCGACTTTCCCGGATTATATTTATCAGAATCGATCAAAAAATAAGGAAAAACGAAGATGTTGTCGAAGCTGGAACGGGAATTCGCGGTTTATGCGCAGAGTTTTTTCACAGGGGAGGAGTCCATCGACCGCAACTTGCGGCTGAAACTCGCGCACAGTTTCCGGGTCCGGAACGAAATGCGCCGTCTTGCACAGGCGGAATCGTTTTCGCCGGAGGAGACGCGCGGCGCATTGCGCACGGCGCTGCTGCACGACTTGAGCAGGTTTGAACAGTTTCAACGGTTTCACTCGTTCAACGACGCGGAGAGCTTCGATCACGGCGACCGCTCCGCGGAACTCGCCGCTTCGGGCGACTGGCTCGAGGGATTCGGACCGGAAGAGCGCGACGCCATCCTGACCGCAATCCGCGTCCACAACAAACTCGCGATTCCGCCCGGGCTGCCGGAACAGGCTCTGCTCTGGTCGCGCGCGATCCGGGACGCCGACAAACTCGACATCATCCCGATCCTGCTCGACTACCTCGAAGACCCGGAAAACGAGTCGATCGTCTTTGGACTCTCGGAAAAGCCGGAACTCTCTCCACTGGTGCTCGAGTCGATCATGAGAGGGGAATGCCCGCGCCATCGCGACATGAGGACCGTTTGCGACTTCGTCGCATCGAAGTTTCTGTGGGCAAATGATTTAAACTTCCATTGGAGCCGGGAAGAATTCCTGCGCCGCGGCTATCTTGACCGGATCATGGCACATCTGCCCCGGACAGAGATGTTCGTACGGCTTTACGAAAACGCCTGCCGCCGCCTCGCCGCGAAGTGAAGTTTCAGAAACACCCAGTGGACTTCAACCACTCCGTTCCCCCCGCGAGGATCATCTGAACCGCCACCGCCGAGACGATCAATCCGGTGATCCGGATCAGCGGTCCGACGAGATGCAGAAACCGCAGCAGCCGTCCGAGCGGCAGCGAAAAGAGCATCAATATGAAATTCACCGTCAACGCCAGCACAAGCGCGGTCAGGCAGGGGATGTGCCCATACTCCGCCGCGAACGAAATCGCCACCGTGATCGTGCCGGGTCCGGCGATCAGCGGCGCGGCCAGCGGCACGATTGAGAGCTCATTGAAATCCTCGCGCAGATCGTGGTCGCGCTTCTGGAAGAATCGTCCCTGCTGAATCGCCGTCCAGCCGACGAAGAAAAGCACGAATCCGCCCGTGATCTTCAGCGAATACATGTCGATCCGGAAAATCTCATTGAGAACGAACTGTCCGATGATCGCAAACGATGCGAGAATCCCGAGCGCCGCCAGCGAAGATTTCCAGGAGAGCTCGAACACCTGTTTTGAATTCAGCGGCGGCTCGTAGGTCGACAGAAACAACACCTTGCTTGCGGGATTCAACAGCGCGAGAAGATAAAGCGTATTCTCGAAAACTTTCGTCCACTCCATTTGCGACTTTCTCCTGACGTGCAAAGATTCGGATTTTTTTCTATTTAAATTTGACAACACCGGAGTTCTGTGCTTAATTTACCATAAAAACAGTTTTTTTCGACGGTTTGGTTCGGCGAAGTTGCGTAAAAAACCGGAAATAATCGTTTAACAGGGTGATTATTTCCGGAAATGTGGTATATTAATACCGGGTGTCAATAGACGAAAAACAAAAACCCGGTTATTACATATGCAGAAATTGATGTTGAGCGGCAAGATTCATTTTGCCCGTGTGACGGCCTGTGAACTCGATTACGAGGGGAGTCTCGAGATCGATCCGGAGTATCTGGCCGAAGCGGGGATTCTGCCGTATGAGAAGATTCTGGTGGTGAACCGCACGAACGGGTCGCGCCTCGAAACTTATGCGATCCCGGGCGTCCCGGGAGAACGGGCATTCTGCCTGAACGGGCCGGCGGCGCACCACGGCAAGGTCGGAGATGTGATTACGGTCATGGCTTTCTCCCTGATGTCGGAGGAGGAGGCGCGGGAGATCGATCCCCCCGTAATCGTGCTGAACGAAAAAAACGACATCATCATGCGTAAAGGAGTGCGTAAATAAGCATTCCGGAGGAGTTCCGATGCAGCGGCGGCGGAGACGGCAGAGAGGCCAGGTGGTGCTCGAATATGTCATCATGCTTGTGCTGTTGACGTTTTTTTCTCTGTCGCTGCTGGCGCTCATCGGAGCGTTTTCCAACCAGGGCAGCCGGATGATCGAGCTCGTGAGTGCCGATTTTCCGTAGGAAATAATCCAGACAATTCGTCCACAACCAGAGGGAGGCGGGCAATGAATATCATTCGCGGTAAACGGCGGCGCGGACAGCGCGGACAGCGCGGACAGCGCGGACAGGCGGTTCTCGAGTATGTGATTCTGATCGTGGTAGTGGCTCTGGCGGCGCTCTTCGTGCTGGCCAACTTCAGCGACCGGCTGCGCAGCATGGTGACGGGCGTTACGGTCACGCTCGGCGGCCAGGAAGATGATTCGATGAGCAAATCGAGCATCGAGATCGTCCAGGAACTCGACAAGACCGGCGCCGATTACGGTACCAACAACTGACCGTTTCTCTCCTGCACATAAAAAACCGCGCACTCCCCCTGCATGTGGGGTGCGCGGTTTCTGTGTGTCCGATCGACCGTCTTATTCGAGTTTCGCCCCCTCGACGGTGAACTCCTGAGCCGGGCGTGCGGTCGAGCCGCGGTAGAAGAAGAAGAGTTCGTTACGCAGTTGATCGGGAGCGATCCGCCCGGACTTTTTGAGCTCCCGGCCGAGCCGCAGCCGCCAGGTGTGCAGCTCGCCGTCGCCGGACAGCTCGATGCGGCCGCTGTAACGCCCCCGCCACTCTTTCTCGGGCAGAACAACTTCGACCTCCCCGTCCCAGCGGCTCCGGACTTGCAGAACAAGCGTATCGTAGGGGCCGGACATCGCCTTTTCGGAGAAGACGAAGAAAGCGGCGGGGACCTCTCCCGGCGGCGACGAACGGAATTTGATGTTCCATCCGTCGCGCAGTTTTTGTACTTTTCCGGGAATCTTCGAGCCGCTCTCTTTCGCGGGGCTGCATTTCACAAAATCGCGTCCGGTGATATCGACCGGAGACGGATGCGCAGTTTCGCCCGTGACGGCGATCAGCGCCGGAAACGCCGTATTGGCGGGCAGCCAGTCGATGCGATTCTGTTCCCGATAGAGCGGAGAGAGAAAGTCGATCGACGCGATCACCGCATCCGGATGCGGATTCTCCCACTCCATGACATAGGCTCCGATATTATTCCCGGCGGCGTTCTTGCGCATGACGCCGACCCTGGCCTCGGCCAGAGGAGCGGGATTCCACCAGTCGCCGATGTTCCGGTTGCCGACCAGCGGCAGGTCGACCGATCTGCCGTCGGCGTAATTGATCCGGTAACGTCCGGCGTCGGCCGCGCCTCCCCAGGCGGCGGTGTGCAGGAAAAAGAGTCGCGAAAATTTGCCGTTCACTTTGATCCCCTTGATCGCATGCGGGAAATCCGGGCGCGCCGATCCGGCCGTGATGAGACATCCTTTCCCGTTGTTCTTCGCGGGGTCGACGATCCGGAACAGGATTCCGGCGGCCGTCACGTTTCCCGTCGGCATCGTGCGGAAATCGTTCCTGCCCTGATCGAACCATCCCCCTTTGCCGTCGTTCTCAATCTCGTCGGCGAACCCGCGGTTCGCGTACGGCGCCAGGTCGATCGGCACGAGCCGCGCGGTGCTGGCGGAAAATCCCTCCGGGACGACCAGCGGCCGCGTCTGTTTCCGGAATTCCGCGGTTCCGGCGGCGTAACGGAAGAGGTTGCGCAGGTAACGGGCGGCGGAACTGTCGCGCTGTGCCGCGGCGAACGCATTCAGCTGAGAGGCGATCAGCCGACCGGAACCGACTGTGCCTTCGAGCAGCGCCATGCCGACGTTCCGGCTGCCGAGATTCGGCCCCTTGGCGGCGAGCGCATTTTCGGTGAACGGCAGGAAACAACTCGAAACGACATAGCCGAAATCCGGATTGTTCCAGGTGTCGAAATTCCGGGCGGAAAGCCCTTCGAAAACCGGATGGGTCAGAATCACCGGGTCGCAGAAGCTCTTCTCGTCGGTGAACAGCTGCAGCCCCAGCGGCAACTCGCTCGACAGGTTCTTCTGCTCGAGAAGGAGCACGACCCCGCCCGCATTCAGGAACGCCGAAAGGTACGGATCGTTCCTGAGCGCGAGACGCTGCGGCGTCTCGGTTTCCGGCGGGATGACGAGGGTTGCCGGGGCCTTCAGCGTTTTAAGGTCGCGCACAATGGTGTACGGCATGCCGAACGCCTTCAGCTGCTCCGCGAGCCGGGCAACGTTTTTCGGCGCGCCGGTGTCATAAACCAGTACGGGGCGGACCGCTTCGATCTTTTCGCTCCTCAATGCCGGAGTGTCGATATAGAGATCGTAATAGTTGCGGGCCAGCTCTTTGCCGTTGTCGAGCAATGTGAGCCGGAGCTGGTAAAAGCCGGTTCCGGTTTCAGGCATGGTCAGTTGGACTTCGCGTTTCGCGTTCCGCTGGGCCGGGAGCTCTCCGGCCGGAAGCGAGGCGACCGGAACGGTTTTGCCGTCGGGCCCGGCGAGGGCGACCTCAAGGGTCAGGCTGCGGTATGCGCGGTTCGAATTGTTGACGATCTCCATCGTCCACTTCCGGCTCTCTCCCGCGAACAGATTGCGCGGCGGCAGATCGATCTCATTGTGCAGCGTCGGCAGAACCGGCTGGTTCCAGAGCGTTGCGGTCTTGAGCGTCGGGTCGCTGAACCACGGCGCAAAACCGGTGAAGCGGCGATCGAGCCGGTAGAGCTCGAAGATGCGCCGTCCGTAGCGCGACTTCGGGACATCCGACCGCACGGCTGGGTCGACCGCTTCGGCGAGGCTCATGCAGCCGGTGAAGCCGATTCCGCACGGCTGTCCCCAGTGGAAACTCTTCTTCGTATATTTCACATATTCATCGATGTCGTTGCGCTTGAAATTCGCATTCTTGTTCGAAGCGTCGTGGAAGCCCCACGAGAAACCGACGTTTTCCCAGGCGATCAGCGGTTTTTCGAGCCGGCCGTTTTTGCCGCCGAAGATTTCGAGCAGTCCCTTATAGATGAAATCAGCATCCTTGTTGCGCTCGGTCCACGGGCGCGAAAGGCCGACATAGGTGTGCAGGTCGCAGACGTCGGTATCGAGCTTCGTCCGGCCGTAGGAGCCCCAGCCGGCCTGTCCGGAAAATGTGCTGATCGGCCGCTTCTGGCGGTCCATGGCGCGGACGGTTTCGACCTGAAGATCCATCTGCCGCGCGATTTCGGGCCGGTTCGAGTGGACAACCTCGTTGCCGAGCGACCACATGGTGACCGACGGATGGTTGTAAGTCGCCTCCACGAATTCCCGCAGCTCCGGAATGTTGTGCTTTTCGAATTCCGGAACGTCGAGGTGGGTCGTGAAGCTCCAGGCCCATTCGTTGAAGATCATCATGCCGCACTCGTCGGCGATCTCAAGCGCGACCGGGACGATCGGCATATGCGCGGTGCGCAAAATGACGTATCCGAGATTGCGGCAGCCGAGAATGAAATCGGTCAGCGATTTCTCCTCCGCCTCGGCGGTGCGGTTGAAGCCGCCGTAGTTGCAGGAGGGGATGTTCTCGCCGAAAAGATAGATCTCCTCGCCGTTCAGATAGAACCTGCCGTTCTTCGTATGGAATTCGCGGTAACCGAAGCGGGCGCTCGCGGCGGAAACGGCCTCCCCTTTCCCGCCATGCAGCGCGAGCGTCAGAAAATAGAGGTACGGGCGCTCCACCGACCACTTCTGCGGGTTGTTGAGTTTCAAGGAGATACGCCCGGTATTGACGCCGGGTTTCAGGGAGAGGCGTCCGGAGACGCTCCCGGCGACGGCGTTGGCGGACTCTTTCATCGCATCGGTGACGATGCCGTCGAGAGTGCCGGCCCAGGCCTTTCCGGTGTGGTTGATGATCGTGTAATCGGCCTCGATGCCGCCCATCGCGAGACTGGGAGTGATGAAGATCTTCGCGATCCGCAGCTCGGGCTCGAGCGAGAGCGTGACATTCTGCCAGATGCCGCCCTTGATGTTGCCGATCCACCACTGGGCACCGTAAGCGTGCGTCGCTTTCGTTTTTTTCCCGAAAGCGGGGCCGAAGTCGGAGAAGACGCGGAGCGCGAGAACATTCCGGCCCGGCTTCGCGGCATCGGTCGCGTCGATTTCAAACGGCGTGAAATCTCCGTGGTGGCTGCCGATCTCCTTCCCGTTCAGGAACACCTTCGCATCGTAGCCGACGCAGTCGAATTTCAGGATGACCCGGCGGTTCTCAAGTTCGGCGGGAGTCAGCTCGAATTCGGTGCGGTAGAGGCCCTTCGTATACGGCTCGGACTCCTTGCGAGCCTGCGGATACTTCACAAACCAGTCGAGCGGAACCCTGATCGTGCTCCAGCCGGAGGCGTCGAATTCCGGCTTCATGAAGCCGGTGTTCAGATCGGCGTCCGCCGGGAACGGCGTCGCGGAGTTGGTCACGCCGGAAAAACGCCACTCGCCGTTCAGGGAACGGCTGCGGACGAAATCGGCCGGCCTG
>CALXOE010000046.1 GCA_944389935.1 uncultured Victivallis sp.
TGCTGAAATATAAGTTGCATCCAGAACCATCATCTTTCAACTTTTTCTTTTCCTATGGGATGGCTGTGATTTTTTTTCATATGAATCTCCTTCTATGGTTGAATGTATTGTGGTACAAGATACTTTGCCTGGACTTCGCTTCCATTGAATAGATCTCCCAGTAATTCGACGGTCAAACCGGCAAGCTCATTGAGATCAACTGCGAAACAGAAAGGGTCATCGGTCGCAAAATCCATCGGGTTCTGCAGATTGCGCAGAATCGCCATTCTGGGGTGATACCCGGAATGCCGGGCCCGGAAGAGCTCTGCGGTAAAGCTGCTTGCCAGAGTATCATCGAAAGCAACCACTCCGTCCGGTCGTTGAGCCTCCGGCAGTGCAATCAGCCGTCGGGCCACTTCCGCCCCTTCCGGGACGAAATTTCCGGAAAATATCAGTTTTTCTGCCTGACCAGCGTCGGGAAAACGGCGGAGCGCGTTTTTAAAATGTGGTGTGAGCTGTTCCCGGAGTGCTTCTGAAATCAGGATCGCTGGACGGCGAATTCCCGCATCAGCCAGTTTGTTGAGACCTGCATTAAGAAATGCGGTCATATCGATTATCACTCGCGCTGTGTTGGTTTCGAGGCTGCCGACGAAGACAACCGGCAACTTTTTCGCGGCAAAATAGTTGAGAGATTCCGGCGACAGATCGCCAAGAGTGATCAGCGCCTCAATTCCCTTTTGTTCCACTGTCCGATGCAGACCGGCAAATGCAGAATGTTCAAGTTGGCCGTTCAAAACCGGTTCCATGCAGAAAAACGAAAGCATCTGCCAACCACGATCTGCCAGGCGGATCTGCAGCAGATTCGACAAACAACTGCGAAAAACGCTGACCGCAAGCGCATTGCTCGCCAGACCGATGATGCGGCCGGCATGGCCGTCTGTTGCCGGATTCAATACGAATGCGCCGATTTTATCGCGCACTTCAATCACTTTGTCGTTGTGCAGTTCATGGAGCGCCGCGGCAATTGTCGCCGTCCCAAATCCAAACCGTTGTCGCAGCTCCTCCTGCGAGGGAAGCTGTGTTCCTGCTTTCAGATTCCCCTCGCGAATATACCGCACCAGGGCCTGCTTCGCCAATAATGTCTTTATTCCGCCCATTTCTGCAATCTCTGGAATCTCTGCAATTGTGCATAAACTAAAAACTGTTTACAGTTTATATTATGATGTAAAATATCGTGAAAGTCAATAGCGGGATAAAATATTTTTACTTTTTTTCCAGGGCTGGTTTCAGAAAAACGGCGATTTTTCAACGCAGCCGATTGTGAAACGGGGGAAACGGGATTATATTTTATCAACATACGTTATTTTACCCGGAGTGATTCATGACGCTCAGAAAACGACTCTACTCGCCGGAGGAGATCTCCGGGGCGGTCGAACGGATGGCGGGCGCCATCCGGGAGGACTGCCGCAACGCCGGCTGCGACGATTACGCGCTGGTCGGCCTCTACCAGCAGGGCGTGCCGCTGGCCGAACGGCTCTGCGACGCACTCGAACGCCTGAACGGGCGACGCCCGCCGATGGCGAAACTCGACATCTCCCTCTATCGCGACGACTTCGGCAAACGCAGCGCTTTGCCCCTGATCCGCGAAACCGTCATCCCGTTCGATGTGAACGATACACGCATCATCCTCGTCGACGACGTGCTTTCGACCGGACGGACAATCCGCGCCGCGCTCGACGCGCTGACCGATTACGGGCGCCCCGGCGTGATCCGCCTCGCGGTGCTCGTCGATCGCGGAAATCCCGAATTCCCGATCCGCGCCGATTTCGTCGGGTTCGGGTGCAATCCGCCCTCCGACCATAAGGTCGCGGTGCAGTTCGATGCGGACGATCCCGGCGAAAACGGCATTTTTGAAGTGGAGTGGAAGAAATATTAACAATGAGTCGCCTTATGGAATGGACCAGAAAAGATCTGCTCAGTCTCTATGATCTGAGCGCCGAGGAGATCACGTTTCTCCTCGATACCGCCGGGGAGTTCAAGAAGGTGTCGGAACGGAAAGTGAAGAAGGTTCCGGCGCTGCGCGGCAAGACCGTGGTGAACTTCTTCGTCGAACCGAGCACCCGTACGCGGGTCTCGTTCGAGCTCGCCGAACAGCGGCTCTCCGCCGACATCGTGAACATGCAGGCGCAGGTCAGCAGTCTCCGCAAGGGCGAGACGCTGCTCGACACCGTGCGCAACATCGAGGCGCTTCAGGTCGACCTCGTGGTCATGCGCCACAGCACGCCCGGAGCGCAGGATTTCATCGCGCGCCATCTCAAGTGCGGCGTCGTGAATGCGGGCGACGGCGCCCACAGCCATCCGACCCAGGCGCTGCTCGACATCTTCACGATCCGCGAAAAGCGCGGCCGCATCGCCGGATTGAACGTCACGATTCTCGGCGACATCCTGCACAGCCGCGTCGCGCGCAGCAACATGTGGGGACTCCTGAAACTCGGTGCGAACGTCACGCTCGCGGGGCCGTCGACGCTCGTCCCCCGCGAATTCGAGTCGGTCGGCGTGAAGGTGTGCCACAATCTCAAGGAGGCGGTCCGCGACGCGGACGTCGTGAATCTGCTGCGGATTCAGCATGAACGGCAGGCGTCGGGATTCTTCCCGAGCACCTCCGAATATGCACGCTTCTTCGGCATCAACCGTGAGACGATGAAGCTTATGAAACCGGATGCGCTCATCATGCATCCCGGCCCGATCAACCGCGATGTGGAGCTCACCAGCGAAGTCGCAGACGGGCCGAATTCGGTGATTCTCGAACAGGTAACGAATGGATTGGCAGTCCGCATGGCGGTGCTCTTCCTGGTAGCGGGGTGTGTGAAGAAATGAGTGACGCAAGTTACATTTTCAAAGGGGCGCGGGTCATCGACCCGGCGCGTGGAGTCGATGCGGTCATGGATATCGGCGTCGCCGGGGGCTGTATCGTCGATCCGGGTGAAATCGCGAATCCGGAGGTCGTTGACCTGAGCGGGAAAATTCTTTCCCCGGGGTTCATCGACCTGCACGTCCATCTGCGGCAGCCCGGCAACAACATGGCCGAGACGATCGCATCCGGAACGGCCGCAGCCGCCGCGGGCGGATTCACGAGCATCGTCGCGATGCCCAACACGAATCCTCCGGCCGACAACGCTGGTGCGATCGAGTTTCTGCGCCAGACCGCCGCCCAGAAAGGGGTCGTCCGCGTTCTGCCGTGCGGCTGCATGACGAAGAATTACGAGGGAAAGGAGATGGCCGGAATCGGCTCGCTCAAGGCCGCCGGTGTGGTCGCGCTGAGCGATGACGGGCGCTGCATTCAGGATCACTCGCTCATGCGGCACGTCGTCGAATACGCGAAGTCGTTCAATCTGCCGATCCTCGACCACTGCGAGGAGCAGACCCTCGCGGCGGGCGGCGTCATGCACGAGGGCAAATGGTCGGTGCTGCTCGGAATGAACGGCATCTCCGGTGCGGCCGAGGAGCTGATGGTCGCGCGGAACATCATTCTCGCGCGCCAGATCGGCTGGAAGATCCACATGCAGCATGTGAGCGTCAAGGAGAGCGTCGAACTTCTGCGCAACGCGCGGGCGAAAGGGATTCCGGTCACCGGCGAAGCGACGCCGCACCACATCACGCTGACCGACGAGTGCATCAAGAGTTACGACACGAACTACAAGATGAATCCGCCGCTGCGTTCGGAAGAGGACCGGCTCGCGCTCATCGAGGGGATCGCCGACGGAACGATCACGGTGATCGCGACCGACCACGCGCCGCACACGCGCACGGCGAAACTTGTGGAATTCGACTATGCGCCGTTCGGGATCATCGGGCTTGAGACCGCGCTGAGCCTCTGCTACACGGAACTCGTGGCGAAAGGCGTCATCAATCTCGCGGCGTTCGTGAAACTCCTGACGACCGGACCGGCGGAGGTGCTCGGCATCGAGAATTACAGCCTCGCGGAGGGGCGTCCCGCCGACATCGTGATCTTCGATCCCGCCCGGAAGTATGTGATCGACGCGGACAAATTCAAATCGAACTCCCGCAACACGCCGTTCAACGGACGCGAGGTCGTCTGCAAGGTCTGCGCGACGCTGGTCGGCGGAAAAGTGGTCTACCGCGAAGCATGAAAACCGTCGAGGAAATCCTGCCGGGAATCATCGAATTCCGCCACGCGCTGCACCGGATTCCGGAGCTCGCCGGAAAGGAGTTCGAGACTTCCGCACTGATTCGGGCGCGGCTTTCCGGGCTCGGCGTGGAGCTGCTTGATCCGTTTCTCGGAACTGACGCGGTCGCGCTTCTGCACGGCGGACGCGGCGCCGGGAAGAACGTCACGCTTCGCGCCGACATCGACGCTCTCGCGCTTTCCGAGGCGACGGGTGTCGCCTATGCGTCGGAACACGCGGGACGGATGCACGCCTGCGGCCATGACGGCCACACCGCGATGGTGATGGGCGCGGCGGAGATTCTCGCGTCGCGCCGCGACGAGTTTGCCGGGAGCGTGCGGTTCGTCTTTCAGCCCGGCGAGGAGAATGCCGCGATGGGGCGCGACCTTGTCGCGGCCGGGGCGCTGGAAAATCCGACGGCCGATTTCGTGACCGCGCTTCACGGCATGCCGGGGCTTCCGGTCGGCATGCTCGCACTGCGGGACGGGGCGATGATGGGCTCCTGTGCACACTTCAAGGTGACGCTCACGGGGCAGGGCGGCCACAGCAGCCGTCCGCACCTCGCGCGGAATCCGGTGACGGCGGCGGCTGCGATCGTCTCGGAACTCGAGGGCATGACCTCCCGGCTGGTGAGTGCCCAGCGCCCGGCGGTGCTGACGATCTGCCGCATTGCGGGCGGGGAGCTCGCGAACGTGATTCCGGATACGGCTGTCATCGAGGGCACCGCCCGTTCTCTCTCCCCCGAGAGCGACGAGATTCTCGAACGCGGCTTCCGCGAAACGGTCGAAGCCGTTGCGAAGCTGCGCGGAGTGAAAGCCGAAATCGAATATCGTCTCGCCTATCCGGTTACGCTGAATGCCCCCGGTCCGGCCGAACTTGCGCGCCGCGTGATCCGCGAGGCGGGAATGGCGTACACGGAACTGCCCGAGTCCTCGCTCGGCGCGGAGGATTTCGCCTGGTATTGCAGGCGTTACCCTTGCGTCTATGCGAAAGTCGGGACCGGGGAGGAGTGTCCGGCGCTGCACAACTCGAAATTCGACTTCCCGGATGCGGCGCTTTCGGCCGGCATCCGTTATCTGGTCAACTTTGCGCTGGCGGCTCTGGCCTGACGGCGGGCCGGCGGTCGAGCACGATCGAGATCAACAGACAGATTCCGAGCAGGTAGGGGTAGCCGAGAAACCGGATGACCTCGAGCGGAGAAACGGTCAACCCCACTGCGGAAGCCGCCCCGATCGCGGTCAGAATCTGTGCCCCGTAGGGGAGCATCCCCTGAATGATGCAGCTCGCGCTGTCGAGGATGCTCGCAGTGCGGGCGGGGGGGATGCCGTAGCGCTGCGAGATGTCGCGCGCGATCGGCCCGGTGATGACGATCGCGACCGTGTTGTTGGCCGTGAAGCAGTTCACGACGCTGACGAGCAGGAACGTCCCGAGTTCGCCGCCGCGCCGCCCGCGGATATGCCGTTCGATGGTCTGGAGGATGTAGGCGATTCCGCCGTTGTAGCGGATGACTTTGAGCAGCCCTCCGGCCAGCAGGGCGACGACCAGCGTTTCGGACATCGAGAGGGTTCCGGCCCCGACCGCCCCGAGAAATCCCCAGAAGTCGGAGTGGCCGGTCGCCATGCCGATGACGCCGGCGAACGCGGTTCCGAAGATCAGCACGGCCATGACGTTCATGCCGCAGAGCGCGAGTACGAGCACGCTGATGTAGGGCAGCATCGCGGCGAACCGTTCCCACGAGGCGTCGCCGGGGAGCGCTTCCGGCCGCACCGCCGGGCTGATGCAGAGGTAGAGCAGAATGGAGAGCACCGCGGCGGGGATGGCGATTTTGAGATTCTCCTGAAATTTCCGGTGCATTTCGACCCCCTGCGTCCGGGTCGCGGCGATGGTCGTGTCGGAGATCATCGACAAATTGTCCCCGAACATCGCGCCGCCGACCACCGCGCCGAGGCAGAAACCCGCAGGGACGTTCAGCGACTGCGAGAGTCCGACCGCGATCGACCCGAGTGCGGCGATGGTCCCGACCGAAGTCCCGATCGCGAGCGAGATGAAACAGGCGACCACGAAGAGTCCGGTCAGCAGCAGATTCGGCGGAATCACCGCGAGCGCGAGTTCCACCGTCGCGTCGACCGCGCCCATCGCTTTTGCGGTCGAAGCGAATGCCCCCGCGAGGATGAAGATGAGGCACATCGTCATGATGTCGACGTCACCCATGCCGTGCGCGAAGAGTTCGATCTTGCTTTTGAGTGTCGCTTTCCGGTTCAGCAGGAGCGCCGTCGCCGAAGCGACGAGGAACGCGACCGGCATCGGCACCTTGTAGAAGTCGTTCGACCAGATCGAGAGCCCGAGGTAGAAAATGAGAAACACCCCGAACGGAATCAGCGCCCGGGCACGCGGGGAACGGGTGTAGGAGAAATCCGTGATGTCCGTCATGTTCACAACCCCAGTTCCAGTTGGCCGTCGGGCAGTTCGCGCGCTGCGGGCGCCGCGGGCGCCCCAGGTGGAGTCACAGGTGCGGCCGCCTGATTGAGCTCATTCAGAAACTCGTCGAGCGGGACGACCCGGATTCCGAGTTTCGCGGCTTTCTTGAGTTTGCTGCTCGTATCGTTCACATCCGCCGCGACGAGTACGGAAAGGTGACTGGTCACGTCGTCGGCGGGGGCGTAGCCGTGCGCTTCGGCGAGTTTTTCGTAGTAGCTGCGCTTTTCGGGCATCTTGCCGGTGAAGCAGACCGTCGGGCGCTCCCCGGAGGAGGCGGAGCCGTGGACGAGTTTCACCGCCGCGAGCAGTTCGTCGAGATAATCGGACTGTTCGGCGAGCTCCCGCACGAGCGCCGCCGCGCGTTCGGGTCCGATTCCGGGGATGGCTCCGAGTTCATCCGCGTTCATTTTGCGCAGTCCCGCGAAATCGGTGTGGGCGAAAATCACTTTGGCGACGTTCACCCCGATGTTCGGGATGTTCAGTGAGGCGAGCAGCTGGTAGTCGTTGACCACACGAGCTTTCTGGATCTCCTCAATGAGATTCGAGGCGGACTTTGCCGCGAATCCGTCGAGTTTGAGAATGTCCATCGGTTTGAGCTCGAAGAGGTCGGCGGGATGTTTCACGCCGGAGTTCTCCATGAGTTTGCGCAGTGTCGGTTCTCCGAGCCGCTCGATGCCGAGGCTGCGGACGGCTGCCGCAAGCCGCTGCAGCGCGGTCTCGAAACACTCCGGATTCGGGCAGCAGAGTTCGGGGCCGCGCCGGACAAGTTTCGTGTGGCAGCAGGGGCAGTGGTCGATGAGAGCGCTTCTGCGTTCTTCGCCGGGTTCGCTTGCGACGATGTACGGAATCACGTCGCCCGCGCGTTCGACCGTGACCGTGTCGCCGATTTCGATGCCGAGTTCGAGGATGTTCTGGACGTTGTGGAGCGTGGCGCGTTTGATCGTCGTCCCGGAGATCTCGACCGGTTCGAGCAATGCCACAGGGGTCAGGCAGTTCTTGCCGAAACTCCACTCCACGCCGAGCAGTTTCGTCGTACGGCGGATGTTCGTGAATTTGAACGCGATCTGGCCGCGCGGATGGTGGGCGGTGTTGCCGAGCGACGCTTCGTAGTCGCGATCGGCGAGTTTCAGCACGACGCCGTCCTGCGGGTAGGGGAGCGCCTCAAGTTTCGCGAGCAGTTCCTGCCACTTCGCCTCGAGTTCGGAGAGCTTGACCCGGCAGGAGATCATGTTGTAATCGACGAGTGTGATCTTCGCGCCCTGCGCGACCATTTCGGCGATCTCCTTGAGCCCCATGATGCCGGCGACGGCGTTGCGGGAGTTCTTGTAGGTGCCGCCGCCCTTTTTGCGGATGTGGCTGTAAAGTGTCCGGAAATCGTCGTCACGGATGACGAGTTCGCCGCGCACGGGGCGGTCGAGCGGCCCTTTGTAGCCGGTCGTTTCGAGCTCGACGAGCGGGAGTTTCGCGGTGATGTTCTCGCCGTATTCACCGTCGCCGCGGGTCGAGAGGACGCGGCCGTCGTATCCGGCGGAGATGCCGTCGTACTTCGGCTCGACCAGCAGCAGTTCGTCGGGGGTGCGCGCATACTTGTTCGCCCACCTCATGACCTCCTCGAGCGAATAGGCTTTGTCGAGCGAGAGCATCGGAACGGTGTGGTGAACCTTGCCGCTGCCCGCGACTGCGGGGGCGTAGACGCGGGTCAGCAGCGGATGGTCCGGATCGAGTTTCGCGAGTGCCCGCATCAGCTCGTCGTAACGGGTGTCCGGGATCTCCGGTTCGCCGAGTTCCCAGTAGCGCCGGTTGTGGTACTCGATGAGTTCGACCAGTTCCGGCAGCGTCAGGCGCTCGGCGATAAAATTCTTTGTATCCATGAAATCGCCTTTTTTTCGTGAAATAATGCTTATCAAATATACTCACGGGATTGCAAATTTTCAAGAGTGTTGTATAGTAATAAGATATCTGTGTCAATTATTACGGTGAAGGTTTGAAAATGGCGAATGGTTATCACGTTGCGGTCGCCGGTGCGACCGGTGCGGTCGGCGTCGAGATGGTCAAGACGCTCGAGAAGCGGAATTTCCCGGTGAAGAGTCTCAAACTTCTGGCGTCGGCCCGTTCCGCCGGAAAGACGATGAAGTTCAAGGGCGAGGATGTGGTCATCGAGGAGATGAAGCACGACTCGTTCAAGGGCGTGGACATCGCGCTCTTCAGCGCGGGTGGCGATATCTCCCGCGAATATCGTCCGTTCGTGGTCGATGCCGGCGCGGTCATGATCGACAACTCGAGTGCGTTCCGCATGGATGACGATGTTCCGCTGGTCGTCCCTGAGGTCAACGCCGAGGACATCAAACTGCACAAGGGCGTGATTGCGAATCCGAACTGCACGACGGCGATCATGCTGGTCGCGGTCGCTCCGCTGCACCGGGCCAAAGGGCTGCGCCGCATTGTAGCGGCGACCTATCAGGCCGCGAGCGGCGCGGGCGCGAAAGGAATGCACGAGCTCATCGAGCAGACCCGCGATGTGCTTGACGGCAAGCCCGCGCAGCCGAAAGCGTTCGCGTACCAGATCGCGTTCAATCTGATTCCGCACATCGACGTGTTCCAGGAGAACGGCTACACGAAAGAGGAACTCAAGATGCTGAACGAGTCGCGCAAGATGCTGCATCTGCCGGAACTGCTGGTCTCCTGCACCTGCGTCCGGATTCCGGTGCTGCGCGCGCACTCCGAGGCGCTGAACCTCGAGTTCGAGAACGAGATCACGCCGGAAGAGGCGCGTGCGATCATCGCGGCCGCGCCGGGTGTGCAGCTCGTGGACGATCCCGCGAACAAGCGTTACCCGATGCCGCTGGACGCGACCGAGAAATACGACGTGCTCTGCGGCCGTATCCGTCAGGACATTTCGCGGCACGACAAGCGGGGACTGGATATCTTCGTTTCGGGCGACCAGGTGCTCAAGGGTGCGGCGCTGAACGCGGTTCAGATCGCCGAACTGCTCTGAAGCGGTTTCGCCGACGGAAAAAGGAACGCGGCCGGGAGAATGTTCTTCCGGCCGCGTTTTTGTGTGAATACAATTCAGAATTCGCCGTAGTAGATCTGGTAGAGCCGCGGGCCGAGAAGCGCGCCCGCGACGACGATCAGCATGAGGACCGAGATGGTGCGGATCACCATCGAGAGCCAGAGCATCCGGTGTTTTTCGTCCGCGAACCAGAGCCGCAGCGCGTCGCCGACGAGAACTGCGATCATGACGAACGGCGTTCCGTAGAAGATCGCCGCCCGCCATCCGGAAAAGTCCGGGTCGATCTCGTGAATCTTCAGCAGTCCGCTCGCGCAGAGTGCGATCCACACTCCCCAGACCGCGATGTGCAGCACATCCGACAGGATCGCAGTCGCCTTGAAGAACTGGATGAAAATGCTCATGGCGTCCCCTCTCTCCGGAACCCGTGCCCGCGTCAGTAGATGAAGAGCATCTCGCGGTATTTCGGCAGCGGCCAGAGTTCGTCGTCGATGAGTTTTTCGAGCCGGTCGACGATGCGGCGCAGTTCGAGCTGCGCCTCGCGGATCTCCTCTGGTTCGCCGGTCGGCAGTGCTTTCTCGAGTTTCGCCTCGCAATGGACGAGGGCGGCCATGAGTTTGCCGATCTGCTCGGCTTCGGCGAACTGTTCAGGGAGTCCCGCCTCGACGCCGGTCTGCTGCAGCACCTGGATGTTCCTGCCGATCCGGCGCAGATACTCGCCCGCGGCGGGATGGATCAGTGTCCGGGCCATCGTGAGCGAGAGTTCTCCCTCGATGCGGGTTCGCGCGCAGTACTCCTCGAAGTAGACCTCGTGGCGCGAGAGCAGCTCTGCGCGCGTGAAGACGCCGTAGCGCTCGAACATCGCGACGTTTTTCTCGTTGACCAGCACGGACAGCGCTTCCGGGACGGTGCGCAGAATCGGCAGTCCGCGTTTTTCCGCCTCGGCGACCCACTCCCGGCTGTAATTGTCTCCGTTGAAGATGATGCGGCGGTGTTTGCGGACGATGCGGCGCAGCAGGCTCTGGAGCGCTGCCTTGAATTCGGCTTTCGGCGCCTTCTCTAGTTCGGTCAGGATGTCGTCGAGCGATTCCGCCACGATCGTGTTGAGGATCACGTTCGGTCCCGCGCACGACTGGCTCGACCCCGGCGCACGGAATTCAAACTTGTTGCCGGTGTAGGCGAACGGGCTCGTGCGGTTGCGATCGGTCGCATCCTGCGGCAGCGGCGGGAGCGTGTCGACGAAGAGCTGCATGGCCGGTTCGCCGCGGCGGACCTTGCCGGGGGTTCCGGACTCGAGCTCCTCGATGAGCCGGGTCAGTTCGTCGCCGAGATAGATCGAGATGATCGACGGCGGTGCCTCGTTCGCGCCAAGCCGGTAGCTGTTGCCGCTCGAGGCCGTGGACATGCGCAATAGTTCGCCGTGGCGGTCGACCGCCTGGATGACCGCACAGATCGCGGTCAGGAAGATCGCGCCGCCCTCGGGGCTCCTGCCGGGCGAGAGAAAGTTCATCTTCGTCGTCCCGAATGACCAGTTGTTGTGCTTGCCGGAGCCGTTCACGCCGTTGAACGGTTTCTCGTGCATGAGGCAGACGAAACCGTGGCGGTCTGCGGTCTGGCGCAGCACATCCATGGTCAGCATGTTGTGATCGTTCGCGAGGTTCAGTTCCTCGAAGACCGAGGCGATCTCGAACTGGGCCGGGGCGACCTCGTTGTGGCGCGTTTTTGCGGGAATCCCGAGCCGCCAGAGCGTCTGGTCGACCTCGGTCATGAACGCGAGAATCCGCGCCTTGATCGTGCCGTAATAGTGGTCGTCAAGCTGCTGGTGTTTCGGCGGCGGCGCGCCGAAGAGTGTGCGTCCGGTCTGGATGAGATCGGGACGCGCGAGATAGAAGTTGCGGTCGATGAGGAAATACTCCTGCTCAACGCCGAGCGTGATCTCGGGAGAACCCGCGTCTTTCACCCCGAAGAGATCGAGCATGCGGCGGATCTGGTCGGAGAGTGCGCGGATCGAGCGCAGGAGCGGAGTTTTCTTGTCGAGCGCCTCGCCGGTGTAACTGCAGAATGCGGTCGGGATGCAGAGCGTCGCACCCGCCGGGGTGCGGCGGAGAAAGGCCGGGCTGGTCGGATCCCACGCTGTGTAGCCGCGCGCCTCGAACGTCGAGCGCAGGCCGCCGGAGGGGAAGCTCGAAGCGTCGGATTCGCCGACGACGAGGTTTTTCGCGGAGAATTTCATGATGACGCCGCCGGAACCGTCCGGCTCGAGGAATGCGTCATGCTTTTCGGCGGTGCCGCCGGTCAGCGGCTGAAACCAGTGGGTGTAATGGCTCGCGCCCTTGCCGAGCGCCCAGGTTTTCATGGCGCCGGCGACGTCCCCGGCGATATCGGGGTCGAGGGGCGCGCGGTTGCGGACGGTGTCGACCAGTTTTTCATACGCCTGCGGAGGCAGGAATTCTTTCATCGAGGCGAGGTTGAAGACATCTTCCCCGAACAGTTCGGCCGCGCTCCG
Organism: uncultured Victivallis sp.; assembly: GCA_944389935.1. Lineage (GTDB taxonomy): Bacteria > Verrucomicrobiota > Lentisphaeria > Victivallales > Victivallaceae > Victivallis. The sequence continues at coordinate 12,161 of CALXOE010000046.1, forward strand.
CGGTGCGATCTTGTCGGTAACGCACATGGATGCGGAGGCTGCCACGTTCTGAATCGCCTGCCGTCTGGCTTTATCGCTCATATGAGATAACTCCCGTTTTTGCATGATGTTCAGCAGGAAATATACCACCGTTTCAGGGAAAATCAATCCCAGCAGGCAAGATAGCTCCCGAGAAGCAGCGCGAGGAGTGCAATGTGGATCGCAAGATCCCACCACGGGAGATGCGGCGACGATTTCCGGCGCAGAAGCAGCACGATCCGCCATGCGAATTCCGCGAGGACGAATGCCGCCAGATACGGCGTGACCGGATTGAGGAAATCGGATTCCCCGCGCCAGAGGTGCGCGAGGTCGCGGGTCGTGCCGCAGAACGGACACGGACGGCCGGTCATGCTCCGGTAACTGCAGCGCCAGAGGCCGGGAAGTAGAAACCGCATCACCCGCGCGATGACGGGCAATGCGGCGATGTAACAGAGCAGTCCGAAAACCGTCCAGTTCAGAATCCGGTATTTCTTCATGCCGCAGAGAATGCGAGGTTATTCCGTCGTGATTTCGACCTGCTCCATTTCAAAGGCTTCGGCGAATTCCGGATCGCTGGCCGCGGCAGCGAAGAAGAGCGTCCAGAGGAGAACGAAAAGGATGGCCAGAGCGTTCAGGATGGTCCCGGCGATTCCGAGTCCTTTCGGCTGTCCTTTCTTGCCTTTGACCACAATATCGGCGATTCCGAGACCGAGGCCGACCAGGCACGGAATGAATGCGACTATCCCGCACATCGGGATCACGGCGACGATGATACCAACAATTCCCAGAATCAATGCTGCAACACCCATTCGACGACCTCTCTCTTTTTCAGGTTATCTTTTTTTGCACCGGTCACTTCCGGCGTCCTGACGAAAATATATCCTCTGTTTTCATCGCATGCAAGCGGCGGTCAGACATTTTATGGAAAAATCGGGCTCAGGATCACTTCCCCTCTGCCGCCGTTGTTTCCGGTCTCTCTTCTTCATCGCCCCACGGGATGAAGAAGATGTGGCCGGATTTCCTGCCGTTGTCGTTCTCATAGCTGAAGACGCGGTAGAGGAAGCTCCAGCGGTAACGGCCCGGCGCCTCTTTCACATTGACGAAGAGCGGGTAGAGCGTTTCGCTCGAATCTCCGTCATGCTTTTCGCGGTAGAGGTAGCCGAGGATGCGGAAATCGCTTTTGTCCCGGTATTTGCGCATGAATACGGTCCCGAGCCCGAACAGCCCCCAGTAATCGTCGCCAAACCGCTCGTACCACGAGGTGAGGCCGCCGAGCGTGCGGTGTTCAAAGTAATCGACTTCGCTGCAGCAGCGTTCGAGGATCGTGCGGGTTAAAGTTTCGAGTTCCTCCGGATTTTCAGGAACCGGCAGCGCGGGATCGAGCCGGGCGAGCTGTTCGGCGACTTTTTGTTTTCTTTCGGCGATATTTGTTTCCGCTTGTTTCCACTCCTCCGGGTGAGTATCCTTTTCGATCCAGCTCCGGCGTTGGAATGCCCGGTCGAGGTGCCACAGCGCATTTGCCAGTTTCTCAAGTTCCAGCCGGGAATCGGCCGACTTCCAGACGCGCGCAGTGCCGGATTCGTGGAATGCAAGGATCGTACCGAACCAGCTTTTGGTGGATTCCAGTATTCTCGAGGGGCTCTCTTCGTCGAGTGAGAAGCTGCGGCCGAATGGCGTGTAGGGCCTGTTCGGGAAAGATTCCGACAAATCCCCGGCAAAGGAGTGAGTATTGATTTGAAGAACCGGAGAGAACCATTGGAAGACGTTGTTGTTGTAACTCACCAGCGGCCAGATCCGCCAGCTCCGGTATGAGCCGTCACGCCGGATATCCCAGCCGACGACCGGCCAGAGCACGTGCCCCTCGCTTTCATCGTCCGACTGTTCGATCCGAAACAGCGGATAGCCGATGGTGAAATCGAATCCGGTTTTTCGTTTTTCCCAGCCGTAAAGCGGGAAAGCGCCGTGGTTTCCGTTCTGCCACCACACCGGCCCGATGTGGCAGAAGTTGTTTCCGTAGCGTCCTGCCAGCGGGAATACTCCTATTTCGTCCCCGTTCCCGCTCCACCATGCCGGCCCGATGATGTGGAGATCGTCCATCCTCCATACGATCGGGAAAACACCCCAGTACGGCCGGTCGGAAGAGCGCCACCATACCGGCCCGATGACCCGATAATCGTCCATGACCCATACGACCGGAAATACGCCCCAGTCATCGCGTATTTTCCAGGCCGGACAGAAAGACCAGCTCCGGAAAGAGTCTTCCCAGTAGGCGATAGGAAAGATCACCGTTTTGTCGGTGATGGTTCTCCATACCGGTCCGAACTGGCGGATTTCATCGCTCCAGATGAAAAGAGGAATCGCGGCGAAAAAATCATCCCCCCAGACACAGTTCAGCGCCCAGCCGCCGTCGGGATCCCACCCCGAGAGCGGCCAGAGGAGCGATGCCTCGTTCCCCTCCTGGCAGTAGAACGGGCGGACCGCGAAGCCGCGGCTGTCCAGGTCGAACAGCGGCCAGAGCACCGAAGTGAAGTCGTCGTTGTGATAGTAGAGCGGCCAGACGTTGACGGTCTGATTGTCGAACCGCACCCGGATCTCTCCGCTCCCCGCGGGGGAGTTCCGCCATGCCCGCTCACTGCTGATGCAACCGGATAACAATACCAGCGCTCCCGCCGCCATCACCGCGAACGCCGCCGCCGTCAAACCTCTTGAGTTTCGCATGACCCCGCCTCCTGTTCCGGATTTACTATAGCACGCCCCCGCGGTGGTTACAAGGGCGTATTCACCGGATCAGAGAAACTGGAGCAGAACTTTCATCAAACCGAGTTCGTAGACCGCGTCGAGGATCGTGTAGCGCGTGCGAATCAGCTGCGCTGCCACGACGCCGTGGAGGAACTGCCCCGCCGGGAGGCCGATCTGCGCCGGGAGAACCGGACAGTGCGCCGCCTCGAGTTTCTTCCGGAGTTCCGCGAGCGGAAAGAGCTGCCGCTGTGTTGCTTCGCGCAGGAACTCCCACGAGTCGTAAAGCTGTTCGCGCCGTTCGCGCAGCGCGTCGCCCTCAAGAAACTTGCTCATGGCGATCTCTTTCGCTTCCGTCCCGTAGCAGCCGCGCATCAGCAGCGCATCGACCTCGGCTTCGCGTGCCGTGCGGCAGAGTCCCGGTTCGGCGAAACGGCGCGCCTCGTCGACGCTCAGCGAGAAGAGCTTTTCAAAGAGCGCCGTCGTAACGACCGTCCCGAGCGAAACCTTGAAGCCGTGCGACACCGATTCCCCGTTGAAGCAGAGATCCTCCATCTCCCAGACGTGGCTCATCAGGTGTTCCGCACCGGAAGCCGGGCGCGAATCGCGGCAGAGCTGCATCGCGTACCCGGTCGCCGCAAGTCCCATGAAGACGCGCGTGACGTCGGTCGGATCCGAGAGGTTGTCGCGCAGCGGCACCTGAACGAGCTCCCACACGTCCTGCCGGATCGGGTGCAGACCGAGCCGGTCCGCGAGGATCCAGTCCGCCCCCGCCGGAATCTTCGCCATCAAATCGGCGTATCCGGCCGCGAACATCTCACCCGGCGCATTCGCGAGCGTCTCCGTGTCCGCGACGATCGCGAGCGGCGCGGGGCACGGCAGCGTCTTCTTGAGCCCGTCCACATTCAGCGCCGCGCCGTAGGAGGTGTAGCCGTCAACCGAGGGCGCCGTCGGCACGCAGCAGTAGCGGACTCCCTTGACGCCCGACGCCCGTTTCACAAGATCGTTGACCGTCCCGCCGCCGACTGCGACCGGAACACACCCTTCCGGAAACGCCGCGAGCAGTTCGTCGACGTGCCCGGTCGTCGCATGCAGCGTCGGAGTTCCCGGGAAGAGGTACGGTTCACAGCAGGTGATCCCCGCGGCTCTCAGAATCGCGTCGAGTTTCTCCCCGGCGGCGCGCCAGGTGTTCTCATCTGCAACGAGCCACACGTTCGGTGCGGCTCCCCAGTGTTTGCGCAGAATTTCGGGCGTATGGCGCATTGCCCCGGCTTCCAGTACAAAACTCTCCGTCTCAAGTCCCGGCGGAATCGGAATCAGATTCATTTTTCACAACCTCCATGCGGATCGCTTGTTTCGTTTCTGATATTATATCACGAAACTTTAAAGAAAACAAGCGCGTTCATGTTTTTTTTGCCGCCGAAATCTTCCGGAAGATTTGTCCTGCGGAAAGTTGCGAAAGAAAGGAGACCGTGTTATATTACTGATTTAAGATTTGTTTTGTTCACCATCTATTTCTCGACAGGAGTTGGATATCATGGCCAGAGGCACCGTTGTACAGAAGATCATTGAAGCGCATTTTGTGGAGGGGAGCCGCGAACCCGGCAAGCCCGTCGCGATCCGGATCGACCAGACGCTGACGCAGGACGCGACCGGCACGATGGCCTACCTCGAACTTGAGGCGATGGGAGTTCCGAAAGTCAAGACCGAACTCTCGGTCTCCTACGTCGACCACAATATGATGCAGAACGGACCGGAGAACCGCAACGACCACCTCTATTTGCAGAGCGTGGCGGCGGCGAAAGGCGTCCGCTTCTCGCCTCCGGGCAACGGCATCTGCCACCAGGTGCATCTGGAGCGGTTCGGGATGCCGGGGCGGACGCTGATCGGCTCGGATTCGCATACGCCGACGGGCGGCGGCATCGGCATGCTCGCGATCGGCGCGGGCGGGCTCGATGTGGCGCTCGCGATGGCGGGCAAGCCGTTCCGGATTCCGTACCCGAAAGTGATCGGCGTGAAGCTGACCGGGAAGCTCGCGCCGTGGTGCGCCGCAAAAGACGTGATTCTGAAACTGCTCTCGATCCTGACCACGAAAGGGAACGTCGGCTCGATCGTCGAATACTTCGGCCCCGGCGTCGCGACTCTCACGGTCCCGCAGCGCGCGACGATCACGAACATGGGCGCGGAACTCGGCGTGACCACGAGCGTTTTCCCGTCGGATGAATCGACCCGCATTTTCCTGAAAGCGCAGAAGCGTGAACAGGATTTCGTCCCGCTCGCGGCCGACGCGGACGCCGAATACGATCAGGTCATCGAGATCGCGCTCGACGAGATCGAGCCGCTCGCGGCCTGCCCGTCGAGTCCCGACAACATCAAGACCATCCGCGAACTCGCCGGGAAAAAGGTCGGCCAGGTGCTGATCGGCTCCTGCACGAACTCGAGCTACCGCGACCTTGCGATGGTCGCGATGACGCTCAAGGGACGCAAGGTGAGCGAGTCGGTTACGCTGTCGATCGCTCCGGGCAGCCGGCAGGTGCTGGAAATGCTCGCGCGCAACGGCATGCTTGCGGACATCATCGCCGCCGGGGCGCGCATTCTTGAGACCGGCTGCGGCCCGTGCATCGGGCAGGGGCAGAGTCCGGCGGATGACACCATAACGGTCCGCACTTTCAACCGCAACTTCGCCGGACGCACCGGCACGAAGGGCGACCAGGCCTATCTGGTCAGCCCCGAGACCGCCGTCGCGATCGCGCTTTCCGGTGAATTCACCGATCCGCGTACGACCGGAATCGAATATCCGCATGTGGTCGAACCGGAAGTGTTCGAGATCAACGACAACATGATTCAGCTCCCCGGCGGTTCCGGCGAGATCGTGCGCAAGCGCACCATCGGCGCGCCGCCGGTCAACCAGCCGCTGCCGGACGAACTCGACGGCGTTGTGGTCATCAAGGTCGGCGACAAGATCACGACCGATCACATCATGCCCGCCGGAATCCACCTCAAGCACCGCAGCAACATCCCGGTCTATGCGAAAGTTGTGTTCGAGTGTTTCAACGAGCCCGGCAAACCGACGTTCGCCGAGCGTGCCGCCGCCGTACGTGACGCCGGCAAGGCGGGTGTCATCGTCGGGCGCGACAGCTACGGACAGGGATCGAGCCGCGAACACGCGGCGATCTGCCCGATGTTCCTCGGTGTGAAAGTTGTGGCGGCGCTCGCGATCGAACGCATTCACAGCGCGAACCTCGTGAACTTCGGCATCGTGCCGCTCTTCTTTGCAAATCCGGCCGACTACGACGCGATCGAGGAGAGCGATTCGCTCGTCTTCCACAAACTGCGCGAACAGCTCAAGCCGGGCGAAACAGTCCGCGGCGAACTTACGAAAGCGGACGGAACGAAGAAAGAGATCCTCTTCCGCCACCGGCTGTCGGCTGAGGATATCCGGATCATCCTCGCGGGCGGCATGCTGAATCTCTGAGAAAAGAGGACGCGCATGTTGGACGAGCTGCCGCGCGGCTGGCGCGACTTCATGGGAACGGAGCTCGACTCCGCCGGGCTGGACACGCTCCTCGACCGGGTTGCGAACGAGCGCGCGGCGGGCGTGCAGGTCTTTCCGCCGGAGGGGGCGCTCTTCACGGCGCTGGAACTCACGCCGCCGGAAGAGGTGCGGGTCGTGCTGCTCGGGCAGGATCCGTATCACGACGACGGCCAGGCGGAGGGGCTGGCGTTTTCCGTCGCGCCCGGGGTGAAGTTTCCGCCGAGTCTGCGGAACATCTTCCGCGAATATGCCTCGGACCTCGGGCGCGCAATTCCGGAATCGGGTTCGCTGCGCAACTGGGCGGCGCACGGCGTGCTGCTGCTGAACAGTGTTCTCTCCGTGCGGGCGCACGCGGCCGGGAGTCACCGGAAATTCGGGTGGGAACGTTTCACCGACGCGGTCATCCGGTCTCTGAACCGGAAAGAGGAACGGATCGTGTTTCTGCTGTGGGGGAATTTCGCCATTGCGAAACGCCCGCTCATCGACGAGTCGAGACATGTGGTTTTTGAGAACGTCCACCCGTCGCCGCTCTCGGCGCACCGCGGTTTTTTCGGCAGCCGTCCGTTTTCGCGGGCGGAACAGGCGCTCGGCGACTGGACGTGGCCGGAACTGTGAGGTGGAATTCCTATGAAGTTTGAACCTGTAAAATGGATCGGCGCACCGGAGAAGGGAGGCGCTCCCTGGTTCCGGCGCGAATTCGAGATCTCAGTCGCGGAACATGCGGAACTTGCGATCTGCGGACTGGGGTGGTACGAAGTTTACCTGAACGGCCGCAAAGTCGGGGATCACGTGCTCGATCCGATCGTGACGAATTACGATCTCCGCGCCCGGTATGTGGTTTACGATGTCACGGAATATCTGAAGCCGGGACGCAACACGGTCGGCGTCGTGCTCGGAAACGGCTGGTACGATCACGTCGATGCCGACGTCTGGAATTTCGACCATGCGCCGTGGCGCGACCGCTGCAAATTCGCGCTGCACCTGCGTTGCGGCGGGGTGGAGGTCGTCTCCAGCGATCCGGCGGGGTGGAGATGCACGACGTCCGGGCCGATCACGTTCAATTCGCTGCGGAACGGGGAGTTCTATGATGCGCGGCTCGAACTGCCGGGCTGGGCGGAGAACGGGTTCGACGACTCCGCATGGACTTTCCCCGTGCTGCTCGCGCCGCCGGGCGGCGTGCTTGAGGAGCAGACGACTCCCCCCTGCAAAGTCATGCGGCGCATCCGCCCGGTTTCGCTCCGGCGGCTCTCCCCGACCCGTGTCGTGGCCGATTTCGGCGTGAATCTCTCGGGCTGGTGCCGGATCCGCGTGCGCGGCCGTGCCGGAGAACAACTTGAACTGCGTTACGGAGAACGGCTGTTCCCGGACGGGAGCGTCGACAAGGAGCACATCGGCATCTTCGTGAAATCCGGTGAAAATCAGTGCGATCACTACATTCTCCGCGGCGGGAGCGACTGGGAAGAGTGGGCGCCGCGCTTCACGTTTCACGGGTTTCAGTTCTGCCAGATCGACGGCACGGCGGAACTCGGCGAGGTCACGGCGGAATTCGTTCACACTTCGTTTCCGGAGGCCGGGAATTTCGACACCTCCGACGCGGATTTGAATGCGCTCCAGAAAGCGGTGCGGGAGAGTTACCGCGGGAATTTCGTCGGCATTCCGTTCGACTGCCCGCACCGCGAGAAGAACGGCTGGACCGGCGACGCCCAGCTCGCAGCCGAGGCGGGACTGTGCAATTTCGGCGTCGCTTCTAGCCTCGAACAGTGGCTCGACACGCTTGCGGACAATCAGCGTCCGAGCGGGCAGCTCCCCGGCATCGCCCCCGCCTGCGGCTGGGGATATAACTGGGGGGCGGGCCCGGCGTGGGACGCGGCGTTTTTCGTGATCCCGGAACTCATCTACCTCTACACCGGGAGTTTCCGCACTTATGAGAAGCATTTCGGCCGCATGCTCCGGTATCTGGAGTATGCGGATTCCCTCGCGACGGGGGGACTCGTGAGCTTCGGTCTCGGGGACTGGAACCACGTCGACAACACGAAAATCGCACCGGTCGAATTCACGTCGAGCGCCTACATTCTGCATTGCAATGATCTCGCCGCGAAGTTCGCGCGCCGGCTCGGACGCACGGAAGATGCCGCCCGGCTCTCCGCGCGCGCCGACGCCATGCGGGCGGCTCTGAACGCGAAATACGGCAATGGCAACGGCAGTTTTGCGCATGATGAGATGACCGCACTCGGGCTTGCGCTCGAATTCAACATCGCGCCGGAGGAGGAGCGCTCCGCGACGGCGGCGCGTCTCGACCGGATCGTGCGGGAGAACGGATATCGGCCGTATTTCGGGATTCTCGGCAGCCGCGCGGTGCCGCGGGCGCTGGCGGAGGCGGGGTACGTCGAAACCGCGTTCCGGCTGATCGTTCAGCCCGAGTTCCCCGGCTGGGTGAACTGGCTGCGGCAGGGGGCGACGACGCTGTGGGGGAACTGGGATGGCGGCGCCTCCCGGAATCACATCATGTTCGGCGACGTGAGCGCCTGGTGTTTCCGTTATCTCGGGGGTCTGGTTCCGGATGAGAGTCACCCCGGTTTTTCCGCCGTGACACTGCGGCCGCGCCCGGTGTCGCAGCTTTCGTTTTTCCGCATGTTCCACGAAACGCCGCACGGCCGCATTGAACTGGAATGGCGCCGGAACGGCGGAAAACTTGAAATCCGAACCTCGGTGCCCGACGGGGTGCCGTATCAACTTCTGGAGCCATCCGAATGAGTTTGTTTCGTCCGTGCATCGATTTACATGAGGGAAAAGTCAAACAGATTGTCGGCAGTACGCTGTCCGATTCCGGCGATGCGCCGGAGACGAATTTCGTCGCGGGGCACGACGCGGCGTGGTACGCCGAACTCTACCGCTGCGACAAGTTGACCGGCGGGCATGTCATCAAGCTCGGCCCCGGCAACGACACGGCCGCAAAGCGGGCGCTGGCGGCCTGGCCGGGCGGACTCCAGATCGGCGGTGGAATCAACTGCGACAACGCGCGTGAATGGCTCGACGCAGGGGCCGCGCAGCTCATTGTGACGAGTTACATCTTCTCTGACGGCGAGCTGCGGCTGGACAATCTGGCGCGGCTCTTCGACATCACGGGGCGCGACCGGCTCGTGCTGGATCTCTCGTGCCGCCGCCGCGAGGACGGCAACTACTGCATCGTGACCGACCGGTGGCAGAAATTCACCACAACCGCGATCAAGGCCGAGACGCTCGCGTTTCTGAGCGATTTCGCATGTGAATTCCTGATTCACGCGGTCGACGTCGAGGGGAAACAGGCCGGAATCGACGAGGAACTGCTTGCGCTGCTGGCGGATTCCAGCCCGATTCCGTGCGTTTACGCGGGGGGGATCTCGAGCTTCGGGGACATCGGGAAAATCGAGCGCGCCGGGCGCGGAAAAATCGCCTACACGGTCGGCTCGGCACTCGATATTTTCGGCGGCAATCTCTCCTATTGCGAGCTGGTTGCGCATGCGGCAGGTTTCCGCGGCTGACGGGCGGAAACCGGGGAGGTCGCGCGAACGCAAAAAATCCTGATATTCCCCCGGTAAAAAGCGGCTTGCGGCTTGTCAAAACGCGCGAATCGCTGTATATTACCAGTGCCGATTGCAAATATCGTTCCGCCTGCCGTCGACGCCGGACGGGCAGGAGTCTCCGCAAGCGGCCCGGCGTGGTTGATATGGAATGGTTTATCGATAACGAATGATCTATACGGGAAGAGGTTATGAGCGACTTGGAGAACAGGGATATTCCGGTAAATATTGAAGACATCATGCATACTGCGTACCTGCAGTATTCCTTGAGTGTCAACGTCGGGCGCGCGATTCCGGATGTGCGCGACGGTTTGAAGCCGGTGAACCGCCGTATCCTCTACGCGATGAAGATGCTGAATCTCGGCAAGTCGCACGCGACCGTCAAATGCGCGCGCGTGGTCGGCGAAGTCATGGGTAAATATCACCCGCACGGGGACGCGGCGATCTACGATGCGCTCGTCCGCCTCGCGCAGGACTTTTCGATGCGGGCTCCGCTCGTCGAGGGGCAGGGCAACTTCGGCAACATCGACGGCGACCCCGCCGCCGCGAGCCGGTACACCGAGTGCCGCATGGAGCGTCTCGCGGAAGAGCTGCTCAGCGACATCGAAAAAGACACCGTCAACATGATCCCGAACTTCGACGAGTCCGAGAAAGAGCCGGAGGTGCTTCCCGCCCGTTTTCCGCAGCTGCTCGTGAATGGAACGACCGGCATCGGCGTCGGCATGGCGACCTCGATTCCGCCGCACAACCTCGGCGAAGTGGTCGATGCGACGGTCTGTCTGCTCGACAATCCGAAAGCGACGGTCGATGAACTTATGGAACATCTTCCCGGTCCGGATTTTCCGACCGGCGCGATCATCCGCGGCCGTTACTCGCTGCGCCAGTTCTACCAGACCGGCCGCGGCAGCGTGAAAGTGCGCGCCAAGGCCGACATCATCGAGAAAGACGGCGCGGAGCAGATCATCATCACCGAAATCCCCTACGCGGTCAACAAAGGGCAGCTCGTCGAGAAGATCGCCGAACTGGTCAAGGAGAAGCGGATCACCGGAATCACCTCGATCACGGACGTGTCGAGCAAACGGGTCGGCCTGCGGATCGAGATCGGCATCAAGCGCGGAGCCATGGGCAGCGTGATTCTGAACCAGCTTTACAGCCAGACTCAGCTTGAGACCGTCATGGGCTGCACGATGCTCGTGGTTGACCACAACCGGCCGCGCACGATGAATCTCGTGCAGGTGCTGCAGGCGTACATCGACCATCGGCTCGAAGTTGTGCTGCGGCGGGCGATCTTCGACCTCAACAAAGCCGAGGCGCGGAGCCACATCCTCGAGGGGTTGCTCAAGGCGCTGGCGAACATCGACGAAGTCGTCCGGATCATCCGCGAATCGAAGAACCGGCAGGAGGCGCAGGAGAATTTGATCGCGCGCTTTGAATTCACGCCGATTCAGGCGGACGCGATCCTCGACATGCGGCTGCACCAGCTGACCAGTCTGGCGGTCGAAGTTGTACAGGCCGAATATGACGAACTGCAGGTCCGGATCGAATATCTGCGACGTCTCGTTGCGAGCCGTGAGATGCGTCTCGGGGTGATTCGCGAGGAACTGCTCGAGATCAAGGAGAAATACAACGACGCGCGCCGTTCGGAGATCACGACCGACGACTCCGACTTGAACATCGCGGATCTGATTCCGCGCCACAGCTGCGTGATCACGGTGTCGAATACCGGTTATATCAAGCGGGTTCCGGCCGACACCTACCGCACGCAGCACCGCGGCGGCAAGGGAATCATCGGAATGGAGACGAAAGAGGAGGATTACGTCGAGCATCTGTTCAACGCGGACAGCCACGATCTGATCTTCTTCTTCACGGACCGCGGCTTCATGTACTGGCTGAACGTCTACGAGATTCCGGAAGGGTCGCGCACCGGCAAGGGCAAGGCGATCGTGAATATGATCAAGGTTGAACCGGGCGAGAAGATCTGCGCGATGCTGACCGTCTCGCCGGACGAGTTCGATGATCCGAATAAATATATTGTCATGGCGTCGCGCCGCGGCTACATCAAGAAGAGCGAGCTTGCGCTCTTCAAGAACCTGCGCCGCACGGGATTGCGGGCGCTGGTGATCGAGGAGGACGACGATCTCATCGGCGCCGGAATCAGCGAAAACGGCAACGAGATTCTTCTTTCGACCCGGCTCGGCATGGCATGTCTCTTCGATCAGGACGACGAACAGATCCGTCCGATGGGGCGTACCGCGCGCGGCGTGACCGGCATGCGGTTCAAGCTCGAGGGAGACTCCGTCGTCAGCATGGAGGTGATCCGCGAGCACGTCTACACCGAAGCGGAGATGGGCGGAGAAGAGGGCGATGTCGAGTCCGAGCATGATTCCGAGACTGAGGGTGATGAGGAATCTCCGGTCTACGGCAGCGGTCCGGAGGTGCTGGTCGTGACCGACGGCGGCATGGGCAAGCGCTCGTATGTGAGCACCTACCGCAAGACGAACCGCGGGGCGAAAGGTGTCGTGAATATCAAACTGCGCGAGGGCGAGAATGTGCTCGCGGTCGTGCAGGTGACCGATGACGACGAAATTCTGCTGACGACCGAACGCGGGCAGCTCGTGCGGATTCCGGCCGGGGAGATCCGGGTGGTCGGCCGTGCGTCGAAGGGGGTTCGGATCATGAACCTCAACAGCGGCGATCGGATCACGGGAGTGGCGCGTCTCGTCAAAGTCGAGGTGGAAAAACATGCAGATGTGATTCACGGCGATGTCGAGAATGAGGCCGATACGGTGCTTGCGCAGGCGGCGGAGCTCAGGGCGTCGGATTTGAATGAGGAGGATTCCGCGGTTGAGGACGGGGATTCCCCGGCTGAGAACCCGGAGGAAAGCGAGGAGTGATGTCTCACCTCAATGAATTGTTGCGCGACCGAACGCGCCCGCTGCTGATGGGAATCGTCAATGTGACCGGCGATTCGTTCAGCGAGGGGGTGCGGTCGACGCCGGCTACGGCGGTCGACCGGGCGCTGGCGTTGCTGGATGACGGAGCCGATCTTCTGGACATCGGCGGGGAGTCGACCCGTCCGGGGGCGGCTGTGATTCCGGCGGATGAGGAGGCGCAGCGGGTGGTTCCGGTGGTGCGCGAATTGCGCAAACTGCGCCCGTCGGCGATTCTTTCGGTGGATACGCGCAAGGCGGAAGTGGCTCGTGCCGTGCTCGATTACGGGGTGGAGCTCATCAACGATGTCTCGATGCTGCGATTTTCGCCGGAGATGGCGGACGTTGTGGCGGCGGCGGGAGCGGCGCTGATTGTCGCACATTCCCGCGGGACGCCGCAGACGATGAAGAATCCGGAGTTTCACGATTACGGCGACGATCCGGTTGCAGCGGTGGTTGCGGAACTGGCCGGGGCGAAAGAACAGGCTCTGCGCGCGGGCGTGTCGGAGGATAATATTTTTGTGGATCCGGATTTCGGGTTTGCCAAGACGCCGGAACAGGACTGGGAGATTCTGAAACGGATCGATGAACTGCATCAGCTCGGGGCTGTGGTCGCCGGAATGTCGCGGAAGTCGTTTCTCGGAAGTTTTCTCGAGCAGCCTGATCCGCTGCAGCGTCTGGGCGGGACGATTGCGGCCGCTCTTTACCTTGCGAACCGGGAAGTCGAGATTCTGCGCGTGCACGACGTCGGGCAGCTGAGAGACGCCTTGAGTGTGTGGGACAAACTCCGCTGAGGCGGATAAATTTGAGGGATAAGACCGGGAATCATGCTCGATACGCTCTTTTCGGTTCCGACAGTGGTGATCGTGGATTACCTGAAAATGGCATTGGAGATCTTCATCCTGACGGTGGTGATCTACAAGACGCTGCATTATCTGCGCGGGGCGCGCGGAGCGTCGGTGCTGGCGGGGATCACGATTGCGCTGCTGGCGCTGACCTGGCTGTCGAAGCAGCTCCGGCTCGATGTGCTGAACTGGCTGCTGACCGGAATCTGGGGCACGGTCGGGGCGGCGGTGGTCATTATTTTTCAGCCGGAACTGCGGCGGGCGTTCGCACAGCTCGGGAGCTTCAGTTTCTTCAAGGGGAAGCGGCAGCGGGAGGTCCTGACTGAGATTGTGAACGCCGCGACGAACATGGCCCGCCGGAAGTGCGGGGCGTTGATGGTGATTGAGCGGCGGATCGGGCTGCAGAATCTCGTGGATGACTCCGTGAAACTCGACATCAAGGTCAATGCGATGATTCTGGAATCGATTTTCTATCCGAACTCTCCGCTGCATGACGGAGCGGTGATCATCCGTGACGACCGGATCGTGGCGGCGCGGGCGATTCTGCCGCTGACGCGGGCGGAGAATATTTCGATCCGGCTCGGGACGCGCCACCGGGCATCGCTGGGGATTTCGGAGGAGACCGACGCGGTGACGGTGGTGGTTTCGGAGGAGACCGGCGCGATCAGTGTGGCGTGCCGCGGTGTGCTTTACCGCGATCTTTCGCCGGAAGAGCTCGCAAACTATCTGGAAAAACTGGTCATTCTCGAACAGGACGACGCCGATCTGGCCGAAACGGTTCAGATGCTCGAGGAACAGGCCGATCGGCGCGAAGCGTCGGCGAACCGGGAGGGACGGTCATGAATCTGCTGCGTGGCGGTTCGTTCACGAACAAGCTTGTCCAGTTTGTCAAGCGCGATTTCTGGCGCAAGCTCATTGCGCTGTTTTTTGCGCTGCTGCTCTATTTCTACGTCTATAACGAGATTCGTTCGACGCCTCAGAAGATCGACAGCGTTCCGGTGGATATCACGCTGCCGCCGGGGCTGATGGATGTCGATCCGAAGCCGCATTTCGTGACGCTGCACATCAAGAGCAACCGGAATACGACGGTCTCCGCGTCGATGCTGCGGGGGCGTGCCTCGGTGGACTACAGCCGGTACATTCCGGGCAAGCCGTATGTTCTGACGCTGAAGCCGGATGATTTCATGTCGCCGTTCGGAGTGAGGATCGAGGGCTCGGATCCGGGTGAGATCGTGCTGAATCTGCAACCGCGGATGTCGCGCGATGTGCCGGTGCGTGTGACGTTTTCCAATCAGCTGTCGAAAGATTACAGGAGTTCGCTGGCGAGTTGCATTCCGTCGATGGTCCGGGTGACCGGTCCGGAACAGTTGATCCGGGATCTGAAATCGGTGTCGACCCAGCCGATTCCGCTGTCGGAGAATGTGACGGAGGGATTTGAATACGTTGCGACGCTCGACGCACCGAACGGGACGACGATTTCGCCGGGAACGGTGACCTGTCAGATCGACGTGGTGCGGAATTTCGAGCAGCGCAGTTTTGCGGCGCTGCCGGTTCAGCTGTTGACTCATGCCGGCGGGAAGCAGTTCAAGACGGAGTTCCTGAGTTCGCCTCAGGTGGACGTGGTGGTTCGCGGGCTGGCCGGATCGGTGTCGGCGCTGTCCGCCTCGGAGGTGCGGCCGTATCTGGATATTTCGCACATCGATAAGCCGGGGATCTACGAGATCTCGGCGGGATGTTACGTCAAGGGGGAGGGGCTCGATGTGAAAGAGATCCGTCCCGGCCTGCTGAAAGTCAAAATTACGGAATAATCGTTCACATTCATTATCAACCCGGAAGGATACCCTGAAAGATGATTATCAAAAATCTCAACTCCATGTTTCACAAGCACAGCCGCTGGTTGTTCGGCGGTTTCACCATTGTGATCATCATTTCGTTCATGGGATTTCTGACCCCCGGACAGTTCGGTTGCGAGGGGTTCGGTTCCGGTCTGGGCCGCAGCGTCGGCTCGGTATACGGAGAGAATGTCACGCTCGGCGATCTGCAGGATCGGATGCGCGACAGCGAACTGCTCGCATATATCGGACTCGGGATGGGCGGCAATATGACTCCGGTGCAGGCATTCCAGCAGCAGGCGCTGCAGATTGCCGCGAAGCGGCATGGGCTTGCGGTCAGTGACAACGATGTTGTGAAACTCATCCAGCAGATGCCGGTATTGCAGGAGAACGGGAAGTACAGCCCCGAACTTTACAAGAAGTTCATGCAGACGCTGGCTCGTCAGGGCATCTCCGACGAGCAGCTTGTCAATGCGGTCCGCGGCGTGCTTCTCATCGCCAAGCTTGAAATGTTGTTGAGCGGCGAGGCGATTGTGACCGACAACGAGCTTGAAACCTACTATCGGCAGTTCAATGTGAAATATGATGTCAAAGCTGCAGCTTTCAAGGCGGATGCCTACCTGAAAGATGTGAAAAACGACGGCGCGGCGATGAAAGCGTATTTCGAGGAGAATATTGCGAAGTACCAGATTTCCGGCAAGATCTCGGGGCTGGTGGTGATGATTCCGATCTCCTCTTTTGTGAAAGAGGCGACCGCGGGTGCGACGGATGCGGAGCTGAAGAAGTTCTTTGAGACGCGCAAGTGGCTGTTTGAGAAATACGGCAAGGACGGCAAGGCGCCTGAGTTTTCGGCCTGCAGGAATGAGGTGAAAGCGGAATATGTCCGAAATGCGGCCCGTGACCTTGCGTTGCGCCGTGCCTACGAATTTGCGGCGGCGGCATACGATGCGGTGAACAATGCCGAAAACGGCCGGGAAGTGGCGTTCCGGCAGATCGCCGCTGCGGAGAAGTTTGAGCTGATCGAGACCGGGATGGTCGATTTCAATGCGACCGCGATCGGGAAAATCAATTCTCCGGAACTGCTCAAGAACCTGATCGCGGCTTTTGAGAGTCACTGGGTCACAAACCCGGTGGCGGATGAGACGGCGGTGTATGTCGGATTTGCCGGAGAACGGATCATGCCGCGTCCGGCCCAGTTCAATGAAGTTTCCGAGCAGGTTGCTCGTGACTACCGGCAGGCTGAGGCGATGAAGCTTGCCGTCGAAGCCGCTGCGAAAGCGGAAGAGTCTCTCGCGGTGATCGAGGATGGCAAGGCCCGCCTGAAAGCGTTCGGGGAACTCAAGGGGTGTGAACTCAAGGATTTCAGCTTCGTCTTCGGCAGTGAGATGCCGCCGATGGAGTTCATCGATTCCGCTCTGGCGGCGGCGCGTCTCCGGGTGGATGAGGTGTCGAAAGTCCTGAATACGACTGACGGAGCGCAGCTTGCGATTCTCGTGAAGCGCACGCCCGCGGATATGAAAGGGTTTGAGGAGAAGAAAGAGGCGATTCGAGCCGGCGTTGCGGCGATGAAGCGCCAGGCCGTGCAGGGGGCGTTCTGGGAGGAGCTCATGGCTCAGAGCCAGCTTGACCCCGAACTGGCGCAGCAGCAGTAAACGGCTGCGGGAGCGGATGAGGAATGGATTCGGAAGCAAAATCGTTGAAGGGACGGTGTCCGAAAGAAAACTGCGTCGGCGGTTTCGCTCTCGGTCGTCACATGACGGTGGAATTTTACGACTGCGATCCGAAAGCGCTGGCGGACGCCGCGCTGGTGGAAAAGGTCTTTGTGCGGGCGGCGAAAGAGTCGGGCGCGACGGTGATCGACGCGAATTTTCATGAATTCAAGCCGCAGGGAGTCAGCGGTGTGGTCGTGATTTCAGAGTCGCACTTTGCCGTTCACGCCTGGCCGGAGCACGACTATGCGGCGGTGGATCTTTTCACCTGCGGCGACAAGGTCAACTTCGACATTGCGATCGAGGTGATCGCGAAAGGGATCGGATCGGGTCAGTGGATCGTTTCGAGCGTGATGAATCGCGGTATCGTCGGCAACAATGGATTTGAGCGGCTGGTGCCGGTGATCGAGGGGCGCGACTGCCGCTTCTCGCTCTCCTGGAAAGAGCGGTTTGAGTCGAGTCGCGCCCATGCGCTCTCCGCGTCGATCGACATCTACGAGTGCCGGGTTTCATGGTTGGGCGAGTCATCGCGTCTGCGTGAATTTGCGCGGGATTTTGCCGCGAAACTCGGGCTCGAAGTGAGCGGCGAGTGGCGGGAGGAGCCCGCTGAAGCGGGAGTTTTCGCCTGGAGTTGTCCGCTTGCGGGCGGAATGCTTTCGGGGCGGATCGATCTCGAACGGCAGGTTGCCTATCTCGATCTTTTCGTCTCGGGTTACTTCGATCCGCGGCAGGCGGCCGAATTTGCGATCAGCGCGCTCGAGGGGAGCTACTACCGTCTGCAGCCGCATGTGCGGCAGTAACACAACACAAGAGGGGGCGGATTGAAATGCGTTTCGCCCCCGGAAGGATTATGGATTATGCCATTTGAACGTGGAAGCGTCACATTTGCAATGTTTGAACTCAACGGCAAACTGCCGGAAGATCTGCTCGAGCTGTTTGCCGCGAAGAAAGCCGGTCCGCTCGATGCGGTCGATTCCGAACCGCAGTTCGGCTGGGTGACCGGACACCATCTGCTCGATACGACGATCGACGAGACCTCGGCGCAGCTCGGCGGCTGCTATTTTCTGGCGCTCCGCCAGGCGGTCCGGAAGATGCCGGGATCACTGCTGAACGCGATCTGCAAACGCGAGGAGCAGGCGTATATGCGCGCGAACAATCTCGAATACGTCTCTGCGAAAATGCGCAAGCAGATCCGCGAAGAGGCGTTTGAAAAACACATTCAGAAGATGCCGCCGGCGCTTTCGGGAATTCCGATGGTGCTCGATCCGAACGAAAAGCTGCTTTTCGTCGGGGCGACGAGCCGGACGCAGATCGATTTGTTCATCGAGCACTTTTTCCAGACCACGAAGCTCGAACCGCTGCAGCTCACGCCGGGTCTGCTGATCGAGAAGCTGCTGCAGAGTACGGAAGCGTCGTTCCCGATCCTGAACATTGCGAATCTGCCGGGAACCGGGACGGAACCGGCGGTCGGACGGGATTTCCTGATGTGGCTCTGGTATTACAGCGAGACGACCGGGAAACTCACTCATCCGCAGTACGGTGAATTTGACGTGCTCGTCGAAGGGCCGCTGACCTTTGCGGACGAGGGAGAGGCGAAAGGCGCCGGGGAAATCACGGTCAAGAAAGGGGATTCGCCGCTGCGCAGCGCCGAGGCGAAAGCCGCGCTCGAAGTCGGTAAGAAGCTCAAGAAAGCGAAGCTGAGTTTGACGCGCGAAAAGCAGATCTGGAGCGGGACGTTCGATGCGGATCAATTCGCGTTCAGTTCGTTCAAGCTGCCCGAGGGCGAGGAGATGAATGCCGACGAGGTGTTTGCCGAGCGCGTGCAGAACCTGATCATTTTCCGTGAGGCGATTTCGCTTTACTTCAAGAAGTTCGCCGAGACGATGACGGGGCTGGAATTTCCGAAGTTCGAGTCAGAAATCCGTGAATGGGCCAGGGATCGTGATGCCGTCTGATTGGATTGGAAATCACCCGGAGGACGCGCAGATCCGCTTCTTCACGGGAACGTGGGAGCTCTATCCGGCGGCGGAGCTTGCCGCAGCGCCGGTGGTCGAGCTCGACCTCGGTTGCGGCGTCGGGTCTTACACGGCCGAGCTGGCGCGCCGGTATCCGGAACGGAAGATCCTCGCCGCGGACGTGATGGTCGGGCGGCTGCGTAAACTCGTGAAACGGTGTCGCCGCATGGGAATCGAAAATATGACGATTCTGCGGACCGAGGCACGTCATCTGGTTGCATTCATGCTGCCGGACGAATCGATCGACCGGCTGCATCTGCTCTGTCCCGATCCGTGGCCGAAAGGGCGTCACAGCGGCCACCGGCTGTTGACGAGCGACTTTGTTTCGCAGCTGCACCGGGTGTTGAAGAAGGATGGAATTTTTCATTTTTCGAGTGACGACGAAGCGTATTACACGGCGGTGCGCGGGGTGCTCGCCACGTCGAATCTCTTCGTGGAGGCGCCGGAGGCGATCGCGGATCTCGCCGGGATCCGCAGTGATTTCGAGCAGCGCTGGAACGAGGAGGGAAAAGCGGTGCATCACATCGCATACCGTCGCATTCCGCGCCCCGCACATACGGTGGGACACTAGGTCAAGGTGCATGAGAGATCCCCGGTATGGGGGCAACGTTTAAAATAGAAGCAATGATACGATGAACATTTTTCAGGAACTCAAGGCACGCGGTTTCTGCTACCAGCAGACCGACGAAGAGGCGATCGAAAAACTTCTGAGCAGTGAGCGGGTCAAGTTCTATGTGGGGTTCGATCCGACCGGGAACAGTCTGCATGTCGGCCATCTGCTGCCGGTGATGGCGATGCGGCTGCTGCAGAAAGCGGGGCACATTCCGATTGTGCTCGTGGGCGGGGCGACCGCCCGGATCGGTGATCCGTCCGGCAAAAAGACCGCTCGGCCGATGATGACGCTCGAGACCATCGCCGAAAACGTCGCATGCCTCCAGAAACAGCTCGCGCGTTTTATCCGGACTGAGAACGGCGAGGCGCACTTTGTGAACAATGCCGACTGGCTCTGTTCGATCGGCTACATCGACATGCTGCGTGAGGTCGGGACGATCTTCAGCGTGAACCGGATGCTCGCGCAGGAGTCGGTCAAGTCTCGGCTCGAGGACGGGTTGAGTTTTCTCGAGTTCAACTACTCGATTCTGCAGGCGTATGATTTCATGGTTCTCAACCGCGATTACGGCTGCAAGCTCGAAATGGGCGGCCAGGACCAGTGGGGGAACATGGTCGCGGGTACGGAGTTGATCCGGCGCAAGCTCGGCAACGAGGTGCATTGCATGACGATTCCGCTGCTCATGAACAGCAATGGCGAGAAGTTCGGCAAGACAGCGGGCGGCAACAACGTCTGGCTCGATGTGAACCGCACGAGCGTGTTCGACTACTATCAGTTCTGGCGAAACAGCGACGATGCGCAGGTGGAAAAACTGATGCTCTACTTCAGCCCGCTGCCGATCGATGAGATCCACCGGCTCTGCGATCCCTCGGGAAACATCAACCGTGCGAAAGAGATTCTCGCCTACGAGGCCACGACTCTCGCCCATGGCGAAGAGGCGGCGCGCGAGGCGTTTGTGACGGCGGGGACCCGGTTCGGGTTTGCGGATCCGGAGCGGAAAGTCGAGACTTCGAGCAGCATCCGGAACGTCGATGCCGGGGCGGTGCGGGCCGATTTGCCGACCGTGACGGTGACGGCGGCGGAACTCGATGTTCCGGCTGGGCTCTCGGTTCCGAAACTTCTTGTGCTCGCGGGACTCTGCAAGACCAACAGCGATGGGCGTCGGCTGATCCAGGGGAATGCGGTCAGCATCGACGACGAGAAAGTGACCGATGTGAATGCGAAGATCACGCGCGGGAACTTTCATGACGGTGCGTTCACGCTCCGGGCGGGGAAGAAGAATTTCCGCCGGGTTGTCCTCGGGTGATGAAGGGTTTCTCGGCGCGGACCGGGCATGCCGGCTGCACCGTGGAGAAAAAATTGGAAACGGAAAGGAACAGCTGTATGACGCCTCAATTTTACGTTGCCGCGATGTCGGATCGCCCGGACGGGGGGATCTACCGGTATGAAATGCGCGAAAAGGCCGCGCCTCCGGTTCAGGTCGGTTTCACGCCGATGCCGAATGTGAACTACCTCGCGTTTTCGCCGGATCGGAAGTACCTTTATTCGACCTGCACGGTGGACGGCCATGCGGGGGTGGCGTCGTTTGCGGTGGGTGCGGACGGGTCACTGACGTTTTTGAGCAGCATGACCTCCGGAGGAAAAGCCGCCTGTTACGTGATCACTGATCCGAGTGGAAAATTCCTTTACTGCGCGAATTATCTGACCGGTGATTTTGCGGAGTTCCGGTTGGAATCGGGGCGGATCGTCGAGCAGACGAAACTTGTGCGTCACGAGGGACACGGGCCGAATGCCGCGCGGCAGGAGAGGCCGCACACCCACTTCACGAACATGACGCCGGACGGGAAATATCTCATTGTGATCGACCTCGGAGTGGATGCGGTGTTCACCTACCGGATTGATCCGGAGAAGGGACTTGACGCGACGAGTCCGAACGTTCTGAAAGTTGCGCCGGGGGACGGGCCGCGCCATCTGGTGTTCGACCGTTCCGGGAAGATCGCTTATCTTGCGAACGAACTCGGGAACAGTGTGACGGCGCTCTCTTATTCGGACGGGGAGTTCAAGATCATCGGCAAGGTGACGACGTTGCCGCGGTTCTGGCAGGGAGATACAAAGGTGGCTGCGATCCGGTTGTCGGCGGATGAGCGTTATCTTTTTGCGTCGAATCGCGGTTTCGACTCGATTGCGGTATTTGAGCTGGACGGAAAGGGCGGCATGAAGCCGTCGGACATGGTACTTTCGGGTGGATCGAGTCCACGCGACATCAATTTCCTGCCGGGCGGGGAGTGGTTTGGTGCGGCGAACGAATTCTCTGACGTGGTGGTGTTTTTCGACTACGACGGCAAGGGAAAACTGACTCCGAACGGTTTTACGCTCAAACTGCCGCGTCCGCTGCATATTTTCTGGTAAGGGAGCGTTGGACGCAATGGAAATGGATGCGGCGACGCTCAACAGAATTCTGGTAGTGCTGATCGTCGCCGGATTGATTGTCTCGAACACGGCCGGGCGGAAGTTTCCTCCGGTCCGTTTTTTCTCCCGGGCGGTGGTATGGGCGCTCTGCGGGGTGCTGGCGTACTGGAAAGCGCCGGTTCTCGCGTATGCGCTCTGGGGGTTGACGGCGGTATTCGTCTATCTGGGATTCCGGAAGCGCTGGAGTGAGGATGACTGATTTTCCGCATCTTTCATTCTATCGGCGCGGTGCGATCGACCGCATTGTTCAGAATTCTTTCCGGATTGCCGAGAGGATCAGTTTCCAGAGCCGGTTTCCGAGTTGTTCGGCGTGGCGGATCTTCACCGTGACGACGCGGCCGCTGTCGAGATCGGCGGGGACGGTGAATTCGAGCTCGATCCGGTAGAGCGGCAGCACCGAACTGTAATGATGGTCGTTCCCCGGGTCCGGATAGACC
>CALXOE010000047.1 GCA_944389935.1 uncultured Victivallis sp.
TGCGCCGAAACGGTTTTGACGCACGAAAAAACAAGTGATTAACACGAGAGAGCCAATACTTTTGAAATTGGCTCAATCGGCTGAAACCGCCCAGGCCACGCCGTAACCGAGCAGACATTGCAGTTCCACGCCATGACGTCCGAACACGTTTACCAGACGATCATAAACCGAAAAATTCCACTGATCCCGCTGCGGCTGAATCCGTCCCCAGGAGAAATCCACCCGGAGAATCTTCGCGCCGCACAACCCCGCGGCCAGCGCCTCGAGTTCCGCCTCGCGCGGGGAAAAACGTTCCGGATGGCCGCAGAGCCCGAAGAGAAACTCCTCCGCCCTCCCCGGCGTCGGCCCGGCCGGATTCATCCGGGCAAACCGGTGCGTTCCGGAAAACTCCCGGCCGGAAGCGCTTTTGAGCCGGTAGTCGACTTTCCACCACCCCTGACGGGAATCATCTCCCGGAAGCGCCAGCCCGGTTTCGCTCCCGGGCTGCACGTTGCAGGAGACCTGTTCCTCCCGCGGCACGCCCGTGGTGTCCGTGAGCGTGAGCGTGCCGGTCAAGTTCAGCTCCTCCATACCGCTGTTGCGGATCACCAGTTCCGGCGCGGTCGTCCGGCCGGGCAGAAGCAATTTGAGCGGATGCCCGGTATTCAGCGAAATTTCCGCATGTTCTCCGGCAGGGCGGCACTCGAGTGAATCGAGCAGAATCCGCTGATCGGCCGGCGTCTTTGCGTTCGTATCGATCGCAATGCCGGTGAGCCGCAGCGGCCAGTCGATCTTCCTGTCGCCATTGCCGCCCCAGATGCTCGCTTTCGGCGAGGCGGCATCGACCGCGTAGTGGATCGCATTCTTTCCGGGTTTCAGCGCAACCGCCTCGACGGGAGCGAACTGAAACGTCTCGCCGGTCCGGTCGGTCAACCGCAGGACGATCCGGCGCAACGGCAGTTTCTCCGGCGCCTGCACGGTCAGAATGAATTCCGCCCGCTCAAACGATTCAAATTTCGGCGGACGACTCCGCAATGTGAGCTCGATCACCGGCGGGCGCGGTGTGCCCCAGATCACCGCCGGAACCTGTCGCCCGGTGGTCTCAAGCGGGACGTTTTCGACCCGAATCGTCTCCGAGCCCGGAAACTTCAGATTGACCGGCCTCCATTGTGTCCCGTCGAACGGAAGCGGCTCAAGTCCGAACCCCGGAACGGAGATTCCCAGCGCCATCGCGACTGCCGGAATCAGCTTTTTCATACATCACCTCCCGCATTATTCAAGTGTCGTGATTGTGAGCCCGTTGGACTCGATGCACCGCCTCGGTTTGTTGACGGTGTCGGCGTAAAGTTCACCTCCCGTCAAAGTCCCGGCATGTCCATCGACGAAGCCGACCGCACTGCGGCCGCGGTGCGCCAGATGAATCAACTTCGTACTCGAGGTGCTCGAACAGTAAAACGCCCAGTTTCCCCCTTTGTTCTCCACCTTGTTCGTCACCGCGGCATTGGTCGAATCCGCCACAAGTATGAAACGGGAGGGAGCCTTGCACAGATCCGGAATCAGCATCGACATGACCGGGTTGGAAGAGGAACCTTTGAAGCAGGCTCCCGCACCGTTCTCCTTGAAGTAGTTCACTTCCGCCTTATTGTCGAAATGCGGCATTCCGATCACCGCGTCGAACCGGTTGTCGTGATCGATATGATCGCTGTAGGGATTGGCCGTGCAGATCAGCATCCCGGGCGACAGACACCCCTGATTGGATGCATTATCCCCATAGACGAGAAGATCGAAAAACGGACGATACCCGGTCGTCGCATTGAGCGGCGTGGAACAGACCATGTATTTATAGTCGTTCGCGTAAAAAATCTGCGCGGCCATGAACTGTTTTTTCGCGGACACGCAGTTGGCCTCTTTCGCCCTGTCCCGCGCCTGATTCAGCGCCGGCAGCAGCATCGACGCGAGAATTGCAATGATCGTAATCACAACTAACAACTCAATAAGAGTGAATAACTTCCGCATCACGAACCTCCTTTTTCCCCTTGACGTTTGCAGTTAATTCGACAGATTCACCCCAAGTCAGCACCGTACCCATTCCGGCTTCGCCCGGAATCCGGAAACTTTCATAGAGATCGGCGTAAGTCTGGGTGGCGCGCCCGCCGTTTCCGAGTTGCCGATGCCCGAACTCCCACTCATGGATCGGCAGAAAACGACAGTCGAACCGACGGTACGCCTCGAGAATCGGATCCGGTCCGCTCTGGTAAAACGGACTGGTCGCCATCAGATCGATCTTCCGCTTTTCCGCTTCAATCCGGTCGAAGATCGGCCCGAGATCCTCCCAGTGATAGATATCCCCCCGCACCAGAAGCGTCATGCCCGGCCGGAACGTGACGACATAGGCGCTGTTCGGAATATCCTCTTCCGTACTCATGCGCTGCATTCCGCGAAAGCAACGGACATCCGCGGCGTGAAACTCCTCCGCCGGAACGGCGCCATCCAGCAGCCAGTTCTTCACCGCCTCCGCGGGCGCGACCACCAGTTTCCCGCGCAGCAGCAGAGCGTCGGCCACCGCCAGACCGAGATGGTCAAGATGGCCGTGCGTGTAGAACATGCGGTCGATCAACTCCGCAAATTCCCCGATCAGCCCGGGCGAAAGCCGCAGCCGCGTCCGCCGACGCTGAGCGGGGGTGCAGCCCTCGTTCAGATCGAATCCGGTCACCTGACCCGATTCATCCTTGACAAGGATCGCGGAACTGTAGAGCTTCCACACTCTGACGCCGGGTCCGCGCCAGGTACGGATCTCCGCGATCACCCGGCGGCACACTTCGTGGTAGAAGCAATTCAGCACCGGATCGTTCTCCGCAGCCGGTCTGCCGAACAACTCGTCGAGCCGTTTCAGCAGCGGCAGCCGGGAATACCAGTTTTCAGGGGTCGGCGGCAACAGGCCGAGCCGGTTGCTCACCTCCTGAAACTCCTGCAGATTCATTTCAATTCCTTTCTCAATATCGCGGAGCACCAATGCTCTCGCGTTGAAACAACTGCGGCGGCAACACTTCGATCCTGCGCGGCAGCTCGGGGTGCGCCAGCCGGGTCAACACCCGATCCACGAGTTTTCCGGCCAGAAGTTCGCGGCTGCCGTAACCGACCGAACTCAGGGTCGGAATCAACCGTTCGCACAATCCGATATCGTCATGGCCGATCAGACTCATGTCGTCCGGAATCCGCAGACCGCATTCATGCAGCCGGCGCATCACCGTCACCGCGATGGCGTCGTTGTGACAGAGAAACGCCGTCGGCAATTCCGCCCGGGGAACCTCACGCAGCAGATCGAACGTCCGCCGCTCATCAACCAGCCGGTAGATCCCGGAACTGCGAAACGTGAACGCCTCCGGCAATTCCATTTCGTATTCCCGCGCCAGAGCCGGGAGCAGCCGGGAACGTTCGTCATCCACCCCGTACCCGTACCACCCGATCCGGCGATGCCCCGCTTTCCGGAGGCACTCCAGCGAAAGGCGCAGCCCCGCTTCCACATCCTGCACGACCGCGTCAAACCGCGGATCACGATGGAAAAGACTCACCACCGGCAGATCCAGATGGTCCGGCAACCACTGCGGCTCCAGCGTGATGATTGCATCGAGGTTGTTGTCCAGCAGCAATCCCGTCGCCGACTGCTGCTCCATGTCGTTGTGAAAGAATGCAAAAAGCGGCCGATAACCGCGGCGGATGATCTCCGCATGCAGCGCCGTCACCAGCTCGGCCCGGTAAAAGTTGTTGGAATATGCCAGCGCCACGCCGATGGTATTGGAACGCCTCCGGCGCAGATCCGCCGCCGCGCGGTTCAACCGGAATCCCGTAGCGGCGGCTTCCCGCCGGACCCGTTCCGCCAGCTCCGGCCGCACCCTCCCCTTGTCCCGGTTGTTCAATACCAGCGACACCGTCGACTGCGACAAATTCAGCCGATTTGCCAGCTCCGTCATCGTCATCGCCATAAAATCTTCCTTTCATTTTTTCGCCGAGTCATACGTATGACTCAAAGATGCGTCCCAAAATCAAACAGACATGGCAGCGGGCAACATCATACGTATGACGCTATTAATTATACCCGATTTCGGCACGCAAGTCAAGAGCAGAACGGAAAAATTAACAAAAATCAAAAAGAGAGGAACAAAAAGGGAGGGTTTGTCCCCTCCCCACTCTCCGCCGGTTCGCCGGCGAGTGCAGTCGACGAATCAGCTGTTCCGCTCCCCGCCGCGGCAGACTTCGCGGATTTTGGCGAGGAACGCTCCGTCGAGGCGGTAGAATTTCCAGAACACCGCGAGGTAGAGGAGCGAAAGCACGATCGGGATTCCGCCCATGATGATGCGGATTCCCCAGATTGCGCCGGGCGCCTGAACCGCATCGGGAACAAATCCGATGAACGAGAGCCCCGCGCCGGTGATGAAGCCGCTCAACGCCCCCGCGAATTTCACAACGAACGTCTGGGTCGAAAAGAGAATGCTTTCATTCCGGGTTCCGAATTTGTACTCCCCGTAATCGACGACGTCGGCAAGCATGACGGTCAGAATTCCGAGCGAAAGACCGATGCCGAAATTGACGACTCCGCCGATCAGAAAAACCGCTGCCTGCCGGAAAAGCTCCTGCCCGGGCAATACTCCGGCCAGCAGAAACGCAAATCCGACGATCGGGCAGAGCGCCGATGCGGAAAACACCGCCTTTCGCCCGATCAGAGAGGCGAGAAACGGATAACCGAAGAGCCCGCAGAGTTGCGCAAGCCCCGCCGCCAGCAGATAAACGGAAACCAGATCCTGAATCCCGACCGCATACTTGAAATAATAAACCGCAAATCCGTTCGAGAGCTGAAACGAGATATTGAAGAGAAGCGAAAGAACCAGAACCACGATCACCTGATCGTTCCGCGCGAGGATCCGGATCATCTCTTTCGGAGACGTGCGCCCGCGATTCACCGCGCGCTGCGGAGCGACGTGCTCCTTGACAAAGCAGACCGTAATGAGCGAGCAGAGCACGAAAACGCCGGAAATCGCCAGCGCCAGCCGGGCAAATCCCGCCGCCTGCTCCCCATTGCCGAGGAACGTCACGAGTTTCAGCCCGAAGTAACCGATCACCATCCAGGCGACGCTCGCGAAAATCCGGGGAATCACCGAAATCGTATTGCGCTCTTTCTCATCATCGGTCAGCGCCGGAACCATCGACCAGTACGGAATATCCATGATCGTATAGGTCAATCCCCAGAGGAAATAGGTCACGGCGACATAGGTGAGCTGCTGCCCGCCGGAAAGCCCGGGATTGAAGAACAGGAACGCCAGCACGATCGCATTCAGAATCGTTCCGAGCAGAATCCACGGCCGGAACTTTCCCCAGCGGCTGCGCGTGTTGTCGACGATCAACCCCATGACCGGGTCATTGATCGCATCAAACAGGCGCGCGGCAAGAAAAAGATTCCCGACGAAAATCGGGCTGATCCGGCAGATATCCGTCAAATAAAAGGTGAAAAACGTCGCGACAATCGCATAAACAAGATCTTTTCCGAATGCGCCGACGCCATAGGAGATTTTCGCCGGCCAAGATAATTTCTCCATCGTTCTGCTCCCGGGATTTCGAGTTTCCGGGCAGGATATCCGCACCGGCCCCGTCTTACGATACTCCGTAAAAGCGCAAATTGCAAGTTTCCGGAACTCATCCCCGGCCGTTTCCGATCAGAATTGCGGTGCGATCCCCATGCTGCGCCCCGCCTCCCGCGCCTCCGACGGACGGTGTCCCCGGCATCAGCGGGCACCGCGACAGAGAAGCACCTCTTTGACGGTCTTGAGGAAGATATAGTAGTCCATCCAGATCGACCAGTTCATGATGTAGCTGATGTCAAGATTCACGCGCTGCGGATAGTCCAGCTCGCTGCGGCCGGAAACCTGCCACAACCCGGTGATCCCGGGCTTGACCCGGCTCAGCAGCGCGTAGCGGTCGCCGTAATATTTCACTTCAGCCTCGACGATCGGCCGGGGACCGATAACCGCCATCTCCCCGGTCAGCACGTTCCAGAACTGCGGAAGTTCGTCGAGGCTCGTCTTGCGCAGAAAACGGCCGAGCGGCGTCACCCGGGGATCGTTGTCGAGCTTGAATTTTTCGCGCCACTGGCGTTCCATCTCCGGATCTTCCGCGAGCAGCGTCTCCAGCCGCCGATCCGCATCGACGTACATCGTGCGGAATTTCAACACCCGGATCGTCGTGCGGTTCACCCCCAGCCGCCGCGCCCGGTAAAAAATCGGCCCGCGGCTGGTCAATTTCACCAGAATGGCGAGAACCAGAAACAACGGCAGCAGCGTCATGAACGCAACGACGGAAATGATCAATTCCAGCAGCCCTTTCATCATGCGCGGCATCGGCAGCAGCAGCTGATTGCGGATCTCCATCCCGCTGAAGCCGGAAAGGTAGATCGGATACGCCCACGAAATCGGAAACACCCGGTTGTCGGGAATGATCATCACATGTTTGAAATATTTGGAGTAACTCTCGAGCATCTCCGTCACCAGCGTGATCGGGATACAGCAGATCATATAATCCGTGTTGTATTTCCGGGCCGCCTTGCGCGCATATCGGAGCGATCCGACGACCGGAACATTCGGAACGGGATCTTTCCCGCGCAGCGCCGCCGAATCATCCAGAAAGCCGACGATGCGGAATCCGAAGTATTTGTCCCGGATCAACTCCTGCGCGACCATCCGGCCGGTCACCCCCGCCCCGGCGATCAGCACGTTGATCTGCCCGATCCGGAAGCGCTTCATCAGACACCGGGCCCACCAGCGGAAAATCGGCAGGAACAGAAACGTCAGAAGCCAGCTCAGAATCAGCACCGAACGGGATACCCCCTGCGCCCGGTGGGAGAGCGCCAGATAGGCGAACAGCAGCAGATAAACCAGCGCCGAGGAGAAGAAGATCCGCCGCAGCTCCTCCACCGCCCCCAGTGCCGCCCCCGGATAGGCGACATCGCCGTGATAGAGCCGGATGAATATGTTGCAACCGACGAAAACTCCGATGAACGGCCACATCCAGCGATATGCCCGCCAGCTGATCACGACATCCTGCAGAATCATGTTCACGATCCACAGCGCGACAAATGGAAACAGCGTGAAACAGAGAATGTCCGCCACCATCAGGATCAAAATCCGAATCCGTGCCGAATGCATCATCTCCTCCCCTCACCCGGATCGACCGGAAGAGTTTTCCAGATCACATAGCGCTCGTCTTCCCGGTATCCCCGGACCTCCCCGACTTCGCGCCACTGCCGTGACGGGGGCTGCTCTCCGAAATTCAGAACCTGGTAATCCGCAATCCGCCGGTCAAAGACCCGGCTGCCGCCGGCGAGCATCGGCGCAATTTCCAACGCATCAGGCACCACCACGAACGGACGCCGGTTGGAGCGGTAATCCGACAGCAGAAACGAACGCGCCCCGAACCTCGCACCAAGATAGTCACGCCGCAACGTCTCCGCACACGTGAAAATCGCCCCGGTGCGCGCCCGCCGTTTCTTCGATGTGAAATTCCGGATCACCGGACTCAACGCCGCTCCGTAAAGAATCCCCCCGCACACGGCGAAAATCAGCACCGCACTCCCCGCCGGAAACCACTTCGGCCAGCGCGCCCGGCAGAAATCCCAGAGCGAAACGGCGAAATATCCGCTCCAGCCGAACAGCAGCGGCGCGGCCGGCAGCAGATATCTTCTCGAAATGTACAAATAACGTTCGCCGATGAGGATCAGCAGAGCGGTCACAACGGCGTTCCCGATCACAATGCAGAGCAGCAGCGTCTCCCCCGCACTCCAGCGGCGGCGGACGAACCGCCACCCGATCCCCAGCAGCACCGGCAGCAGAAACGGCGGATAAAATCCCCGGAAAAAATCTCCGAGATATTCCCCAATACCGAGATTCCTCCTCTCCACGGCAGGAGCCCCCGCCTCGACGAAATGCTCCTGCCGGCGAACAGCCGGGGCGGGCTGCCCGGACTCTGCCGGAACAGCCGGGCGTTTCACTTCCGGCGGAGCAACGGGAACCGGCTCGGGTTGCGTCCGGTGCTGCTGCAGCCACTGCGCCACCCGGACGTCGGGAACAGGATATCCCGTAAAACCGTGATTGACGGCAATCGTCGGAATCAACAGCAGCAGAGTGACGACTCCGCTGAGAACGCTGCGCCAGGGGATCTGTTTCCGCAAACACTCCCGCACCGCGGCGGCCAGAAGCAGGAAAGCTCCCACCACCAGCAGTTCCGTTCGGAACAGGAATCCCAGGCCGATCGCCGCGCCGAGCCAGAGATAGCCGCGCAACTTCCGCGGCGACTCCCACAGAGAAAGCAGTCCCCACGCCGCGAGCGCGAGCGACAGGGTTTTGCCGTTGTCGCGCAACCCCTCCCCCGCGTACTGCAGCAGCAGGTGGCAGAAGAGGTAAAACACCACGCCGAGACAGGCGGTCCGCAGAGAAAAAATCTTTCTGAAAAGCAGGAAAAGCGGAAACACCGCCAACGCATAACTCATCACCGATACGAATTTGACGCCGGAAAAGCCGTCGCATCCGGTGAGAAACACCGCGATCCCGCCGATGACGGATTGCAGCAGAGGAACGCGCGGATGAAACGCATAACCCCAGTCGCCCCGCGCAAACGCCTCCGCCATCGGCGCATATCGGGTTGCCACATCGACCGGGGGAATCGTCGTCAGGAAAAATGGAGGCAGAGCCAGCACCAGGGCAAGCAGAAAATAAAACCACGGCCGCTGCACCACGGCAACGGCCCAGGCCGTAACTTTCCGTCTCATCTCATCCTTCCCGTCCCGTTATTTTCCCTGAAATCAAGATATAATGTATCAACCATATCGGCCAAATACAATTTTTTTTGCGGAGAATTCCGTTTTTTTTATCTTTTCAGCAATTCCGCCGGAAAGCCGGAAAAAAGAGATCCCGGCGGGACGAGCCTCCGGGATCCTCTATCGGGAGAGACGGCGATCATTTCTCCCGGGGAACTGCATTGACTTTCTTCTGCAGTTCGTCGAGCTCCTGACGCATGGCTCTGAGTTCCGCGAGAATCGTCTGATTCAATTCCGCATTCTGCTTGCCGAAAACATCCTCGTGGTTCTCTTTCGCCTCTTTCGCCTCGGATATCGCATTGACCATGACTCCGACGAAGAGGTTGAGAACCGTGTAAGTCGTCGTGAGAATGAAAGGAACGAACACCATCCAGGCGTAAGGATAACGCTCCATCACCGGCCGCACGATCCCCATCGACCAGCTCTCCAGCGTCATGATCTGGAAGAGACTGTAGATCGACTCTCCGATCGTCCCGAACCACTGCGGGAACGCACTGCCGAAGAGATTCGTCGCAATGACGCTCACGATATAGAAGAAAATCAGCAGCAGAATGCTGATCCAACCGATGCTCGAGAGCGAAATCAACAGCGATTCCGTGATGATCCGCAGCCCGGGCAGCCGGTACAGCAGACGGAACGCCCGGAAAATACGGAAACTGCGCAGAACCGAAAAGATCCCTCCCCCCGGAATCAGCGAAATCGACACCACCAGAAAATCGAATACATTCCAGCCGGATTTGAAAAAACGCACCCCGTCGGCCAGAATCTTGCAGGCGACCTCCACCGCGAAGATTCCGATGAAAACCGCATCCAGCGTCCGGCTGAACTTCCCGGCGAACGAATACCACGTCGGCCAGGTATCAAACCCGAGCTGGATCGCGTTGACCACAATGCAGACGATGATAAATCCCTGCACCGGAGAGGAGTAAATCAACTGATGAAGCCTCCCCCGGAGAGAAACAGCGTGCGCCTCACTCATTTCTGCGTCTTCTCCGTCGCTTCCAGCTGCTGCTTGAGTTCGATCATCGCCTTGTCCTGCGGTCGGAGCGCGAGATACCGGTTGAGGGCGTTAAGCGCGCCGTCGCGGTCGGAATCGCGCAGCCAGAGCGCCTCCTCTTTCCAGGCCAGTGCATATGCCGGATCGATCTGGTGGATCTCGGCGAGATCCGCCAGAGCCTGCTCTTTCCCGGCGATGGCCTTGCAGTAGAGCGCCCGGCGCATGAGCGTGTATTTGCTCTTGTAACACTCGATCGCGCTGGTCTGGTCGGCGATGGCCTGCTGATAATCTTTCTTCTTGTAGTGGAGATTGGCGCGCAGCACATACAATTCCGACTTCATATTCCGGTCGGAACAGGATTTCAGCGCCTCGTCGATTTTGGAGAGAGCCAGGTCGAAATTCCCGGTCTCCACGTAAACCTTGCTCAGGATCGTGACCGCCTCGACGTTGGAGGGATTCAGCTCCAGGGCGAAATCAAGATCGCGGACCGCATCCTCAATCTGCTTGCACTCGAGGGACGCGGCGGCCCGGCGCACATAGAGTTCGTCGTTGCGCGGATCGAGCATAATCGCGTTGCCGTACTCTTCGACGGCTTCCTCGAACCGCTTCATCTCAAACAGGATCAACGCTCTCCAGTTTCTCGCGGTCAGATAGTTCGGCTCGAGCGCGACCGCCTTGTCCATGTAGGTGAGAGCGACATCGTAACGATCCTGATATCCATAGGACATCCCGAGCTGGTAATAGGCCTCCTTGTAGGCGGGATTGATCTCGAGCGCTTTCTGGAAGCACGCGCGCGCCTCGGCGAATTTCCGGGGGCGCGAATTCAGATAACAGCAGCCGAGATTGTAGATCGCCGTATCGAATTTCGGGTTGAGCTCAATGGCTTTCTGAATTTCGACGATCGCCTCGTCCTTCTTCCGGGAGGCGTTCAGAATCAATCCGCGCCAGAGGTGCACCCAGTGGGAGTTCGGGTCCTGAGCGACCGCCTCGTCGATGACTTTCAGAGCCTCATCGAAACGCCGCCGGTTGAAGAGCAGCGTCGCATACCGCACCCGGGCGAAAGAGTTGGCGGGATTCAATTCCATGGCGCGCTGGATCGATTTCTCGGCCTGCTCGTAATCTTTCAACGCCGTGTAGATCTGAGATTCGAGAATATATCCCTCCTCGCGTTCCGGCCGCAGCTCCTTGAGGAACTTCGCATCGGCGAGGGCCTGATGAGCACGGTCGAGCTCCTCGCGGTTGAAAGGCCGATCCAGATTCAGCAGAACGCGGACCGCTCCCGCCCCCTTGATATACGCCTCCTGAAACCGGTATTCAAAACTTCCGTCATCGAGTTCGATGGCGCGGGAAAGCATCTCAAGCGCGACATCCGGGTTGTTCTCTTTTTCGTAAAGTTCCCGGGAAACCGAAAAATACCGCTCGGCCATTTTGGCGATCTGCAGCTGTTCGTAGTACCATGCGCCCATTTCGCTGCAGGTCCACAGAAAGCCGACCATGACTCCGACGAACCCGGCCAGTTGGAACGCATATCTCCGCCATCGTTTTTCGCTGGCTTTCGCCGCCTTATCCTGTTCTTTCTTCCAGGAAATAAGGACCTCTTCCAGAGAAGCCAGCTTCTTTGCCACCTCCGAGGAAATCGGCGGGACCTCATTGCCGTCCTGTTTTGTATTCATAACCTTGCATCCAGAAAAAAACAGTCGCATTTTCCGGCTCGACGCCGGAAAACGCGACTGCGGTTCTCATCCTTATTTTCCGACAAAAAGATCGTCCGCATTCAGGGAATCGATCTGCTTGCGAACCGCGGCGTAATCGCCGACGAATTTGACCTGATCCGTCACCGGATAGCTCTTCCGGAAATTCTCGACCTGAACATCGCGATCGACCGGATAGGCTTCGCCGAAACCGTTGTTGCGGCTCTTGATTCTCTCGAGCACCGAGGAGAGCGCGGCGGAGTCGTATCCGGCAGCGGTACCGAGACTGATCGCACGACGATCAGCCGCCGCCTCGAAGTCGACGTTGTAACCGGTCGAGAGCGTGTTCCCGACCATCATCGCAAGTTCCGACATCTTGGCCAGTGCGTTCGCCTTGAGCGTCTGAGCCTGTTCCAGCGCCGTGGCAACCGCACTGTCGATCCGCTGCTGCTGCACGGCCGGATCGAGTTTATCAAAGAACGGAATGGCTTTGGCCGCGGAAGTCGCACGGTCAACAATGGCCTGCTTGACCGCCGGGTCGTTCAGATCCGTCGCCGCATCGAGAGCCGCGAGGGAGAATGCCGCATAGTTTTCCGGCCCCATCTCCCGCACGCTGTGGTGGAATTCCAGGTGGCCGATCTCATGGGCGAGAATCATGGCCAGCTCGTTCTCATTCTCCAGGAACTTCAGCATGCCGGTGGTGACGATGACGAATCCGCCGGGCGCGGCGCAGGCGTTGACGGTCTCGTCGTCATTCAGCACCAGGACGTGATAACCGCTGTAGGTCTGCGGCAGCTGGGATTTCTTCAGCAGTTTGTCGACCACTTTGCCGACGTAAAGAGTGGCCGGATGATCCGGCTTGAGCGCTTTCGGCATCATGAACGCCGCAAGACCGGCGCCGAGGTCAAACTCCTGATAAGGCCCGATTTCCGCAAAGGTGCGGAGCGAGGGGAGCGACCAGCCGGAGGACTCCACTTTCGGCAGTTCCACGGCGGGGATGTCGCCGCACTGCGCCTTGATGTAGGCGGTCAGCTCCTCCGGGCAGGCCGTCTCGGCGGCCGCCTCGGTCGTTCCGGCCGCACCGAGCATGAGACGCAGCGAACCGGGCCGGTAATCCCGGGCCTGCTCCAGATCGGCATCGCTTTCCTGATGTTTGGCGGAGGTGAAGTTCTTGACCTTGACTTCACCGCGCGGAGGCAGTCCCTTGAGCTGCGCCTCCCACAGATCCTGGCTGACGACCGCGCCCGCGGGAGCATAGAAACTCTTGCCGTCCACACTGGCGCGCAGCCAGGGGTCGGCCTGATCCGTCAGCAGATGCCCCTGCGGCATGATGACTTCTTCCGCAACGAAGTAGTCGCCGAGCTTCAGATCGGCAACGACCTCGGAGTCCGCGGACGGCGCGTTGTAAACCGGCAGAGACTGAACCGACACATGATAGCTCTCTCCCGGCGTCCGGACCGTGCTGAAATTCAGCACACCGCAACCGGTCAGCATCCCGCAGCCGGCCGCCAT
Source organism: uncultured Victivallis sp. (assembly GCA_944389935.1). GTDB lineage: Bacteria > Verrucomicrobiota > Lentisphaeria > Victivallales > Victivallaceae > Victivallis. The sequence continues at coordinate 13,040 of CALXOE010000047.1, forward strand.
CACGAGGGCTGCCGCCAACTTTGACTTCCGCAGACAATCGACTCTCTTTTTCATTGCTAGATGATCCTTTCCAATATCAGTTTTCACCCGAAAAAACACGAAGGGAACAAAAAAGCGAAGCTGGATGTTCACGCGGAAGATGAATGGGAAAACAAGAGTTCATGACGGAGACCTCCCTGTAATAAAAAAAATGCGCATTCCCCCGGGAAACGCATCCGGAAATTCCATGCCGGGCCGCTTCCACGGAAAAAAACGCGCCATTCCCGGCCGACAACGAAAATACAACAGCCAAGCAACACGACCGATCACGAACGATGGTCTGCCTATACTATAGCCGTTCCATTCGTATATTTCAAGCCGAAATATGCAAATATCCGTGATAACGAAAAAAACATAGTCTCATAGAAGATCCTACATCCGCATCCGGGACGCTCAGACCGGAATGATTTTGAACCGCTCCACATCGACGATGCCGCGGTCCGTAATCCGGAGGAACGGAATCACCGGAAGCGGCAGAAAGGAGAGTGTCTGGAACGGCTCCTCGAGCCGGCAGCCGGTCACTTTGACCGCTTTGCGGATGTGGCGCAACTCTCCGCAGACGGTTTCATAGCTGCCGCAGGAGAGCAATCCGCCCAGCGGCAGCGGCAGGAGATCCAGAATCCTGCCCCTGTCGGCGACGGCGAATCCTCCGCCGCATTCGCGCAGGGCGTTCACCGCCAGAGCCATATCCGCATCCGATACGCCGACCACGCAGAGATTGTGGCTGTCGTGCCCGACACTCGAGGCGACGGCGCCGCTTTTCAATCCGAATCCGCGCACAAAACCGAGGCCGATGTTGCCGTTCTTCCCGTACCGTTCCAGGACGGCGACTTTGGCGACGTCGCGTTCGGGATCGCAGCGCTTTTCGCGGCCGTCGCGCGGGAGCTCCATCTTCAGGAAATCGGTCACAAGCGATCCCTCCCGAATGCCGATCACCGGGGTTTCCGCACACGCGGAGAAGACCCGGAACGACTCCGCAGAGAGTTCCGGACGGTGGATCGAACGCAGAAACTCCGACGGATCCGGCCCCTCCCCGCGGGCGGCGAAGAGCTCCTCGTTCACGATCCGTCCGTTTTTCAACACCATTTCGACCCGGCAGGAATTCAGATCCGACAACAGCACGAGATCGGCCCGCTGTCCCGGCGCAATGAGTCCGCGGTCATTCAGCCCGAAATGGCGGGCGGGAGACCAGCAGGCCGCCCGGTAGACGGCCAGCGGATCGGCTCCGGCGGCGATCGCCCGGGCGATCATCCGGTCGATGTGCCCGGACTCGGTGATGTCCAGAACATTGCGGTCATCCGTGCAGAAGCAGAGGAACGGCGAATTCGGAATAGTGATGAGCGGCAGAAGCGCTTCGAGATCATGAGCAACCGATCCCTCCCGGATCAGAATCTGCATGCCGCGCCGGAGTTTTTCCTCCGCCTCCGCAAGGGAGGCGCACTCATGGCAGTTGCGCATGCCGGCGGCGACGCAGCCGTTCAGGGATTTCCCGGAACGCATCGGGCAGTGTCCGTCGATCCGCCCGGGAAAGAGCGCGAGCTTGTCCAGAACCTCCGGTGCTCCGGAGAGCACTCCGGGAACATTCATCATCTCGCCGAGGCCGCAGGAGAGCGGTTCCGTGACATAGCGACGCATCTCCTCCACCTCGAGCGAAGAGCCGGAAGTTTCGAGCGGAGTGGCAGGCACGCACGAACTGATCTGAACCCGCAGATCCATGCACATGCGGCGCGCTGAATCGAGAAAGAAATCGATCGCGCGCCATCCGGCGACATTCGCAAGTTCGTGCGGGTCGCAGACGGCGGTCGTGACTCCGTGCGGCATTACGCAGCGTTCAAATTCAAACGGGGTCACCATGCACGATTCGACATGCACATGCGCATCGATGAATCCGGGAATCGCGAACATGCCGTCGGCATCGATCACGTGTTCCCCCTCGTACCCGGTGCCGACTCCGGCGATGCGCTCACCGCAGAGGGCGATCTCCTCTCTGCGGATCTCTCCGGTGGTCAGATGGAATACCGAGACGTTTTTCAACACCAGGGACGCCGGCCGTTTTCCCTGCGCCTGATCGATCAAATTTCGGAGTTTATCCCGTTGCTGATTCATAATTTCTTAACGAATGTGCCTTTTTTTTCGTGATGAAACGTGTTGATATCCGCTCTTATTCTGAGTTGCACAATCTCCGACCCAAACCGGGGGATGCAGATACCGGATAAAATTAGCACGGCATTGTCGTTTTGTCAATCGGGAAACGTTCTTCCACCGGACGGATCGATGCCGCTGCCATGTGCGGCGAGTGGGTCTACCACTACGAGTTCAAAATCAACCGGAACGCGGAGTGCGCCCTGGATCAGATCAAAAAGAAGGAATATTTCCGGAAATATCAGCATTCCGGGAAACGGCTCATCCTGATCGGCGCAAACTTCAACATGGGAACCCGCCAGCTCGACGACGGGAAAGGTTCTTCTCCGGATTAAACCATGTTTGAACTCAAAACGGGCGCTTCAAATAGAGCCCCAATCCTCCCGCAAATCCGAACGAGAAAGAGCACCAACTTGTGGCGAAACCATCGCAGGAGCGTTTCCTACAGGCGTAATGGTTCGCATTGATCGTTACCTGTCATTCTCCTGCAAAATAGAAACCGTTGAGGAAATTGGAAATGGTAGCGGGGGATGGAATCGAACCAACGACCTTCAGGTTATGAGCCTGACGAGCTGCCACTGCTCTACCCCGCGCTGTTGAATATGCTATTACTATAGCACACACTCTTTCTTTTTCAAGTCTGAACAGTCAAAAACGTACAGAAAAAAACCGGTCTCTGCGACTCAATACCGCCGCGATAGCAGTATTCTATTTTCAAAAACAGATTTCCCAACATTCAAAATCGCCCTCCAAGCGTTATATCAGCCTGCGCTTATTTTTCAACAAAACTCAACAATTTTTTTGTTGAAATATTTTTAAAGCTATTGACTTTTCTTTACTTTTTAAGTACAATTGATTCAGAAAAAAACAATTCAGGAGGGAAGAATGTCCCGAACCGGAAAACCACGAAATTTGTCTGACCTGGCGGAACTGGCCGGCGTAACCAAGAGCGCCGCGTCACTGGCACTCCACAACTCTCCGCAGTTGTCAGATGAATTGAAACAGCGGATCTGCACTTTGGCAAAAGTGCATAATTTCACGCCGCGAAAATATAATCGCCGAGTACAACAGAACAACTCGTCACAGACGGCACCGTTTACGGGTCGAGTACTAATGGTTCACTACTCTTCCGAAGAGGAGGACACGGTCAACATCGAACTGGAAAATGCGATTATCAACCGCCTGAATACCCATCATGTGCCGTTTCAAACTCGAGATCTGGCCGAAATACTGGAGAATCCGGATCTGCTGCATGAGTACGCCGGAGTGATCTACTATTTTGATCCACCGGGTCTGATCGTACCGAGGGAGATTCCGTGCGTCCAGATTTTCGGTCTCGAACGGCTCGCGCCAGGACATGACCGGGTGACAACCAACGATTAGGAAATCGCTTCGCTGGCGGTGGATTTTCTGCTGCGTGTGCCGCTCCGAGCTGCGGCACTCGTCTACAGGGAGGATATGATCCGAGACTATTATCATCCTCGCATTCAATATTTCAAACATCGCCTCCGGGAACTCGGGGTCGAGTATCTGGAATTGACGTATCGCCGAGACGAGGAGGCATTTCCGGAACGGGTTCGCACACTTGCGGAACAATTCGGCGACAAACTCGGGTTCTTCGCTTTCGGCGACATCTGCGCACTCCGGCTCTATCTGGCGCTCAATGAGATCGGCATCTGGAAACGTTATGCCACAGACAGGGTCATCTGCGGCGACACCACCCGATTCCTGCGCAACTTCTGGCCTCAGGAACACCTGATCGAACTGCAGCTCGAAGAACTGGCCCGGCGCGCCGTGGACCAGCTGCTCTGGAAGCTGCAAACCCGGAATTCCTACGGCGCAACCATCATGCTTGAAGCCCGTCTCATCGAGAAAAAATAACCTTACAGGAGAATGATTTCCATGATGAATTTTCTTACCAGCGGAGCAACGGCACTTCTGCTGTTCACCTCGGTCGCTGTTGTGGCCGATGAGCTTGAACTGGTGCGGGCCGATTACGGCCGGGCCGAAAAGCGAATCGACGTAACAGAGGCGGTCCGCGACAAGACCGCCTACCTGCCCGGCACATTTCTCGCCGTGGAAGCTGGCAACTGGCTGCTGCCGGAAAAAACGCCGGATCCCGCTCCCGGACAACAGAAAGAACTTCGCCTCTTCTACCGCAACGCGGAGGGGGAACAATGCTGTTCGGTCAAGGAATATCAGCGCCGCCTCATCACCGTTCCGGAAATCACTCCCGGCACGGAACTGAAAATCGAACGGGCTTTCTGGGGGGTCGGCTCCACCTGGAAAGAGGTTACGCTGCAGGTGAAAACCATTCTGGAAACAGGCAAAACCATTCAGGGTGATTTGCGGGGTGTCCTCCGAGTGCCGGACCCGGCCGTGGGGAAACACAAATTTCTCCTGGTCATCTACTCCCGGGATGGGAAAGTCCTTTTCACGAAAGTCCACGACCACGCCGGGAAACTCAAACTCGAGGACCTGAAAGCCAAAGAATACAGGAAATGACAGGAGACGGAAAAATGAGAAAATATTTCACATTGATCGAACTACTCGTCGTAATTGCGATCATCGCGATTCTCGCAGCCATGCTGCTGCCGGCACTGAATCGAGCCAGGGAAGCGGGACGTGCAGCGAACTGCCTGAACAATCTCAGAGCCGTCACGCAGGGAATTCTGCAATATGCGCTTGACAACCAGGATTATATTCTGCCGAATACCCCGAACAACGGCTGAGCGGCACTGGGGACGCTCGGCTGCACATGGAATACCAATGAACCCATGAAAACCGGAACATTCTGGCGGATTCTTTATTATCAGCAGATCGTCACGAGTGCGAAAGTGTTTCACTGTCCCTCAGATCCACGGCACGGGGCAATCACCCCCGGTGCGACCAACGAAGCGGATGTGACTCAGATCTCCTACCGGATGGCTGGTTGGAACCGGTACTGCGACGCTTCGCTTCTCAAAACCAACATGCTTCCCTCCGCGTCGAGCTGCGCGGCTCTGGCCTGCCTCTCCTGGCTGCACAACCCGGAAGGCAACACCCCGATGGGGGAGAACTGGAGTGACAACGGAGCTTCGCTGACCGATACTTGGATGGACAAGTATGTACCGCCGCACAACGGCTGCTACAACATCAGTTTTTTCGATGGCCACGTCAAGGCTTTCCCGCGGCCGATCTACGGGCGGTTCGGGACAAAGAAATCGGGGTTGAATCTGATCGCAAACTACCACAAGGATGACGGCTTCCCCGGAAAGCCGGCCGATTACTGAAGAGAGGCTTCCACATGAAACATTTTCTTTTCTTCGCGCTGCTTGCTCTGAGTGCCGGAGTGACGGCAATGCTCAAAGCAGAGGATCTGCCGCTGAAATTCTCCCCCGCGGTGGGAAATCCGAATCCCGAGGAGATTTTCGTGATTCCGGAAGAGGACGGCAGCTTCATCGTCGCGATGGACACCAGAATGCGCTGGCCGCGCATCCGATTCAACTTTGCCGAAAATTCCCCCCGGCCGACTGCGGCGCACGAGGGGATCTGCGCCGACATCGAAAATCTTGATCCGGAACGGGAGTATTCGATCGAAATGGCGTTTGGAGGAGCCAAAGGGCTCGTGACAATCCCGCCTGGAGAACGGAGAACCATCACGGTGTATTACTCGCTGATCGCGCCAGGTGACGATGTTGTCAAACTTCCGCGCAATCTTCCGTCCGGGGCACCGGACGGAGTCGCGGGCGGAAAAAACGTCGATCCGTCCGAAATCAATTCAATCACGCTGATCGGGGCACTTGATCCCGGCAGACAGCGTTACCGGATTTCCAACTTCCGGGCGTTCGGTAACCGTCCGGAGAACCCCGCGCCGATCCGCGATCCGGAACGATTTTATCCCTTTGTCGACGATTATGGCCAATACATCCATGCCGACTGGCCGGAAAAAATTCACTCCGACGCCGATTTTGCCGAACGGCGCCGCCGGGAGGAAGCCTCCTGGCGGGAAGCGCCCCGGACCTGGGATCGCTTCGGCGGCTGGGCGGACGGACCGCAGCTGAAGGCAACCGGCTTTTTCCGAACGGAAAAATACCGGGGAAAATGGTATCTGGTCGATCCCGAGGGGAAACTCTTTTTCTCCAACGGTGTAAATGCGGTCAATCTGTCCGACTATTTCCGCGTAACGTCCGATGAGGCGAAAGCATTTCAAACCGCGGTGAACGGCAACCACGAGATCGAATTCATCCGTCGCAATCTAATCCGGAAATACGGCCGGGAATTTGAAACGGTCTATCCGGAAGTATTCCGCCGCAGGATGCAAAGCTGGGGACTCAACACCATCGGCAACTGGAGCGACGCCCTGATCTATCGGAACTCCCGCACTCCCTACACCATGGAGCTGCGCCTGAGCGGCGTGCCCTGGATCCGGAACAAGGCGAAACATTCCCGCATGCCGGACGTCTGGGATCCAGAATGCCGAAAAAAAATCGCCGAACTACCGACCCTGCCGAAAAATCGGTTTGCCGTGAACGATCCGTTCTGCATCGGCTTCTTCATCTGCAATGAAATCCCATTCGGAAACCGGGATGACGTGGCCCGGGCAATCTGGGAGTCTCCAGGGTCAGCCGCCCGGCAGGAGTGGAACCGTCGCCTCAGAGAACAATATGAGGCGATCGAAAAACTCAATGCCGCCTGGGGCTGCTCTTTCTCTTCCCGGGAGGAGGCTCAACAATCCTCCGAAGTGCCCCGAAACATGACCGCGGAATGCCGTGCCGACTTCAATCGCTTCAACGACGCCACGGTCGAAGAGTTCTTCAAGCTCTGCCGCGACACGATCAGGCGCAACGCCCCGAATCAGCTGTATCTGGGCAGTCGGCTCTTCTGCAACGACTATTTTGCGCAGGAACGCAATGCCATTGCCGGAAAATACTGCGATGTCGTATCTTACAACATCTACGGCTATACCATTGCTGGTTTTGCGCCGGAGGGGCTCGGGGATGTTCCAGTGCTGAATACCGAATATCATTTCGGCGTCCGGGATCGCGGGATGTTCTCCGCGGAGCTCTCTCCGGCCGGAAAAACCCAGCAGGACCGGGCCGCGGCATTGAAAGATTACTGGCGCACACTTCTTCGGAATCCGCGGATGGTTGGAGCACACTGGTTTCTCTATCAGGATCAGCCGCTGACCGGTCGCTGGCACTGGGGCGGGGAGAATTTCGCCGTCGGGCTGGTGGACGGCACGGATACCCCGTACGATGTTCTGGTCAACACGCTGCGCGAACTCGGAGAGACAATGTATGCGGCACGCGAAGAAACCGGACAGTGAAATCCGCCCGGACGCGCGAATCGAGGGGAACATTGAGGAGTTCCATCCACACCCGCACCCGATCCGCGCTCCCCTGCCCCGTCCGGACAGATTTTCCGTGGAGATCCATCCGATGAAATTCGGCCATTCTCCGCGGACACACGCCGGTCAGGACTGCAGCAGCAGCCGCCCGCCGTCAATCACATGGGAGGAGCCGGTGATGAATGCCGCCTTGTCCGAACAAAGGTAGAGAATGAAATCGACCAGTTCGATCGGTTCCGCCGCCCGTCCGAGCAGGGTCTTCATATTCGCCATGCCGGGCCGGGTCAGGACCGGTCCCGGAATCACGCAGCAGGCACGAACATTGTACGGAGCCCCCAGAATCGCCAGCGACTTCGTCATCCCTTTCATGGCGCTCTTCTCCGCCGAATAGTCGAGCGAGGGACCACCGCCCCCCTGTTCGCCCGTCACAGAGCCGAAGTTGATGATAACGCCGCGGCGGCGCTCCATCATGCCGCCGAGAATTGCCCGGCAGCAGTAGATGGCACCGCGCAGATTCACGTCGAGCCCCCAGTCGATCACCTCGATCGGGAGCTTTTCAAAACTGGCGTAGTTGTTGCAGCAGCGTCCGGACATGCCGCCGGCGCAGTTGAGCAGAATGTCGATCGATCCAAACGTCTCGACCGCGGTTTTCTCCGCCTGTTCGACTTCCGGATATCTGCGGATATCCACCACCAGCGGCAGGACTTTCCCGCCCGTGGCCCGGATGCCCTCCGCCGCCTCTTCCAGAGCGGCCCGGTTCACGTCACATAACACGACGTTCGCTCCGGCCTCCGCGAGTTTCTGCCCGGAGAGCAGCCCCATGCCGGACGCACCTCCGGTGATGAAAGCGGTTCTTCCTGCGAATTCCATTTGCCGACCTCCTTTGCACTGCTTAGCCGTTCGCGCCGATCCCCGACGCAACGGATCGTTTTCCGTCACTGCAATATAGTATATCCACTCTTTGTCATCACGACAAAGGCCGGTTGAAATTCTTTCTGAAAAAAATCGTGCAAACAGGAGGCCATTTTCACAAAATTCACCATATCATTGCAAATATGTCACAACCGGCAGATTCAGAGGTTCTTCGACGGTTCTTCGCGGCCTGGGGCCATGATTGATCCCCCAACCGGCACTTCAAGTGGAGCTGGATTCTCTGAAGAATGTTAATTTTTTATCGGTCACTCTTGTTATAAATCGATTTACCATTCTAAAAAAAATATCAAAAAAACTTTTATTTCGGTTGAAAAACAGATGAATCATGCTAGTTTTACTTTGTATTAAATTTTCTTTTCAATGCCCGAGGGGCGAATGTCGCAGGAGGAGTCTTATCACACGGCAGAATCAGGCGTCGAAATCATGTACGGCGCACTGCCGGAGTTTCAAAGTCCCGAAAATGCGGATTGATGCAATCCCGGTTTTATCCTAATCAATCACGGAGGTGCTATGCAGATTGAATTGCAGTTTTCTTCTTCCGGGGAGAATGTACTCTCATTCGACTATCAGTACGAACTGGCTTCCGCACTTTACCGGACGCTGACCGCCCGGGCGCCGGCGCTGGCAAAGGAGCTGCACGACGGAGCCCAGCGCAGCCGGATCAAACTCTTTGTATTTTCGCTCTTCAACAGTGAGCCGAAGCCGGAAGTGGTGAAACTGCCGGACGGACGCTGTGGACTGAAATTCGGGAAACGAGTCTGGATGCGATTCGGTTCCATCTGGCCGGAACTCCTTTATCAGATGGCCGATGCGCTGCAGCAGGCCGGGGAGTTGAACATCTGCGGACAGAAGTTTCATCTGGAATCGCTCGAAATGGTCAAAACCCCGGAGTTCCGGCCGGAGATGGTCTATCGTCCGTTCGGACAGGCCGGATTCATCGTATGTCCTTACAAGAAAGCGGGAAAGACCCTCTATCAGATGCCGGATGACTCCGAGCCGGGAATTCCCTCCTGCCGTGAACTCATCGCGGGGAACCTCAGGCACAAACTACTGCGGCTGCGGGAGATCCGCCCTGACATATTTGAAAACATCATGTCGATCGGCAACCTGAGCGCGGACGCGGTGTCGGAGCTGCCGATCCGGGTGGAATTCCTGCCGCTCTCGGAAACGTGCGCCTACCGGACGCGCCTCGTGCAGTTCAAGGGCGTGAACATCCGCGGATTCCGTGCGCCCGTGCGGATCACGGCACCGGAAGCGGTCCACCGGATCGTCTGGGAATCGGGCGCGGGCGCACTCAACTCCGGGGGGTGGGGAATGATGGAACTTGGGAGGCAGTAAGATGTTGCTGAAACGGATGGATGAGACGATCACGCAGGGTCTTTACGATCTGGACGCGGGGCCGCAGGAGGTGGACGCCTATGTCGCGGAGCCGTCGATGGGGGACGGCGTAATCCACTGGGAGATCGCCGCCAGCGGGATGGTGCCGCGCAGTCTGCTCCACTACGACGACACCCCGGACGCAAGCGTCAAATTCAACAGCAGCTGGCGGGACTTCTACGCCTCGGGCGCGGCGTTCGGGGAGAGACCGCTGTACAGCGGCAGTTCGACCTTTTTCGGCGGCGGCAAGCCGAACTTCGGCGGAGTCGCCAAAGCGGCGATCTATCTGCGCTATTCGGCGGGATTCCTGAACTGGCTCGAAGCGTTTGATCCGGAGACGGCCGCCCGTCTCCGGGAAGAGATTCCGGCATTCGAGGCGATGATGGAAAACGCCAGGACGAAAAAACTGCCGGCCGTATGGCATAAGTTCAAGGCGCCGCGCGACCAGTGGCCGCTGGTGAGCATCTGCCGGTTGAGCAACGGGAAACAGCTCGTGCTGTGGCTCCTGGCGGACGGGACAGATGACTGGACGCTTGACGAACTCGAGATCGACGCGGCGCGTTCCCGGGAAGTCATGGGATTTCTCGTGCCGCCGGAAGTTGCGGATCTGGAACTGGTTGCCGAGGAGTTTCAGGCAGGAAGCGGACTCGGGCGCAATGCGTTCGGGAAAGAGTACAAGCTCGATGCGATCCGCCACTCCGAATTCCACCGGCTGCTGGGCGTGATCCCGGAAAATTCGATCGACACCATCCGCGGACTCTGGGCCAACAAACTCGAGTATCGCGTGAAAGTCGCGCCGTCTCCGGATACTTCGACGCTGCTGTTTCTCCCGGAAAAAGATTGTCCTTACAGCGAACTCAAGACGATCATCGACGCGGAGAACAACAGGAAAACGCTCTATTTCGAGGAGAAAAAAAAGAAAAAGGCGGCAGCTGCTGCAAATGACGACCAGGAAAAAATTCATATCACTGCGCCGAACATCATTCCGACCATACGTTCCACGACGGTCTTTCTGACCAATCTGGAGGGCAGTACCAAGAAGAAACGCATTGTCCAGCAGATCTTTCCGTCGGTTTCGCTGGAGTATTTGCAGTACCTCAACGCGGAGTTGCTCCGCCTCTCCCCCGATTCTCCGCCGCTGCAGTATATTGTGGTCAACTACATGAAGCAGGCACTGACCGGGCAGGATGGCGACACGCCGAGCGTCTATCGTTACTGGACGGAGATCTTCACCCGGGCGCTGCAGAAACAGTTGATCTCGGGCCGCGAGGCGTATTTGAATTTTCAGCGGTTCTGCAAAAGCCAGAGCGGTGACAAGCTGATCGACAAACTCGGAGCGCGCAACTATTTCCAGTTGATCGGCAAGCTGTTGCGGCTTCAGCATCTGATCGCGACGGCCCGGACGGAGCCGGAACGGCTGCGAACGAACGAATTTCAAATGGAATTATCCCGGATCGAAAATTTCCACGACATAACAACAGGAGTATTCGGCATGAGAAGTTCAAGCAATCCCCCCACAACGCAATCGCTTCTCGGAGAGGCGGATGGGCTGTTGCGAGACTACGAGAGAAGCAAGTTTGAAAACTTTCTGCGCCTGGCCTGGTCCGGCGTGCCGGAAGAGGATTTCGCCGTCTTTGCCCGCGGCGCGCTGACCGGAATGCTGCTGCATGACCTCTGCTGGATGGTTCAGCAGCAGGGACGCTCGTTCTCCGCGACGCAGGGGCGTCATCCGTCCCGGCTGCGCGGCGAGGAGCTCTTCCGGGTGTTCGAGAAAGGAATCGGACTACTCATGAATCTGGACAAGGAACAGCTCTTCAACTGCCGACTGCTGCCGTTCCTGAAGTCGCTGGGTCCCGAGAGCCGCCGGGATGCGTTCAATTCCGGCCTGATTTGCGGTATGGTCTACTTCGAGAAGAAAAACGATAACAAGCAAGAAGAGGTGAATCATGATTAAAGTCAACTCCACGCTCCCCGCCGCCGGAAACGCCTACATCCTGTTCGGTTTTGAAGCCATCCAGGCGCGTCCGAATCTCGACCCGTACAGCAGCACGCTGCGGATGAACGACGAGACCGGCCAGGTATTCACGAGCGACGTCCATATCAAACACCATGTCCGTCGCGGCCTCAAAGCCTGTGCGATGGCGGAAAATCTGCCGCACGCCGCGGAAACGGTCTTTTATGAAAAAGAGGACGAAGAGGGCAATCCCTGCAATTTCAATTTGCGGCTGGAAAAAATCCGCAAGGCCGCCGGAATTGAAAAACCGGATATGAAAGATGCGCTGTACAACACGCTCGATCTGCCGCTGTTCGGCTATGTCCACGCAGTCAAACAGGAGAATTTCAACGTGACGAACGCGGCGAATACGCTGTTCCGCCCGGTGACGTTCCACGATTGCGAGATCTACTCCCTCGGCCGCAACAATGCGTTCCCGACCTTGGACAAGGACACGAAGCGCATCCGGGAGTCAGCCGGGTCGGCCACGGTCGATTCGCTGGAGTACGGTTTCTTCCTCGCGCTCTGGGAGATCAATCTCAACATGCTGCGGATCAACGCCTCCGGCAACAAGCTCATCAACTGGGAACAGGGCGGTGCGGCAAAATGGCTCGAACTGCTCGCGAACGGCATGTGGCGCGCTTACTCCAGCGATCGTTTCCCGTCATTCACGCAGCGTTCGCAGTTTGCACAGTTCGTTCTGGGGTGGCTGCCGACCGGCGACGTCAGCTACGCGAACCCGGCGTCGCTCTACGACCAGCTCGAAGAGAAGCGGATCAAAACCCACTCCGGCGCGGTCGCCGCACTGGAAAAACTCCTGCCGGGCTACCTCGCCGGCTGGGACTGCCGCAATGAAACCGTCTTTCTCAAACATCAGGCGGCCAACTTCCCGGTGGAGCTGCCGGGAGCCGGAGCATGAGCATTCTGATCTTTGAACTCAGCGGCGACATGGCGTTGTGGCGCAACGTCTACGACTCCATGGGCAGCTACTCCTGCCTCGGCCCGGCGCCGAGCAATCTCGCGGGAATCTGCGGGGCGGCGCTCGGCTTCGCCTCGCCGCGCTCACAGGCTGCGGGAGAACAGGACGCGAAAGCGCTCAAACTCCTGGACAGGAAAGGGATGCCGTGGCCGGTATCACCGGAACTTCTCGCCTGGGAGGAGGCGAACGACTTCCGCGTCGCCTGCCGCTGGGCCGGGAAATTTCCGGTGCGCGCGCCGTGGAACGTCAACGGCTGCAAAGAGATCGGGAAAGGGGAAAATCTGCGGATCCAGCAGCAGGTGATTCTCGACCCCGTCTATGAAGTCGCCGTACAGCTGCCGGATCCCGAGGCGGAACGCCTGGCCGCGGCACTGAGGACTCCGGCGTTTCCGCTCTCGCTCGGAGCGGCGTTTTGCCGGGCGATCGTGCGGCGGATCCGGCTCGCCGGGGCGCTGCCCGAGTCTGCCGACTGGGCGTTCCGGCTCGACGGCATTCCGCTCGGGGAAGCGGTTCCGTTCTCCCGGCATATCGTGAATCCGGAAGAGTGCTTCGAGCGGATCGAGAGCGACGGTTACTGGGTTTACCCGACGGCGGAACATCCCGGGGTAAAACAGGATAACCCGTTCGTAAAAGGATGGATCCGCAAGGAAAAGGAGGCTGCGGATTGAAACTCTTCAGCCATGGGGAGAACTCCGATCTGCGCGAACACCTCGCGGAGGTCATGACCGCCGCGGAGACGCCGGAAGAACGGATCATCTGCGCCTGCCACGACCTCGGCAAAGCGACGAAAGCGTGGCAGGCGTACATCACGGGGAAGCTCCCGGAGTCGCCGCACCATCACGCCGCTGCGGGCGGGGTGTTTGCCGCATTGCTGCTGCTCGAACGCGGCGGCGATGAGTCGGCGTACTGGGCGCTTGTCGCACTTCACGCAGGCGCGGCGCACCACACAATGCTGCAGCAGCTCGGGCCCATGCAGCTGAACGATCTTCCGGCGGTGGCGGGAGACGCGCAGGCGAAAGCGTTCGCGCTGGACCGGGAGTCCGGGATCGCCTCGCTGCTCCCGGAGCTGCCGGCTTCCGTGCTGGAAGCGGCGTGGCGGCGTCTGGAAAGAATCGCCCCGGCGGGGGCCGGAGAGGCGCGGGGAGAGCTCAACCGGGAATGCCGGACGCTCCCGCCGGAACGACGGCTGCGGGCCTATCTGCACAGCCGGTCGCTGCTCGGTCGGCTCTGTCTCCAGGATCACCGGTCAGCGGCGCGGCAGTCGGGGAAGGAGGTCGAAGTCTCTTCATGGCGGAACGCATTCCCGGATCGGGAGTTCCGGCCGCGCCCGCAGCGGGAGTTTTCCGGGCATTCCGGGATTGCCGAACTCCGGACCCGGCTGCGGGACTCCTTTCTGGAGGCGGTCAAAGAGGACGGGATCTTCTACTTCATCGACGCCCCGACCGGACTCGGCAAAACCGAAGCGATGCTGCGCGGGGCGGAAAACCTCCTCGCGCGCGAAAATTTCCGGCGAATTGTCTTTGCCGTGCCGCAGGTGTCGGTGGCCGATCAGGTGTTCGAGGATTATTTTTCCAGGTGTGACGCCCGGATCTGGAATTACCGCCGGCGCGAATCGCATACCGCCTCCGGAGAAGCCGCCGAAACGCGGCGCGGCAATGGTGCAGATGCCGAAGCACTTGAAATCGAAGAGCATCCATTTTCCAGCTCCTACAATGTCACGACATTCAATCAGGTGCTGCTTGCGATGTGCCATCCGGCCCGGAACCGGTGCATCCGTGGACTCGGGCTGCATGATGCGGTCGTGATTCTGGATGAATTTCATAAACTGCCGCAGGTGATTCTGCCTTTCTTCTTCCGGGCAGCGCGGGAGTATGCGAAAGAGAATCACTGCCGGTTCATCCTCGGCTCGGCGACACCGCTGGAACCGTTCCCGTTCTGGGACTTGCAGGATTCGAGAAGAATCCCTGCCGCTGTGACCGCACCGGTTTACAGCGCTCCCGAAATCGACAACCGCAGGCTCTATCGGAGTCTGGGCGCCCTCACCGTCGATGAACTCGGGGAAAAGATCGAGGCATTCCACGCCGTCGATGATCGGAATCTGCTCGTCGTGGTCAATCTGGTCGGACGGGGGAGTTGGCCGCTGCGCCGTTTTTTCGACCGGAAGTTTCAACCGTGGCGTCAGCTTGAGGAGCTTCGCGCTCCGGGGAGCGGGCGGATCATCGTCTGGCTGGACGGGCTCGTCCCGCCGGGCCTGCGCCGGGAACTGGTCCTCGCCTGCCGCGAGGCGATGAAACTGCGCCCGGTCACGCTGATCTCAACTCAGATGGTTGAAGTCGGCGTCGACCTTGATTTCGACGCGGCGCTGATCGACTATCAGGGGATCGCCGCAACGATTCAGCGGGGCGGCCGCGTCGGTCGGAACGGGAGGCCGGAACCATGTGAGGTCAATGTATTTACCTTGATCGACGATACCGGAAAAAGCTCCCGGGAACGACTCCTTGATGTGCAGGCGAAGTATGACTCCCGATTGAAAGTCACTCCTTTCGACCAGATTTACAGCAAGGAAACGCATTTCCTGTCGCTCGAAGAGAGGTTTTTCCGGAACTGGAAAGCGGAGACGACATTGCGAGACTCCGATCTGACAGCGCAACTATCTGATATTCAACGCAAAATATTCTCCCGTCTTACCGTAACCGGGCTGCTGGAGAAATGGTTGTTTCTCTCTGAATTCCAGCCGCAGGCGCTCGGCTGCACATTCGAGAAAGCGCAATGGGTGGCGGAACTCTTCGACTCCGAGAGCGGAAGCGAATTGATTCTGGTGGAGTCGCAGGAGATCCTCGACCGGCTTTCCCTGCTGAACCGCCGAATCCAATCCAACGAGAGCACCCCGGAGGAACGCCGGGAATTTCTGGCGCTTCAGAGCGACCGGAAGATCGCGCCCTCATCGGCCATCCTCCCGGAGCTCGGACTCGGCGAACCCGTCGGGCTGATCTCGTATCCGGACGAATTGCCGGTCTATCTGGTGGATGCGATGATTCTGTGAGAGGTGAGTCATGGAATATACGGGCACTGATTTGAACTATCTTCACGTCTGTCCCCGGAAGCTCTGGCTTTTCCGGCACGGGATCCGACTCGAGCAGGGAAACGAGCTGGTTCAGCTCGGCGTCCTGCTCGGAGAAGAGAGCTTTTCCCGGCAGGAGAAAGAGATCGCCATCGGCGAAGCCGGCGTGCTGGACTGGGCCGATTTCAAAGACGGCGTGATCCATGAGACCAAACACGGCAAAGCCCCCGGCGATGGAGATGAAGCGCAGGTGCGCTATTACCTCTACTACCTCAACGCCCACGGAATCCGGGCTGATCAGGCGGTCATTCACTACCCGAAAAAACGGGAAACCGTGACAGTGGAATGGAACGAAGAGGCCTCCCGGTTGACTGAAGCTGATCTGAAAACCTGTGAGGCGGTTGTTTCCGGGCCGATTCCGGCGGCGGAACGCCGTCCTTACTGCAAACATTGCGCTTATGAGGAGATGTGTTTTGTATGAATCTCTATCTGACCAGAGCGGGCCGCCTCCGGCGACAGGACAACACTCTGCGCTTTGAAACTGTTACCCTGCCACCGGAGGAAGAATACCCGGAGCAGGAAACCGAAAGCGGTGAACTCGACGAAAAAGCCGCCGCCGCAGTCAATATTCTGCCGGTGGAGAGCATTGAAGCGGTCTATGTCTTCGGTGAGATCACCCTGAATTCAAGACTCATCAACTTCCTGAACAGCAGAAAGATACCGATTCACTTCTTCAACTGGTTCGGACATCATACCGGGACACTGCTGCCGCATGCGGAACAACTCAGCGGAGACTTGGTGATCCGGCAGGCGGAGGCGTACCGGAATCCGGAGGAACGGCTCATCATCTGCCGGGCACTGCTCGAAGCGACGTTTCACAACATCCGGTCGATCCTGCTCTACTACCAGCGCCGGAAAGGGGGATTGGAAGAGGCGGCCGAAACGGTCGAACAGCTTGCGGGACGGTTGCGTGAATGCTCGACGCCGGAAGAGTTGATGGGTGTGGAGGGAAATGTCCGGCGCATCTATTATCAGGCCTGGAGCGTCTGGCTGGGAGACGCGGGGAAACCGTTCAAACGGGTTTATCATCCGCCGGACAACCCGCTCAATGCGTTGCTTTCGTTTCTGAACAGTCTTCTGTATACGGCCTGCGTAAGTGAGCTTTACCGGACGGCATTGTATCCGGGGATTTCCTATCTTCATACGCCGCAGACCCGCCGTTTTTCGCTGGCGCTGGATCTGGTGGAGCCATTCAAGCCGCTGATCGTGGATCGTCTGCTGTTCCGGCTCTGGGGCTGCCGAATGGTCGGAGACCGGGACTTCCGCAGACACAGCAATGGTTTTCTTCTGACGGATGAGGCGCGCCGGAAAATTCTGCAGGAGTGGGATCAGGAGTTGCGCCGGACGATACAATGTCCGGCCTTGAACCGTTCGGTTTCCTACCGTCAGTTGCTGCGACTGGACTGCTACAAGCTCGTGAATCATCTGCTGGAGGGGCGGGAATACAAACCTTACCGGATGAAGTATTGAAATGTACCTCATCATCGTCTACGATACGGAACATGATAACTGCGTCAAGCTGCACAAACTTTTGAAGAAACATCTCTTCTGGAATCAGAATTCCGTGTTTGAGGGGAGTGTAACGCGAGCTCAATTTGCGCGGATCAAGAAATTGCTGAATGACATTCGGGCGCAGAACAGTCATATCACGTTTTACTCCATTGAGAGTGAAAAACTGCTGCATCGGGAGGAGTTGGGAGAAGCCAGAGGAAACACGTCAAACATTCTTTGAACAGCGGGAATTTGGGTTTAAATTGATTTAACTATTTCACGGGAAATAAATTGCACGAATGAATACCGACAGAAAATCCGGAGACACGGAGCTGAAGATATTCGGGTTGTTTGACAATTACAATATTTGATTTTTTCAGGGAGAATGCTATATTATTCAAGGAGTTCCGCAAAAGAACGCCAAATCATTGAAATCCGAGCAAGCGGCCGCAGCTGCAGCCATTTGCACGGGTCCCCCTCCCACCCTAGTGGATTAGAAACTTTTTTGCGCCTCCGCATACGGTTGTGGCTGGGAGTCCCCCTCCCACCCTAGTGGATTAGAAACCGATTACCGGCTTTGCCGGGAATCCGGCAGCGTCCAGTCCCCCTCCCACCCTAGTGGATTAGAAACTTCCTCTTCAAGCGGGCGCTTCTGCTCGGCGTTCCGTCCCCCTCCCACCCTAGTGGATTAGAAACTCGTCGTTATCCTGCATTGCAATTTCTCGCGCGTTCGTCCCCCTCCCACCCTAGTGGATTAGAAACACGACGACGTTGAACCAGCTGTCGAGACAGCTGGAGTCCCCCTCCCACCCTAGTGGATTAGAAACAGTTTCTCTTCAGCCTCCTGAACTTCCGTTCCTCCCTGTCCCCCTCCCACCCTAGTGGATTAGAAACACCGGCAGGGAGTTCCGCGCGAGAAACTGCTTGCAAGTCCCCCTCCCACCCTAGTGGATTAGAAACACGGAGTGAACGACGCGGGCGAGAACTCCGCGTCGGCGTCCCCCTCCCACCCTAGTGGATTAGAAACTAGACCCTCGCAGTTTCATCCGCTCCCCAGAATCCAGTCCCCCTCCCACCCTAGTGGATTAGAAACTGGCATCCCCGGTCATGAATCTTCCGACCTGCATCTGAGTCCCCCTCCCACCCTAGTGGATTAGAAACCTCGTACCGGATTTTCCCCGCCCCGCTCCAGTTCAGTCCCCCTCCCACCCTAGTGGATTAGAAACTTCGATAATAGCGTCAAAGAATGCCGCCTCGTTGTCGTCCCCCTCCCACCCTAGTGGATTAGAAACAAACTAACAAACGCTGTTGTAGATCAGCTTGTCGAGTCCCCCTCCCACCCTAGTGGATTAGAAACCTCCGGATGGTCGAACGTATCAGCTGGACATTACTCAGTCCCCCTCCCACCCTAGTGGATTAGAAACAGCAAATATGGATAACGCTGTGCTTTCGGGCGGACGTCCCCCTCCCACCCTAGTGGATTAGAAACGCAATCAAAGAAGCCATTACAATCACTATGAACGAAAGTCCCCCTCCCACCCTAGTGGATTAGAAACGCCGGCAAGACACGTCCCGCGCATGTCGTAGCCACGTCTCCCTCCCACCCTAGTGGATTAGAAACTTCTCGTGAAGAGATTATCGACCGATGCCGCCGGGGTCTCCCTCCCACCCTAGTGGATTAGAAACATTGATCGCACGGAATACCCGCTTCCGTTCCTCATCGGTCTCCCTCCCACCCTAGTGGATTAGAAACCGTTTGCGCCGAGTGCGCGGCGTGGATCGATGAGCAGTCTCCCTCCCACCCTAGTGGATTAGAAACAAGGTCACTTTTGAGGAAGTTTCGCTCGTGGGAAACCGTCTCCCTCCCACCCTAGTGGATTAGAAATGATCAGGAAAATCAATATTCTCGACTTTGTGCGCAAAGTCCCCCTCCCACCCTAGTGGATTAGAAACTCACACTCGGAGAAGGACAGAGCAAGACTGATCCGTCGCAGTCCCCCTCCCACCCTAGTGGATTAGAAACACTACTGGATGGGGAAGGAGCAGGGGAAACGGCGACTGTCCCCCTCCCACCCTAGTGGATTAGAAACAGGGAGCATGTTAAAGTGAGTCACTTTTCAGATTTGTCCCCCTCCCACCCTAGTGGATTAGAAACACCGTGAATGCCCCCGTGTTGTGGCTGCATCCCGAGTCCCCCTCCCACCCTAGTGGATTAGAAACAGGGAAGAGGGCGATACGCGGCGGCTCATCCCCGGAGGTCCCCCTCCCACCCTAGTGGATTAGAAACCGGCTGATGGTTGTAGAGCAGGATCGGGCGGCCCTGTCCCCCTCCCACCCTAGTGGATTAGAAACATGGCGACCGTGTCGGACATTGCATCGAAGCTGATTGGTCTCCCTCCCACCCTAGTGGATTAGAAACCGTTTGACCGCGAGATAGGCAAGCTGCTGTTTCGGAGTCCCCCTCCCACCCTAGTGGATTAGAAACTCATGAAAATGGGGATGCTTGCGGCGGCGTTGATGGAGTCCCCCTCCCACCCTAGTGGATTAGAAACCGACTCTGCTGTAGACTTCGCAACGTTCTCCACACGTCCCCCTCCCACCCTAGTGGATTAGAAACTCAAAGGTGTATGAAATGGGGAAAAAATTTGAAGAAAGTCCCCCTCCCACCCTAGTGGATTAGAAACAAGTGCATAGCCGCCGACGGGGGGATCGTGTTTACGTCCCCCTCCCACCCTAGTGGATTAGAAACCGTATTTCTGAGTGATGGAATTCATATTCTCAATTCGTCCCCCTCCCACCCTAGTGGATTAGAAACGGAGGGAGGAAACGCATGAAATTTTTCATCAATAACGTCCCCCTCCCACCCTAGTGGATTAGAAACCCAGTTCAGTCGGCGGCGCGGACGGCGCAATTCGATTCGTCCCCCTCCCACCCTAGTGGATTAGAAACCCGATTCCCTACGCAAAATTGAGAATCCGGCTCATGGTCCCCCTCCCACCCTAGTGGATTAGAAACTCGAATACCTTTGCAGAGCTGAAAGCAAGTTCTCAGTCCCCCTCCCACCCTAGTGGATTAGAAACTACAGACTTCCCGGAACTGAACGCATGAGTGCGCGTGTCCCCCTCCCACCCTAGTGGATTAGAAACTTCCGAGAGTAACGTGCAAAACGCGGCTCGTTTTCGGGTCCCCCTCCCACCCTAGTGGATTAGTAACTGAGCCAATTTCAAAAGTATTGGCTCTCTCGTGTTAATCACTTGTTTTTTCGTGCGTCAAAACCGTTTCGGCGCACT
>CALXOE010000048.1 GCA_944389935.1 uncultured Victivallis sp.
TTTGCTCCACTTCGCCGCTTGCCGAGCGGAGACTCTGTTGCGCGGCGATGATCGGCCGATTGGTTGTTTGATGGTTGGTCGGTACGGGGAGAGACGCGCTCTTGCGAGCCGCTTTCTCTCCCCCGAACCCCTCTCTTGACAGCCCGGTGCAAACAAGGGAAGAAAGGTACATTTGATAAGTTTTCACAATAAAAAGTTCGATCAATGTAAAATTGCAGCTTTTCATTTTATCAGGCTCTCCTTTCTATTGGATAATCTGGCTGTGCTGGACCGGTAGACCGGCGTGGTATTCAAATAGAGATGTTTCATCATACGCTCTTCGGGAGAGGTGAACTCCGCAATCAACAGCCGGACCGCCTGAATGCCGACCTCCCGGAGCGGCTGGTTCACCGTCGTCAGCGGAGGCGTGAGTTCCCCTGCAAACTGCAGATCGTCGAATCCGGTCACGCTCACATCCTCCGGGATGCGGACGCCGAGCTTCGCCGCGACCCGGTAGAAGTTCCTCGCCGCCCAGTCGTGGACACAGACCACCGCGGTCGGCGGTTCGGGAAGCGTCAGAAGCTGCTCCGCCGCGGCAAGACCCTCCTCGTCGGGAGAACGCCGGACCGTATCGACCTGGCAGAGTTCCCGCTTCAGCGGCAGCCGGAACTCGCGGATCGCTTCGACAAACCCCGCAAACCGGGTCCGCGCCGTCGCACTCAAATCGTTCATGATGCAGCCGATCCGGCGATGCCCGAGCTCAACCAGATGACCGACCAGCGCCCGGATTCCGTCATAACCGTTGCTGCCGACGAATGAAGCCGAAGCCGGGCCGCCACCGCGGATAAGTTTGTCCGCCAGAACAACATGCAGCCCCGCACGCGCCGCCTGATGCAGAATTTCGCGATTGCTCCACTCGTAGTCGGCGATCTCGAGCGGCGTGTAGACAAGCAGCCGCAATCCCTGCGCCGCCAGCCGCGTGATGCCGAGCCGGGCCTGCTCAACCCGGTTCTGATGATTGAAAAAGACCACCGTGAGTCCATGCTCGCCCGCTTCCGCCTCGATCCCGTCGAGAATCAGGTGGTATGTGCAGCTCTCACGCTCGAGCGGCGGCATCATGACCGCCAGCTGCTGCGGCAGTGAACGCGGCACGGGACGAAACGCCTCGGCCGTCACAAAAGTCCCCGCTCCCTGTCGCCGCGCGAGCAGCTTCTCGGAGGCAAGAGTACCGACCGCTTCGCGGATCACGATGCGCGAAACGCCGAATTCACGCATGAGTTCCTGTTCCGTCGGCAGCTGCATCCCGGCCTTGTATCGGCCGGAACTGATCCAGCCGCCGATCGCGTTCATGACCTGCTCTTTTTTGCTGATTCGTCCCATCGCTCCATAACCTTTTTCGGCAAAATCATCCTGATTTCACTCTTAATTATGGAACAATTCGCCTGGAAAGTCAATCCTCTTCGCAAAAAACTGCCGATCTTTTGCAAATGATTATAACCATTCCCAGAGGAGAGATGTCTCCATCATTTCCCGGAAAGTCCGCTCAGAATTTCCCGCTCCTCCGAGTCGGGTTTCCGGGCGAGACGTTCGGCGACGCGGGAACGGAACGACTCGAACCGATTCTCCTCGAGAATCCGGTGCGGGCAGTATTTGCCGCTCCAGTCCCGGTGCATGCGCAGATCCGCCGCCGTCAGCTTGAAATGACGCAGCAGCGCGCAGGCAAGAATCTCCGCATTCTCTTCGCTGCGGCGGTACTGCCAGTCAGCCGCGCCGCGGCACTGGCTGCGGCAGATCTCGATTCCGATGCTCTGCGTGTTGCCCGGACCCTCGGCCCCGTCCCCCGCATGCCAGCCGTGGATGTCGAGCGGCAGAATCTGCACCGCCTCCTGCTCATCCACCGCGAAGTGGAACGAAACGCTCGCGTTGTCCCGCCGGGAATCGACCCGGTCGCGCTCCTGCCGCGCGGAGAACGGTTCAGCCGTATTGTGGATCGTCACATACTTCACCGCCTCGAACCGGCCCGGGAGTTTGTAGCGGCGATTGTAGGAGTTGTTTTTGATCAGGGCGCAGACGAACGAGAGCGGACGTCTGCGGCGCTCCCGCGGTTCCAGCCCCGCGAGATTCTTCCGGAACCAGGAGGCCTTGCCGGAGTCCGGCACGTAACAGCGCGTCACCCGGATCCCTTTCTGCGCAAGCGCGGAGAGCAATCTGTCGTAATCGATCTGGCTGCTCCAGGCGGAGAGATCCGCTTCCCGGTATCCGCTTTTCCGAAGTTCGTCGGGGAGGTCCGCAAGTTTCCCGGTCGCGCCCGTTCCGAAAATAAAGAAACTTTCCACCCCGTCCCGGTCACGGCTGACCGCCACTGCCGCGGGAGCCTCCTCCCGCGCCTGCGCCGCGCACACCGACAAAAGCAGCAGCGGCACAACGAAAAATATCAGAATCCGGTTGCGCATTCATCCCTCCCGGCGGCAGTTTCGGATTCACCCGGAACGCCGCACCTTTTCTGCGTGTTCATCATCCATTTCCGGGAAATATACACTGCGGAAACCGGAAATGCAAACCGCCGTTCCCCCTCCCCGCCCTCATGAAAATCGGCGGAGAGAGCGGGGCATCATCTCGCTACCGCCCATAGGTAACTGCCGGAAAAATAGGTGACGAGCGCGTTCACGAACTCCTCTCCCTGATCCACGGTGAAAATCCTGTCGTTCACGAGCGGCGTGTAGAATCCGTTCTTCTGAAACTCCTCGACCCAGTAATCGTTGTTCACGTCGAAGAATTCCGCCCGGCCGTCGGCGCCGACCCGGACCTTGAATTCCGACGTCTCCCGGAGTTCGCCGTTTTCTTTCATTTCGATCGACAAAACTTCCGCATAATTCATACCTGCTGCTCCTTTCTTTTCCGGAATGGCCCGGGGTGGGGTGGGTTACGGGAAATAACATACCCCCGAACCCGGGACCTCTAATGTCCCGGATCATCCGTGGAATTCACCTGACTTCGTAACACCGGCCGACTCCCGGCAGATGGACGATCATCTGCCGGACCGGTTTTCCGGTCGCGGCCTCAACTGCGTTCCGATAGAGTCGAAGCTGGGCCGCACAGCTCGCAACGTAACGCTCCTCATCGCATCCGGACGGGTGCGTCTTGTGGTCGAGCATCACATACCCCTCCGGCAATTCGAGCAGCATGTCGATCACGCCCTGATAAAGTGTCCCGGCCTCATCGCGCCAGGTCATCGGAACTTCGCACCGGACTTCCGCACCCGGATAACGTTCGGCAATCCAGCCGTAGAGCCGGTCCGTATACTCGAGCAGCGTCTCCGGAGTGAGCGCGTCGTCGACCTGCCAGTTTTTCAGCAGCCGCCCGGCGATTTCCTGCCGCCGTTCGCGCGGATTCAGGGCGATGTAGTTGTGAAAGGCGTTCCCGAGCTGCCGGGCTTTTCCGGCCGCACAGCGCATGCGGACCGGAGACGCCCACTCCTGCAGGAGAATCGCGACGCCGTCATCGCAACTCAAAGTGCTGGGCGACCGATGCGCCGGAACGTGCCGGACACCGGAACAATCCGGGCCCGATTCCGCGAAATGCGGCACCGACGGCAGCGGTTTAACCGGATCCGTCGCAGAAAAAATCCGGGTCGTCAGCGGGAATTCCGCTCCGCCCACCCGCAGAACACCGTTCCCCTCCTCCATGGGGAATGCGAGCAGCGGCAGGTCGGAAAGCGCATCGAGCCACGCGATCTGCAGAAGATCGGGAGCGGCCGGATTTTTCCGGATCTCTTCTTTCGTCGGAGATTTCCGGTTCAGCGCGAAGATCACCTGGTCGCGGGCACGGGTCAACCCGACGTAGAACAGACGTTTCCGCTCTTCGCGTTCCCGCTCGCAGACGTGATGATACAGCGCATTCTCCGCGACCATACTCTGCAGCGACTCCACCTTCCGGATCTGGCCGAACGGCCACGGCCAGTAGTGAATGGAACGATCATTCAGAGGCTGCGTCACGTCGAACGCGGAAGCCTGATTGATCCGGATATCGAACACACTCGCACGCTCTGTGGAGTCGAGCGAGCCGAGAATGACGACCGGCCACTCGAGCCCCTTGGCCTTGTGATAGGTCATCACGTTGACGGTATGGATTCCGAATCCGGGAGCCTGCCCGCCATCCGTCGCGACCAGCTCCGCCAGAAAACCGGCAGGCGTGGCCGCGCTCCGCTCGATTCCGGCGCGGTTCATGTAATCCGAACAGCGACGCCGCAGCTCTTCAAGGTTGCCCATGCGCCGGTCGGGAGAGCTCATCGCCGCGATCTTCCCGTCCAGATCCAGCACGGCAATCACATGTTCGAGGAGCTCCATCGGCGTGGCATCCGCATTTCTCTGCCGCAGCTTCTTCAAAAACTCCAGTTCGCGGATCTCCGCGAGAAAATCGCGCCGTTTCCGTTCTTCGGCCTCGAGGGCCAGCCACGACTCTTTCGCGTGATGAATCCGGTTCAACCAGTCCGGAGTCTCGCCGTAAAGCGCCAGAAGCGTGGCCAGAGCCGCCGTATCGGCCGGATCGATGCAGTAGCGCAATGCGGAGACGATCAGACCACACTCCGGAGTGGAGAGCAGCGTTCCGGAGGGAGCGGAGGCCGATATGTTCCACTCCGCCAGAGCCTCTGCCAGCACCCCGCACTCCTCGTTCGTCCGCAGCAGTACGCAGATATCTCCGGGCGTGACGCCGCGATCGCGGATCAGCCCGGCAATGCCGCCTGCGAGCGCCGCCGCACTCTTCTCCCGGCTGCCGCCGCAAAGATGCCACGCCTCGATGACGCCGCCCGCGGCCGCGTCCCGGCGTTCCCCGGGGATGCCGAGCGCGACATCACGCGGATCCATCGAGGAAAAGGCGCGAGTGAAGATCTCGTTCGCGAGCCGCACAAGATTCTCCCGGGAGCGCCAGGAACAGGAGAGAACCTGCCCCGACGGAAGCGTCGCTGCGACCGCCTCCATCAACTCCGGATCGGTCCCCCGGAATCCGTAAATCGCCTGTTTGGAGTCCCCGACCCAGATCGACCCGCCCGACGAGCACTCATTCAGCTTCAGAAACAGCGCGAGCTGAATCGGACTGGTATCCTGAAATTCATCGACCATAATCCGCGAAAGCCGCCCGGAGAGCAGCTCCCGGAAACGGCGATTGCCGTTCAGCAGTTCCAGAACATACCACTCCTGATCGACGAAGTCCACCAGTCCGAAGTCTTTCTTGTACCGGGCATAAGCCTCGAGTGAATCCGCGGCGCAGTCGAAAACGCCGCGGATCATGGAGCACAGGTCGGAATAGAGTTCCCGGCTCGAAGGCAGCATCGCGCCGATCTCCCGGAAGATCTCGATCGGGAAACCGGGATCTTTCTCCACCGAGTGCTCCGCATTTCCGATCTGAGCGGCACCGCTCCAGGTCGGGAACCGCAGAAAATCGTTCACGACGGTCACGGTCTTTTTCGTGCTCACCCCATTGACCCGAAGCGTCGCGGTCGATGCGACCCGTTTCCCGATCTCCTCAAGCGAAAGATCGAGTTCCGCCGGAAACAGCTGTTTCAACATCTCCACAGCCCGTTCGCCGCAGCGTTTCAATCCCTCCCGGTCGATTCCGTTGCTTCTGGCGAGATTCAGAACGGTCCGGACATGCTCTTTCCAGTCCTGAGGTCGACGGCCGCTGAAGTTCTTCCGGATGGGATTGAGCGAGAGACGCGCTGCCACAGGTTCCAGCCCTCCGGCATAGCGTTCCATCACGGCGGAGGCGGCGGCGGCGAAAACGGCATCGCAGTCCTCATCCGGCAGAACGTCCAGAACTGGCGACAGCCCCGCCTCGATCGCATACTCGCTCAACAAACGTCCGCAGACGCTGTTGACGGTACCGATCAGACCGTCGAAAACCCGCGACGCGAGCTCCGGCGTTCTCCCCTCCAGAAGTTTCCGGCGAATCCGGGACTGGAGTTCGGCCGCGGCTTTTTCCGTAAAGGTAGTGGCGAGCAGCCCCTCGGGCCGCACCCCCGCGGAGATGTTTTCACTGAGCTCTTCCATCAGAAAATAGGTTTTCCCGGAGCCGGCACTGGCCCGGACCAGTCGAATCGGATTCATCGCTGCTCCTCCATTTGCGCACAAAGCGCGGCATAATCACAAAAACCACATCCGGCGGCGAGCGGCAGAGTCAGCGGCGAATGCTTCAACTTCCGCTCATCTTCCTCGCCGCGCTCAAGGATGCCCGCATGGATCTTTTCCAGACGTTGCTTCCACATCGTCTCCGCCTTTTCCCACAATTCTCCCCACTGCGGATTCGGTTCGTACAGCAGTTTTCTCTTCGGGAGCAGGAAATAACCGCAGTGAACATCGAACTCCTCCGCATCGAGAAGCCGGGAGTAGGCCGCAAGCTGCAGAGCCTTGCCGTTTTCCAGACTTTCCTGGTAACGGCTGGAGGCGGACCACTTCATGTCGATGACGAACTGTTTTCCGGCCGCATCTTCGAGATAGAGGTCGAGCTTCCCCTGGAACTCCATCCCGGCAAACGTGCCGCGCAGCTCCTTCTCCGCGCCCTTGACGAGCAGATGCCGGGAGTTGATCTCCCGGACCAGCGCCTCCACCGCGGCGATCAGGGTTTCCCGGATCCGTTTCCGTTCGAGGGTCCGTCCGTCGAGCAGCAGTTCCGCCGCCATCGCCGGTACAAGCCGGTCGAACTCCCGGGCGGCGACCTGCGCGGCCTCCGCCGTTTCGATGCTCTCCCGGCCGCGGTAGATCGTCTCGACGACCTTGTGAGCGAGATTTCCGAGCATGAGCCCGTCGGTCGGAATCCGCATGACCGGCGACGTTCCAAGTCCGGCGTAATCCTGCAGAAACCATCGAAACGGACACGCGAGCAGAGTATCGAGCTGCGTATAGGAGAGCATACGCACCGGGGAGATCGCGTTGCCGTCGATCCGGGGACGGACCGTCGGCACGAAAAACGGCTGCTCTTCAAGCTGACTGGCGCGATCCGCAAGTTTCCACCGCCCGGAGGCATCCACGAGTCCGGCCGGAGCTCGGACCGGACCGCCCGGAACTTCGAGCTCATCCAGCAGCGGATGAGGAAACACCGCCTCCCCGCGAAGCATCCGCGGAATGAACAAGATCAAGTTGCGCCTCGCACAGCGGAAAGCGTTCCTCCAGGCGAGATGTTCCCGCTCTCTCGCGGTTTCCCGGCTGAACCCCGGCATGGCGGCGCACTCCTCCGGAGTCCAGGTTGCCCCTCCGACAGCGGTCCGATCGATGAAATTCCACCAGATGACGGTCTCGAACTCGCGATCGATCATGCCGGGATCGGGGAAAACGGCGAAGTCGTTGCATTCGCGTTCCGCACCGCCGTCCGGCGTCCCGGTGCCGACGATCGAATCGAGAATCCGCGCCAGTTCCGTCCGCGACACGGCGGCACGATCCGCGATGATCCTCTTGAGAATTCCGGCCTGCTCCAGCACCGGTGCGAGTTCCGGACGGGTTCGGACGCGGGGGGCGATCCGTTCGATCAGCAGGGAGCAGAAGCGCACAACCGTCCCGGACGGGACACTCTCTTCCGCACGGAAACACTCCTCTTCCAGGAAATTCCACATCTCTTCCACAGCCTTGAATCCGGAATCTCCGGTCTGGAATTTCGACCGGATTCTCCGCCACGCCTCCTGCCAGGCCTCGCCTCCCCGTCCCGGTTCTCTCTCGAGAGCGGCGACCAGCTCCCGCGCAAGCGCCGCGGGAACCGGGGTGACCGGCAGCAAAAGCAGCTCAAGAAAACGTTGCGGATGGAACGGCTTCCACATGCTCTCAAGCCACAGCGGCAGAATCTGCAGCGTCTCCCGCCACCGGGAGTTTTCGGAGAAAGCGAGCCGGCCGAATCCGTTGCGGTGCAGAACCTCATCCAGAACCGTGGAATCTCCGGTGCAGATGATCGCCACGGAACTGTTCTCCCCCCGGGCGCGCAGATACCGGACACACTCCGCGGCGAGAACGAAGTCGTTCGCCCCCTCCACGGGAAACGGTTTCGGGCAGCAGGAATTTCCAGTCCCGGCGGCGAAAACGGCCATTCCGCACCCCTCCAGCCGGAGAATCAGCTGCCGCCAGAGATACGGCAGAAGCTCACGTGGTTCGGCCAGACGCAGCGTATCGCCATCGAACCGGTGGTGCGGCAGTTCGCTCCAGACCGCCAGCATCCGGTCCGGCACGCCGGGGGAGAGAGTTCCGCTGTCCGCCTCGAGCGCCGCGAGCGCCTCGAGCCGGGGAGTCCCGGCGCGGCGGAAATCCCAACCGTTTTCCACAAGTTCATCGCGCCACGCGAGCAGCTGCCGGGCGGTCGACCAGGGATCCAGTTCAAAAGAGACGCGACACCACTGCGGATTCACCCGTTCGATCTTCCGTCGATATTCGTCGATCCGTTCCGGAGCGGATACCGGAATGCCGCTCAGTCCGAGACGGCTCTCGAGCCAGTCGAGAAACTGCTGCGGCCCCATTTTGATTTCGCCGAGCGAAGCCGGTTTCCCGGACCACTCCGCACCATCCAGGGACATGCCGAATGTAATGCGCATAAAACCCTCCTGCTCCTTCTGCGTTTGCTGTTGTACACGGTAAACAATAGCCTGAAAAATGTTATCCGGCAAGTCTCGGATCGTTCCCGCGATTAAAATTCAGCATTATTTCTGAAAAAAAGCGATCAGAAATTCCGATTTTTCCGCCATCTTTGTTTCTGTCATTTAAAATAACGCGGAGACCGGGACCTCTTTTGTCCGACACAATCACGACCGGCTACTTCACTTTCGGAAGCTGATCCCAGTTCGTCGTATAACCCGGAGTGAGCATGGAGCGTTTCATGGACCACGGTTTCCGGATACCCTCGGCGAGATGAAATACCGTGCCGCGCCCGTAACGCCGGTTGATTTCATCCATCGCCGCCGAGAGTTGATCCGCCCTGTCGTCTCCGGCGGGGTCCGCAAAGAGGTCGAGCTGCCGGGAATCGGCGGGTTCGAGGCCGAAAAAGAGCACCCCGGCTTTCCTGCACCGCCGCCCCGCCGGAAAGATTCCGCGCAGTTTCGGCCGGATCGCCTGGAGCATCTCCGACGTGCCGGAGATCGGAGTCGCAAACGCGACAGTCGTCCCGCAGAAACCGCCCGACCGCGCGACGGGGGTATATTCCGGATAATACTCGATGTAGATGTTGACGCCGGCGGCACGCTGTTTCTGCCGCCGGAGTTTCTCCGCCGCGCGCGCCGTGTAGTGGGCGACGGCCTCGGCCAGCTCCTCGAATTCGACGACCGGATATCCGAACGACCGGGAACAACTGATGCTTTTCGAGAGTTCCTCCGGATTGTCCTGCTCGAAGAGCGGCTCTCCCCGGAGTTCCCGGGCGGTTTTCGCGAGGGTGATGTTGAATTTCCGTCGCAGGAGCGCCTCGTCGGCGGCAGCGAGCTGCCATGCGGTGCGGATTCCGAGCGCGGCGAGTTTCGGGGCGAGGCGGCGTCCGACGCCCCAGACCTCCCCGACCGGAAGCGTTTCCAGAACGGGACGCGGATCGTCTGGCATGACGAATACGCCGGAGGGGAGTTTCTTGCCGATATGATTGGCGATCTTGGCCAGAGTCCGGCTCGGGGCAAAACCGATGCCGCAGGGGATGCCGATCCACTTCAGAATGGTCTGCCGGATCCGGACGCCATATTCGAGCAATTCCATTCCGGCGGGAGGAGTCAATCGGATGAACGCCTCGTCGATCGAATACTGCTCCACCTCGGGGGCGAACTCCCCGAGTGTGGCGATCACGCGCCGCGAAATGTCGCCGTAGAGCTCATAGTTGCTCGAACGGACGATCAATCCGGAGTGCGCCAGCAGCGGCCGGAGCTGAAAAAAGGGCGTACCCATCGCGATGCCCAGCGCCTTGCACTCCTGAGAACGGCTGATGACGCAGCCGTCGTTGTTGGAGAGAACGGCCACGGGTTTTCCCTCGAGCAGGGGATCGAAGATCCGCTCGCACGAGACGTAGAAATTGTTGCCGTCGACGAGCCCGATCACCGCAGTTTCCTGCCGTCGCGGAAAGCCGTTCCGACGACCTCCCCGAGTTTCCGGTACACGTGGTTGACCGGATCGAATGTGATCGGCTCGAATGCGGCGGGATCGATTTTTCCGGTCGTGTCGAGAATCCGTTCATCAGCGCTGACGTTGACGATCTCCCCGACCGTGCAGCCGGTCTCAGGATCGTAGCTCACAAGCCGGCACTCGAGCGTCATGGGGAATTCCTCGATCACGGGCGCGTCGACGAATTCGGCCTTGTGCGTATGAAGCCCGGCCTGTTCGAGTTTGCCGGGCAGCTCGTTCGCGGAGACGATTCCCACAAAATCGCACTCGACCACATGGGCGGCATCGCCGATGCTGACGGTAAACGCCTTTCCGGCAAGCAGATTCTTCGCCGTCTTGTGGCCGGGATCGATGCAGACTCCGATCTGATTGGTGTCGTGGATTCCTCCCCAGGCGGCGTTCATGGCGTCGGGGACACCTGCCTCATCGTAAGTGCCGACGATCAGAACCGGCATCGGATAAAGCCAGGTCTGCACTCCGAAATTCTTTCTCATTTTCACTCTCCTTTTCCTGTCGTGCGTGTTACGAATTGATGGATGACGGCTGTCACCACTCCGAAGATCCGGAGCTCCATCCCCTCGGAGAAAGTGATCGGCCGGTATTTCCGGTTCGCGGCTTCGAGAAACCACCGTTCGCCGTCCGAACGCAGAAATTTGACCGTGAACTCGTTGTCGACGCAGGCGATGACGATCGATCCGTCACGCGCGTCGAGACTGCGGTCGACCACGAGAATGTCCCCGGGCCGGATTCCCGCCCCGATCATGGAGTCGCCCGCCGCGCGGACAAAGAAAGTCGCGGCCGGCCGGTGAACGAGAAGTTCATTCAAATCCAGCGGCGACTCGATATACTGCTCCGCCGGGGACGGAAATCCCGCCGCGACAGGTGTTGCCATCAGGGGCGGGTTGCCGCATTCCGTTTGTTTCGCTGTTTTCTTGTGATGCATTGTGCGTTTATTTTTCCAGATCTCTTCTATGCGTAAGATAGCATTGCGAAACAGGGTTTGCAAGGGCATTGAGGAAAGTGGCTGCCCCGGAGAGCGTTTCCAGATTGTCTTCTCCTGAAAGCTGCTCCACTACGTCTGCCAATTAGATTTGTGATTCAGAAATTCTGATTTGCAATCAGAAATACCTATGTTATCTTACTCTTAATGACAGAAATATGATGCAATGTTGCATCATATTGACTGTTAATTTATTAACATGGAGAAAAGTGTCACCTGTTTTTTATTGAAAAACAGAACCATTTATTCCCGCACATGACAATTAGAATCTTAGATCAGCTTTTTTGGGTATGCAGTTCAATATTGATTGCAACTGTAAATTTTTTGTTGATTTACTATGGAGCAAAAAACGAACTGAATCTATTTTGCATTTGGATTTTAGGAATCAGTTGCTATATAGGTCTGACTCTTGTAAGTTTTTTTTCTCGCTATAAGTATATATATAATCAATTTAGAAAAATATTACAAAAAAAAGTTCGAATAAATAAGTCAGTGAGCATAAAAGCAACATTTAATATGTTTATTGTGGTCTTGCTTTTGGCATTATTTATATATCTTGTATTTAGTAGTGGCTTATTGGTGTTTTTTATAAATCCAGTAGGAAAATCTGAAATATTCTTATTGACGGTTCGAGTTGTTGGGGGAATATGTTTTTTTATCTTCACCTTTCCTATAGTTATCCTATTTGAAATTTTTTATATTTATTTACTAAGACTTTTAATTGTATATAAAAACTGATACTGCAAGGGTATTTTGGATACTTTTTGTTGGAAAGTCCAAAATACTCTTTTATTTTTTCCTGCGAAATTCCGTTCCGCTTCTCTCGGAGTCAACATTCCTTCTCATCTGGTGCGGGCGCACAAGAAGAACCTTCCGAATCGCCTTTCCTTGAGAGCCGATCCTCCAGCGTCGGTCAATTTGATTTATGATTCAGAAATTCTGATTTGCAATCACATTTCTTCATGCTATTTTATTCTTATTGACAGAATATGATGCATTGTTACATCATATTGACTGTCAATTTATTAACATGGAGAAAAGTGTCACCTGTTTTTTTACTGAAAAACAGAACCATTTATTCCCGCACATGACAAGTGCCAAATAGCTCTCTTAATTATAATATTTGCCAAGGGAGCTACTAAAATTATTAGTAACTTCTTTATGATACTATAAATTTCGGAGGAAAAATGATAATTGGAAGATGTAATAATTCAGAAAATTTACGTAACAGATATGATGAAACCTTCTGCATATTTTCTTTTATGCAAGATGCAGATGGGATTTGGCGTGTCCATTTAAAATTTTGCTGTAAAATTATTTTAATGATAGTATTTTTAATTTCTTTTTTTTGGTTTTTCTATGCAATATATACTTATATTAATCAGGGCCAACACGTGGGTTTATTTGTTTTTGTTGGAGTTTTTTTTGCTGCCATTGGTATCATGGGGATCATTTCCTGTTATACTCGTTATTTTGAGATAGATCCGATTAATAAGATAATTGTTTACGGGGCGTATAATAAAAAATACAGCAAGAATAAATATTTAATTAAATTTAGTTCAGTTAGTTATATAACGATAAAAAAAAGAGAAATTCCTGCCTATCCAGTTACGACATTACCGTCATATTCCATCTTGTTGGTTGATAAATTTGGAGACAACAAATTTATATTATCGGGGAATTATAAAGACATTACAATGATTGCAAATTCAATAAGTAAAATATTAGATGTTGATATCGTGCTGTAAAAGAGAAGTGCAGTAAGTGTATTTTAGACACTTTTTATTTGAAAATCCCAAATACTCTTTTATTTTTTCTTGAGGAATTCCGTTCAACTTTTTGAGACAGGCGCAGATTATTAAAGAAATCAATGTATTAGCCAACGGCTCTGCGTAAATTCTCAAGTGTGAAATGGGCTTTCCAACAATTTGATTTGATAACATCCAAAAAATTGCGCATATTTTCCTATACGGGAATTGCTGTTTACCAAAATGCCATTTCAGCTTGAAATGCCCTGAAAGTGGGAATGTCATGTATGGGAATAAATGGTTCGGTTTTTCAGTAAAAAAACGGGTAACACTTTTCTCTATGTTCATAAATTGACAGTCAATATGATGCAGCATGGTATCATATCCGGCTGCAAGAATGAAATCGCATAGAGAAATGTGATTGCAAACCGGAATTGAAAATTGGGTGGCGTAACCGCATCATCATTAAAAGGTGGCTGTAGACTCAAGGAACGTTCAACAAGCGGATGAGCCCGGCATCTTCCGGAAACCATCACCTCGGAGCTTGCATTCAGCATTCCTCGGAGTATAGTAACTCGAGGACTTTTACATCAATCATCCAATTAAGTTGTCCGATCTAGTAGGAATAAGGCACATTATGAGTATGTCATTGCAGCAATTAGAGAACTTTATAGATCGGAGTGATTTTCAAAGTTTTGAAGAAAATCTTTTTTCTCAAATAGGAGAGCAATATACGAAAGAAAGATATTCGATAACCTATGATTTTATTTCGTGTGTTAATTGGGATTACGAAGATCTATTGAAGTTCTTCATAAATAACAAAGATAAATTGAGTGTTTATTGTATATATTTTTATAAGAAGTATTTAAATGTTTCAGTAGATCAAGATCAGGATTATCCAAAAGGTGAAGGTGTGGAGGAATGCGATATAATCACCGAAAGATTACCATTTTGGAAAGGTAGTACAATTAGAATATTTTGTTATTTCTATTATCTTCAAAACAAAGATTATAAAGGCTTGGAAGCATTGATAAGAAAATGTAAGATCTCTCAGTGCAGGAAATTCATGAAAGAACTGATTGGCCTTTGGAATGTTTGTTTCGATAATGAAGAAAGTGCATCCTAATGTTGAACTGCCGCAAGAGGTTAGCAACCAGGAATTGAAAATAGACCAATGTGTTCAAATTCCCATTAGAAAATGGTTGTAGACTCTAGGGACGTTCAACGGTTGAATGATTTCGAAACCATCACCTCGAAGAATGATAAAAAATAATTAGCATACCAAAACAAGTAAAATTCAAACCCAAAAGCAACCTCATATTGCAGGAAACCCTATTCCAATCTTAAAATAAAGCATAATAATACCGATTTGTCTTGCATAGTGTTAATTGGTAATAAAAAAACTTTATAAATACAGTATTGGCATAAAATGACCTAAGAAATCAGCTTTTTGAGGTCAATATAATAGCGATCATCGCGATTCTCGCTTCGATGCTGCTGCCGGCGCTGAATCAGGCGCGGGCGACGGCGAAAAAGACGGCCTGCCTGAACAATCTGCGCCAGTCGTTGAGCGGGATCAATTTTTATGCAGACGATTTCAAGGGCGTATTCAACTGCGTTATCAACCACACCGGCGGTTCAGATAAATCAGATAACTGGGTTTCAGTGCTCTACGGCGGCGACTACTACAAATTCCCGGAATACATCAAAAACCGGAAAGCTTTCATCTGCCCCGCGGCGGTCATGCCGAAAGTTTCCCATCGGAACACCGCATTTGCGATGTACAACCGCCGTCGTGACGATACCTATTATCAGAAAAAAGAGTATTTCGGGGACTTCTGCGTCAAGAATGCGAACGGGTTCGTCTCTTACGCGCAGGACAAATTCCGGCAGCCCTCACAGTTCGTTCTGCTGGCGGACTCCTACTGCGGCGATATGAGTTCGAGTTACTTCGGGATGCCCTACTACTATTTTTCGCCGATGAAAATCGACAGCCTGACCTCGGGCGCCGGGCTTCAGCTGTTTCACCAGAACCGCTCGACCGTCGGATTCGTCGACGGTCATGCGGGAACGATGAATGCGCAGGAACTCTACGAGTCTCCCGCAAAAATCACCCACACGTTCGATCAGAACGGAATCCCCCAGAACATCGAGGAATGAGATCATGATGAAGAGATGGCTTCCCTCTTTCTTTCTGTTTGCCTGTCTGGCTGTTCCGGCGCTCCGGGCGGCGGAGCTACCGGCCCGTCCGGAAAATCTGCAGCAGGTTCTCGACCGCCTCGCACCGGGAGACACGGCCGTTCTGGCTCCGGGGGTTTACTACGGACCGTTCACGTTGAATAAAACCGGGGAAAAGGATCTTCCCATCACGATCCGGGCCGATCGAACGGAACGCGGCCGCGTGGTGCTGACCTGTGCCGACCGGACACTCCGGGAGGGAAAGTCCAGATGGAAACTCGAAGACCGGGAAACGGGGCTCTACAGTGTTCCGTTCGATCATAACCCGGTCCGGGTGCTCTACTCCGGGACCGACCTCATGCCGTATTCCACTCTGGACGGGCTGAAGAACTTCACGCTGCTGACCGGCTGTCCCGGACCGGAACACGGCTTCTTCTACGAGCCCGCCGAAAAGAAACTCTACGTCCGGCTTCATGCGACGAAATACGGTTCCCCCGATCCGAACCGGCACCTGATCGCGGCGGCGCCCGTGACCTCCCCGGGCTACAACGGGGAGAAGATCACCCGGCCCGAACATGCGAATCTGACCATCCTGCCCCGGGGAGAGGGATACATCGTGATCGACGGAATCACATTCGAGACGCCGGGCGCCGCCGCCGTGCTGACCTACGCTTCGGACGTGGTCGTGCGCAACGCCTGGTTCGACGGCTGCCGGTTCGGCGTATTCGGCGGGGGAAAACGGGAGGAGCTTC
Organism: uncultured Victivallis sp.; assembly: GCA_944389935.1. Lineage (GTDB taxonomy): Bacteria > Verrucomicrobiota > Lentisphaeria > Victivallales > Victivallaceae > Victivallis. The sequence goes on from CALXOE010000048.1 coordinate 15,761, forward strand.
CCGCCCGCGTGACCATCGAACATACGCTCTACCATCACACCCCCGCGTTTGAAGACGTGGCGGACCTGATCGCCAAATATGCAAAGACTCCCGTCTACGGAAAATACTCGATCTTCTGGTGGCATCGCAAGGGAAGTTACGGCAACTACGATGTCATGAAAAACTACGAAACCGGCATTGCGGGCGGAATCGGCAGGGAGTGGATCATCCGACGCAATCTCATCTCCGACGCATTCGAGGGGCTCTCCACCTGGGGCAACTCATGGAGCAGCGGGCTGCTGGTCACTGAAAACGTGTTTGAAAACATCGTGGACAATGCGCTCGAAGCGGAGAATCACGCCGCGAACATGACGATCCGCCACAATGTGTTCAAAAACTGCTTTGAAGCGATTTCATGGCAGCCGCTGGACGGGAAACCGTGGCCCGGTCCCGTTTTCGTCTACGACAATCTCTTCTACACCACACCGGAATTCCGGGCGATCTGGCCATGGCGCCCGTCGGTTTTCAAAATCGGCGCGAGCGACCGCAACTGGACCAAGAAACATATGGGTTCGGTCAAGGAGAACGAACCGCGCAGGCCGGAGTCGAAACGGTTCGCCTATTCGCCCGGCGTCGGATTCCTCGCATTCAACAACACGATCTTCCACGAACACGGAAATTTCTTCAACAAACCCGGTCCGCTGGAGCGCGAACTGGTGAATTTCCGGTTCTTCAACAACATCATCGTCACAGCGGCATTCCACAAGAATCCGAAATACCGCGGCAGCCTGATCGAGTTCTACAACAATCTGGTCGTCTCGCCCGGCAATGCCGAACAGTCGGTACTGCTCGCGGGCGCGGGAGGGAAAGTGCTGGACAGCGTGGAGGCACTGCGGCTGAAAGCACCGGCCGACTACGACTTCACGCCGCTCGCGGACAGCCCCGTCCGCGGGGCGGGCACCACGGCGATCCACCCGGAATCCCACGCCGACATCGGCGCGATCCCGGTCGGCGGAACGTGGACGATGCCGCGGGTCGGACCGCTCACGGCAGAGTGAGTTTCCCCGGAATGACGGGCGCTATTGCGGGAACTCCACTTCCGGATAGCGCTCTTTGAGTTCCTCGGTGTATTTGGGATTACCCGGGAAGCGGCGGCACGCCTCGAGCAGAAACCGTTTTGCCTCCTCGCGGTTGCCGCGCATGCGTTCGATCCGCGAAAGCCGCTCGTAGGTCGACGGACGGGCCGAGGTGCGTTTCATCGCCTCCCGGTAACAGCGCTCCGCGTTCCGCACATCGCGAACCGCCAGATAAAAATCGCCCGCGCTCTCCCACGGGAACGGCGAATACGGACGGAGTTCAACCGCGTTCCGAAGCGCCCGCTCGACTCCCGCCGGAGTCGGGCGCAGCTTCAGGTCATCCGTCGACTGCGGCTGAATCAGTTTGAGCAGATCGTCGAACGCCTGCTCCGACCGCATGACATAAATCCCCCCGCCGAACGCCGTCGCGCCGAGCACCGCTCCGGGCAGCAGCCACAGCAGCCGGGCCGCCCCCCGACACCGGACGGGGACGGAATCCGGAGACTCTTCCCGGACCTCCGCGCCGCCCGCGTCCGACTCCGATTCCGGACGGATCAGGGCCGCCACGAGCAATCCCCCGGAGATCGCCATATTCGCCGGAATCTGCAGATCGACATCCATCAAAGCATGCAGCAGAAACGCAACTTCCCCCCAGAACACCGCCTGTTCAAATCCGCCCGCCCGGCGGCGCAGTACCCGGCGTCCGAGTTCCCACATCGGCCAGCAGAGAATCAGAACCACCAGCAATCCGGCGGGGACTCCCGCCTGCGTCGCAAAGGAGGCGACGATATTGTGCGGATCATGCGCCGCCTCATCCGTGTCGGAAGTCTTGAGCTCCATGTGCCGATAGAAAAATCCGCCCCAGCCATATCCGGCGACCGGTTTCTCGATCACCATCCGCGCAGATGTTTTGAGGTAATCGACCCGCTCTTCCACCGATCCGAATCCGCGCCCGACGTAGTTTGCGAACAATGCCCCGCCCGCGATCACCGCGACCGCGGCGAGAATCAGCCCCGCGCGCCAGAGTCTGCGCATCGGCAGCGTCAGCACGAACCCGCCCGCCGCCAGCACCGCCGCGAGCAGCGCGCCGCGCCCGCGCGTCAGAAGCAGGACCGCGCCGAGCAATACGCATCCGATTCCGCAGAGCAGCGGTTTCGACACCCTCGCCGGCTCGAACCGTTCCCCGGCGACCCACAATCTCCACCCCGCCAGCGGCAGCAGCAATATGAGATAACCCGCCAGCACATTGCAGGAGGCGAAAGAGCCGAACACACGGTCGTCCTCGAGTTTGCTGCGCATGACGTTACCGAGCCGGATTCCCGCCTCATACTGCTGCTGCATGAAATCCCGCATTTCGGCGAATCCGACAAAATACTGCCGCAATCCGGCATAGACCGCGTATCCCGCCCCCGCCAGCAGCAGCCAGACATAGATTCCGCGCCACTCGGGCCGGTTCGAGAGCACGAGGTAGAGCGCCCAGAGGTACGCGCCGATCCCGGCAAGGTGGAAGATCTCCCAGATCGCGTAGTCGAGCGTCTCGCAGTTCAGCAGCCCCGGCAGCGCCGCGATCGGCAGTCCGAACGCCCACAACAGCGCACACCGCCCCGCCGCGCTCCGGAACGGCGGAGACTTCAGCCGCCATCCGAACGCCGCCAGCGCCGCAAACAGCGCCACCCCGGAAAAGAGCCCGAAACTGTGCGCCGGCCAGGTGATGTCGATGTAGGCGGACCAGTATCCGGGAAAGAAACTCGTCGCCTCCGGCATGACAGCCAGCCCCGCGAATTTCGCCGGCAGCAGCAGCGTCAGAAGCCCGAGGAATCCGGCCGCCGCTATTTGCGCGACTCCGGCTCTGCTGTTCTGTTGCGGTTGTTTTTTCATGAGAACACGATGGTCCTGCGGCCGGAGACAATGACGCGGTGTTCAAGGTGCGCCCGGACTGCGCGGGTCAGCACACGCCGCTCAATGTCCTTGCCGATCTGTTTGAGATCTTCCGGCATATCCATGTGGCTGATGCGCTCGACGTCCTGCTCGATGATCGGCCCCTCGTCGAGATCGGCCGTCGCATAATGGGCGGTTGCGCCGATCATCTTGACGCCGCGTTCCCACGCGCGCTCATAGGGGTTCCCTCCCTGAAACGCGGGCAGGAACGCATGGTGGATATTGATGATCCGCTGCGGATAACGCGCGATGAAGTCGTCCGACAAAATCTGCATGTAGCGCGCCATGACCACCAGATCAATGCGGTGGCTGCGCAGCAGATCGAGCACTTTCGCCTCCTGCTCGGCTTTCTTTCCCTTCTCCATCGGGCAGCAGAAATAGGGGACATTGAACCGGTCCGCCACGTACTCGAGGTCCGGATGGTTGCTGATGATAAGCGGGATGTTGCAGACCAGATCCCCCTCGTCCGCGTGCATGAGCAGGTCGTAGAGACAGTGCGACGCTTTCGACACCATCAATGCGACGTTCTGCTTCGCCTCGAGGTGGTGAACGGAATATTCGAGTTCGAGTTTTCCGGCGAACTTCGCGAACGCCTCTTCCAGCTCCCGGCGCGTGATTTCGGCATTGAGCTCCAGCGCGATCCGCATGAAGTAGCGCCCCGCCCGGATATCCGAAAACTGCCGGCACTGGAGGATATTGAAGCCGCTGTTGTAGAAGAAACTCGAAATCTCGGCCAGCAGTCCTTTCCGGTCGGCCGTCTGAATCAGGAACACCACCTGTCGCATCGATCTTATTTTCCCACTGTTGAGGTTGACTTTTTCAAAACATAGCACGTTTCGCGTATTTTTGCCACCATTTCCGCGGAAAACCGCACGGGAAAGCTTCGTTCAAAGCAGTTCGTCCTGCCGATCTTCGTCCGGAACCGGATAGGCCTCCTCGGCCTCCTCGGAGAATGTCATCTTCGTCCTCGTGATGATAAGCCGCACGAGCGTCGGGATCGGCAGCGTCGTCACGATCGAGAGGATGATGATCGCATTGAAGAAATTGTTGTCCAGCATGCCGAGATTCCTGCCGATCGCCGCGGCGGCGAGCGTCGCCGAGAGCTGCGGAACCGTCATGAGCCCCGCGCAAAGCCCCTCGGAGTTCGAGAATCCGGAGATACGCATCGCGAGCCACCCCGAAACGATCTTGCTACCGACAAGCCCGAGCACCGTAAAGAGAATGATCGAAAGATTCCCCGCCTCCCCGAACGCCCGGAAGTCGGTCGACATACCGATCGAGATGAAGAGGAACGGGATCAGCAGTCCGTAACCGATGCTCTCGAACCGTTCCATGAGCGGGCCGGTCGGGCCGCGGTTCTCTTTCACGAGCCGCGAGAGCGCCAGCCCCGCGATGAACGCGCCGACCACGAGATTGACTCCGAGGAACTCCCCGACCAGCACGGTTGCGAGGATCACCAGCAGCAGAATCGTGACGAGCGTATCCTCACCGGGCTTGAAGATCCGCAGCAGCAGCTTTCCGATCCGGTAGACCAGATAGACCGCGATTCCGAGATACGCGAGGACCACAAGCAGAAAGAAAGGCGTGAACCAGTTTCCGAACATCCCCGGATCGACATAATCGAAAATCGAGAGCGAACGGCTGCCCGCCCCCTCCCCTGCCGCGCCGGGAATGACACTCTGCCGTTTGAGCTGGACGCTGACCGCCAGCAGAATGATGCTCGCGATGTCCGTGATGACGGTCGAAATCAGCACCGACGCGCCGAACCGGGTCTTCGTCAATTTCAACTCGCGGATCACCGGAAAGACGATGCCGACCGAGTGCGAAGCAAAGAGACTCGCGTAAAGGAGTTTTCCGGGAAAATCGTCCGGACGGAAACAGGAGTAGACCGCATACCCGGCGATCGCCGGAACAAGAAAGGTCAGAATGCTCAATGCGATGACCGGTTTCCGCGCGGAGTTGATGAGCTTGAAATCCGCCTCCATCCCCGCCAGCGCCATCAGAAAGACCAGCCCGAGCGAACCGAACGAACTGATGAGCGAATCGAAATGCGAAACGACCGTCTCCGTCTCTCCGCCGAGAAAACGGAATGCGTCCGCCATCACACGAACCAGATCAAGGCAGTTCGGCCCGATCAGCATGCCCGCGATCAGCAGCGCGATGACCCCCGGAATCTGAAATCGCCGCAACATCAGCGGCCACAGCGTGATAACGGCGATAAAGACGATGAACAGAATCAGAAACGTATCGCTTCTCAAAAGGCACCTCCGGCGGTCATGAAGCTGTCAATCGAGGTAACCTATCGCCACTGCCGTCCGTTTTCAAGTTTCCACGGCGATTTTCCGCAGAAAAACTCTTTTCCTCCGCGAGAGCCGCCGGGACTCCACGGGCAGTGCGATCATCTCCCCGCGCGGCGCAGGATGTCGCGCGCATGGGTTTCGGCGGAAGCACCGCCGCCGAGCATGCGGCCGATCTCTTTTACCCGAGATTCGGCGTCGAGTTCGCGGCACTCGGAAAACGTGCGCCCCTCCTGCGTGTGTTTTTCGACCCGGAAGTGGCGGTCGGCCCGCGCCGCCACCTGCGCGAGGTGCGAAATGCAGAGGATCTGCCGGTTGCGCCCGAGATTGTGCAGCTCCTCCCCCACGTGGTTCGCGGTCTCGCCGCCGATGTTCACATCGATCTCGTCGAAGACGACCACCGGAATCGCGTCCGCATCGGCCAGAACCGTCTTCAATGCGAGCATAAGGCGCGACAGTTCTCCGCTCGATGCGATTTTGCGCAGCGGATGCACGCTCTCGCCGGCGTTCGCACTGAACAACAGTTCAATGCGATCCATTCCGTTCGGTCCGGGCTCAACGGCCGTGAATTCGACTTCGAGAACGCACTTCGCGAAACCGATCGCGCCGAGCTTGGAACGGACCTCGTCGGCGAATTTCGCGGCACACCGTTTCCGGAGTTCCGAGAGCTTTCCGGCAACGGCGCGCAGCTCCGTGTTCAACGCCTCGCGACGGCGGTCGAACTCCGCGCGCCGCGCGGCTGTATTGTGAAAGAGTTCGAGCCGCCCGGCCGCCTCCTCCCGCCGTTCCAGCACCTGCTCGAGCGTCGGCCCGTAACGCCGCTTGAGCGTGAAAAGCTCCCCGAGCCGACTCTCCATCGCCGCGAGCGCCTCAGGATCAAGTTCGACCTTGTCGGCCAGTTCCGAGATGCGGTTCGAGAGCGCGCCGATCTCCTCCTGAATCCGGTCGCACTCCTCGAGCAGCCCCTCCGCAAGCGCCTCGTCGATGCGGGAGAGTTCCAGAAGTTTGCGGTAGACGCCCCCCATCCGGTCGGAAACGGAATCCTCCGCCTCGGTCAGCGCCGCAGTCAGATGTCCGGCCGTCTCGAGCACCTGCCGGGAGTTCCCCGCGATCCGGAACCGGGCGGAGAGCTCCTCATCCTCGCTGGGCGCGGGATTGACCTTGTCGATGTCCTCGAGCACGAGCTCGAGGCGGCTGCGTTCGGATTCGTCCGGGATGTTCCGGTCGAACTCCTCGCGTTCACGTGCGAGGGCGTCGAGTTCTGCGCAGATGCGGCGGCATTCGGCGACCATCTCCTCCGCACCCGCGTAACGGTCGAGCATCTCGAGCTGGCGGGCGGGATGGGTGAGTGAGAGCTGCTCATTGGCTCCGTGCAGGTCAAGGAGCTGTTCGCCGACGGCGGCGAGCAACCGGGCGCTGACCGGCGTATCGTTCACAAAATTCCGCACATTCGACTGCCCGATCACGCGACGGAACTGCAGCGGTTCGGCCGGGTCGAACGGGATCTCCGCCGGGCCGAGAATCGCTTCGACGGCAGGAACCAGCCGCTCCGGCACCGTGAAGCTCCCGGCGACGACGCACCGGTCGCAGCCGGTCCGGATCACGCCGCGATCGACCCGGCCGCCGAGCAGCAGCTCGACCGCCCCCATCAGGATCGACTTGCCCGCGCCCGATTCGCCGGTGACGACGTTGAATCCGGGTCCGAACTCCAGTTCGGCCTCCTCGATCAGCGCGAAATTCGTGATTTTCATGTAGGTCAGCATCGTTCACACACCTGCGGAAACATTTCTTACGCCAGCTCCCTCCGGAACGGGATCGACTCCGCCGCGCCGGGACGGCTGACCGTGATCGCCGAGGCGCGAGTCGCCAGTTCCATCGCCTCTTTCAGCGCCATCCCCTCGAGCAGTCCGGCAAAGAGATAGCCGATGAACGTGTCGCCCGCGCTCGTGGTATCGACCACCTCGGCGGGGAACGGCGGGATGGTCACCATCGTCCCGTCGTCGCCGAGAAACGCCGAACCGGCCTTGCCGAGCGTCAGAATCACACGGCAGTGCGGATAGTTCGACTTCAGCGTCGCGAGGATCGCCTCGGGATTCTCCACGCCGGCCACTCCGGCGCCCTCGATCTCGTTCACGATGAGGTAACTGAGCAGTTCGAGCGGAAGCCGCGCAGCATCCTCCGGATCGAACGGCGCGAAGTTGAACGCGACCGGAATCCCCCGATCGTGCGCCCGGCGGAACACCTGATCGATCGAATTGATCTCATTTTGCAGCAGCAGAATCCCCCCCTCGGCCGCATCGAGCGCGGAATCGATCTCCGTTTCCGAGATCTCCCGATTCGCGCCGCCGTAGAGCAGAATCGCATTTTCGCCTTTCGCATCGACCTGAATCACCGCGTGCCCGGTCGGGGTCTCCCCCTCGGCCACGAGCGAGACGTCGACGCCCGCTTTTTCAAGCATATCGCGCAGCATTCCGCCGTCGCGCCCGATCTTTCCGGCGTGCATGACCGGCGCCCCGGCCCGCGCGAGCGCGATCGACTGGTTCAACCCCTTGCCGCCGCAGCCGACCGAGTACCCGGCGGAACTCAGCGTCTCCCCGGGACGGACAAAGTGGTCGACCCGGTAAACGTGGTCGAGATTCAACGAACCGAGACAGACGATCTTCTTCATGCAAGCTCCTCCGCAAGTTTTTTGAGTCGGGTCAAATCAAGTTTGCCGCTGCCGAGCAGCGGAAGATGGTCGATCTTCACGAAATCCTCCGCTTTCGGAATCCACAGATTCGGCAGCTTCTCTGCGCGCAGACCCTCGATCAGCGCCGCCGGATCAAAATCATCCGCCGTGTAAAACACCACGAGCCGTTCTCCCCGTTTCGGATCGGGGCGGCCGGTGACCGCGACTTCACGCTCCTCACGGCCGCGCAGCGCGGCGATCGCCTGTTCCACAAGTTCATGAGGGACCATTTCCCCGCCGATTTTGCTGAAACGCGAAGCGCGCCCGGTGATGTAGACGTAACCCTCGCGATCGATCCGGGCGATGTCGCCGGTGTTGTAGTAGCCGTTCTGAATGACGCGGGCGGTCTGCTCCGGATCGTTCAGATACCCTTTCATAACCGTGCCGCTCTTGACCTGCATGAGCCCCGGCGAATCGGGCCCGAGTTCGACGCCGCTCTCGGGGTCGACTACCCGCACGTGGATGCCCGGCAGCGGAATGCCGATGCTCCCCGGATGGTGCGCCCGCTTCCCGAGCAGGTAAATCGAGTTGCACAAATTGATCGTCACGATCGGCGAAAGCTCCGTGCAGCCGTACCCCTCGATGATCTCGAGCCCGGTCATATCGCGGAATTTCGCCGCGAGTTCGGGGCGCAGTTTTTCCGCGCCGGTGATGACCAGGCGCAGGGTCTTGAGCTGGGCCGGCGTCGCCTTGCGCAGATACCCCTGCAGAAACGTCGGCGTGGCGGTCAGCAGCGTGATGCCGAACGTTTCGATCGCTTTCACCACCCCGGCCGCATCGAGCGGATTCGGCAGATAGATCACCGGCGTTCCCGAGAGCGCCGGGAACGCGAACTCAACCGTAAACCCGTAGGCGTGGAACAGCGGCAGATTTCCGACGATCCGGTCGCGTCTGCTCCAGAGAATCATGCGCCAGAAAGCCCACAAATCGCAGTTGATGTTGCGATGGGTCAGTTGAACCGCCTTCGGTTTCCCGGTCGAACCGCTCGAGAAGAGCAGCACCGCCTCGAGCCCGACATTGAACGCGCTGCGGGGAGCCAGACGACGCATGAGCATCCGGAACGGCATCAGGGCGCAGAGCAGCGCGGTCTGCCGTTTTTCGGCAGGCGTAACCTGAGCGGCCACATCTTCGAGGATGACCATCTCCGGCGTTTCGCTCCAGTTGAGTTTGCGCAGAAATTTGCGGCTTGTGAGAATAGATTCGACGCCGGCCCTCCGGAGGGAGTCGAGTGCGACCTCGGCCCCGGCACTGAAGTTGACCACCGCGGGGGTCCGATCCGCGAACAGAACGCCGAACATCGCCGCGGTCATCGCCGTGCAGTTCGGCAGCAGGACGCCGATGTAACGCGACTCACTCTTGAGTTCGCGAACGCGACGTGAGAGGATCGCGGCCCGTACGAGCATTTCAAAATTGGAGCATTTCGTTCCGTTCGCATCGAGATAGGTCACTTCAAACGGGTGTCGTTTCGCCCGCTTTGCAAACGCGACATGCAGCGGCAGTTCCCCCGGCTGCGGGGCCGCCTCCGCCTCCGCCCCGAGTTCGGAGATGAGCTGCCGGAGTTCAAACGCCGAAAGCGCCGGGGAGGCCGGGCGGCCCACTTTTAAACTGAAGTTCAGCGGGAGCGTGAGCGGAGGACGGTATTTGAGCCTGCCGTTGTGAAGCGTGAAAAGCCGCCCCCAGAGCATGCCGATCCGCACCGGAATGACCGACACCTCGACGCCCGCGGGCAGCAGCGGCCCGACGCCGGAGCGGAAACGCATCAGTCCGCCGTTCCCGGAGATGCTCCCCTCGGGGAACAGACAGAGTACGCCTCCGCGCCGCAGCTCGCCGCGCACCCGCAGGAAGAAGCGGTGCATCGCTTTCGGGTGCGAAATCGACGGAACCCGGATCACCCCGAGATACCAGAAAAGAAAGCGGGTCGGAACGAAGTCGAGAATCTCCTGCCGCACCATGAACCGGACCGGACGGCGGGAGATCGACTGAATCAGCAGCATGTCGATCAGGGAAACATGATTCGACACCAGCAGGACCGGCCCGGAGTCGGGAATGTTCTCCACCCCCTCAATCCGCAGACGCAGAAACGTGTGCCGCAGAAACCAGACGATCAGCTTCAACGTGAACGACGGGCGCAGAAACAAAATCAGCACTCCGGGCAGAACCAGAATCGCCACCACGATGGAACAGATCGTAAGGATATCCATAAGTTTTTTCACTCCAGTGATTTCAGTTTTTCCCGGAACTCCTCGAGCGTCGCGCAGCGCAAATAGGGATTGCGCTCTTTCTCCTCGCCGAGCGTTCGGAACGGGACTTCGCCGTAGTCATGTCCGGAGTAGATCACAAGCGAATCCGGCAGCGGCAGAATCTTCTTCCGGATCGTGTCGAACATCTCCTTTGAGCGGCAGAATCCGACACAGCCGATGAAAAGCGTATCCCCCGTGAAAAGCGCCGAATCGTCGGAGAGCCGGAATGAGATCGAATCGCGCGAGTGGCCGGGCGTGGCGATCGCCTCGATCCACCCCTCACCGAACGGAAGTTTCCGGCCGTTGTACAGTTTGATTTCCCCCGCGAGCGGATGGGTCGGATGACTCGCGACCGGGGCGAGGAAAAAACTCCGCACCTCGCCGAGACACTCCGAGTGATCCTGATGACCGTGGGTCAGCAGGATGTATCGCGGCGTGATTGTTCCGGCCGCCTCGACGGCGCGGCGGATGACATTGCAATCCCCGGTCGGATCGACCAGTGCCGCGTCGCCGTTCTCCGCGACGATGAGATAGGAGAAGTTGTGGTCGTAACCACCGACCGGAAGCTGTTCCACCCGAAACGCCATCGTCAGAACTCCCCGAGCGCCAGCGCCAGCGCCGCGTAGTCGCCGATCGCCTCGCCGAGAGCGGCCGGGACGACCCGGCACTGCGCGGCGGCGGCGGGAAGCGCCTCTTCGGCAATGCTGCGCTCCATGGCCGGGCGCAGCAGCCTTTCCGAACGTGCGAAAATGCTGCCGATCACGATCCGCTCCGGGTTCAGGAGGTCGATCAGGAGAGCCAATCCACGCCCGAGATAGCGTCCGCACTCCTCGTAAACAGCGAGTGCGAGCGGGTCGCCCGCCTCGGCCGCATCGCCGACAATTTTCGCATTGAGTCCGGCCAGAGCGTCAATCGAAGCGCACCATGCGACTTTTTTTCCGAGCTGAAGCTGTTCGCGCGCCCGAATCGCCGCGAGCTGCGCAATGCCTCCGCCGGAGCAGAACCCCTCGAACGAGCCGCTCTTTCCGAACCCGACCGGACCGACCGGAGCGAGACGGATGTGCCCGCACTCACCGGCCGAGTCACCGATTCCGCTGTAAAGCCTGCCGTCGAGGATCAATCCCGCGCCGAGCCCCGTCCCGAATGTCAGGAAAATCATGTTCCGCACGCCGCGCCCGGCCCCGAACCGCCACTCCGCGACTGCACAGGCATTCGCATCGTTCTGAAGCCGGACGGGAATCCCGAGCTCATGCTCGAGAATCTCCACCGCCGGAACAGCATCCCAGCCCGGCAGGTTCGGGGGAGAAAGAATGACGCCCCGACGGCTGTCGAGCGGTCCTCCGCAGGAGACGCCGCATCCCTGCACCGATCCGGGAGCGACGCCGTGACGGGAGCAGAGCTCTCTCCCGGACCGGGCGAGCATTTCGAGACACGCCCGCGCCCCCCCCGCCTCCGCCGTCGCAAACCGGGTTTTGTCGAGGATCTCAATTTCGCCGGCGGAATCGGCCGCTCCGAGAATGCAGGCGCATTTGGTTCCGCCGATGTCGACGCCGAGCAGGAATTTCCGTTCCATAGAGACCCCTCTTCCGGCTCAGGCGCGCTTTTCTTCCTGCTCTTTGAGATAGTTCAGCGCCGCGGCGACGCCCGCGTAGTAGCCGATGTCGCGCCGGAGTTCCGAGGGGACGAGTTCGCACGCCTCCATCGGCTCCTTCCAGCAGAATTGCGGCAGATACTTCTTGATCGGATCGGTGTAGAGGTCGCCGACCGCCCACGCGAGCGTGCCGAGCACGAGCCGTTCCGGATTGAAGATGTTGATGAACATGCCGAACGCCTGGGCGTTGCGCAGACTCATCTCATCCCAGAGCGCCATGGCATAGGGGTCTTTCGCCCGAACGGCCTTTTCGAGCGGGATCATGTCGATCGCGTTCACATTGCCGCCGACGAGCTGCATGATCATGCTGTCCGGGCGGTCGCGCAGCTCCTCCTGCATGCGCTGCGCGAGAGCACGGCCGCCGGCATACGCCTCATAGCATCCCTTGAGCCCGCAGTTGCACTGGCGTCCGCCGAGTTCGACGCAGATATGCCCGAGTTCTCCCGCGCTCAGCGCGCGGCCGCCGCGGACGAGATGATTCGCAGCGATGATGCCGCCGCCGATGCCGGTGCTCATCGTGAGGTAGATGAAATCCCGGCAGCCGCGTCCCGCGCCGAAAAACCATTCGGCCAGTGCGCCGCAGTTCGCATCGTTCTCGAAACAGCCCGGCAGTTTCAGATTGTCGCGCAGATACTGCAGGATCGGAACATTGCGCCAGTGGCGGTTGTTGGTCGGGGCGGTCATGATGCCGTTGACCGGGTCGGCAGGGAACGGCGCGGAGATGCCGAATGCGGCGATCTGCTCCATCTTCAAACCTGCACCCGAAACGAGTTTCTTCGCCTCATCGACCATCTGCGGCAGAATGTCGTCGGGATAGGTGTCGACGTTTTCGATGCGCGCCTTGCCGAGAATCCGTCCTTCGCTCGAGCCGAGTCCGACTCCGATTTTGGTTCCGCCGACATCGAAACCGAGTACGAGTTTTTCCTGTGCCATGTTTTTTCTCCGTTTTTTTTGGATTTTATCGCAAGCATACATTTGCAGAATATAACCCCTGTATTATATTTTATAAAGGGTGCAGTTTCAACTTTCTCGGAGTTTTTTTCAATATGACGTCTTTTTCCCTCTTCCTCGCGGAGACTCCCGGAGTCTATTACGCATTTGAAAACAGCGATACGCTCGGCAAAAGCATCGTCGTCCTGCTGCTGGTGATTTCCACATTCACCTGGTCGGTCATGATCGAAAAAGGGATCTCGCTCTACCGGGCGCAGAAACTCTCCCGGCAGTTCGTCGCACGCTTCAAATCGTCCAGGAACCGGAGCGTCACAAGCCAGCAGCTTCTGCGCGAGGGTGCGGGGAACGGCAGCCCGGCCGCCCAGATCTACAATCAGGGAGTGGAGAAACTTCTGGAATTCTACGAAAGCGATCCGGCGACGTTCAGCCGGACCACGGGAGTTTCGACCCGCCCGGTCCGGCTGTCGGAAGCGCAGTACAACGCGATCGAAGCGGTTCTCATCAGCGAAGTCTCCAGGCAGGAGATCGAGCTGGAGACCCGCATCGGATTTCTTGCGACGATGGTCAGCGTGAGCCCGTTCCTCGGGCTGTTCGGGACGGTCTGGGGCGTCATGCTCGCGTTCTGCGGCATCGCGGCGGCGGGGAAATCGGACTTCTCGGCACTGGCGCCGGGCGTGGCGGGCGCGCTGCTCACCACGGTCGCGGGATTGATCGTGGCGATCCCCTCGCTCATCGGCTACAATCTGCTGACCTCGACGGTGCGCAACATCGCCACGCAGCTCGACAACTTCTCGGACGAATTCATGGCCCGGGTCAAACTCGAACAGCTCAGCATTGCGAAAGAACAGGCGAGAGAACAGGCCGCGTCGAACGGCGGGGAGACCGAATAAATGAGAGCTCGCCGCAAAAGACGGCAGATGGCCGCCATCGATCAGATCAACGTCACGCCGCTGCTGGATTTGACGTTTCTGCTGCTCATCGTCTTCATGATCACGATGCCGCTCATGGAGTACGGCACGAACATCTCCCCGCCGGAGATGAACAGCGACAAACTCCCGGAGGACAACTTCAAGAGCGTGACGCTCACGAAGAACGGCACGATCGAATTCGACAAGGAGGTCGTGACGCGCGAGGAGCTGACCGCATACCTCACCCGGCTCAAGGAGACCGCGCCGAAAACCCAGCTTCTGCTGCGGGCGGACGGCTCCCGCACCTACAACGACGTGATTGAACTCATGGCGCTGATCCGCCATGCCGGTTTCGACGATGTTTCACTGGTCACACAGGCGGAGGGGAAATAGATGAAAGAGCTGACTGTCGCGCCCCCGTTGCGGTCGGGAGAAGCTGAACCGCTGACCTCCCGGAAACTGCGCTGCACGATCGGTGTGCAGGTGGTTCTCATTCACTGTCTGGTCATCTTCGGACCGCTCGGCATGGTGCTCTATCAGAACTGGCGTTCGCCGCAGGAGAGCGCGTTCAAGGTGAAGCTCATCGGGCCGCTCTCGACTGGAGAAGAGGTCGGTCCGCCGTCGCGTCTGCGTCCGGCGGTGAATTCCGCCCCGGAACCGCCCGCGCCGTCGATCCCGGCGCCCCCGGTGCAGAAACCGGCTCCGCCGCCGCCCGTCGTCAAACCGCAGGTGCGGAAACCGACGCCGAAACCACCCGTCGTCAAGCGCCAGCAGAAGTCGACGCCGAAACCGCCCGTCGTCAAGCGCCAGCAGAAGTCGACGCCGAAACAGCAGACCACCCGCAAGGTCAGCAAACCGGCCCGGCAGACCAGTAAACCGCGCCAGCTCAGCGCGGCCGAGCAGGTCGCTCTTGCGCGGGCAGCGGCGGAGAAGCGCAGCGGCGGCAGCAACCGGAATCTCGCGGTTCCGATCGGCGACGCGGACCGGGCGCAAACCTACGGGAAACAGAACAACGCCACGCCGGGAGGCGGCGCGCAGGGAGAGGATCGCCGCTACTGGGAGCGGCTCGGAAATTACATCAAGTCCCGCTGGTCGGAACCGCCGGGGTCGCTGCTCGGAGATGCGCGGCCGCAGGTCACGATTCAGCTCTCGATCGCGGCCGACGGCCGGGTTACGAGCGCCAGAATCATCTCGCGCAGCGGCAACTCGCCGATGGATGAATCGGTGCAGCGGATGCTCGCAAATCTCGACCGGGTTCCGGCTCCGAGCAACGGCAGCACGTCGATTCAGATAATCCTGCGCACGGAAAATTGAGGAAAAATCAGGGGAGAAACCGGAAATATGCCGTTTTTTTCCGATATTTTTGCAGATTCGGCGGGGAAAAGGATTGATTTTCCGAAAAGCGGCGTTAAATTCTTCAATGTGAGATTATGTTTCGATTTGGACAGCCAGAATGAAAGGGTGAAAGATGGTCGATCCGGATAAAATCAATCAGGGCAATGCTCCCGACCAGGACAGTGACGATACCAAGACCAGGAAAACCGTGCGGCTGCGCCCCTCGGTGACACCGGCCGGGATCAACTTGACGCCGATGCCGAAAGCGCCGCTCACCGATCCTTTGAGCGGTCGCGATACCGACACCGGCAACCTCGAAGTCATGGAAGATACCCAGACCCGCCGGACCGTCAAGCTCAAACCGATCGCCACGCAGACGGGCCCGGCGATTCAGCCGAAGATCCCGGTCGTTCAGAAACCGGCCGGAGACGGTGCCAATACTCAGACCCGAAAAACGATCGTGCTGAAACCGACCGCGGTCTCACCGGCCAGCGTGAAAATCGACGGTCCCGCCGGCGCGGCGCCGTCGGACTCCGACGACACCAAGACCCGCAAGACGGTGCGGTTGCGCCCGTCGGCGGTTACGCCTGCGCAGCTGAAAGTCGCTCCTGGTTCCGAACCCGGTGAAGCAGCCGATATCGACAGCAGCGATACGATCAAGATCGCGCGTCCGACCCGGCCGGGCGGGATGATTCCGCCGAAAGTTCCGATCAAGAATGCCGCGCCGGCTGATGCGTCCAAGGCGACCATCGTCCTCCCTGGACACGGGCCGGCCATGCCCAAGCCGCAGGAAGAGCAGGCGGCGCCGTCTCACTCGCTGCCGGTAGCCAAACCGCTTCCGGCCGGGACGCTCCGGCCGCAGGTTTCTCCGCAGTCCGCGACTCCGCAGGCCGTTCCGACGATTCCGACCCCGAAAAAGGAGGAAGAGGATCTGCAGCTCAAACCGGCCGGCAGCGCGAATTCCAAACTTCCCGGCGGCGACCTCAAGACCGCCGAGGGGAAAAAAGAGGAAGCGAAGAAAGAGGAGCCTTTCGTGCCGAAGCCGAAAGCCGCGGCAGGTCCCGGGGCGCCCTCCAGACTTTACCTCGTGCTGGCGGCGGTCAGCCTCGTGCTGATTGCAGTGACGGCGACCCTGACTACGGTTCAGTATCTGAACATCTGGGAAAAGCAGAACATCACGCTGCCGCTCGTACCGCAGGCGAAGTGACGCGATATGAGACTCGATTCCCTCCGGCGCGTCCGTGCCGGAGGGGATTTTTTTGTTCCGGCGCCGAACGATCCGGGGCCGGAACGGTGAAACACTCTTTCCACTGGGATTCCAACCGGACACACGCATGACCGAACCGCAGGCACACGAGCGCACGAAACTGCGCGGCGAAATCACCCGAGTCGTTTTTGAAAACGAGGACGGGTCGTTTGCCGTCATCCGCGTTCGGGAGTCCGGAGGACGGGAGTACGCAGTCTGCGGCCCGGTCGCGGGAGTGGTCGCCGGGCAGGAGATTGAGATCACGGGCAGCTGGGAACAGCACGCGGAATTCGGCCGCCAGTTCCGGGCGGAGGAGTTCCGGATCATTCTGCCGGGAACACCGGCGGGACTCAAACGCTATCTGGGGTCCGGCATGATTCCGGGGATCGGCCCGAAAACCGCGGCTCTCATCGTCGATCACTTCGGCGACAAAACGCTCGCCATGCTCGATGCGGGGGAAA
>CALXOE010000049.1 GCA_944389935.1 uncultured Victivallis sp.
GGAAGATTGCTTCGTGTTTTTGCGGCTCTTTCTCCCCGCACCGGCCGACCGCAGCCGAGTCCGACTCCGACCCGTACGCGGCACCGGCACCTTGCCGGACGCAGGGGGTGCGGGGGGCGGCGGACACGCCCCCCGCCTCCCACGACCATGCAACGCCTGAAAAAACAAAGGACACGCCCCCTGCCTCCCACGACCATGCAACGCCTGAAAAAACAAAGGACACGCCCCCTGCCTCCCACGAGCTGGTAACGAAAAAAGCGGCATTTACGCTCATCGAGCTCCTCGTGGTGATTGCGATCATCGCGATTCTCGCGTCGATGCTGCTGCCGGCGCTGAACCAGGCGAAAGAACGAGCCAGGAGCGCGAGCTGCACGAACCAGCTCAAGCAGATCGGGCTCTGCCACAGCCTCTACGCCGGGGACAACGGGGACATCATCGCACCGTGGCGCATGACGAAAACGCAGCCGAACTTTCAGTGGGCGATCGGGCTGGGGCCTTACGCCGACGGGCTGTTCCGTTCCCGCAATCGGCGCGGCGAATACCTGGGGAACGGCAACTACAACTGGTCCGAACCGCAGAAATATTACGCGGTTCCGCTCTGTCCCTCCTATGTGAAAGGCGAGGACCGGATGAACATGCTCTCTCCGGACAGCGCGTACAAGTATGAAATTTCCGCGGGCGGCTACGGTCAGAACAAGGCGCTCGGCTACATCGGCAACACCTCGAATCCGCTGCGGAAATTCGGGAAAATCATGCAGCCGGCGCGGACGCTCATGACGCTGGAAGCCTACTATGACGCGGTGAACTGGTACGGCGACTGGTCCGGTGCCGGGAATGTCTTTGCCTTTCCACATGCGAAATCGGCGAACTATCTGCTCGCCGACGGGCATACTGAGAATCTCCGGGGGGATAATCCGGATGAGGTTTACGGCGAAGACCGCCTCAGCGCGCCGTTCCTGTGGTTCCCGACCGCCGCGGAGAACACCACCACCATCGCCAACACCTACCAGAGGAAGAACTGATGCATAGAATTCTCACCTGTCTGCTGCTGTTTGTGCTGTTCTCGCTGCCGCTGCTGCCTGCGGCGGATCTCACGCTCTCGCGCAACGGAACGATTCTCGTCGACGGCAAGAGCCTGCTTCAAGTCATGCACTACAGCGATAAATGGTATCCAAACCGGCAGAACGACGCGAATTTCGATCTGCCGGCGGTGGCGGACGGCCATTGGAGAGGCGACTGGAAGCTGCGCGGCAGCGGCGCAGTAATGCGGTTTGAAACCCGGGTCGACACCTCCCGGCCGGAAGAGTGGCGGGTCTCCGTCTCGCTCGACAGCAGGGAGGGAGTCCCGACCGGCGCGGCCGTGCTGCAGTTCGAGATTCCGGCGGAAACGATCGTCGGCAAACATCTGCGTTCCGGCGGGAAAGAGCTTGCCGTGCCGGAGAAGTTTCTCGCGGAACGGATCGGCTCGTTTGAAAAAGCCATGCGGGTCGAAGTCCCTCTGCACACGGGTCTCGCGCAGCTTGAATTCCAGCAGCCGGTGACGATCACCGTCCATGACGCCCGGAAGTTCAACCTTGAGACGATCACGCTGCGCATTGCGCTGCAGCCGGTGCAGAAACAGCTCAAGCACGCCGAACTCACTTATTCTATCGGATTTCAGCCGTATCGGACGCGGGTTCTCGATCTTTCGAAAGCGGCCAACATGGCGCTGGCCGATGAAACCGCCGACGACGGGAAAGGCGGCTGGACCGATCAGGGTCCGGAAAACGATCTGAGGCTGCTGCCGCCCGGAGAACTCCGCTGCGGCCCGGCGGCATTCCGGATTCTCGATCCCGGCGTGAACGGCGGACGCGCCGTCATCATGCTCAACGGAACCGGGCGCCCGGCGTTCCCGCGCGAAGCCGTGATTCCGGCCGGGGACGGAAACATCCGCACGCTCTTTCTGCTGCACGCGGTGGCGTGGCCCGTGCGCGATGAGACCGCCGTCGGCACCATTCGCGTGCGTGGTCGCAACGGCCGGGAAACCTCCCGGAACGTGGTGTTCCGCCGCGACGTCGAGAACTGGTGGATGCCCGGCACCGTCCCGAACGGAATGGTCGCGTGGAGCGCGTTTCACGTGCAGGCGCCGGTCGGTCTTTACATGAGCATCTTTTCCTTCCCCGGAGAGGAGGCGCAGTCCGTGACGTTTGAATCGGCCGGGAATGCGGTCTGGGGAATCGTCGCGGCGTCGGTCTCCGACCAGGCGATCGAACTGCCGCCGCAACGCACGTTCACGATCTGGCGCGGCCGGGAGTGGATGCCGTTCACATCCGCCCGCCACGTGGAACCGGGCAGTGCGCTGGACTTCTCGTTCCTGCAGGATGCACCCGCGGGAAAATATGGATTCCTGCGCGCCGCCGACGACGGCACGTTCCGGTTTGAAAAGCGGCCGGAACAGCCGTTCCGGATTTACGGAGCGAATCTCTGCCTGACCGCGAACTATCTGCCGCACGAGGAGGCGGACCGCTTCGCCGAACGGATCGCGCGGATCGGTTACAACAGCATCCGGCTGCACCATTTCGACCGCGACATCGTCGACCGGAACGGACCGGACGGTGCAACGTTCCATCCACAGCAGCGCGACAAACTCGAGTACCTGATTGCGGCGCTCAAGAAGCGCGGAATCTATATCACGCTCGATCTCTTCACCATCCGGCCTCTGAAGAAGAACGAACTGCCCGGCGGCGTGCCCGACGGCACGAATTACAAGCTGCTCGCAATGATCGATCCCGCCGCGAAAGAGAATCTGCGCCGGTTCGCCCGGGAGCTGCTCACGCATGTGAATCCCTACACCGGCCTCGCGCTTTGCGATGATCCGGCGCTGCTCAGCGTGAGCCTCATCAACGAAAACACGTTGATTCACCTGATCGGCCGCGCCGAACCGCGCGTCCGGGCGATGTACGAAGCGGAGTTTCAGAAGTATCTGAACGGGCGGCAGGTGCGGAACCGCGACGATGAATTCCGCCGCTTTCTGCACGAATTCTATGCGAAGAGTTACGCCGAACTGGCCGGATTCATGCGTTCCATCGGCATCAGAGTGCCGCTGACCGACCAGAACTACATCTCCGCGCCGGAACTGACGCTCGACCGGCTCAACTACGACTACGTGGACAATCACACCTATTTCGACCACCCGATCTTCGCCGTGCGCGACTGGAGTCTGCCGCTCAAGCTCAACAACATCAGCTCGATTGAAATGCGGACGCGCGTCCCGGGGACTCTCGCTCCGAGCCGGGTGTTCGGGAAACCGTTCACCGTTTCGGAATTCGACTACTGCCACCCGAACATGTTCCGGGCGGAGGGCGCGCCGATTTTCGCAGCCTGCGCTGCTCTGCAGGGGTGGTCCGGCATCTACCGCTTCGCCTACGCCCATCACTGGAAAACCGTGACGGAGGATGTCGCCGAAATGAACGCATTCGATGTCGCGAACGACCCGGTCCGGCTGTTCGGCGAACGGCTCGGGATCGCATTCTTCCTGCGCGGCGACGTGAAGAGCGCCCCCTCGGCAGTAGCTGTCGCAATTCCGGCCGACCCAGCCGCCGTACCCGACCATTTCCGCTACTCGCGTTCCCTCGCGGAACGGTGGATCGAGTGCCGGATCGGTTCCGTGCTTCAGACCGGGCCGGACTCCTACCGTCCCGCGCTGCCGGAGAATTGCCGGGAGATCGTTCCTCCTGACTGGACCGGCACAGAACCTGCGGAACGACACAGCGAAACGGGGGAACTCTCGGTCAACTTCAAGGAGAAGAGTTTTCTCGCCGATACGCCGCAGAGTGTCGCGATGGTGCTCCCGGCCGGAGTACGACGCGACGGGAAGTGGTTCTCCGCCGTCGCGACGAAAGGGTTTGCGGTCGCCGGCGCAGTGAAACTCACCCCGGACCGGCTGCTGATACTGCACCTGACCGACGTGAAGTCGGAGGGGGTCTCATTCACCGGACCGGATATGCGCGAACTTACCGCCAACGGCAAAGGGCCTCTGCTCGCGCGGCACGGCGTCGCCGAAATCACGGTCGCTCCGGGCGCGGGAGAGTGGAAACTCTTTGCACTCGATCTCTCCGGACGCCGCATCGAGCCCGTTCCGTTCCGCCGCGCCGGAGAAAAAATCACTTTTCAGGCCGATACTTTCCGGGCGAACCAGGTCGTGTTCGCCTATGAATTGGTGAAAAACGAGGATTGATCCAGAATGAAAACCGCAGTTATCGTCGGAGCGGGCCACCGCTCGCTCTGCTACGCCTCCTACGCGGAGAGACACCCGGACGAATTCAAAATCGTCGGCATTGCCGAACCGTCGGACGACCGTCGCCGGATCGTGGGCGAGCGATTCGGAATTCCGGAGGAACGGCGCTACCGTTCCGCCGAAGAGCTCGTCGCCGTACCGAAGTTCGCCGACGCCGCAATCAACGGCACCATGGACCGCCAGCACGTTCCGACCACGATCCCACTGCTCGAGCGCGGTTACGACGTTCTGCTCGAAAAACCGTTCGCGGTCAGCATGGAAGAGGTGGACGCGCTGGAAGCGGCGGTCCGCCGCACCGGGCGGCGGGTCATGATCTGCCACGTGCTGCGTTACGCGCCGTTCTACGTCGCATTGAAAGAGCGCGTGCTCGCCGGAGAGATCGGGGAACTCATCGACGTCCAGACCGCCGAGCACGTGAGTTATCATCATTATTCCACCGCGTTCGCCCGCGGCAAATGGCGCCGGCTCGAGGACGGCGGTTCCTCTTTCCTCATGTCGAAGTGCTGTCACGACCTCGACCTCATCACCTGGTTCAAGAGCGGCGTCGCCCCGGTGCGCGTGTCGAGCTTCGGCGGACTCCACTACTTCACCCGCGAACACGCTCCGGCCAATTCCGGCGAACACTGCCTGCTCGACTGCCCGGTCGAGGAAGCATGCCCCTACTCCGTGCGGAAACTCTATCTGAACCACCCGGATCGCTGGGTATTCTACGTCTGGCCCGAACTCGAGGAGTCCGGCGACCTCTCGATCGAGGCCAAGACCGCCCGGCTCAAGGATCCCTCGAATCCCTATTCGCGCTGTATCTGGAAGATGGACAATGATGTCGCCGACCGGCAGGTCGTCGCCATCGAATTTGCGGACGGCTCGGTCGCGACTCACAATCTGGTCGGCGGCACCTCCCGCCCCATGCGGAAAATCCACCTGCTCGGCACCACAGGTGAACTCGAGGGAGTTTTCGACGACAACCGCTTCGTGATCCGCCACAGCGACACGCGCCCCGGACACGAGTATTCCGAAACCGTCGTCGATCTGAACAACCTCGGCGACACAACCGGCGCCTACGGCAGCCACGGCGGCGGCGATGAACGGCTGACCGCCGACTTCGTCGCAATTCTGAACGGCCGGGAAAAGTCCGTCTCCTGCACGGAGCTGGCCGATTCAATCAACGGCCATCGCATCGGCTTCGCCGCCGACCGCGCGCGGATCGAACACACCGTAGTCGAACTGTAAACCTAAAGAACCCCGCCGGCAAGACGAATCCCGTGATGGGTGAACTCTTCCGGCGCAAGTTCAAGGAACGGCAGCGCCGCCGCAAAGAAAGGCGCATCCCCGCCGGTCGCAATGACACGCATCGAACCGACGCCGCCATACGGTTGCGCCGCAGCCTCCACAAGTTCGCGCACGAGCCCGACCGCACCGCGGTCGACCCCGAACCGGATCGATTCGACCGTGCCGTTCCCGGCCCGCTCCGGCAGTTCGGTCGAAAACGGGATCTCCGGAAGCTGTGCGGTTCCCTGCGCAAGCGCTCGGCGCATGAGCCGCCGCCCCGGCGCGATCGCCCCGCCGCGGAACACCCGCTCTGCATCGACGATCTCCAGCGTGATCGCCGTCCCGCAATCCACCGCGATCGCCGGAAGTTCATGGAATTCCGCCAGTGCAATCGCATTTGCAACCCGGTCCGCCCCGAGCGTCGAAGTGTCCACCTGCGTAAAATCAACGAAATTTCCGCAATTCCGCGCATCGATAAACCGGATTCTTTCCGCTCCGGGGCGGCACTTCACCTCCGGCACCACCGTTGCCGCAACCGCCGGAATTCCCGCCGGCAGCACATTCGGGTCAAACCGCATGGTCTCCACCCGGAACAGGGGCTCAAAATGCTCTCCATTCCACAACTCCGCGCGGCTGTAAGTATTTCCGATGTTCACTACGACAATCAAGACTCACCTCACAAAAAGGGACGCAACTCGGGACGCAGCCCGAACGTCGCAAGCAGCTCCTTGATCCGCTGAGCCTGATTTGCATGGCAGACCAGCGTCGCATCCGGCGTCGTCACAATCACGAGATCATTCACCCCGATCGCCGCCACCAGATGATTCGGCTGCCCCGAAACAATCAGATTATGGGAATCGAGCTCCGCAAAAAGCCCGGTCGCGACGTTGCCGTTGCGGTCGGCGGTCAGATGATTCCGCAGCGCGGTCCAGCTGCCGATGTCGTCCCAGTCGAACCGGCACTCCGCCACCGCCATTTTCAGCGCGTGTTCCATCACCGCATAGTCGATCGAACGCTTCTGCTGGCGGCCGAAGAGCGATGGCAGCGTACCGGCAAGCGTGCCGGATTGTTCGAGATCGCTGACCTGCCGCAGCATCGTTGCAAGTTCCGGACACTGTCGCGCCATCTCCGCTTCGAGCGCCCGCACCTGAAAAAGGAACATCCCGCAATTCCAGCGGTAACTGCCCTCCTCCAGAAACGCCCGCGCCGTCGCAAGATCCGGTTTCTCCCGGAATCCGAGACTGCGGAACAGTTTCGTCTCCCCCGCCGGCTCGAGCATCTCCCCGCAACGGATGTAACCGTAACCGGTAGCCGGCTCGGTCGGAACGACCCCTACCGTGTAGATCCACTCCGGATTTTTCTGCGCCCGCAACGCCACATCCTCGAGCAGAGAGGCCAGATCATGAGTCCTCTCGATCATGTGATCCGCCGGCAGCAGAATCATCACCGCCTCATCGCCTCCACGCGCCCGGATGATTCCGGCCGCCAACGCCGCACAGGGCGCCGTGTCGCGCGCCGCAGGTTCGCCGATCACGTTCTCCTCCGGCAGAAACGGCATGAGTGCCCGGACTCCGTCGACATACTCCCGGTTCGTGACGACGAGAATGTTCTCGACCGGCAGGAGCTGCCGCAGCCGCTCCACCGTCATTTCGATCATCGTCGCATCCCCGAGAAGCTGTAGAAACTGCTTCGGCCGGCTGACCCGGCTCTGCGGCCAGAACCGCTCCCCCTTTCCTCCCGCCATCACGACGGCATAAACCCCGTTCAACATGATTGCGCCGTCCCCCTCCGGCTCAAATCCCATAAAAAACAGCCTCCCCCCGCGGGGAGGAGGCCCGATCAGTCAATGGAACAGAGCCGGAACACGTTCCGACCCCGATCCTCCATTTCAGCTCATCTTTTCGATGATCTTCACGAGCGGCGCGAACAGCGCCACGACGATGCCGCCGACGATCACGGCCAGACCGACGATCATCAGAGGCTCGATCATCGAGGTCAACGCACTCACGGCGTTGTCGACTTCCTCGTCATAGGTGTTTGCGATCTTGTCGAGCATCTCCGGCAGCTTACCGGTCTCCTCTCCGACCTCAACCATGGAGATCACCATTTCCGGGAAGATCTTCGTCGCGGAGAGCGGCGCGGCGATGCCTTCGCCCTCTTTCACCGCGTCATGCACTTTCTGAATGCCGTTCGCCACCACCTCGTTGCCGGAGGTCTCTTTCACGATCGACAGCGCCGACAGCACCGGCACACCGGAAGCCATCAGCGTTCCGAGCGTTCGCCCGAATCGCGAAATCGCCGTCTTAGAGATGATCGGACCGAACAGCGGCATGTTGTATTTGACCCAGTCCACCCCGTATTTCCCGGCGGGGATCTTCACCGTGATCTTGTATATGACGATGATCGCCAGAATTCCGAGCAGATACCACCACCACTGCTGCACCATCGTGTTGCTGACGTCGATGACGAACACCGTGATGCCCGGCAGCGGCTCTCCCTCGAGCAGCTCGGCGAAGATCTTCGTGAAGTTCGGCACGATGAAGATCATCAGACCGACCACCGCGAGAATCGAAATACACAACACCACCGACGGGTAGATCATCGCCGACTTCACCTTGCCGGAAATGCGCGCGGCCTTTTCCATGAAGCTCGCAAGACGGTCCAGAATGATCTCCATCGCACCCGACGCCTCACCGGCGCGAACCATGTTCAAGTAGAGTTTATCGAACGATTTCGGATGCTGCGAAAGCGCTTCCGCAAAGGTGGCGCCTCCCTCCACCGTATCGGCGGTCTTGCCGAGAACCTGCTTGACCGCCGGATTCTTCGCCTGTTTTTCCAGTGTCCGCAGGGAACGGATGAGCGGCAGCCCGGCGCTCAGAAGAATCGCAAGCTGGCGGGTGACGATCGTAAGCTCCTTGCGTTTGATCTTCACCACGCCGATGGTCATGTTGAACCCGCCGGCTTTCTTCTTGCCCTTGGCGCCTTTCTGCGTTTTTTTCTGCCCGCCGACCTCCTTGATCATGGTCGGGAACATGCCCTTGCTTTTGAGCTCGGACGCGACAGCTTCTTCTGAGGCGGCAGTGATCTTGCCTTTCTGTTCCTTGCCGGAAGCATCCATCGCGGTGTACGTGAATTGCGGCATTTTATTGTCTCCGGATTAAAGTAATTCTGATCAGATCTATCATTAAGTGTAACGAAGAACCTCGTCCACAGTCGTCTCTCCGTTGAGAATGGCGGCGAGGCCATCCTCGCGCAACGTCCGCATTCCCATTTCACGCGCCTTGTCGCGCAGATGGTTGGCCGGAGCTTCATTCGCAATCATCTCCCGGATCTCATTGTTCACAACGAGAAGTTCGGTGAGCGCTTTCCGTCCCTTGTAACCGGTGTGGTTGCAGTTCGGACAGCCGCGGCCGTAGGAGAACTTCCGATCCCCGATGACGCTCCGGTCGATCCCGAGACGGTACAGGTCGTTGTCGGTCGGCACGTAGTAGGTCTGACAATTCTTACAGACCCGGCGGACCAGACGCTGCGCCAGAATCCCCGCCAGCGACGAACAGATCAGGAACGGTTCAACCCCCATATCCACCAGACGGGTCACCGTACTGGCCGAGTCGTTCGTGTGCAGCGTACTGAACACGAAGTGACCCGTCAGCGACGCCTCGATCGCAATCTGCGCGGTCTCGAAGTCGCGGATCTCTCCGACCAGAATCCGGTCCGGGTCCTGACGGAGGAACGCGCGCAGCGCCCGCTGGAACGTCATCCCGACCGCATCGTTGATCGGCACCTGAATGATGCCCTCAATATCGTACTCGACCGGGTCCTCGGCCGTCAGGAGCTTGTCCTCAACCGTATTGACCTCCCCGAGCGCGGAGTAGAGCGTCGTGGTCTTGCCCGAACCGGTCGGCCCGGTCACGAGCAGAATCCCGTTCGGCAGATGGATCATCTCCCGCAGCTTGGCGAGCACGTCTTCCCCGATCCCGAGCGAATCGAGCTGCAGATTCACCACCGTACGGTCCAGCACGCGGAGCACCACCGACTCCCCGTAGCTCGTCGGCAGACACGAAACACGCAGGTCGACCGGGCGCCCGTGGAACTTCAGCTGAATACGACCGTCCTGCGGACGCCGCCGCTCCGAGATATTCAACCCCGAGATGATCTTCACGCGGCTGATAACCGGAACGGCCAGACTGCGCGGCGGCGGCGGCATCTCGTAAAGCGCGCCGTCCACACGGTAGCGGATCCGGAACTCCTTTTCAAACGGCTCAAAGTGAATGTCAGACGCTTTGTCCTTGATCGCCTGATGAATCACGACTTCCACGAATTTCACGATCGGCGCATCGTTCGCGCGCTCCTCGTCGGTCTTGGTCTTGTCCTCCTCCTGCTCGGCCGGACCGAGTTCGGCGATGATGTCCGCAACCGAATCAACCTCTTCCGGGTAGTAGCGCTCCAGCTCGGACTCGAAGAGATCGGCATCGACCGCAACCGGCAGAATGTTCCGGTCGAGAATGAAACGCAGCGATTCGATCGTCTGATAATCGAGCGGATTGCGCATCGCAAGCTGAATCGTCCCATCATCCTCGATGCCGACCGGGATCACACCGTAGCTGCGCGCCGTATTCGTATCGATGCTCTCGATGATCTCTTTCGGCACATCCGCCACCCGCGGATCCCAGACGAACGACCCGAGGCTGTCCGCGATGATTTTCAGCAATTCACTGCGTTTGAAGAGCCCGTAATTCTCGATGATCTCCATCACCGGCTTGCCGCTGCGCTCGTACTCCTCGGCAATCTCGTTGAGCTGCTCCTTGAGGCCGGGACGCTCGGCGGAATAGTTGTTTTTCAGAAGATCAATTAAGGCAGAACTTTCAATATCCAGCATATTTTCACCATTCCGGAATTAGTTTTCATCCATCAGCGTCACGAAGATGACCTCTTCCAGCGTCGAAATGCCGGCCTCGGCCTTGCGGATCGCGTCGTCCCGCAGCGAACGCATGCCGTTGCGCCGCGCCGCCTCGCGGATGACGCCGCTCGGCTCGTTCGCGAAGATCAGCTTGCCGATGTCCTCCGTGATCTGGAAGATCTCGTAGATACCGATACGTCCCTTGTAACCGGTTCTGCCGCAGCGGTCGCACCCCTTGCCTTTGTAGAACTGGTGGTTGTCCAGATACTCCTGCGAAAGCCCGAGCATCCGGATCTCCATCGGAGTCGGCGTGTGCGGCGCCTTGCAGTTCGGGCAGATCCGCCG
Source organism: uncultured Victivallis sp. (assembly GCA_944389935.1). Lineage (GTDB taxonomy): Bacteria > Verrucomicrobiota > Lentisphaeria > Victivallales > Victivallaceae > Victivallis. The sequence continues at coordinate 10,791 of CALXOE010000049.1, forward strand.
CAGCAGCCGCTGCGCCATCACCGCCCGCAGCGCGGTCGCCACCAGGAACGGCTTCACCCCCATGTCGACAAGTCGGGTGATCGCGCCCGGCGCGTCATTCGTGTGCAGCGTACTGAACACCAGGTGACCCGTGAGCGCCGCGTTGATCGCGATTTCAGCGGTTTCGAGGTCGCGGATCTCACCGACCATGATGATGTTCGGCGCCTGACGCAGCATCGAACGCAGCGCCGCTGCGAATGTCATCTCCACGTGCCGGTCCACCTGCACCTGATTGATGCCCGCGAGCTGGTACTCCACCGGGTCCTCAACCGTGATGATCTTGCGGCTCGTGGTGTTGATCGTGTTCAGGAATGCGTAAAGACTCGTCGTCTTGCCGGAACCGGTCGGCCCGGTCACGAGGAAGATTCCGTCCGGCAGGCTGATGATCCGGTTCACGATCTCAAGGTCGTCCGCGTAAAAACCGAGCTTCGGCACGTCAAGCTGAATGCTCGACTTGTCGAGGATACGCATGACGATCGACTCCCCGTGCACGGTCGGCACCGACGATACACGCAAATCGATGTCCTTGTCCCCGACCGTCACCTGAATACGTCCGTCCTGCGGAATCCGCTTTTCGGTGATGTCGAGCCGCGCCATGATCTTCACGCGGCTGGTGAAGTTCGCCTGCATGTACTTCGGCGGCCCCTCGACTTCGCGCAGCGCTCCGTCGATGCGGTAGCGGACACGGTAACGCTTCTCCATCGGCTCGAGGTGAATATCCGACGCTTTCATCTTGAACGCATCGATGATGAGCTGCGTCACGAGTCGGATGATCGGGGCATTCTCGTCATCCATCGACTCCTTGGTGCCGATGTTGCTCTCGATGATGGTCGTGTCGATCTCCTCGCCGTCGGTCAGCTCCTGCAGATATCCCTCGACGCTGTCGGCGCCGACCCGGTAGTAGCGGTCGAGAACCGCATCGATCTGCTCCCGGCTCGCAACCATCGCATCGACCTCGGTCCCGAGCAGATAGCGCAGGGCGTCGAGCGTCTCCATATCGGTCGGGTCGCTCATCGCGATCGTCAGCACGTCGTCGCGCTTCATGACCGGAATGACCTTGTAGCGCGAGGCGACCTCCGGACTCAGGCACTCGATCACCTCCTGCGGAATTTCGTAGCTGTTCAAATCGAGCACTTCCATGCCGTACTGCTGCGCGAGCATCGCGAGCAGGTCGCGTTCCTGAACCGAACCGTCCTTCTTCAGGCATTCGACCGGGTCGAGGGTCCCCCCGGATGCCGCCGCTTCGCTGCGCGCCCGGTTGACCTGATCCCGGGTGACCATCCCGTACTCCACGAGGAGCTCGAGAATATATTCGGTGTCTCTGGCCAAAATAACATCTCCTGTATCTAAGAAGTCCGCAAAAATTTCCTTGACTGAAAGTTAACCCGTTTTTCCGCAAATTTCAAGCGATAGTTTCGATATCTGCGATTATTTTTTCCAATACGGCCGGATAATCGGGGATTTTCCGCTCTTCGGCCTCGGCAACCGGCTCCGGCGTCGCGGTCGCGGGAGAGGAGGGAGCGAAAACCGTGCAGCTGTCGGGAACCTGCGTATTGGAGAGATCATAACTGCCGATCATCTCCGCAATCCGGATCGTTTCGAGTTTGTCGGCCCCCACCAGCGGACGCAGCACGAGCATGTCGATCGCACGGTTGATCGTGTTCATGTTGACGAGCGTCTGCGAGGCAACCTGCCCGACCGCCTCGCCCGTCACGAGCGCGCGACAGCCGGTCGAGCGCGCAACCTGTTCGGAGATGCGCAGCATCGCCCGGCGGTAGAGCACGGTCCGGAACCGCTCCGTGCAGTTGTCCCGGATCAGCTTCTGCAGCGGCGCGAGGTTGCACAAATGCAGTTTCCCGTGAATCTGCCAGCCGTTCAGGAACTCCGCGATGCCGCGCACCTTGTCGGTCGTCTCCGGCGGCGTGTACGGCGAACTGTGGAACGTGATGAAATCGGTCGGGCAGCCGCGTTTCATGATCATCCACGCCGCCACCGGCGAATCGATCCCCCCCGAGAGCAGCGTCAGCACGCGCGGATTGCTCCCGACCGGCAGTCCGCCCGGCGCCCGGTATTCATCCCAGTAGAGCAGCGCGAATTCGTCGCGGATTTCCACTCCGAGCGTGTATTCCGCATGTTTGAGGTCGATCCGGAAGCGGTCGTCGCCGAATTCTTTCGCAATCGAGGTCACCAGGTCGATCTCGATCTCCTGCGACCGGAACGGAAACTTCTTGAAACTGCGGCGCGCGCGCACCCGGAACGAGATGCTCTCTTTTTCCGCGAAAACCGGCGCGAGCACCTCCCGCGCAAGTTCGACTGCTTTCGCGCGGATCGCATCCATGTCGACCGCGACGCGCGCGGCGGGGGAGAACGATTCGAGCCCGAACACTTTCGCGAGCCGGGGTTTGATCGTCTCCAACTCCTCCCCGGTGAAATCGCCCTCATGTTTCGGTTCAACCCAGACCCGGCCGCGAACCCGATGTACGCGGCACGGCGCTCTTCCGTCGAGCAAATGGCGGATATTTTCAACGAGACACCGCTCGAACATGTTCCGGTTGTTGCCCTTTGTGGCAATCTCATGGTAGCGGCAGATGATGGAATTGTACATGATGACGGGAAACTCCTTTGTGTGTCAACGCAAAAGATACCCCGCCCCGCCCGGAAAGTCAAGCGCGCGCAACGCGAAAACTCTCCTCCGGCGGCGGGGGCGGATTCTCTCTCACGCTGTCGCGTTCGATGAGCCGGTAGGGAATGACCGTGTGACGAGGGAAGGCGATGCCGCGCCGACGGGCGTCGAGCAGATCTGCGACCGCTTTCGCCTGTGCGGCGTAGTCCTGCGTGATCGTGGTTTGCGGCGGAATCGCGTAACGGGAGTACATGCTCCGTTCGGAAGCGACCAGCGAAATATCCTCCGGAATGCGCCGGTTGTAGAGCGAAAGCACATAGGCGGCGATGATTCCGGCATTGCCGCCGGGACAGAAGAGACCGTCAATCCCGAGCTTCAGAAGTTTGCCGATCTCCTCCGCGTAGGAGTCGGCGAGAGCGAAGCGAACGAGCCGTTCCAGGACCGGCAGCCGATTTGCCCGCAGCGCCCGGAGAACCGCTCCATGCCGGATTCCGGTATTGCCCATATCCGCTTTCCCGTAGATAATGACGCCGATTTTGCGGCAGCCGTGGCGGGCGAGACATTCGATTCCGAGGTGCATCGCCTGATTCTCATCGGAACGGATCGAGTAAATCTCCCCCGCTCCCGTCGGAGGTACGTCGCGGTCGATGACAACCAGCGGCGCAGCGAAACGTTCCTCCCAGTTGCCGAATGATTCGACATCGACACCGATCGAAACTGCACCGCAGAACCGAATCCGCTCGAGCTGGCTGAGGTTGTCCGACGGCAGCATTTCGATCCGGTAGCCGCGCGCGGAAAGAGTCAGCGCCAGTTCGGAAATCACCATTTCAACATAGCTCCGGATCGGATAGATCTCCCGAAGCGGACTGATGACCACCACATTCTGCTGTTTCTGCGAGAGACGCGGGTGGTATCCCGCCTGCCGTGCCGCCGCCAGAACCCGTTCGCGCAGCTCCTCGCGGATGTTCGGATGGTTGCTGAACACCCGCGACACCGTCGCGGTGGATACCCCCGCCCTCTTCGCAATCTCCTGGATTTTCACAACGCCTCACCCCGGTATATGAGATTGTTTTCATAAAAAATTGATTTATTTACAATATATTCGGAATTTGATTGAAAACAAATTCTTTTTGCAATTTATTTTTCAAAAGATTGTGCGCAAAGCTCTTGTAAAAACACTCCGGGAGTTTACTGTATCCGGAAACAGGAATCGCGAAAGGAGCATCGAGATCGGAGATGAAACGACATTCGATTGTATTCACCGCTCCCGGCCGGGCGGAGCTGCAGACATCTGAAATGGCGGAGCCGGAACTGAAACGGGATGAGGTTCTTCTGGAGACGGAGTGCACCCTGGTCAGCCCCGGAACCGAACGGGCATGCCTGCTCGGACTCGCCGGCGGGGAATTCCCGAAGTATCTCGGTTACAGCGCGGTGGCGAAAGTGCTGCGCGCCGGGGAGGAGGCCGGATTTCTCCCCGGGGAACGGGTCGCGGTGTACCACAGCATGCACACCTCCCGTCTGGTGAAGCAAACGCAGGATCTGGTCCGCATCGATGATGACGCCCTGCCGGCGCACACCGCGGTTTTCGCGATCGTCGCCGCGATGGGGCTGCAGGGAGTCCGCAAGGCGCGACCGGAGTTCGGGGAGTCTCTGGCGGTGATGGGGCTCGGGTTGCTCGGGCTCTTCGCCGTCCGCTGCGCATATCTCAACGGACTTTTCCCCCTGATCGCGATCGATTACAACCGGCGTCGGCGGGAACTTGCGCTGGCATTCGGTGCCGATGCGGCTTTTTCGCCCGACGAACCTGATCTGGCGGAAAAAATCCGCAGTCTCACGGGCGGAAAAGGCGCGGACGTGGTGGTCGAAGTGACCGGAAATCCGGAGGCGCTCAACGGCGCTCTCGACTTCACCGCGCCGTTCGGACGCGTCACGCTCACCGGCTGCTCCCGGACTCCGACGCATGAACTCGATTTCTACCACAAGGTTCACCGCCCGGGGATCAGCATCATCGGGGCGCACAATATGGCGCGGCCGCTCCACGACGCGCGCCCCGGCAACTGGACCATGCGGGAGGATATGGCGCTGCTGCTGCGGCTGTTTTCCGCCGGACGGATTCGGACGGAGTCGCTGCTGAACGTCGTGGCCTCTCCCGCGGATGCCCCGGTGATCTTTGAACGGATCACCCGCGGAGACCCGGAGCTGCTCGGCGTCATTTTCGACTGGAAGAGTTTTGCGGAAAGATAGGAGCGTCACTTATGCGGAAAATCAGAATCGGACAGATCGGCATCGGTCACAATCATGCTTCGGAAAAAATGGCCGCGCTGCGCCGTCTCAGCGATTTTTACGAGGTGGTCGGCGTCGTGGAGGAGGACGAGTCATGGTGGAACCGTCGCGGCGGATTCCCTGAGTATCAGGGAGTTCCGCGTCTCACGGAGGAGGAGCTTTTCAACACGCCCGGGCTCGAGGCGGTTGCGGTGGAGACCGACGGTTTCGAGCTTTTGGAGACCGCGCGCCGCTGCGTCGACCGGAATCTCTCCATCCACATGGACAAGCCCGGCGGGGAGAAGCTCGAACCGTTCCGCGATCTGCTGAACGAGTTCCGCCGGAAACATCTGACAATTCAGCTCGGGTACATGTACCGCAACAATCCGGCGATTCAATACTGTTTCGAGGCGGTGCGGAACGGGTGGCTCGGGGAGATCTTCGAGGTGCATGCCGTGATGAACCGTTATGACGGCCATGACGAGGCCTATCGCCGCTGGCTCGCGCAGTTTCAGGGCGGGGCGGTCTACATCTTCGCCGGACATCTGATCGATCTGGTCGTGGCGATGCTCGGGCGGCCGCTGCGGGTGACCCCCTACCTCACGAAAACGCGCGACGACAATCTTTATGACACGGGCGTCGCCGTGCTGGAGTATCCGCGTGCGGTCGCCACGGTGCGGACCGGCGTCACCGAGGTGGACGGGATGAAACATCGGCGGCTGATCGTATGCGGGACAAAGGGGACGATCGAGATCTGCCCGCTGGAGCAGCCTGCCGACCGCTACCGGCTCGATCCGCTCCATCTGCGGCTGACGCTGCTCGAGGGGAACGAGACGTTCGCGGCCGGAACGCATATCGTGGACGTCGGTGTTATGAACGGACGATACGACAACCAGCTGATCGAATTGGCGAAGATCATCCGGGGCGAGATGGAGAATCCGTGGCCGTTCCCGCATGAACTGATCGTGCAGGAGGCGTTGTTGCGTGCCTCTGGTGTTCAGCTGTAACAGGAGAGACTATGGAAAGACAATGGAATGGAAAAAACGTCCTTGTATCAGGAGCGGAAAATGAAATCGGCAGGGCGGTGGCCCGCATGTTCGCTTCGCATGGCGCAAGAATCGCAGTCGCCGCCCCTGTCCGGGAGGAGGCGGAGAAAGTCGTTGCGGAAATCAGCGAATCGGGAGGAGAAGCGATTGCATTTTCCGCCGATCCAGCCGATGTTGATCAGGTCAGGCGGATGGTTCGATGTGTGACCGAAACGCTCGGTTCGATCGATATTCTCGTCAACAATGCGGGGGGAGACAACCTCCATGCGGTCGGAATTGTCAGAGCTTTTTCGGAGTCGGAACCTGCGCAGTGGGCTCCTTTTCTTGAGTCTGTCCTGCGGGGAACCATTGCAACGATTCGTTATGTCCTGCCGCAAATGATCGTGCGCCGGACGGGCAGGATCGTCAATCTGGTATCGGTGGCGGGAGTCTCCGGTTTGCAGGGGGCGCCGATCCGCTCGGCGGTGGAAGGAGGAATTATCGCCCTGACCCGGAGCCTGGCGATGGATTGCGGCGCATGCAACATCTGCGTCAACAGCATTGCTTCGGGAGCGATCCAGATGAAACCGGGTCCGGAATCCACGATCGGCGGCAGCGTGTTCGGCCGTTCCGGGACGCCGGAGGAGGTCGCGAAACTGGTCTGTTTTCTCTGTTCGGAAGACGCCGGCTACATCACAGGTCAAAATTACATAATCGACGGCGGCTGCATTCTCGGGCCGAAGGAGGAATAAGGGAACATGGATAAAATGCTTGAAGGAAAGACCGCCGTAGTCACCGGCGCGGGTGGGCGAATCGGCATCGCGATCTGTTCGCGCCTTGCGGAGGAAGGCGCCGCGGTCGTCTGCGCGGACCTCACCCGGGAAAATGCCGAAAAAGCAGCTGAAACAATCCGCTCCGCCGGGGGATGCGCCCTTCCCTGTCAGGTGGATGTGACCCGGAGTGACGAAGTCCGCCGAATGGCGGAAACGGCGCTCAAGGAGTTCGGTTCGGTCGAAATCCTGGTAAACAACGCGGGAGGCAGCGCCGGGTTGTTTCATCGGCTCTCCCGCTTTGAAAACACAACCGAGGAGATCTGGCGCCGGATCATAGACCTCAATTTGAACGGAACGCTCTGCTGTATTCACGCTCTGCTCGGCCAGATGATGGAACGCAGATACGGTAAAATCATCAATATGTCTTCGATCGCCGCGGAAAAGGGGATTCTGGATCGGGTGGACTACTCCGCGGCCAAGGGGGGAGTCCTCTCTCTGACCCGGGCGCTGGCGCTGGAAACCGGAAAATACAACATCAACGTCAACTGCATCTCTCCGGGCATGGTCGTCGGTGCGGCGTCGATTCCTCATCAGGGAACCTGGCTGGGGCGTACCGGGGAACCGCGTGAAATCGCGGCGCTGGTGGTGTTTCTCGCATCGGACGATTCCAGTTTCATCACCGGTGAAAACCATACCATCGACGGCGGACGTGTTCTCGGGGTGCGTTACCACAACCGGGAAGAACAATAAAATCCAACAAACAGGTCATTTTCAAATAGAGGGAAAAATGAACGTTACCAGAAAAGTGCTGGTGCTCGGTTCTTCCGGGGCGATGGGACAGTATCTGCTTCCCCGGCTGTCGGAGCTGGGCTATCGGATTGACGCGGTTTCGCTGGATGCGGCCGATCCGGGGCTGCGGGGGGTCACCCACATTCAGGCGAACGCAAAAGACCGGAGCGTCTACCGCGAACTTCTCGCAAAGAATTACGACGGAATCGTCGACTTCCTGACCTACGCCACCGGAGAACTCACCTGGTATCTGCCGCAGGCGTTGAATCACACCGGACACTACATGTTTCTATCGAGCTGCCGGGTGTTCGACGACAAAGAGCATCCGGTCAGGGAGAGTTCGCCGCGGCTGATCGATTCGTCGGATGACGTGCTGCTGCGAAATTCGGACGACTACTGCATCTACAAGGCGCGCGGCGAAAATATTCTGCGCGCTTCCCAGCGGAGAAACTGGACGATCGTCCGCCCCGCGACCACCTACTCGTTTCTGCGCTATCAGCTCGTGACGCTCGAAGCGGCGGACAACGTGGGGCGCGCTTTCGCCGGAAAGCGGGTCGTCGTTCCGGAACAGGCGCGGGAGAAGCAGGCGACCTTGAGCTGGGGCGGCGACGTCGCCCGCATGCTTGCCGGGCTGCTCTTTCTCGACCGGGCGATCGGGGAGGATTTCAACGTCGCGACCGGAGAACATCACTCCTGGGAGGAGATCGCCGACTATTATCACGACATCTGCAACCTGGAGGCGGTCTGGGTGGACAAGGAGGACTATCTGCGCATTCTCTCGCCGGATCCGTACAACATGGGACCGCGCTGGCAACTCGAATACGCCCGGCTCTTCACCCGCGAAACAGACAACTCGAAGATTCTCTCCACGCTCGGGATGAAACAGAGCGAGCTCATGCCGCTCTACGACGGGCTGAAGCTGGAGATCGGCCGCTGCCCGAAAGAGACCGTCTGGCGGGTCAACACTGCGATGGACGATTATCTTGCGGCGATGGACCGCCGCTCTTCCGGGAGGTGAAAGCATGAAGAAACAGTGGCGTGTTGCGGTCGCTTACGACACGAAGCGGATTTTTCTCGGTGGACATGGCACCCACCTCGCTTTTGTCGGGCTGCCCGGAGTGGAACATGTGGCTCTGGCGGATTCCAATCCGGACGGACTCGATGAACGAATGCGGCAACTCGGGGTGAAGCGCCATTACGACGACTATCTGGAGATGCTCGACCGGGAGAAGCCGCAGATCGTCGTGCTCGGCTCCCGGATTCCGGAGGATCACACGTTCCAGATCCGGGCGGCCGCGGAGCGGGGCATTCACGTGCTTTGCGAAAAGCCGATGACCAACGATCTTCGCGTCGCCGATGAGCTCATCGCTCTCGCGGAGAAACACAACGTGAAAATCGCCGTCGCCCATCTGGCGCGCCATGCGTTGGTGTTCCGGACGATGAAGCGGATGATCGAAGAGGGCGTGATCGGCACGCCTCTCACCTTTTACGGGCGGGGAAAAGAGGACGAACGCGGCGGCGGCGAGGATATGATCGTGCTGGGCACCCATATCCTCGACCTCGGCTGTTATCTCTTCGGCGCTCCGGAATCGGTCTCGGCGGAGATCACGCAGGAGGGGCGGGCGCTGCGGCGGGAGGATCGGTGTGTGACGAAAGAGCCGCTCGGGCCGGTCGCCGGGGATAATGTGTTTGCGCTCTACCGTTTTCCGGACAGTGTCCGCGGGATTTTCGAGAGCCGGCGCGGACTGTTTCGGAAGCAGGTGCGGATGGGAGTCTCTGTGGCCGGGACTGAGGGAATTTTAAGCGTCCGCTACGACAACGACCGGAAACTGCGGCTGAGCCGCACTCAGTTTCCGCCGGAGGACGAAGCCGCCTACGAGGAGGTGCCGCTGGTGGAGACACGGGTCATTCCGGACGCGGAGGAGCTGCGCGACTTCGGTTTTCTGCAGTATTTCCGGGAGAACAATCGATTTGCCGCGTGGGATCTGCTCGGTGCGATCGAGGAGGACCGCCGGCCGCTGGCGAGCGCGTATGATGCCCGGACGGCGCTGGAGATGATTTACGGGGCCTATGCGTCGCAGTTGGCCGGGCGGGTAATTCCGCTGCCGCTCAAGGATCGGGTGCATCCGCTTGAGAGGAATCATTTGGGAGGAGAGTGAACGATGTATGCGATGAAAGTTGATGACGCCGGGGCCATGCACTGGACGGAGGTTCCCGATCCGGAAGCGAAAGCCGGCGAGGTTCTTCTGGGAATCCGGGCGGCGGCTTTGAACCGCGCGGATCTGCTGCAGCGGGCGGGCAAGTATCCGCCGCCGCCCGGCTGGCCGGAGTGGATGGGGCTGGAGGTGGCGGGCACCGTTCTAGCGGCTCCCGCCGGAAGCCGCTGGAAAGTCGGCGACGAGGTGTGCGCTCTGCTCGGAGGCGGCGGATATGCGGAGAAGATCGCCGTCCCGGAGGGGATGGTTCTGCCGCTTCCGCCGGGACTTTCGATGACGGAGGCGGCCTCGCTGCCGGAGGTGTTTGCGACTGCATATTTGAATCTCATTCTGGAAGCGGATTTGCGGGGCGGAGAGACGGTCTTCATTCAAGCGGGAGCGAGCGGTCTCGGTCTCGCGGCGATTCAGCTGGCGAAAGCGTTCGGCGCAAAGGTGATGACTTCGGTCGGCTCGCCGGAGAAAGCCGAGGCGGTCCGCCTTCTCGGCGCGGACTGGGTGCTGGAGCGCCATCGGGATGATCCGGCCGCGGCATTCGAGGCGCATCCGGTGGATATTGCACTCGACTGTGTCGGCGGAGAGGTGCTCGGGAGCTGCATCGGGAAACTCTCTCCCGGGGGGCGCTGGATTCTTATCTCAACCCTCGGCGGCGAGTTTGCCCGGATCAGCCTCCGGCCGATTCTCAAGCGTGGAATCCGGCTGATCGGCAGCACATTGCGCAGCCGTTCGACGGAGATGAAAACGCGGATTCTGCATGAGCTTGAGGAGAAAGTCTGGCCGAAATTCGGCTCGAAAGAGATTCGTCCGGTGATCCATGCAGTGCTGCCGGTTCGCCAGGCGGAAGAAGCGCATGCGATTCTTCAGCGCAATGAAAACATCGGCAAGGTGGTGCTGGAGATCGATTGAAATGGTGTTCCGCAAGGTTCACGGCGGAGAGGCGGATCCGCTCGTTTTCCGCCGGAGATTTTTTCTCCTGCTGATTCTGTGCGGAACCGGGCTTTACTTCTTTGCGAACATTCAGCGGGTGGCGGTTCCGGGAGCGATCTTCGATCTCCTGCAGAGTGATCTTCATCTCTCCGCGCCGGGAGTGACGGCGCTCGGTTCGGTCTTCATGTACGTTTACGCGCTGAATCAGTTGCTGATCGGACTTTTCGTCAGCCGTTACGGGGGGCGGCGGGTCATTCTGCCCGGAGGGTTTCTTTTCTGCCTCGGGTCGCTGTGTTTTCCGCTTTCGTCAGGGGGGTGGCTCTATTTCAGCCGGGCACTGACCGGATTCGGGGCTAGTTCGCTCTATCTGGCGCTCATCGATGAGACGATCCGCGCCAGCCGGAAAAATTATGCCATTGCGGTTTCTCTGGTGATTACGGCCGGATACGCGGGCGGTATCGTTGCCAATGCGCCGTTCGTCGCACTGGTCCGGGCAACCGGATGGCAGCGGGCGCTGCTCGGCGTTGCGGCCGCGACGATTCTTTTCTATGGGCTCTTTGTCGTGTTCTCCTCCCGGCGGAAACTGCCGCCGGTCCGGCGCGACGTACCGTTTCGATTCACCCCGTTCTTCCAGGTGCTGGGTGAGCGGAACAACCGGCTGGTGTTTCTGTTCAGCGGGATCAACTTCGGTTTATACTATGTGATTCAGACGGTGATCGGCAAGAAGTTTCTGGAGGACTTCTGCGGATTTTCCTCGCTTCACGCGGCATGGATTCTGTCGTTGACGGGATTGATTTCCGCGGTGGCTGGAACTTTGCTCGCGGTGCTGAGCCGAATGACAGGTGATCGGCGGAGCGTCTTCTGCCGCGTTGCGGGAACGGTTTCGCTCACGGTGTTCGCTCTCATTGCATTGCTGTTGTTCTTCGATATTCGCAGCGGCTGGATCGCGCTGCTTTTCTGTCTGCTCGCCGCTACCGGAAGCATGTCGTCGATCGTGATTCCGCTGCTGCATGACACCAATCCGCGCGATCTCGGCGGCCCTGCAGTCTGCTTTATGAATTTCAGTTTTTACCTTGCGGTTGCCGTTTTCGGGAATCTGGCCGGCTGGCTGTTGAAAAGCTTTCCGCCGGAATCGGTCGGCGGAGCGCTGGTTTATTCCCGAAACTCCTACCTCGCGGTGTTTTCGGTGCTGGCGTTCGCTTCGACCGCGGTATTTTTCTGCGCGATGAAGCTGCGCGAAAGGCGTTCGCCATGAATTCCGCTCTTCCGGAAGTCAGAGCACCGGTTTCCCGCAGGGAGGAAACTCCTCTTACAGCATCAGCAGCCGCACCTCATACGGTTGCAGAGTGACGGCCGGGGGGAACTCCGGAATCATGCCCCGTTTCACTTCTCCCTCCCGCAGCGCGATCGATTCGACCGAGGGGAGAATCGGATTGGGAGTCGTCGCCGGGGCGTTGAGCAGATCGAGTTTCACATCCGTCTCGCGCCCGCTCTTGTTGATGAGCAGCACCCCGAACTTTTCCAGATTCCGGAACGCGAGGCACTCCACTTCTCCGTTTCCGTTCATCCGGGAATCCTGCGCGGCAGCGACGGAGGCTCCGCATCCGGCGAAACGGGAGTCCGGCAGAACGCCGCCGAGCCCGGCGGCAGCAGAAATTTGCACCGGTTCACAACCAGTGAGGCGCGGAACGTCTGTTCCACCTTTTCACACTCAGGGTTGCGGATCTTCCGAATCAGGTATTCGACGGCTTGCGCCCCCATGGTCCGGAGCGGCATCCGAATGCAGGAGACCGGCACCCCGATGGTTTCCGTGAAATTCTCGACATCGTCAAAGCAGATCACGTCGAGATCTTCCGGCAGCCGGACACCGAGACGCGCGAGCGCATTCAGCACCGGCGGCAGCAGGTAGCCTGCCGAAACAAATGCAACATCCACTCCAGCGGTGCGGAAAAATTCCGGCAACGTCCGGTCATTGCTGCGAAAATCCTGAAAATCCACCGCCAGATGATGCGGCACTTCAAGCCCGTTCGCACGATACGCCTCCTCCCAGCCGCGTGTGCGCCCTGCGGAAGTAATATTCCCGGTCTGACGCCCGATCAGGGCGATGCGGCGCGCGCCGTTCCGGATCAGACTGTTGATGACCAGAAAAGTCTCATACTGGAAATCCACCGAGAGCCAGGCGAGATCCATCTGCTTCGGAAAGCGGTTGATGAGCACAACCGGAGTCCCTTCCTGCTGGAGTTTCCGCGCCTGCTCGAATTTGTCCTGATCGACCCGGGTCGCGATGAAAGCGTCCACTTTCCGCTCAGGATGGTTGACCAGCTCAGGCAGATCCGTCAGGCAGATGACCGCGCCGGCCTCCTCCGCCGCCTGCCGCGCACCGAGGCTGATCGGCGCATAGTATTGATATTCATCGTGAAAATCGACCCCGTCGATCCCGATGATGATCCGTTTCGACGACTGGAAATCGTTCTCCGCCCGGCCGGAGGAAACGTAGGTTCCGACCCCCGGACGGCTCTGAACATAACCGCCGTCGCACAGCCGCGCAAGCGCCTTTCGCACCGTCGGACGACTCACGTAAAACTGGCGGCAGAGCGTGCTTTCCGAGGGCAGAATCCCGCCCGGCAGCAGACGATGCTCGCGTATCTCGGTGAGCAGATACGTATATATGTCGTCGGAGATGTTCCTCTTCACGCCGCACCTCAATGTTTACATGTAATATTACCTGTAAATATTATGATGCAAAGAGAAGAAAAAAGCAAGTGCGCGGCGGAAGAAAAATGAAAAAAAGCGACCGGCGGCCCCTCCCTGGAAAAAGGCGGAGCAGAGCGCTCCGCCGGGAAGCGGCCGCCGGAGATTACCAGCGATAGTAGCGGTACGGATCGTCGGAGGCGATCGGCCGATCCGTGTAGAAATCGAATCTCCGGGGAATCTTGAACTTGGGAATTCCGAGGATTCCACCGTACCGGTAGGTGTCGTTGCAGAGCACAACCAGCACATTTTTTCCGGGGCGAAGCCAATCGGAATCCACATGATGGATGCGGGCCGCTTCCCAGTAGTTATCCGGATGGGTCTGTTTGGTGACCTCTCCTAGGAAGTGCCCGTTCAGCCAGGTCCAGGACTCGTCATCGATCGCACCGAGGAACAGCTCAACATCGCCGGAAGAAGCAAACTCTCCGGGCAGTTCAAATTCCAGACGATACCAGAAGAGCCCATCGTATTTCGCCAGCTCTTTGAACTGCACGTCGAAATTTCCCGGCACCCGAACCGGACGCCATCTGGAATTCGGGCGGAAATCCGGGTTCATCCATCCCCGGTCGCGCCCCTCTCCCTCGGGATCGGCGATGCCGGTCCAACGATCGTTCGGCAACTCGAATTTGAGATTGCCTTTCACGCCGTCGAACAGAGCGAAGAGTCCGCTTTCAAAACGTGCTCCGAGATTCGCGGCCAGACGGGAGACGAGGAAAGTCGACCGCCGCCGGGTCGTCCGGTAGTAAAACTCTTCCTCGTCGAATTTCCACGGCGGAAGCTGGCAACTTACGAAAACACCTTTCCCGTGCCGGACAATTCCGAGAGAACGTCCGCCCGCGGAATCCGGCGCAAAGGCGTCAAACTGCATTTTCCCGCGCCAGTGCAGTTCCGCGTTGCCGATTCCGGTGAACTCCGGCGTCTCGCGCAGATTCTCCACTTGATCGGAATAATATCCGCCGGACTGGAGATGGAATTTTCCGGGCAGCATGGATTCGAGCTCTGCCTGTCCGAATCCGAGAGCGAGTACATTCAGCCCGGCAGCCACCGCGTCAGTCAGATCACCCGGCTCTGCGCCCGGGCCGAGCACCAGCAGCGTTTCCGCGGGAGTCGAACCGGAGTCGGCAGAGCGGGGAATGCGCAGCGCGTCGAGCAAAGCGGCCCCCTCCGAACCGCCCAGATATCGCACATTCCGGAGGGCGGAACCGCGGGCGGAATCGAGTCGCTCCAATGCCCGGCCAAGCAGATCATCGGCCTGCGGCTCAATTTCCGTACGGCCTGTGACTGCAAGCTGGCAGAACATGATCCGGCCTTTTCCCTCGACAAACTCGACCAGCGGCACATACTGCAGATCGAAACCGCACTGCAGCAGCGGATTCCAGTTTCCGACCTGCGGCTTTTCAAACAGCACTTCCGTGAGGCTGCCGCGGTTGCCGGCCCGCCAGACCCGGGTGTTGCTGAAACCGTTCCAGTCCCACTGCGGCGAGGTCGCCTCATAGGGCACAAGCGGAAAGGTTCCCGGCAGCTGAGTCGCACGGCCGCGCCAGTCCCGCAAATCTCCGCTGAAATCCGACACGGAAAACACTTCACGGAATCCCTGTTCCGTCGTGCGCAGTCCGAGCCGGTTCAGCTCCTGCGCCGGCTGTTCGAGCACAAGGAGTTTCAGCCCGTTTTCCAGTCGCTGCGACAAATGCAGCGGAAATCCGTGCAGCGCATTGCGCCCGAGGATCAGAATCTCAATCCCGTTCAGATCGCGGTCGGAATGGACCGGACGGAACGGAATCCCGAGCCGGTTCAAAAGCAGTGAGGCTTTCCCCTCCGGATCGTAGAGACCGACTCTCGAAGCGAGTTTCACCGCAGCCGGCGCGACAAGATCGACCATGAAACGATCACAGCTTCTCCCCTGTCCCGGGAAATCGAACTCCGCCTCGAGCGCGAACTTCTCCGGTGCTCCGGCGGTCGGGATGGTGAATTCCACCGGCAGATCGCAGCGGCCCGCGGGAGCGACGACTGTGCTGCCGCTTTTTTCGATTCCGAGGGCCGGAACTCTCCAGCGCCATTCAACTTTCGCTTCCCGACGGCTGTCGTTCAAAACCACGAGGGTTTTCCGCACGGTTTCGCCGGGGCGGAAATTGTGTCCCTCTTCGGTGATATCACCGGCTTTGCCGCCGATCCAGCCGAGAAATTCGGTGAATCCCGCGTGCACCGCCTCGCCGGTCGTATTGAGTTCGTACCTGGCAAAAGGATTGTTGATATACTCGCCGCGCGGAATCAGCAGATCCGGAACGAGTCCGGGCTGTTTCAGATTCCGGAAGCGATCGGGATTCTGCCGTACGCCCGGACCGTTCGCCACCCATTTCCAGCAGAGGAACTGATCCCACGGCAGGATGCCGGAGATCCCCCTGGCGCGTAACGAGCGGAATACTCTCTGCGCATAATAGGCCCGGACACGGTTCACATCCTCGACCTGATTCATGAGACCATTTCCACCTAAAGAGTTGAAATAGGTTTCCCGGTTGCCTTTAATCAGCTTTTCCTGAAGATCGTAAAGTTTCTGTTTGGCGGGTTCATCACGGTAGGCATCTTCACCGAGGATTGCGGCATTGAACTCATTGGTCCACAGGCACTGCAGCCCTTTGGTCGACCAGATGAAAGCGGGACCGCGGTAACTCGACCAGCTTGCAACGTGCGGCAGCCCCCATTCAACGAAGACGAGCGGCATCGTGCCGTTTTTCTCCCAGTTTTCGAGCCAGTCGGCCCGCTCCTGCCGCGGCGCCCAGTTCAAATAGCAGTTCAGGGTATAGACGTCGCCGATGTTGCCTCCCTCATGGTGATAGATCGGGCGGCTCGGATCGAGTTTCCGGGCGATGTTTTCCGCGAGCACGGCCTGGGCGCGGTTCGCAAGTGCTCCATCCGGCAGAGCCTCTTCGGGTTTGTAGGCGGTGCCGATCCGCATCGGATTCTGATCGCCGGAGTAACCGGTCGCGTTGTGATTCATGACCAGCATAACGACGCCTGGAACATTCTGAAAACGGCGGATCAGGTGTTCCGCCTGTCTCCGGTAGGCTGCGGCCTGTTCCGGATCTTTGAGATTCGAGTTGAAATCTTTGAAATGCGGCAGAGTTAGCGAGGTCAGCATACCTCGCCGGGAAGTCCCCCGGTGAAACCCGTCGAGATAACAGAATACGCCAGGAGAAAAACTGTAATTCCAGCCGATAAGAAAATTTGCGCCGAAACCGCGCGCGGCCTGAACCAGGTGTTCGATCCAGAGTTCCGAACCGAAATCGGCCTCCTGCGGGGTCTTGGTGACCAGCGCGCGCAAATGAATCTTCCGGCCGTTCAGGTAAAAGTCGCGGCCATCGATGCAGAATTCGCGGAATCCGAACTCCTGCGGAAGAAATTCGTCGAGCAGACCGCCCTTGTCGTCGAGCAGCCGAACTTTCGCCGTGTAGAGATTTCCCGGGGTGTCGATGTCCCAGAGCTTCGGATTTTGCCAGGCACCGCCGAACGAGTGGCGGAATCCGGGTTTCCCCGTGGAACGGAACGGTGTGGAGAGAAACCGCTTCACCGCCCTGCCGTCTGCGTCGAACAGTTCCGCCTCCAGGCGGTAGCGTCCCACCGGCAGCGCGACAAAACCGGTGTCAAAAGTGATCGCGGCATTCTGTACCAAAGTGATGACGTGGACGTCGGAAATCGCCGCACCGACCGGACGCGATTCCAGGAAGAGATTTCCGGTGATGCCGCGGTTCTGCAGCGCGCTCTTGTTTTTGATGAGGCGGTCGGCCGCCATGAAAGTCGCGCTCTCCTCAGGGTTCGCGCTGACCAGAAGTGCAAGTGTCTGCTTCTTCCCGGGGATCAGTTTTCCGGTCAGATCCGCCTCGCCGCCGGGATAGTAGAACTCCCCCGCTTCGATACCGTCCACGAAAATCTTCGCGCAACTCTGGATCAAGTCGGCGGAAAGTATGATTTCCCGTCCGCTCCACTCTGCAGGAACCTCGATCTCCCGGCGATACCAGGCACTGTTGAGCTTCCCCGGATCAATCTCGGCCATGAGGAGCGGAGAGAGATAAAAACTCATGCCGTTGGCTGCGACCGGCCACGCCCCCGGAATTTTGAAGTATCCCCAACCCGATCCCTCCGGAGGGAGGGCCGCAATCTCCTCTTTCTGCAGAACGGGCCGGAACTGCCAGAGTCCATTGAGGCAGATCCGTTCCCGGCTCGGAGTGGTGACATGTTCCGCATCGGCGAGCGAGAAAAGCTCCTCCACGGTCAGCCCGCCGGGCGGCGGGACATCACGATTCATTGCGGCGGGATCGTTCACGGCCTCGACCAGCAGATCGGCGAATTCCACTTTTCCGGCTGTTCCGAAGTTCGCCGGGCCGAGGGTCAGCGAGACCGCACCTTCCGGAACCGGATAGAGCCGGTCGCAATCGATCCAATCCCCCGTACCGCGTGCGCTGAAAACCTGCGGCCATTCGCCGACGCCTTTCCCGTTCCGGTCGTAAAAACGCATCGCCAGCCGGGCGTCCTGCCAGGATTCGGCGGCGGGAACGACCCCCGTGACCCGCATGCGCATCCGCACCCGCACGAACCGCTCTCCGGCTTTCAGGGGAAGAACCATGTTCAGCTGGCGATTTTCACCCTCGATCGTGATGAACCCTCTCCCGTCACGGAGTTCAGCTGTGATCCCCGCGGGAGCTTTCCCGCCCCGGAGCTTCCCCGTCCCGGGGTCGATAATCAGATTCGCAACCGGGGAGGGACGTTCGTTCACGGCCTCGACCAGCAGATCGGCGAATTCCACTTTTCCGGCTGTTCCGAAGTTCGCCGGGCCGAGGGTCAGCGAGACCGCACCTTCCGGAACCGGATAGAGCCGGTCGCAATCGATCCAATCCCCCGTACCGCGTGCGCTGAAAACCTGCGGCCATTCGCCGACGCCTTTCCCGTTCCGGTCGTAAAAACGCATCGCCAGCCGGGCGTCCTGCCAGGATTCGGCGGCGGGAACGACTCCCGTGACCCGCATGCGCATCCGCACCCGCACGAACCGCTCTCCGGCTTTCAGGGGAAGAACCATGCTCAGCTGGCGATTTGCACCCTCGATCGTGATGAACCCTCTCCCGTCACGGAGTTCAGCTGTGATCCCCGCGGGCGCTTTTCCGCCCCGGAGCTTTCCCGTCCCGGGGTCGACAATCAGATTCGCGGCAGGAAGCAGCAACGCCGCAACCACAATGAACAAAAAAAGAAGTTGTTTCATGGACCGTTCCGAATCTTGTTATTCCGCAGCCCATTGAACTGTGGTGGTGTTGCCGATCGTGGTAGCCCGCAATTCCGCTTCCCCGATAAAGGATGCGTGTCCATCCGCCCAGTTCACGGAGAACTGCGAACGGTTGTGCCCGCGCCACGGTCCGCAAGCCCATGTGCCGAAATCGCCGATCGGATAGAATTTTGAAACCGAATATCCGTCGGCATTTCTGCCGTCGGCAAGAAACAGAAAACTCGACGGCTGTTTCAGCAATTTGAAATTCAACATGCTTCCGCCCGAAAGTCCCGGCGTGTCGGCTTTGTACGGGCTCGGATAGCCATTGTAATAAGTGTCGCCGATTACGCATAGCCCGAGGTAATTGGCAGGATAGGCATAAGTGCTGACTTTGATGTCATCGCTGATGTTGCCCTTGGGAATCGGTGCATCCGGACAGTTGAACGCTTTCCAGTCGGAAAGCTGAACAAAGCCTCCCCGTCTCAAACATCCTGACCAAGTCTCGAATCCCCCCTCACAGACGATGACTCCGTCATAGGAATCCAGATACATCTGCGTGTAGGTCATCATCTGCTTGAGATTGTTGAGGCAGGCGCTGCCCCGTGCCCGCTGCCGCGCCTGATTCAGCGCCGGCAGCAACATCGACGCAAGTATCGCGATGATCGCGATCACAACGAGCAACTCTATCAAAGTAAACCATTTCCGTTTCATTTCATCCCTCCTGCGGTGAATGTTTTCGCGTCTCTCTGCTTTTAATTATACCTGAGACGAATTGAAAAGTCAATATATTAAAATTCGGAATAAATATATTTTTTGTT